>JAEERC010000006.1 GCA_016285645.1 Clostridiaceae bacterium | reverse complement strand
GTTTCTCCGGAAAGCGGTCTTGTATTCAGGCCGCTGTCGCCGAAGCTTGAGACGAAGCTTTATCTTGTGTGGAATAAGTTCCAGACGCACACACCGATTGCGGAGAGATTTGTCAGACAGATAGAAGAAACATTCAGATTAAATGTAAAATGATACAAGGAGAAATTTCGGTCAACTGTCGGAAGAAGAAGCTAAAGCTATGATTTCGGCTGACAGTTGTCCCAATTTCATCAAAGCATGCATAATAACAACTTGGCGAAGTACTCATCGTGAGTGGCTGAAAAACAGTAAAGGCAAAACTTAAGGAGGCTGCGCTTTGAAAGATCAATATGTTGCAGACATCGGTGATTACGGAAAATACGGCTTGCTCCGTTTTCTGTCAAGCAAAGGAATAAATATCGGAGTTAATTGGTACAGAACCGAAAATGACGAATCCAATGACGGAAAGTTTACAGACTATCTAAAAGATACAAGAGAAAATGGCGACAGGCAATATGATGAATCAGTTTTTAAAGATCTTCAAGAAATAGCAAAAAAAGATAAAAAATCTGTTCTTGATATTGAAAAAAGTGGTGTTATTCTCAATGCAGTTTTCTTCAATGAATTTCTGACTTCGGATTTTGACGAGCGCAGGGAGTGGCATAAAAGAGCAAAGAAAGCCCTGTTAAACAATAAAACAAATCTGATTTTTGCTGATCCTGATAACGGTACATATAGAGAAGGAAAAACGCCACCCCGAAATGTTGCCGACAAATATGCTTTGCTGGACGAGTTAAGAGAATATTATGATGAAGGCGCCGATGTTGTTTACTATTGTCACAAGGCACGACGCAAAGAAGATGCTTGGCACAAAAAAGTAAACGAATTCAATGATAACTCTCATAACGCAAAAATAATTGTATTGACATTTCATCGCGGAACCCAAAGGTCATATATTTTTGCGATACATCCCGAGAATTACAAAAAATATGATAAGCTTTTAAATGAATTTATTGATGGCCCCTGGGGTAAAATATCGGTTGACAAAAAGAAGCCGCCGTTCAGCAGAGAACAAATAGTTGCAGAAGGTGAGTGAAAGAAGTTTTATGATTATAAAACAAACTGATGTCGAACTTACAGTTGAAAACGGTAAACCAATAAAATTTGTGTATTTGGGCACAGAACGGTCTGTTGAGGAAGCAATTGAGTTATATGGTCTTGATGAGTCACACTCTATGCCCGGAGCAATATATGGAAAACCGTTATTATATTTAATATCAAAGAGTCTAAATTCGAGTTAAAAGAATACACAGGTGAAGAATAATAATGAGATAATATTTTAACATTGACCGCATAGACTGCAACCCGTTAACATGAAATAGCGATATAATACAATCATTCACGAAAAGCTGTGCAACCAAATTTTTTCTTCCAAGCAATATTCAACAACAAAAAATGCCCGTATCGCAGTGATACGGGCTTTAATTATTAGTGCTGTCAAACTGCCTTGAGAGGCATCGGGATATTTATAAAAAAATTTGGTCGCCAAATCGTCGCCTTTTTTGCAGAAAATTGATATTTTCGGGATAAAAAAAGCAGACAAGGAATTGTAAAAACTCCTTGTCTGTCATGGCGGAGAGCAAGGGATTATTATCGCCTCGCTTCGCTCGTTGCGACTCGGCAAACACTCCACCGGAGTGTTTGGTTTCGGCTCTGCCTCAACTCCCCTCGCTGTTCGAATCCCTCAATACAAAAAAATCAGCCCGCCCTGACGGGCGAACTGATTTATTGGCGGAGAGCAAGGGATAAGTCTTTGCTGCGCAAATCCTTGCATCCTCGGCGACCGTTGCTTCGCAACAGTACCCGCCTCGGACTTCGCGGCTGAAAACAGTCCGCCGGACTGTTTTCTTAACGCCGCTCACCCTCTCAGGCTTCGAATCCCATCAAAGCAAAAACACCGAGACAAAAGTCTCGGTGTTTTTGTTGGCGGAGAGCAAGGGATTCGAACCCTCGAACCGCTTTTAACGGTTACACGATTTCCAATCGTGCTCCTTCGACCAGCTCGGACAACTCTCCGTGTTGTGTCAAATTGACATCGCTATTAAATTGCAAGCGATATTATATATGACTTCGCTGTAAAAATCAAGTGTTTTATTGAATTTTTCACCTGCGCGTGATAATGTAGTAAGCAACGGGGCGGTTTTGTTTGTTCACAACGAAACCGATTATGAGAAAAACTGTATTCCGACCGCGGCGGAGATGAATAACCGACGCCTCACGCGGAATATATGATACGGAGATTAATTATGGATATAAAATGGCGTGAAGGATATGAAATTGAGGTAAAAACAAACGGCGATGAGGTCACCGTCTCCGCGAACAGAGATGGTCTGCTGTCGCTGGCGGAGCAACTGACCGCTCTTGCCGGTGAGGCGGAGGGCAGCCATATTCACTATGACCGGTTCAACTCGCTCGAGGACGGCTCCGCGCAACTGATAATTGAAAAACGGGCTTCGGGGAGATGAGGGAGTGAACGAATCGGAAATATATAAAGAACTCACGGCATTGACAAAAGACAGGCTCAGGTGGGAAGAGAGCATACCGTATCTCTCGGCTCTGCTCGACTCCGGCTCCGTCAGAATAAAGGCAAAGGCGATGTGGCTGCTCGGTGAGGCGGGTCTTGAGCATCCGCTCGCAACACAGGACACGGTTCCTTCTATAGTTTCATTTTTTGACAGTTCCGTGCCGCTTCTGCGTGAACGAGCGGTCAATGCCCTGGGAAGAATAGGGCGAGGTTGCTTCAGCACTGTTGAGCCGTATTGGGAGAGTATGTTCCGCTTCGCCTCCGATCCGGGCGCGAAGGTGCGGCTGAGTTTTATATGGGCGTCTGAAAATATTGCCGTGAACACTCCGGATATTTATGAAAACCATATGCCGATGTTTGAAAAACTGCTGTTTGATGAGGACGAAAAGGTCAGAACGGAAGCGCCTGAGATTTTTCGTGTGCTCGGCAAACGCAGACCGGAATTTGTTCTTCCATATATCGAACAACTTAAAATAATATCGGAAACAGACAATAACCGCGTTGTAAGAATACACTGTCTTGGCGCTGTCAAGGCGGTGCTGTCGGAGTGATTATCTGTACAGTTTTTCAGATTGAACGGTAAATTTACCGAATCTTAACAATTTTCTTTCCCGTTTCTTTACTTACGGGTGGTTTAATACAGACAACGGGTCAGCCGGGATTGATTCCCCGCTGAATATGAACGGAGGTTTTTTATGTACCGCATTCTGATCTGCGATGACGACAAGCCCATTGTGGACTCGCTCGAGATTTATCTCAAACTCGAGGGCTATGAGGTGCTCAAGGCGCAAAACGGCAAAGAGGCGCTTCAGATTGTCGAGCAAAACGAAATTCACTGTATTCTTATGGATATAATGATGCCCGTGATGGACGGCATGGCGGCGACTCTCAAGCTACGCGAAAAATACAACATTCCGGTAATCATCCTCTCGGCGAAAAGCGAGGACACCGACAAGATATCGGGCTTGAACTTCGGGGCGGACGATTACATCACAAAGCCGTTCAATCCGCTTGAACTGACAGCGCGCGTCAGGTCGCAGATAAGGCGGTATGTGACGCTCGGAAGTCTGGAGAAAAAGGATTCGCGCCTCGTAACGGGAGGGCTCTCGCTCGACCGTGAAACAAAGCAGGTGACCGTTGACGGTGATGAAGTGCGCCTGACCGCCACGGAATACAAAATACTTGAGTTCCTTATGGAAAACATCGGCAGAGTGTTCTCAACGGATCAGATTTACGAGGCGGTATGGAACGAGCCGACGCTGCCGGGTGAAAAAACCGTTACCGTTCATATTCGCAAAATAAGGGAGAAAATCGAAATCGATCCCAAAAACCCGAAATACTTAAAGGTGGTGTGGGGAATTGGATACAAAATTGAAAAGCAGTAATGTAAAACCCGCAGTCAAAGCGGTATGTGTAATACTCAGCGTTGTAAGTCTTATGTTTTCCGCGTGCTTCACGCTCTATACGGCAATGAGGATTCACACGGCGGGGAAGTATAATATTTTTGAAGCCAACCGGCTCGCTTATACCGAAACTCTCGATTTCGGCAAAAAATTCGACGAGGCGGTCACGGACGCCGTAAATATTGCGAACACTCTCGACCTTGCGAACAGCGCGAAGATTATAAAGGCAAACTGCGACAAGACGATACCTGTCATACTCGAATCGTATCTTAACAATCAGGCGTCGATAATCAAAGAGGAACTTCAGTACACCGTGCGCGATTACGAGATGAATCCCGACGATTATTCCGCCGGCAATATAGAAACCGCAAAAAAAGTGCTGACACTGACCGACAGCAGGGAAATAATCAAATACAAGTCCCTCGTGCGCGATGAGGCGTTTGACCGCGAGTACCGTTACAACATTAATAAGATAAATCACGAGGAATGGGACGTTCTTCTTGAAAACAGCGGTCTCAGCGAGGCGGTGGCAAAAAAAGAAATAACCCGTTTATTTGACGAGCAGGTCAAAAATATTGAAAACGCCGACTGCTCATACGCCGAGGATATGTTCAGCCGCCTCACGGGATTTTCATACTATATCAGAGTTGAAGGAAACAGCAGGGTAATAACCAACATTGCCGAAAAGAATATTGCCCCCTTCACGGCTGCCGTTGAAAAGGCGGGCGGAGCGGATAAATATTTTGAGAAGAACCCCGCCCTGATATATATTGCCGTCACTCCCGAAGGCATAACATCAAAAGGCATTGAGTGCTTTTCAGACAACGGATATTACAGCGATTATTACTCAACTCCGGTAAATCTTATGTTTTCGCTTGACAGTGAATTCTGGCCCGACAACTCAACAGTTTATATTTTTTATAACAAAGATACGGTGACGCCTCAGAAATACGCCTGGGACAATAACCGCGTGCCTGTAAAAGCCGCGGCTGCGGCGGCTGTTGCGCTGTTTGTGCTTTCAATCATCCTGCTTGTAATCTCGGCTGTTCTCTCGGGAAAAAGAGATGAAAACGACAATGTGCGCCTTATGTTTTATGACAGAATACCCGGCGATATCGGCGTTCTTCTCGCCCTCATATTCTTCGGGCTGTTTGTTACCGGGGCGGCGGGCTGCACGGCGGTCTATCTGTTTGGCGGAGAGTTCATCGGTTCAAGTCTCAGCGAACTTCAGTCCGGCAATCTCGCCCTTGCCGGAGCGGGAATATGCTGCGCTCTCGCTTTCTTCGTCTTTGAATGCTGGCTGTTCTCCGTAATCCGATTAAAAAAATCCGGCGGAAAATGGCTTAAAAACTTTATCATATTAAGACCCGTTCTTTGGCTTTTCCGCAAAATACGCAAGCTGTTCTCACTGCTCGCCTACAAACCGCGCAAACTCGGCAGAAGTGTTGTGATAATGATATGCGCGGCAGTTCTGATTATTCTGCTGCTTGCCGCGGCGGTCGCCGGCTTCGCGAGACGTTATACGGGCTTAAGTTTTATATGCGCCGTACTCCTGATTGCGTTCTGCGCTTTCATTGCGGCAAAGGTTCTCTCCTACGCGAAAAATCTTGACAGAATTATCGATTCCACAAGCAGGGGCGATTTTAATATTGACACAAACGGCTTCCCCGAATCGCTGAGAGTTCTCGGCAATAATATGCAGTTCACGGGCGAGCAGCTTTCAAGAGCCGTTGACAAGGCGGTGAAGGACGAGAGAATGCGCACGGAACTGATAACCAATGTGTCGCACGACCTCAAAACGCCGCTCACTTCAATTATAAACTACACCGACCTTTTGAGCAGATGCGACATAGAGGACGAAACGGCTAAAGGATATATTGAGGTGCTTTCGGAGCGCTCACAGAGGCTCAAGGTGCTTGTTGAGGACCTCGTTGAGGCGTCAAAGGCGAGCTCGGGAGCGATTCAGATGAACATTGAAAGAATCAATCTGCGCGAACTAACCGCCCAGGTCGCGGGCGAAATGGCTGAGAGTTTTGAAAAGGCGGATCTTGATTTCAAAATAATTCTGCCCGAACTGCCGGTCATGATAAACGCGGACGGAATAAAGACCTGCAGAATAATCGAAAATCTTCTTTCAAACGCGTCAAAATATTCCGCGACCGGCTCAAGAGTATATTTCACTCTCACACGCGATGCGGAATACGGGGTGCTCGAAATAAAGAACATATCGGCGACGGAACTCAATATTCCCGCCGGGGAGCTTATGGAGCGCTTTGTACGCGGCGACTCCTCACGCACGGACGGAGGCAGCGGGCTGGGGCTTTCAATCGCCAACAATCTCGCCGCCCTTCAGGGCGGAAACCTTCAGCTGATAATTGACGGCGACCTGTTCAAGGCGATTCTGCGCCTGCCGCTGTGCGGGGATTAAAACCGAACACATCTGAAAAGGCATAATCATACAAAAAGAAAACTCCGTCCGTTTAGGGCGGAGTTTTCGCTTTATCACTGCTGATATGTGGGATACTGATTATAATATGCGTTTTGTGAATTGTTTAGATATTCCTTGTACTGCTCAACGGCGGGATTGCCCTGGTATTTTGCGAGTGAAATATATTCAACAAGTTCTCTGATGAATTTATAAAGAGGATAAACCACAGTGATTGTTGAAAGGAGCACAAGCATAATGGTTAAAAACTCGCCTCCGTTGCCGCCGTCAAACAAATCACTGAATTTGAGCGCGGCATATCTTATCATATACGGAAGAGTGATAAAGACCGCTCCGGTTGCTCCCATTTCGCCTATCATGCAGACCATGGCGACAATGCCGAGAATAAGTGTTATCGCAAGCGTGACAATTCTGGTAACTGCCCAGGAATGGAGGCATTCAACGCTGTCAAACCAGTACTCTTTGTAAGTAATCATATGGAAGGCGTTATAGCCGAGATTCTCGGGGAACTCCCTGCCGCAGGAATGGCATTTTCTGATTTCCGTTACATTGTTTTCATAATTGTTGTTCATTTTTATTTCTCCTTTATTATTTTTTTCGGTGTTTAACCTTTTTGTTTTATCTGTCGTATTTTTCGATCATGCTGCCTGAACGGTTTGAATCGGGTTCGAATTTGCTGCAGCATTTCTCTCCCGCCTTCACCTGTCTGTCATACTTTTCGCAGTTGAAGGTTGTTGAGTAGCAGAAGGTGTAACCGCTGTAAAGATTCATATATTTGCAGAATCCGCAGCACCCGTAATAGCTTTTCGACATAACTCTTTCTCCTTTCGTTTTTTCTTTTGCTGTTGTGACCACATTGTAGCATTTGCTTTTTGAGGTTCTGTAGTCGCCGTTTTACCCCTTTGATTTTTTGCCGGTCATAGCTTGACTGCGGTCTCCTTTTTCTGTTTACGCTTATATGGAAAGCGACAATTTTCTTATTGAAAAATATTTGCGTAAATGATAAAATAATATTGTTAATCTTAATTTAGAAAGGATCTGTTACGGCTATGGATTACAAAATGACTCTGACTCCCGAACAGGAAACCCTGCTTAACGGCTCAAGGGGCGACGCCGTCGCCAAGGTTATGAAAACCCTTGTTATGTACGGCGAGGCGTTCGGAGCCGAAAAGATGGTGCCTGTCACAAGCGAAAAAGGTCACCTTGTAACGAGCTTCGGCTTAAAGGTTATGAAGCCCGTTTACGACCTTATGGACACGCTCATTGAAGGCAACGCGATTTCCAAGCAGAAATTCTCCGTTGACCCGAAACCGATTGACCCCAATGTTCCCGCGGGTTTTCTTGAAAATATCGTTTTCAACAAGCTTATGTACTCCATGCAGGACAGTTACGACGCCCAGCTTACAAAACTCGGATTAATCGACAAGAACTCCTACACCTGCGCCTGCTATCTTGACGAGGTCGGCAACAAGCCCGCAAAGGGTGAAATTCTTTCCTGGGCCGAGTCCTCCGCCGTCGTTTACGCCAACTCCGTGCTCGGCGCGCGCTGCAACAGAAACTCCGGCATAATTGAGCTTTTCGGCTCAATCACGGGCTTTGTTCCTTATTTCGGTCTGCTCACGGACGAGGGCAGAAAGGCGACCTGGGTTGTGGAGGTAAACACAACCAAAAAGCCCGAGGCACAGGTTCTCGGCTCCGCAATCGGTATGAAGGTTATGGAGGATGTGCCCTATGTCAAAGGGCTGGACAAATGGCTCGGCACAGAACTCGACGGCGACGCCTGCGCATATCTCAAGGATTTCGGCGCGGCAACGGCGTCAAACGGCGCCGTAGGTCTCTACCATATAGCGAACCTCACCCCCGAGGCGAAGGAACAGGGCGAGGCGCTCATCGCGGAAAACGCGAAGGTTTATGTGATTGACGACGCGGAACTCAAAAGAGTGCAAAACGAATATCCCGTAATGTGGAAGAACCCCGACGGCAAGCCGCAGCTCTGCTTTGTGGGCTGCCCGCATCTCTCGCTCGCCCAGCTGAACGAGTGGACGGACAATGTTGCCGAAGGGCTTAAAAAGAACGGGCTCAAAAAGGTGTCCGTGCCCACGGTGTTCACCTCCGCCCCCGGCGTAATCGAAAAATTCAACAAAACCGAAAAAGCGAAAGTTCTCAAGGACTGCGGCGTAATTCTCAGTTATATATGCCCGCTTATGTATATGAACAACCCGCTTTGCAAGTCAAAGAATGTTATAACCTGCTCCAACAAGCTCAGAACCTACACGACCTCCCGCTATTACAGAAGCGAGCAGATTCTTGACATAATCACAAAGGAGGTAAAATGAGATGAAACAGTTCAAAGGCAGACCCGTAGTCGCCGGCAAATGCACGGCTGACGCCCTTGTATCCCGCGGCGGTTTCAACACACTCGCCTCCTTCCAGGGAGCGCTCCAGTTCGGCGAAATCCCGATTCTCGGCAACAAATACAAGCAGACCGAATGCGATGACCAGAACAACAAGGATTTATACAGAAAGCCGATGCTCAACAAGGCGCTGTGCCTTCCGCAGACTATCGGCTCCACCACGGGCGGAATGGTGCTCTACTGCGCGAAATCGCTCGGCAAAAGCCCCGCCTGCCTGCTCTTCTCGGAGCATATAGACTCCCTCGCTGCCGCGGGCGCGATTCTCGCCGCCAACTTCTGCGACACGCCGATGGTCACGGTTGACTGCCTCGGTCAGGAATTCCTCGACTATGTGCAGGACGGTATGAAAATAACGGTTGACGAGGACGGCACCGTAACGGTTGAGTAACAACCGTCGGCGGAAAAGCCATATAATAGCAACAAATCCGGCGTTTGAAAACGCCGGATTTTTCTTTTTCCGAATATATAAAAACGGTCACAGCAAAGTGTGACCGTTTTTATATATTGTTATATGAATCTGAAGCAGAGCATTGTCATATCGTCAAACTGGCTGCTGCCCGCGGCGAAAGAGTCAACGGAATTCTTTATTCTCTCCACAAGCTGAACTGCGCCCGCGCCCCGGGTATCTTCAAAGCAGGAAAGCAGCCGCTCCTCGCCGTAAAGTTCCGTGTTCGGATTGTTCGCCTCGGTTATGCCGTCGGTATAGAGGCATACAATATCGCCTTTGCCGAGCGATACGGAGTGCTCTTTGTAGCGAACGCCCTCCATTCCGCCCAGAACAAGGCCGCTTTTTGATCTGAGATAATCCGCCTTGCCTCCGATAACCGTGACGGGCGGATTGTGCCCGGCGTTCACATAGGTAAGTTCTCCGCTTTTAAGGTCCAGAACGCCCACCCAGAGAGTGACGAACATATCCGCCTCGTTTCTCGCGCAGATGGAGTTGTTCGCCGTTTCAACAGCCGACGATAGTTCGGGAATATCGCGTATGCAGTTCTGAAGCGTGATTTTGGAGCTTGCCATAAACAGCGCGGCGGGAACGCCCTTGCCCGAAACATCGCCTATTACAAAAGCGATTTTATCCTTTTCAACAAAAAACACATCGTAAAAGTCGCCGCCGACTTCCTTTGCCGCTTCCATACAGGCGCTCACATCAACTTCCGCGCGCCCCGGATAAGTGCCGGAAATATCCGGCAGGAGAGAGTGCTGAATTACATTTGCCACCTCAAGTTCCGACTGCAGGCGACTTCTTTCAATTGCCATATTGCGTTGCCTTTCGGTGTAGCTCATAATGGCTATCATCATAGCAAAGCCGAGAGCGTTCACCGCCACAAAGGGAACGGCTATCTGCCTTACTATGCCGAAAGCGGTCTCAAACGGTTTTACCATAATAAGCACCACGCCGAGGTGGAATGTTTCCATGACCGCGCTTATGAGAAGCGCCCAGTAGGGCTTTACGACAACATCGTGTTTAAACTTTGAAATAACTCCGCACATAATACCTATGCAGCAGGTGGCGACAACACATGCCTTCGCGGTTATGCCGCCGAGCATAAGGCGGTGAAGCCCCGCGAGAAGACCGGCAATAATACCGCCGACAGGCCCTCCGAGAAAGCCCGCGAGCATAGGACCGATATCGCGCACGGAAATAACCGCCCCGTTTAACTCAAAGCCGGATATGTTGCCGTAAATGCCGAAAAGTCCGCCTACAATTCCCGCGAGAATGGCATATTTTCTGCGGTTTTGCTGCCTGTCCATCCATTTTGAAATGATGTCGCTGCCGCCGATAAAGCCGGCAATCAGCAAAACAACAGCCAGCGTTCCCACCATTTTGGAAAACAGTAAATTCATATCGTTCATAAATGTACGCGCACACCTTCGGTTTTACATCGGGTAAATTTATCTCTTTTTGTAAAGCACAAGTTCCGGGTTTTTCCCCTGCTCCTCATAGGTGCAGATGAGAATGAAATCCATATCGGCGAGCACTCCGAAGCAAACCTTCGGGTCAAACTCAGACTCAAGCTGATTGCCGAGATAGGTTTTGCCGTCGTCGAGGAACTTCACCATTTCGCCGTTCGGCAGACGGTATTCGAGGTTTACGAATTTGCCGACAAGGGCGTTTAAACTTTCAAGTTTCGGCATGCCTTCAATATTGAGGGCGTTTATCTCCTCAATGAGTTTTTGCTTGAACTCGTCAAACTCCCCGTTGTCGCCGAGTTCGTCATACTTTTTCCAGTAGTTTAAAGTGGGCAGCAGCCCTTTCATATAGGCGCGCGCCTGCTCCTCGGTGAAGTTTTCGCCCGCCATATGCTTTACGCAGACATCAATGAGTTCATCCATATCGCTGTATGTGTAGGTTCCGTCGGCGTAGCACCATTTGCAGTATTCCTCGTTGAGCGAGCCGTCGCTGTTTCTGCCTATCATCTCGTCCTCAAGCGGCATTCCGCAGCACTGGCACACAAGCTTGCGGGGCGAGCCCAGAAGAGTGTTGATTGAAACGCCGAAAGTGTTTGAGAGCAGTTTGAGCGTTTCGGTGTTCGGAACGGTGTCGCCGGTCTCCCAGCGCGATACCGCCTGGCGGGTTACAAAAACCTTTTCGGCAAGTTCATCCTGTGAAAGCCCGTTTTTTGTTCTGAGTTCGTATATAACATCCTTTGTATTCATAAGCGCATCTCCTTTTCTGTATCAATCATAATACAAAAGCGGCGCGAATACAAGCAACACGCCGTTGCTTTTTTATTTATAACAATAACATTATGCTTTTCTCTGTAACGAACGGGCAATCGCCGCCATACGCTCAAGGGCGTATTCAAAGAAATTGTAATAGGAGCCGCAGTAAATGTTTTCGCTATAATTGTTTATTCTGTCTCTCCTGCAGCCGCCGCGGCAAAGCGCGTAGTATTTGCAGGTTTTGCAGTGTGAGTGAATAAGCAGAGACTCTTCAATGAACGCCTTGTGTTTTTCGATTATTTCAAACGGGCTGTCATCATAAAGTGTACCTACTTTGTATGAATCCCCGCAGTAAAAATCGCAGGGATATATGCAGCCGTCCGATTCAACAACAAAATAGTGCCCGCAGGTGCCGCACATGGCGCAGCTTTCGGGCGCCCTGCCCGCGAGAATGCCTATGTAATTGTCAATATGGCGCACGGAAATATAATTGCCGCTCATATAATCGTCATACCACAGATCAAACAGTTTTTTGAGGAATGTTTCATAGCTCTCCGCCGAGAGCGATATCCCGCCTCCCCCGTCTATGCAGGGAATGAACTGCAGATAGCCGAAACGGTGCTTTTTGAAATAGGCGTATGTGCTTTCGATATCGGCGGCGTTTTTGTCGTCAACAACCGAGAGAATGTTGAAATCGACTTTGTGCTTATTGAGAAGCGACACAGCGTCAAGCACCCGCGGCAGAACGCTTTCGCCCCCGCTGTCAAGGCGGTATCTGTCGTTTGTTCTCCGTGCTCCGTCGAGCGACACGCCTGTGAGAAATTCGTTTTCTTTAAGGAAGCGGGCGAAGGCGTCGTCAATGAGAAGGGCGTTTGTCTGAATCGAGTAAAATACGGGCGCCTTGATTCTCTCATGTATTTTCCCTACAAAATACTTATAGAAATCAAGCCCCGCGAGAGTCGGCTCGCCGCCCTGAAACATAACGGAAACCTCCGACGGCGAAAACTTTTCGATTTTTTCGATAAGCAGATCCGCCGTGCCACGGGTCATTATTCTGTTTTCCCTGCCCTCGCTCACGGGTCTGTAAAAGCAATAGCCGCAATCCATATTGCACAGCCCCGCGGCGGGTTTGACAAGCAAAATTAATTTCTTCATAAGCATTATTCCCGTTGACTTTATTCTTAACGATAGTATAATGAAAATATATCGATAATGCAAGGGAGGAAGGCAAAAATGAGCCGCCCGAATGTTATTTTCATAATGACCGACGACCAGGGCTACGGCGACCTCGGCTGCCTCGGCGCCGAAGAACTGAAAACTCCGAACATAGACTCGCTTGCGGAGGACGGAATGCTGTTCCGTTCAATGTACGCGGCATCGCCCGTATGCTCGCCCTCCAGAGCCGCCCTTCTCACGGGCAGATACCCCGCCAACGCCGGTGTGCGCGCCATTCTCGCGGGTCACAGAAGAGCGAGCGGACTTACAGCCGAAGTGCCCACAATCGCGGCGGCACTCAAAAAGCTCGGCTACTCCACAGGCATCTGCGGCAAATGGCACCTCGGATTAAAGCCCGGATGCAGACCTAACGACAACGGCTTTGACGAGTTCAGCGGTTTCCTCGCGGGCTGCCTCGACTACTATTCTCACATATTCTATTACGGTATGGCGGACGGTGGCTGCAACCCGACTCACGACCTGTGGGAAAACGAGAACGAGGTTTACGCGAACGGCGAATACTTAACCGAAAGAATCACACGAAAAAGCGTGGATTTCATAAAGCGGCATAAGGACGAACCGTTCTTTCTCTATGTCGCGTACAACGCCCCGCATTATCCCATGCACGCACCCGAAAAATACCTTGACCGCTTCCCGGACCTTCCGTGGGACAGACGCATTCTGGCGGCTATGCTCAGCGCGGTTGACGACGGCGTGGGCGAAATAACGGCGGCTCTCGACGAACTCGGGCTCAGGGAAAACACGATTATCTATTACCAGAGCGATAACGGACCCTCGCGCGAGAGCAGAAACTGGCTCGACGGAACCGAGGATTTTTACTACGGTGGCTCGAGCGGAAAATTCACGGGGCACAAATTCAGCCTTTTTGAGGGCGGAATCCGTGTGCCCGCGCTTATAAATATGAAGGGCGGAATAAAGCCCGGAGTATCGGACAAGCCGCACATCTCAACCGACCTTTTCCCGACTGTTTTAGAGGCGTGCGGCGGTGACCCCGCCGAATATGACCTCGACGGCGAGAGCATTCTTCCCTTCCTCGAAGGCGGTGAGGAAAAATGCCACGACAGCCTTTTCTGGGAAATGGAGGGGCAGACAGCCTTACGCAAGGGTGACTACAAACTGGTGCTCAACGGCAGAGTTGTTGAAAGCGCCGAGCCGCGGGCGGAGGTCTTCCTTTCCGATTTGAACAGCGACCCCGGCGAAAAAAATAACCTCGCGGACGAGATGCCCGAACTTTGCGGGGAGATGAAAAAAGAAGCGATTCGCTGGCGCGAGACCATAGAGGAAAACTGGGAAAAGAAATACGCGAAAAACTATACGCTTACCTGACAAATCATAACGGCGGAGGAATGGACGAATGCGTATTCTGCGCTTGATAGTATCTTTGTTTCTGACTGTTGAAATGCTGTTTTCGAGCGTTTCCTCGGGCTTTGTAATCAAAAAAGAGATGCCCGAAAAGCAGACAGGGCAATACACTCAATATGTAAACCCGTTCATCGGCACGGGCGGAATTCCCTGGGCGTGCGCTATGCTCAGCCCCGCCGCCTGCGCGCCCTTCGGATGCGTGAGAGTGGGGCCCGACACCTGCGCCGTCGGCGGCACGGCGGCAATCAAGACAAACACCTCGGGCTACTACTATGAGCACGGGCATATTCTCGGCTTCAGCCACAGCCGCCTTTCCGGCACGGGAGCGCGCGATTACGGAATGTTCCGCGTAACGCCCTGCGTAAACGGCAAAAAGCCCTCCTGCCTCGCCTATTCGCACAAAAGCGAGTCGGCTTACCCCGGCTATTACGGGGTTTATCTGCCCGCGGCGGGGGCGCTGTGCGAAATGACCGCTTCAAATCACTGCGCGGTTTACAGGTTCACCTTCAACAGCGAAAAAGACGCCGCCGTATATATTGACGCCTCCTCCTGCATAAGCTCGGGCAGAGTTGAAAACGCCGCCGTCACCGTGGGTGAGGACGGAAAATCGCTTACGGCTGAGGCGGTGCTCTTCGGCACATTCAGCGGAAGATATCAGGGTCTGCCCGTTTATTTATACGCGAGGTTTGACTCACAGCCCGAATCCATAACGGCGGGCGATACCGGAGCGACCGTGACCTTCGGCGAAAAAGAGGTCAATTTCAGAACCGGCATAAGTTTTATAAGCGAAGAAAACGCGAGGGAAAACCTTGAGACGGAAGCTGCGGGAAGCTTTGACGAGGTGCTCGCGGGCACGGTTAATGAATGGGAAAAGCGCCTTTCGGTAATTGACATAAGCGCCGGTGACAACATCAAGGAAATCTTTTACACAGCCCTCTACCGCTCAATGATTATGCCCACGGATTTCACCGACTCAAACGGCGAATATCTCGGCTTTGACAAGCAGGTTCATTCCGCTGACGGCTATACATACAGAACGGACATGTCGCTCTGGGACACCTGCAGAACTACCCATCCGCTTTACTCCCTCATCGCTCCCGACATTCAGCGCGACTGCGTTGAAAGTCTGCTGGATATGGCGGACAGGGGCGGAGTGCTCCCCCGCTGGCCTATGGGCGCGGGCTATTCCGGCTCGATGTTCGGCAACCCCGCGAATATAGTGCTTGCCGAAAGCTATTTCAAGGGCTTCGATTTTGACGCCGAAAAGGCGTACTCCTATATGGCGGACTGCGCGCAGGGGCTTATCGGCGACGGCGACCTCAAAAACGAGATTAACGCCTACAACGAATACGGGTATATTCCCGACGATGTCATAGACCGCTATTCCGTTTCCAAAACGCTTGAGTTCTCGTGGGAAAACGACGCTCTCGCGCGGCTGGCGGCGGCTCTCGGTCACGGTGATGAGGCGGCTGTTTTCTCCGAACGCGCCGGCTATTACAAAAATATATGGGATGATGAGAGCAAGGCGTTTATGCCGAGAAACGCGGACGGAAGTTTTCAGAAGGTAACAACGCTTATCACCTCGTTCTTTGACGACATTTTCGGCACAAAATATTTCAGGGCGTTCTGCGAGGGCGGAGTGAACCACTGGCGCTGGAGCGCCCAGCAGGATGTGAAGGGGCTGATTGAACTTTTCGGACAGCGGGAATACTTTGTTTCGGAACTTGAAAAATTCATGAAGAGCGCCTCGCCCTCGAGAGCGGCGCTTGACCCCGGCGCGGGCTACTGGATAGGAAACCAGCACGACATACACACGCCCTATCTTTTCATTGACGCGGGCAGGGCGGATCTCACTCAGAAATGGGTGCGCTGGACTCTTGAAAACCGCTTCAGCACGGATATTGACGGGCTTGACGGCAACGACGACGGCGGCACGCTGAGCAGCTGGTATGTGCTTTCGGCAATCGGAATTTACCCCGTCGCGGGCACGGATAAATATTATATCGGCTCGCCTTGTGTCGACTCAGCCGTTATCCGCTTCGAAAACGGAAACGAACTTAAAATCACGGTTAAAAACAACAGCGATAAAAACATATATATTTCATCCGTCAAACTGGATTCCGAAAAAATAACGGATTTCTTTATCACCCACGAAGCGCTGACCTCGGGCGGAGAACTTGTTTTTGAAATGACGGATAAACCCGGTTAAACAGAAAGATACCCGGCAGGAAAATTCCTGCCGGGTTATTTATTATATGTGTCACAGAGTCCGCATTGAGTCGAGAATACCGCGGAGAATTTTCGCGTCATCCTTTGTAAGCGGAGCGCGGGCGTAACAATATACTGTGTAAACATAACCTTTATGTTTGAACACATACACGCTTGCCTCCTGCGCGACTCCCTTTACGCGGTAGGTGTAGTCAAAGCCGCTCGCCCTCTGCCCCGCTATTGCCGTTTCAACGCTTTTGCCCTCCTTATACTCGGGCATTTTCTTTCTGAAAAGATTGCGGATGCCGTCGGCCGCCGCCTTTTCATCCGACATTTTGTAGAACAGTTTAAGCGGCTTGTTGCGGAAAACCGAAACAATCAGGTGGCGCTTAGTATCCCACACGCCCGCCCTGTTGCGGTAGCTGTCAAGATAAAGCTTTTTAAGCTCGTCCCTGCTCATAACGTGAAAGCCGTCCGGGCAGTCAAACGAGAGCGATTTTTTCAATGTTACCGTTTCCAAAAGAATCTTCCTTTCACAAGGGATGGTTTTCAGACAATAGTCAGTTCGCGGCAGGTGCCGTCGTAGGCGCCGCCCGTTACATACTGGGTGAGCGTCGGGGTAAGTCTGCTCTCAAAACTGAAATGCAGGTGCCCCGTGAGTATCGCCTTTATCAACGGCTCGCTCTTTATATAGTCAATCATTCTGAGAGTCGGCTCGTCCGGGCGCTGCTGATATGCCCTGAACTCGCTGTAGCGAAGCAGATGCTCCTCATCGCAGCCCACAATATAGGTGCAGTCCTCGGGCGAGTGCTCATAGTGATAATCATAGAGCGACTGCTCAAACAGCGGGTCGTGAAAAGTGAGAATTACAGGCAGACCTTTTTCAACCTCTTTTTTGAGTCGGACAATCTGCCAGTCCTCAAAAAGATAATAACTGTTGTCAATGCCTACTATGTTCACGCCGCCGGCAACGCGGGAATTGAAAAGCATCGGCACTCCGAGACCGCCCATACGCTCAATTTCCATATAGCTGTTCATACGGTACGCCTTGTCCTCCCACGCCTCGCCCACATACTGTGAGTAGTCGTGGTTGCCCGCGATGAAAAACACTTTTTCATCCGACACCACCTCGCGCGCTTTCTCAACATTGGCGTGGGAAACAAAATCCATAAGGTCGCCCGTGTGAACAAGCAGGTCGCAGTTTTCCCTCGCGTAGTCAAGCTGCTCACACAGATATTTTTCCTTGTCCGGGTCACGGAGCCTTTTTGCGAGCGCGTGCTTGCGCTCGTTGTCGCGCTCATCGACCAGGGTCAGGTGCGTGTCGGTTACATGAAGCAGTTTTACGGGGCGCTCAAGCACGATTTCGAGCGTTGATTTTTCAAGTTTCATTGTTTCACCTGTCTGTTTAATATTATCTCTTTTATTTCGCCTTTTCCGAAGGTGAGTTTTTCCGTCTTTCCGCCGTAAACACCCACATCGATTGTCTGCGCCTCGTCGCTTGTTACGGTGATTTTTACGGTTGACTCATTCCATTCGATTGAAACCTCGGCGTTCGTTCTCGCCCTGAGCCCTTTTATGCTGCCCTCGCTCCATTCGTCCGGCAGGGCGGGCAGGGCTTCAATTACGCCGCTGTTTGAGTAGAGGAGCATTTCATCAATAATGCCCACCGTTCCGATTGCCGTGTCCGTGCAGAACACTCCCCAGCCGCCGTGCGTGTAGTGGTCGGTCATAAGCGAGGTGTAGTAGAGGTTATCCGCCATAAGCATATAAAGTGAATGGTAAACGGACTCTGCGTTTTTGAGGCGCGCCGCGACAAGCGCCTTGTGAACCCAGCCGTGGGAGGCGGTGTCGTCCTCGCCCTCGTTTTCGCGGTTGCGGTTCTCAATCGCCTGATTGCAGGCGGCGGCAAGCTGCTCATCCGTCTGCGTCTCAAAGGCGGGCCAGGCGGCGTAGAGGTGGCTTATGTGGCGGTGCTTGTTGTTTTCGCTGTATTCGTTCATCGCCCATTCGCAGAGCGCTCCGCTCTCATCGAACTTGTAATCGGGAAGCAGGCTCATAAGCGCCTCCCATTTTTCGATTCTCTCCTCCCAGCCCTGTGACTTTACCGCCTTTTCCGCTTCGATTGTCATTCTCAGCCCGTCCTTGGCGGCGGAGATGTCCATTGTGGCGTTCGCGGTGATAGGCGAATTGTAACCGAGCGGCGCGTTCTCCGGTGAATATGAGGGAATAATAAGATATTTCTCGCCCTCTTCAAGTGCGGTTTTTCCGCGCTCATAACGGGCATTGCCGTCCTTATCCGTGAAATATTCGGGGGTGCAGATCTGCTCCCAGAAATTCGCCTGTTTTGTAAGCAGGGGCAGGAGGATATCCTTTTCAAGGTCGAGCGTTTCGCCGTTATACTCAATCTCCCTGTTGCCGTAGCATTTCCAGAACTCATATATCGGCAGCAGCATCCAGCTCGCTCCCGCGTTCCAGTACTGGAAGGGATACCAGCGGTTGTACTCGACCATCATAGCCCTGTCGCCGTCGGTGTTTACGGGAACCTGTATGGCGTCGGTCATACCGTAGGTTTTCGCGGCGTTCTCCTCCCAGTCGGGAATCTGCTTCAGAACGAATTTGATATAACTCTCGCCCGCGATATACATATTGCCCGTGTTCATACCCGAGGACTGAAGGTTGACATTCGCGTCCATTGTGTAAATGCCGCGCCAGCCCGGGTTCCACTCGCCCGTCCACATTCCGTAGAGCCGCGGGAAGGATGTGCCCGCGCAGCAAATCTGGATATATCTGCCCTGGTTGTAAGCGCGCTCGACCATGGCGGGAATAAGGGTGTCGCTTTCGCGCTGAAGCCGGATTAAATATTCGTTTGCGACCGCTTCGTTTTCATCGTCGCCCAGGTCGAATTTTACCGTGTTGAAAAGAGCGGACTGCTTCTCCGCGTGAGGGGCAAGCGCCTTTTCATAATCGAAAACGCCGTCTGTTTTATATTTATTCTCGACTGATTTTGTGTACTCATTCAGTTCATCAAGAAGGGCGTATTTTTCGGCACCTTCAAAATCCTCAAACGCGCCCATATTGAAGGTGCGGTCGGATTTCGCTATAAGATAAACCGCTGAGGCGCCTGTGATTTTTACAGCGGGGTTTTTATCCTTCGCAAGGTTTTCGGAGTCGTTTGTCTCATCGAGCACAACTCTCTCTTTTTTGCCGCCGACCGCTATGACTCTTATAAGCCCGCAGTAGCCGCCGTCCTTGAGTTCGCTGTTCTCATAGGAGGGGTAGTGAGCTATCTGCGCTATGTAATCCGCGTTTTCATCAACGAGTTTCTTGTAGCGCATATCCTTCTCGTTACCGCCGCCGAAGCCCCTTAACGACCAGCAGTCGTCGAGCGAGAGGGTCATATTGATTTTCGCGCCGAGCGAGGATTTTTCTATTTTTGTTACCGTTACATTGTCCTCCCTCGAGGAGAAGGTCGCCCTCTCCCAGGTGCCGAGAATGTCGGTATATTTCACGCCGACCTCAGCCGTTTCAAAATCCATCCAGCGGATGTAACTGCCGTAGGCGTGTTTCTGACTGCTGAACCTGAGTACGGGGCCGGGATGGAAGGCGTAGAAATACGAGGCGTTTCTGCCGTGGATATCCCAGGTGTCATCGCCGTTTATAACCGCCTGCCTCGCCTCCTCAAGCTGGGAGGTGACCTCGTCGGGAGTGTATCTCGGGTCGGCGGAGGGCATAATGAAATTAATGTTCTGGTAAATAATCGTGTCGCCATAGGGCGAACCCGCAATGACCGCTCCGTTTTCGCCGTTGCCCGTGACCATTCCCTCCTGCCAGCTGAGGCGGTCCCTGTCGTTGTTCGCGTAGGGCACAAGTTCGGTGAATTCGGCAGCAAATGATTTTGTGTGGTCGTTTTTAATCATATCAAGGTCTCCCGCTCTGAGAAAATTCCATATCTGCGGAAAAAAGTTTCCGCCCGTAACCAGACACATAAGAATACTGATTATCACCCTGAGTCTGCGCATCCGGCACTCCCCTTTATAATGTACATTTTTCTTTTCTGTAAAAAAGATTGTATTTCAGTTTGAATTATGATAAATTGTATTTGAAAGGCGGTGGGAATTATGTATGTTACGGTAAACGGCGTGCGCCTGTTTTATGAAAAGTCCGGCTCGGGCAGGCCGCTTGTTATGTCGCACTGCAACAGTATGACCCATAAAATATTCAAAAGCGCCGTGAAAGTGCTCGAAAAGCATTTTACGGTTTACTGCCCGGACACGCGCGACCACGGTAAAAGCGACAGGGTCAGGAACCTGCACTATGAGGATATGGCGCAAGATATGTTCGAGTTCATAACACAGCTCGGGCTGGAAAAGCCCGTGTTCTACGGTTTTTCCGACGGCGGAATAACCGGCATCCTTCTCGCTTCCGCCCATCCCGGCCTGCTCTCGGCTCTCATTGTAAGCGGGGCGAGTCTCAACCCCGGCAGCACAAAGGACCTGCCGATGAAATTCTTTAAATTCTGGAGCCACATAGACCGCAGCGACAAAATGAGAATAATGATGCGCGAGCCGGATATTACCGACGAAATACTCGGCGCGATATCGGTTCCGACCTATGTGACGGCGGGCGAAAAAGATGTTATAAAACTGTCGCACACAAAACATATAGCAGAAACTGTCCCGGGAGCGCAGTTGAAAATATTCCCGAAAGCGGGTCACTCGGGCTATATTATGAACAGCACGAAAATAGCGGACTATATTCTTTCGGTCATACCGGAATAAGCAAGGAGGAACAATATGAAAAAGATAATGCTCGGCGGAGTACTCCCCGCCCCGGCTGTGGCGATGGGCTGTATGCGCCTGACAGACGCGAAAAGCGGCGCGGGCGAGGTTATAGACACGGCGCTCGGGCTCGGAATCGACTTTTTCGACCACGCCGACATCTACGGCGGAGGAAAATGCGAAGAACTGTTCGGCGATTATTTAAAAGAGCACCCCTCACTGCGCGAAAAGATAACAATTCAGACAAAATGCGGAATACGAAAGGGCTTTTTCGATTTTTCGAAGGAACATATTTTAAACTCCGTGGACGCTTCATTAAAACGGCTCAACACGGATTATATAGATGTTCTCCTGCTTCACAGACCGGACTCGCTTATGGAACCGGAGGAGGTGGCAGAGGCGTTTGACACGCTCGAAAGCGCGGGAAAGGTGCGTTATTTCGGTGTTTCCAACCACAACCCCATGCAGATTGAACTGCTTAAAACCGCCGTCAGACAGCGGATTATCGCCGATCAGCTTCAGTTTTCCGTTCCCGAATCGGGGCTTGTTACCTCGGGGCTGAATGTAAATATGAAAAACGATGAATCGGTTATGCACGACGGCAGCGCCCTCGAATACACCCGTATAAAGGGAATCACCATTCAGGCGTGGTCGCCGTTCCAGGGCGGATTCTTCAAGGGTCCGTTCATAGGAGACCGCGAAAAATACCCCGCGCTCAATGAAAAACTCGATGAACTCGCGCAGAAATACGCTTCAACTCCCACGGCTCTGGCTGCGGCGTGGATTCTCAGACATCCCGCGAAAATCCAGCTTATATCGGGCTCCGTAAACCCCGCAAGAATGCGTGAAACAGCGGCGGGCGCTCAGATTGAGTTGACCCGTGAAGACTGGTATGAAATCTACCGTTCAGCGGGCTTCTGTCTGCCGTGACAAAAGCTTGTACATATCTGTTTTATTCTATCATATACTTTTGTTATATTCAATTGATATTTGAGAATACACGACAACCCGTGTTCAGAAGAGCACGGGTTGCTTTTTTATTCGCCTAACGGATATTTCCTGAGGTTTGTGTTTACAAAGAGCGGACCTAAATCAAAAGCGAGGATATACGCTTCGCCGTCCGATCCGATTATAGTCATCCCCTCGCCTTCACTGCCCTTTGTCAGGTTGCGGTCGGTGATTTTTTCAGTTTTGCCGTTTTCGACATTCACGCCGTAAATCGCCTGCGTTTCATCGTTTGCGGACACATACAGGGTGCCGTTGTAAAACTCGCCGCCCTGAACGCTTTTTACCGTCTCCTCAAGCGGGATTTCGGCTGTTTTTTCCATATTGTTTTCCGTGTTGTAAACAACGATTTTTTCGGGAGTTTTCGAGTGGTCGAAGGCGTAGAGCAGACCCGTTTCGCCGTCAACGCTCACCCAGGGAAGCCCCCTTGTATGCACGGCGCTGTCAAGTTCGAAATACTCAACAAATTCCAGCGTTTCTGCAAGATATACGCCCACAACCGGATGCCGCCAGACTTTGCTGTCCTCCATACCGGCATAGATAAAGCCGTTGTAGTAACTTATGCCGCCGATATGCTTTATGCCGTAATTGTCGCCGAGTTCGGCGGGAACGGCGGAGAGATTGATATCAACATAGTTTTTGCCGCTCATATCCGTTTTGTAAAGCGTTGATTTGGAGCTGAAATAGAGATATTCGCCGTCCGTCGTCACACCCTGCGAGCGGAAATACGCGCCTATGCCAGTAATGTTGGTTTTGCTCTGCTCGGTTCTCTCCCCCGCGGAGAACGAATCGACAAACTCCGTCAGCGCGAAGAGAGGAAGCAGAAGCACGGTTAAAAACACCGAAAGAATCCTTATAATACTCTGCATAGCGTCACCCCGTTCAGAAAGCGTTTCTGCGCCAGTGGAAAAGATACTGCTGGGCTATTCCGGCGGTTCCTTCGGCGCAGGCGGGTAAGCCATCGGGGTACATCTCAGCCATAATTCTTTTTACCCACACATCCACGGGGAAGGCGTCAACGCGCCCCAGACCGTAGAGCAGCGTGCAGTCGGCGACCTTTTTGCCGACACCCTTTATTTTTTCAAGTTCCGTCTCCGCCTCATCGAGCGGCAGCCGGCTGATTCTCTCAAAATCTATTTCGCCCCGCGAAACTTTAAGGGCGGCGTCATAAATATATTGTGCCCTGAAGCCCGCGCGAATCGGAGCGAGTCCGTCTGCTCCGCATTCAACTGTACTTTCGGGCGACGGAAAGGAATAAACGCCTTGTTCAATCTCATCGCCGAGCAGGGCGCAGAGGCGGCTGACAATGCCTTTTATGCGCGGAATGTTGTTGTTCTGCGAAATTATGAACGAGCAGAGTGCCTCCCACGGCTCCTGCTTTAAAATGCGGATTCCGCCGCAGTAAGCGACGGCTTTTTTGAGATTTTCATCGGCGAGGTATTTCTTTTTGAGCGCCTCGTAATCACGGTCGAGGTCGAAATATCCTCTCCAGATATTCTCAAAATCCTCTTTACAAGTGTCAAAAAATGTCACCGTGTTTCCGCTTTGAGAGAACCTGAGGATTTTACCGTACGCGACACCCTGCCACACGCCGTTTTCATCCGCGCTCCAGCGAAACGCCTGACCGCAGTCAACACTCAGCGCGGCGCTGAAACCCTCGCACGTGAGAACTGCATTTTTGCCTTCAAATTTCACTTCAAAATTGCTTTTCACATTATCACCGTTTATTACAGATTTGTAACCGTTTTGTCACCTAATTGGAACAAAAAAGGGGCTTGACAGAAAGTGTATATAACTCGCTGTAAAATTCTTAAAAAGAATTAAAATTGCTTTTCCACAGGGCTTTTCTGCTGATTTTACGCATTTTCGGCAATAGTTATACACATTATCCACATAGTTTTCCACCGAAAGGCGTGCAAAAGCGAATATACAGTCAGTATATTTTCCTTACAGATTCCGCGCGGACGGCGGCAAAAATCATCGCTGTTTTTTGGGAGAATTCCTGCAGAATTCATACATAAAGCATTTTTCGCAGGCGGGTCTTCTCGCCACGCATACCGCCCTGCCGTGAAGCACGCATCTGTGGCAGAAATCGTTGCTTTCGGCGGGATCGAGAAGTTCCTTTAATTTAAACTCGACTTTTTTCGGGTCCTTTGTCGCGACAAGACCGAGGAGGTTGGTTATTCTGATAAGATGCGTGTCGGCAACAACGGCGGGCTTGCCGTAGATATCGCCGACAATGAGATTGGCTGTTTTTCTGCCCACGCCCTGAAGGGAGATAAGGTCGTCGATGTTGTCGGGTACTCTGCCGTCAAAGCGCTCGATTATCTGACGGCTCATCTCAATTATATCCGCCGCCTTTGTGTGAAAGAACCCGCATGGCCGCACAACGCTTTCCACATCCGCAAGTTCCGCGTGCGCGAAGGCGTTTACATCGGGATATTTTTCAAAGAGCTCCGGCGTTACAAGGTTCACTCTCGCGTCAGTGCACTGGGCTGAAAGGCGTGTCGCCACCAGCAGCTGCAGAGGGTCGGTGTAATCGAGAGAACACACCGCTTCGGGGTATTCTTTTTTGAGTGCTTCGGTCGCCGCGGCGGCGCGCTGTTTTTCGGTCAATTTCTTCATCTCCGTATCGGTTTATTGAATGTAATGAATATATTTCCTTATTGCATTATAACTTAAATTCTGTCCGATATAAAGCAGTTTATAAAAAAATTGTGAATTTTAATTGTAATGTTTGTTAACTTTGACCCTGTTCGATTGATTTTAAAACCCGTTTATGCTACCATAAAACTGCAAAAATTTATAATCAGGGGGTAGAGGATAAATGAAATCCAACATTGTCCGGGCATTGTGCTTAATGATGAGCCTCGCACTTGTTGTTACCGCGTTTACCGCGTGTAAAAAAGGCTCGGGCGCAGAGAACACCACCGTCGGCGCAAACGAATGGTCCCAAGGTGTTCCCGACACCAAGGTTGACCTGACCGCGGAAGAGATTATCGACCTTGTCAACGCGGCGCTCGGCGACAAGGCGCCCGCCAAATTCGACGGCGACCTTACCAAGCTCTCCGCCGATGATATCGCGCTTGTAAAGGCAAAGGCGGAAGAACTCGGCTACTATTTTGAAAAGAATGACGACGGCACCTTCACCGTGCAGAAAACGGTTTCGCTTGTAAATGTTTCCGACGGCAGCGTTGTTGCGCTTGTTAATGACGCTCTCGGCGAGGAAGCGGCTACCGAATTCAACGGCGACCTCGGCTCACTCAGCGACGAGGACCTTGAGAAGGTTAAGGAATTTGCCGAAAAAGAGGATGTCTATATTGTTGAGGATGAAAAAGGCGAGCCCGTCGCGAAAATCGACTCGGCTAAATCCTCCGACAGTGAAAACCAGAAATACCGCAACCCCGTTACAACCACAGCCGCGCCCGATATTACCGTGGTAAACGGCACAACCGCGAAGCCCTCAACCACAAGGTCAACAACCAAAAGATCCGGCGGTTCGGGCGGTTCGGGCGGTTCGGGCGGCTCAGGCGGATCGGGCGGATCGGGCGGTTCCGGCGGCTCGGGTTCGGGCACTACGGTTTCCACAACCTCGGCTATACTCGGCAACGAGAAGATAGTCGGCATCACCTCCGACTGGATGGCGGGCTATGAGAAAAACACCGCCTCCCTTTCCGGCATTGAGGCGACCGACGACGGCGGAATGGTCGCTGTGGGCACTTACCTCAAGGACGGCACCTCCGTTGCGACAATAGCGAAATTCAACGCGCAGGGCAAAAAACAGTGGAGCGACTCCTTTACGGACGGCGACAGAGGCGTTTATTTTGAAGACCTCGCCGTTATGGGCGACGGCTCCATACTCGCGGTCGGCTATTCGTTCGCCGACGATCTCTCAAAATTCAGCGCTAAAAACTTCTCCTCCTCAACCCAGAACGGCAACGGCGACTGTATGATTGTTAAATACAAGGCGAACGGCTCGAGAGAATGGATAAAACTTCTCGGCGGCACTGAATCCGACCTGTTCCTTTCAATTGCAAAAGCTTCCGACGGCGGAGTGCTCATCGGCGGCTCAATAAAATCCACAAACGGCGACTTCTCCTCAATCTCAAAAATTTCAACAAGCGCGCAGACCGCCGCGGTGCTTATTAAAATGGACGCCGCCTGCTCGGGTATATCCTGGGCAAAGAGTATGTCCAGTTCAAAATACGCCTCGGTTGACGATATTTCCGTGGCTGACAACGGCGACATATTCATCGTCTGCGATATAAAGAAAGCGGATTACGACTTTGCCGCCATTCCCAACGCGGATGTCGGCAGCGAAAAGGCGCTTGTTATAAAATACGGTTCCGACGGCTCATATAAATGGAGGCAGACCATCTGCTCCTCGGCGAGAACGAATATGACCTCAATTGCCGCGGACAACAAAGGCGGCTGCATTGTGGCGGGTCATTACAGTTCGGCTCCTCCGACCGAAAACAACAACCTCGGCTGTCTCGGCACGTTCACATCCGTATTCAACGGCGGCAACGCCGGCACGGCTGACGGCGCCATGGTGGCGCTCGGCAGCAGCGGCAATGTTGAATGGCTTACAACCTTCGTGGGCTACTATTCCGACCTTATAAGCGATATCATAGTTGTTCCCAACGGCTACATTCTTTTCGGTTATTCAAGCTCCACCAACCGCGATTTCTCGGGTATGCCCGGCACGGGCGATTATGACGCCTTCGTCTATTCAACCAACAAAAACGGCACAAAATGGGCAGTGCTCCCGCTCGGCGGCTCGAACGCCGACAAGATTCAGGCGGGCTGCGTGCTCAAGGACGGCTCCTTAGCGTTCTGCGGCTCAACGGCTTCATCCGACGGCAACTTTGAAGGCGTTACGGGCTCCACAAGCTCGGCGGCATCCTTCGTGTCAAAAGCCACCATCAAGCTTTCCCAGTAAAAGCGGTAAAACGGTCAGAACAGTAAAAATCCATAATACAATCAATCAGCCCTTCCCGAGCGGGAAGGGCTGATGTTTTTTCGGTTTATTTGTTTTTTCTCAATCTACATAAATCAAAATTTCGTAAGTCTTTTTTTCCGCCGTAAAAGGTGTTGCGTACTGAACATCATAGTTTTCGGCTGTGTATTCCGACGGCATAAAGCCGAGCAGATAGCTGTCTGTTATTTCTGTCCCGACATCCACATATTCAGTCACCACAGTCCGTTTTTCGGTATCATATGACTCGAATGTCAGAACGAGTGTCGCTTTCGCCGTTGTGGTTGTAGTAGTCGTTGTAGTGGTAGTAGTGGTTGTGGTTGTAGTCGACCTTGATGTTGTTCTCGCCCGTGTAGGCGGATTAGTCGTGTGCCGGGTGGTAGTCGGGCGGGTGGTGGTTGTTGTGGTTTCTGTCGGCTCGGTCGCGGTTGTTGTTTCCTTTTCGCGTTTTGTGGTGGTCGGTTTTGTGGTGGTGGGCTTTGTGGTTTTGGATGTGCCCGTAGTCGGCTTTGCCGTTGTTGACGCGGGAGGGGCTGAGGTTGCGGGCTGAGTCTGAGCCACTGTTGTAACCTCTTCCGGTGGGGCGGTCGAAACCTCCCCGCTCTGCTGTGTCACAGTGCTTTCGGGCAAAATGTAATTCTGCGATGAAAGGGTCTCGTCCCCCTGCCACTGTGTGGTTTCGGAAGATATATCCGTCTCTGTAACAACGGAGGTGTTTTCGGGTTCGGGGGTGTTTTTAACTGCCTGTGTAACCCCCGCTCCGATTCCGCCTACCACTGCCACCGCCGCCGTTCCGGCTATAATCTTCTGCAGCACAGTAAGGCCCGCTATTTTCGCCGCTAAGCCGCCCGTTGCGCCCGCAACCGCCGTGGCGGCGCCGCCTGCCGCTGTGACGGCGGCGAGAGTAGCCGTAGCCGCTCCGCCGGAGGCGAAAGCGCTTCCCGCCGCGGCGCCCGCGCCTTTGAGAGCCCAGGAAACCAGAGGCATAGGCGCGATGCCGAGCATTTTCTTGTTTTTCTTTTCGAGTTCCTTTACGCCCTTCGCGAGTTCTTTCCTCGCCTGCGAAAGGCGGCTTTTAACAGTGTTTTCGTTTAAATTCAGCGCCTCGGCAATCTCCTTTACCGGCATTTCGTTATAGTAGTAAAGGATGACTGCCGTTCTTTTTTCGTCGCTTAAACTGTCAACAAGGTCGTTGACATCCTTCATAAGCTCGCGCTTTTCAACATCGCTTTCGGGGATGTATTCCTCTATATTCCCTTCGAGGGAGCGATCGCTTTCAAGGTAGAATGTTTCCGTTTCCTCATCCCTGAAAAGCACGGGGTTCTGCTTTCTGAGAAAGTTGCGGGCGTTGTTGGCAACAATCATATTGAACCAGCTCATAAACACTTCGGGGTTGTCGAGCGTGGATATTTTTTCAAGAACCTTTATGTAGCTGTCCTGAAGAATATCCTGCGCGTCGTCCTCGTTGCGCACGATTTTGAGCGCGGTGAAATAAGCCGTTTCGTTGGTCATGTTATAGACCGTCTCGAACGCTTTGCCGTCTCCGTTCTGAAGTTTTATGACCTCCTGCGTAAGCAGCGCTTTGTCAATTGCCAAGTCAAGCCCTCCGTATCGGGTTAGTGTTGGTTATTCCTGTGTGATTACGGGAAGAAGATTAAAGAGATTTCTGAAGAACGCGATGAGTTTCGCGAAGAAGCCGGTGTTTACATTCACGGTTTCTTTTTCGGATTCGGCAACGGTCTCACCGTCGGCGCCGATGACTTTTACCTGCACCGTGTAGGTGGCTTTTGCCTTTTCGGCGGTGTATTTTTCGCCCTTGCCTTCATCTTTGCCGTTTATATACCAGTGAACCGACGCTCCGTCGGGCAGGTCGTAAGCGGTGGCGGAGAAGTTCACGGTTGTTTTGTAGTCAACATCAACCGATTTTACGAAGCCGTTTATCATTACCTCCGGCTCGCCGCCCTGAATTATTGCGAATTCGCTGAATGATTCTACTTCAATTACAAAAAATCCGTTTTCAACTATGATATCTTTTTTCAGGAAGCGTTCCGGCTTCTCAACATTCGCTTTTTTGTGATAGATGTAATAGTTCTCGTTAAGATTGAAACCATCCGGAATGGGGATTCTTACAGTAACTTTCTTGCCTTTTGGCTGAACATGCTCGCCGTTGCCGTTTTGAATATAGATATTATAGATATGTTTGATATTTTCCTCTTTTACTCCGTGCATGGTGAAAGCGTGGGTAACGGATGAATCATTCACCTCCTCAACAACGAGGTTTATGTCGTCCTGAGTGAAGGCGCCGTCCTCAAACTCCACGGAAACGCCGGAGTTGTTTTTGAGTGTGTAGTGCCAGGTCGCGTTGAGAAGCATATCGTTTTCCTGATCGATTGTCACCGCCTGCCTGTCCGCGCTTGAGCCGCCGAACCATACATCGGTTGTGAAGTTCTTTGGGTCATTGTTTTCAAAAACATCAAATATTATTTCATAATATTTTAAATCATGTCTGACTTCATATAATCTTATTTCCCTTTCCTCGGGAGTCAATTGCTCAAGTTCAGCCCGGAACTGCTCAATTACGGCTTTCATATCTGCAATCCGTTCGGGAGAATACTCATATGTAGGTTCGTTGAAATTCAATATCTGCTTACCTACGGTTTTAACGCTGCGCGGTAAGGTCAGGTTCTTTACAAAACAATCGGAAAACGCGGCTTCGCCTATGGTCTCAACACCTTCGGAAATAACCACATCGGAGAGTGAATAGCAATAGGCAAACGCGTAAGAGTCTATCGTTTTGACATTACCCGGGATAACAACGCTCCCGAGCGACATGCATCCGCCGAACGCACCTGCTCCTATTTCCGTTACGCTTTCGGGAATTGTAACGCTTTCAAGACTGAAGCAGCGATTAAATGCTCCCAGATTTATTTTTTCGATTGTATCGCCCATTTTAACGCTTTTGAGACCGAAACAGTCATCAAACGCCATGTCTCCGATTATTGTCACCCCTGAGGGGATTTCAACTGTCTCAAGACTTTTGCATTCTGTGAAAGCATTTGCTCCGATTTCGGTAACGCTTTCGGGAATTGTTATCTCTTTAAGTTCGTTACAGGAAGAGAACGCCTCGGTCGGTATTGTCTTAATTCCTTCGGGGAGAGTGATTTTTTCAAGAGCAGAACAACAGAGGAACGCGCCGTTTCCTATTGTCTTCACGCTGTCGGGAAGGATTATTTCGGTAATTAATTCACAGTCATAGAACGCTCTGTCACCTATGGTTTCGATGCCCGCGGGCACTTTCAAACTGCCCTTCACGGCAGGGGAGCAGCAGATAAGTTCTTTCTTTGTGCTGTCCGTATATACAAAATTGCCTTCGGTAAAGCCGTTGACGCTTCTCGCTCCCCAGGGCGAGCCCTGCGCTGTCATATTATCGGAGTAGAAAATATTGCGAACCTCATAGAAAGCATCTGCTCCTATTTCCGTGACACTGTCGGGAATGAAGACATTTGCAGCTACAGTGCAGCCACTGAAGGCACCCCCTCCGATTGAAGTGACGCTGTTGGGAATAATAATGGTTGCCGCTTCTTTGCAACAATAGAAGGCACACATGCCGATTATTTCAACCCCGCCAAGCATTGTTACAGCGGTAAGCCCCGTGCACCATTCAAAAGCCCAGTCACCGATTTCCTTAACATTGCCGGGAATTGTAATTTCCGTCAGACCTGCGCACTCACTGAACGCATAATTGCTTATTGCCGTGACACTGCCGGGAATTGTAATTTCCGTGAGACCCGAACATCCACTGAACGCACGCTCTCCTATATATGTAACACTTTCCGGTATGGTGATACTTGTAAGTTCAGAACAGCCCGAGAACGCGGAATCGCCTATTGCGGTGACACTTCCGTCGGCGGGAATAACGCTGTTTTTGCAGCCGAAAATCAATGTTTTGCTTTCCGTTTCAATAAGGCAGTTGCCGTCGGAATGGTAAACGGTGTTGCCCTCGGCAACCGTAATTCTTTCATAATCTGTGTTATATCCTCTTGAGAATGAGTACCTGCCTATATTTGTGACGCTTGCGGGAATCACGATATCGGTAACATTGCCCAAGCCGGCAAAAGCACTGTAACCTATGGTCTGAACGCCCTCTGAAATAATGACTCTTTCTATTCCGTCGCAGTCGTCAAACGCATAATTGTCTACAGTCACCACGCTGCCGGGAATTGTTACGGATTTGAGTTTGTTGCAGCCGAAGAACGCATACATTCCGATATAAGTGACGCCTTCGGGTATTGTGACCTCCGCAAGTTCAGAGCAGCCCGAAAACGCGCTGCCGCCTATTGCGGTCACACTGCCGTCGGCGGGAATAACGCTGTTGTTGCAGCCCGCGACAAGTGCTCCCGTTTCGATTTCAATAAGGCAGTTGCCCGCCGAGCGGTAAGCGGTATTGCCGCGGGCGACCGTGATAGTTGAAAATTCGCGGAATTCAAAAGATGAACAGTAAACCTCGATTACGCTTGCGGGTATGACAACATCTTTGACCTTAGTATAGTTGAACGCGTTTTCGCCTATTTTTTGAAGACCTTCGGGCAGGGAAACATCAGCGAGATCCGAACAACCATTAAAAGCAAATTTTCCTATTGTTGTGACACTGCCGGGAATTGTAATTTCCGTAAGTCCGTCACAACTGCTGAACGCGCTGTCTCCTATTGTTGTGACACCGTCGGGAATCGTAATTTCCGTAAGTCCGTCACAACTGCAGAATGCATAATTGCCTATTGTTGTGACACTGTCGGGAATTGTTACGGTTGTAAGTTTCTTACAATAGTTGAACGCATAATTGCCTATTGTTGTGACACTGCCGTCATCGGGAATAACGCTGTTGCTGAAGCCGAGAACCAGAGTTTTGCTTTCCGTTTCAATAAGGCAGTTGCCCGCCAAATGGTAAGCGGGGTTGTCTTCGGCTACGGTTATACTTTCAAGATCTGAAGGAAAAGCAAATTCACCTATACTTGTGACAGTAGCCGGAATTGTAATTTTTGTTATACTGTTATAGCAGAGGGCGTTATCACCTATAGCCGTTACGGGCTTCCCCTCAATCTCGGCGGGGATTTCGAGCTCGCCATTCGCCTCATAGTTGCAGCCCGTTATTGTGACCTCATCGCCGTTTATCTCGTAAGTGAGGTCGCTGAGCGACACGGCGTGCGCCCTTATATTCAGCGCGTCAAGCGCCTGAGCGAAACCGTCCGCGCCAGCTGCCGCCGAGCCGAAAAGCAGGAGAGCGGCAAGCAGTAATGCCGTGGATTTTTCAAAAAGTTTTTTCATCTGAGTTTTCCTCCCAAATATTAATAAGTATTATTATCAGGGATAAGCCGCATATACATATAATTATAAATATGCTCCGTTATCCCGTCAAGCCGAAAATGAATAAAAGGATGATTTATGTTCGGGTTTTTGCCTGCGAGAAAGATTTTACGGGGTGTTTTTCCCGCCCCTTTCACAAATAAGACACATACCGGACGGGTCAGGTTTTAAAGATTTTGAAAAATTTTGATTTTTTAAAAAATTTTTCAGCGCTCCTCGTCCGGTTCAATCTGTTTTTTCAGGAACACGGTCAGCGTGTTGAGAAGAATTTCAACCTTCTTCTCATCGGGAAGCTTAGTTTCATCCGCCGCCGCCCTGAGGGATTCCCTGATAAGATCATCGATGTTCATTAAGCAACCCTTCTTTCCTATGGCTCAGGATTACCGCCGGGGATTCTTATCCCCTTCACCAATAAGACACATGCCGAAGGGTTCAGGTTTTAAGTTTTTGAAAAAAATTTTTGAAATGATGAAAAAAATATCAAAAAACTCTTGACTTGTTATTATCATTGTGATATTATCTGATTGAAAATAACAGAGAGGTGGCATCAGATGCAATCCGAAAATGAGTTTTTAAAGGAATACAAAATCACGGATTATCCACGGCCTTCGGTAACGGCGGACATAGCGGCGTTTACCGTGCGGGCGCTCCCGGACTCAAACTACCGCCAGGACCCGGTTCACAGCCTTTCACTGCTCCTTATAAAGCGCGGAGGGCACCCGTATCTCGGGCACTGGGCACTGCCCGGAGGGTTCCTGAACCCCGGCGAGACAATAGAGGCGTGCGCGCTTCGCGAAATTACGGAGGAAACAAATGTGACCCCTGCCGCGCTTATGCCCGTGGGCGTGTTCAGCGAGCCCGGCAGAGATCCGAGAGGGTGGGTTATTTCGCACGCCTTCACCTGCGTTATAAGCGAGGAAACAATAAATGAGCGCGGCGGTGACGACGCGGTTGACGCGAAATGGTTCGACATTGAATTTGAGAAAAAAGAGGACGGGCTTTACCGCCTGACTCTTGTTAACGGCGGGGAAAAGCTCAGCGCGGTTCTTCGAAAAACATCGGGCTTGTTCGGAAACAGCAGGTTCGAAATAATCGATTCGGGGCTGCTCGCGTTTGACCACGCCTCCATAATAGCAACCGCCGTTTCCGCGCTTCGCTCGGTTGCCCGCAACATTGACATTCTTTTCGATTTTCTGCCCGAAAAATTCACGCTTACATCACTGCAGAAGGTTCAGGAAACCGTTATGAACACCTCCCTTCTGCCCGCGAATTTCCGCCGCAAAATCGCCGATTATGTTGAGGAAACGGGCGAACAGACCTCGGGCGCCGGACACCGCCCCGCAATGCTTTACAGAAAAAAACAATAAATCCGAAGGGAGAATAAAAAATGAAAAAATTTTTAATCACGGTTGACATGCAGAAGGACTTTGTTGACGGCGCGCTCGGCTCTGCCGAGGCAGTAGCGATTGTGCCCGCCGCAGCGCGGAAAATCCGCGAATTTGACGGCGACATTTTCGTAACCTTTGACACACACTCGGAAAACTATATGCAGACATCCGAGGGCAGACACCTCCCCGTGCCGCACTGCATAAAGGGCACGCCCGGCTGGGAACTTGACGCGACAATAGCGGACGCTCTCAAAGGCAAGGACTTTACCCCCGTTGAAAAAATAACATTCGGCTCGGTTGACCTGCCCGGGCTGCTCCGCGAGGCGGCAGACGGCGAGGAATTCAGCGTCCAGCTTATCGGGCTTTGCACGGATATCTGCGTTATCAGCAACGCTCTGCTTATAAAAGCCGCCTTCCCCGAGGCGGAAATAAGCGTTGATTCCGCCTGCTGCGCGGGTGTTACCCCGGCGAAACACGAGGCGGCTCTCGAAACAATGCGCAGCTGCCAGATTGAAGTTAAATAACAGTTGACAGGAAATTTGCCTGAATAAAACGGTATTTTCACTGAAAACGCTTAAAAACAATTAAAGAAAATATAATGGAGAATCAAATATGAATATTCAGAGTTTATCGGTATGCGTTCCCGCGAAAAAATGTATCAACGACTGCAGTTTCTGCTGCAGTAAAATGCATTCCGCGGATTATGAGGACAGGTTTTCGGGAATCAGCAATTATTATGAATACTCTGAGGATATTAAAAAGAGAATCGAATACGCGAGGGAAAACGGATGCAACACCTGTATGCTCACGGGTAATAACGAGCCGCAGCAAAACAAAGATTTTCTTAAAATATTCAGTGAAATAAACAGAAGCATAAAATATCCTTTTCTCAATATTGAGATGCAGACCACGGGCGCCCTTATTGATGATGATTACCTTGATTTTCTGAAAACATCCGTGGGCATTACAACAATTGCGATATCCGTAGCCTGCCTTGATGACAGCGGCAGAAATATTGAAATGATCAACACACCGGATAAAAACCTTGATATCGCCACGCTGTGCAATTCAATAAAAAAGAGAAATATCAATCTGCGTCTCTGTCTTAACATGAATGATGATATTCTGATTAACAACCCGTTTACCGTTGAAAGCATCATTTCCGTTTGCAAAAATCTCGGAGCGGATCAGATCACATTCAGGGCTCTGTGGGCGCCGGATTATCAATCTGAACAGGGTCAGTGGGTAAAAGACCATGTTACTGCAAAAACAACAGACCTGATTTCGGACCTTAAGAAAGATATAGTGAAAAACGGCAAGTATCTTGATACGCTCGAATACGGCTCGGACAGATATGATTATTACGATTTCTCGGTTGTTATTGACGATGACTCCATGTCGCAAAACGAGAATAAAACTGCCGTGAAGTATCTGATTCTCAGACCCAACGGCCATTTATATTCAAAATGGGACAGTAAAGCAAGCCTTATTTTTTAATTATTACGGAGGTTCAATATGTATCAGTTTGATGTTGAAGCGGTCAAAAACCGCTGTGTGCAGTGGATACGCGATTTTTTTGAGGAAAACGGCAAGGGCTGCAACGCGGTGATAGGCATATCCGGCGGAAAAGACAGCTCTGTTGTTGCCGCTCTCTGCGTTGAGGCGCTCGGGCGGGAGCGCGTTATAGGTGTGCTTTTGCCAAACGGGGAACAGCCCGACATAGACAAGGCAGAACTGCTTGTAAACACGCTTCAGATAAAACACTACATAATAAACATAAAGGACGCCGTTGACGGTGTGCTCGGGAATCTGCCGTTCGAAATCAGCGAACAGACAAGGCAGAACCTTCCGCCGCGTATAAGGATGTCCACCCTCTACGCCGTTTCCCAGAGTCATAACGGCAGAGTTGTGAACACCTGCAATCTTTCGGAGGACTGGGTCGGCTATTCCACGCGATACGGCGACAGTGTGGGCGATTTCAGCCCCTGCTCAAACCTCACGGTTGACGAGGTCAAAAAGATAGGCAGACTGCTCGCCCTTCCCCCGGAACTGATTGACAAGGTGCCGTCGGACGGCCTTTGCGGCAAAACGGACGAGGATAATCTCGGCTTCACCTATGCCGAACTTGACCGCTACATCCGCACAGGTGAAATTGACAATCCGGTCACCAAAGAACGGATAGATAAAAAACACAAAGCCAATCTTTTCAAGTTGAAACTTATGCCTGCGTTCAACCCCGGAATAAATGTAGCAATCAAGGAGTAATATTAAAAAGCCGGCGGAAGCCGGAGTAACGAGGAGGACTTATTTATGAAACTCGAACCCATAGTCATATCCCTGCTTGACACGGACCTCTACAAGTTCAATATGGACCAGGTCATATTCCACAAGCACACCGACCTGTGCGGTCAGTACTATTTCAAATGCCGCAATCAGGGCATTGTTTTCACCCCCGAAATGGTAAATGAAATAAACGAGCAGATTGACCACCTCAGCTCGCTGAGATTCACGAAGGATGAACTCAACTATCTCAGGTCAATCCGCTTTATCAAAAACGACTATGTTGAATTTTTAAGACTGTGGAGACCGATACGCGATTATGTCAGCGTTGACCTTACGGACGAGGGCGAACTGAAGATTGTCGTTGACGGCCCGCTGTTCTCGGCAATGCAGTTTGAGATATATCTGCTCGAAATCGTAAACGAGGTTTATTTCCGTTTCACTTACGATTACGAAAAACTTCTCGCTTCCGCAAAGGAGCGCCTTGAACGGAAGATAGCCGATTTCAACAGTGGCAAATATACATTCAAATTTGCCGAGTTCGGCTGCAGAAGGCGCCTCTCCCGCGAGTGGGAGGATGTTGCCGTGCGCCGTCTCACGACCGAGACGAAGAACTGCGTGGGCACTTCGAATGTATATCTCGCCATGAAATACAATCTCACTCCCATAGGCACATACGCCCACGAGTTTGTGCAGATGTATCAGGGCATTGACTCCATTCCTCTCGCCTACACAAACCACTACGCCATG
>JAEERC010000005.1 GCA_016285645.1 Clostridiaceae bacterium | reverse complement strand
TGCCTTGCCGGAGCTTGTTACGGCTTTACCCGGAAAAAAATCGAGGGCTCCTCGAGGAGCCCTCTCTGGTGCGAGAGACGGGACTTGAACCCGTACGTCGCTAAACACACGCCCCTCAAACGTGCGCGTCTGCCTATTCCGCCACTCTCGCTCGGAACGCTTGTTATTATAACAAAGTGATATTATAAAGTCAAGCGTTTTTTTATTTTATTTTTTTATGTGTCCAGACACAGCTTTATAAGGTCGTTTACATCCGCTGTTGCAAGGCAGGTGACGGTGTCGGAAGCGCCGTAATAGATTTTGACTTCGCCGCTGTCTTCAAGAATCATGCCGCAGGGGAATATGACATCCTTCCTGAATCCGTCCGCGAGTTCGTAATCCCTGTCGCAGACAATCAGCGGCTCCTTATACATACCTTTTATTACGGCGGGGTCGTTTAAATCCGTGAGCATCACGCCCGCGTAATACTCCTTCTGCCACCTGTCCTCCCAGCCGTTTTTGCCCTTTGATTTGTCGAGTATAACGGCGTGGAAGAGAGTCAGCCAGCCCTTATCTGTTCTGACGGGCGAGGCGGCGGGGCCTACCTTGTTGTTCGCGAATGATACATCCTCAACGGCAAGCACAAGGCGGTTTTTGCCCCAGTATATCATATCGGGCGATTCGCCCAGCCACATATCGAACCTGTCAATCCCGCGCGAATATACGGGCATCGGGCGCTCGTACCTTATGAAATTGCCGCCGATTTTTTCGGGGAAGAGCACAAGATTGCGGTTGTCCGGCGCGGTGAGGGAGATAACCTCAATCTCCGAAAAATCCTCGGTCACGCCGATTCCGCCGCGAAGCCCGTGATGGGTGTCGGCGGCGAAGCAGACATAGCACCTGCCGTCAATCTCGGTTATTCTCGGGTCGTAGATTCTTTTTATATCCCAGCCCTCAATGCTCTTTACGGGAACGGGACTTACCTCCCATTTAACGCCGTCGCCGCTCACCGCCACGCCGATATTTGTGCCCTCGAGTTTTTTATTCTCAAAGTCGCCGTAATCGTTTCGGAAAAGCATTACATATTTTCCGTTGTGCTTTATTACGCCCGCGTTGAAAACGAGGCAGGAGTTGTAGGGGATATCCGCGCGCGTGAGCACGGGAGCGTCAAGTTTTTTAATTACATCACTCGATAAATACATAATTATTTCCCCGCAAGTTCACACATAAACGCCCAGGATTCCTCTGTCGCCTTGAAAGCGTCGCCGTCCACCCAGTCGCAGTCCTGCTCATACATAATATAGGGTATATCGAGTTCGGCGGCCGCCTCATAACACGCCTTCAAATCGACCTTGCCCTTGCCGAGCGACACGAACTTTCTGTTGCCCGCGGAGTCGATTATATAATCCTTGAAATGAAGCACCTTCACTCTGCCCTTCATCTTTTTGAGCACCTCAACGGGATCCCTGCCCGCGTAGTGAATCCACGCCACATCTGGAATAAAGCGGAAAAGCTGAGGGTCGGTCTCCTCAAGGAGTAAATCCATCATTGATTTGCGGCTGTCCTCAAGGGGTTTGAACTCAAAATCGTGGTTGTGATAGTTGAAGGTCATACCGCTCTTTTTGAGTTCTTTGCCGATTTTCTCCGTTTTTTTGATGAAATCCCTGACCCTGTCGGTCGTGCCTCTTGACGATTCGGGTGCGCTTCCCAGACCGAGGGCGTCGCAGCCGATAATCTTATGCTCGAGTATGAGCGAGTCGAGGTCGTTCGTCATTTTCTCAAACGATTTGTGCGTCACGCACACTTTTATGCCGTTTTTTTCGAGAGCGGCTTTCTGCTGTGAGGCGGGGATGTCGCCTATGGCGGAAATCTGCACATCCTTTACGCCCCATCCGGCGAGTTTTTCGAGCGTTGAGTCAAAATCCTGCGCGGTCTGACAGAAATCCCTGAGTGTGTAAAGCTGGATGCCCATTACGGGTTTTAACATAATTTATTCCTCCTTAATTTAACAGACTTTATCCGTCATTCTGAATATAAGCGTGCCGCCTTTCATAAGGTCGCTCGCCTTTATTTTATAATCGTTTATTTCCTCACCGTTGAATTTAACGCTTTCAACACAGATGTTTTCATCACTGTTGTTCTGCACGGTTATATTGAGCGTGCCGCCGTTGAAGAGCGAAATCTGAGCCGAGTCAACAAACGGCGAGCCGATGAGGAAAAGATCCTGACCCGCTTCGGGGTAAATGCCGAGAGCGCTGAGGCAGTAGAGCGACGAGAGCGCGCCCGAGTCGTTGTTGCCGGGTATGCCGCCTCTGCCCTGTGTAAACATACATTTCATACCCGCCCTTATTATCTCACAGGTTCTGTCGTGGCGGCCGGCGTAGATATATGAAAACGGCGCTTCGGTGTCCGATTCGTTGTTGAAGCCCTCAAACCTGCAAAGAGCCATTCCCTTTTCAACGGGGGCGTAATCTGAGGGGTCGGTCGGGAGGGTTACATCTTCCTTGCCGAAGCCGAAAAAGTCATCGAGCAGTTTGACGAAATTTTCCTTTCCGCCCGCCAAATCAATACGCGCGTCCATATCCGCCATCTGACGGAAGGAGTAATTGTAAAGCGTGCCCTCATAGTAATCGGAATCGCTTTTAAGAAGCCCGGTTTTTTCATCGTAAACGGTTTTCCACTGCTCCGAAAGGGGCTTAAGTTTTGAGGCGACAGCCGTTTCGCCGTTTTCCTCCGCGACCCTCGCGGCGTTCGCGCAGGCGTCCGCCATATCGAGCATCCAGGTATGCGAGCCGCATTTGCCTGAAACGGTGAAATCCTTTTTGTTTTCGGCGAACACATCCGATTCAATAACGGCGAGCATTCTTTTTACATCGATATCGTAACCGTAGGTGTAAGCCGTGAGCAGAACATAGGCGCCGAGCAGCCGCGCCTGGGACGAGTGGGTTATGAAATCATCGGTCAGGCAGATGCTGTTGGGTATTTCGCCGAGCGCCTCTCCCGAGAGGAGCAGGGTTTCGATAATTCCCTCGCCCTCCTCTTTGAAGAGCATAAATATAAGAGGAAGGGCGGTTTTGTACATATCCCAGAGTGTGGCGAAATCCGTAAAGAACGGCTTGCCCTTCTCATAGAAAAAGCTTTCGCCCTCCCAATTACAGGGCTTTATAAAAGAGTGGTAAAGGTTTGAGTAGAATATTTTTTTGATATTCTCATCGGCGGTCTCAATCTTTATTTTTGAAAGATATAAGTTCCACATTTCGTAAGCGTTTTTTCTCGCCTCGTCAAAGGGGAGGGAGTCAGCGAGGTCCGCGAGCGCCTTCTCGCACGAGACGAGAGAAACCGAAAGCGCAATCTCCGCCCGCGTACCGAAACCTGAGATATAAGCGCAGCCGTCCGATATTTCGGCTGTGCCGTTGTGCTTTAAGGCGAAATACAGATTTATACCCTCAGCGGTGATTGACGCGGTTACGGTATTGCCCGACATATTGAAGGTGACGCTGTCCGCTTTTTTTCTGCCCTCGCCGGGCAGGTCGAGACCGTAGGAAGCAAAATCGATTTTCACCTTTCCGTTTTCATCGGGGAATGTATATCTGTGATATGCCGTTCTTTTGCCGGCGGTTATTTCGCATTTTATATCGTCGAGCAGGCAGGAATAATAACCCGGTTCGGCAAATTCGTCTTCGGGAGTTCTGCGGATACCGGAGTGAACATAATATGGCGTTACGAGGGCGTAGTTGTAGTAGTAACCGATAGCGCCCGTGCCGCTCTGCTGCAGGTGGGCAAAGCCGAGTAACTTTTCGCCCTCCTCAAATTTCGCGGGCCTTGAATGGCAGTTTACAAGGTGGTTTCCGTAGCCCGTCGGGTATCCGCCCGAAAAGGGGCCAACGCTCATCGCTCCGAAGGGCAGGCAGGCGGCGGGGCTTGTGTTGCCGCTTCCCGCTTTTATGAAAAACCATTTTTTCGCAATGCCCTCGGGAGCGGGCGTTATTTCGCCGCACCCGTGAAAGACATCGACATACTTACATAAATCCAGAGCAATCACCTCTCAGATTTTGATTGTTATTTTTACGGGCTTCGCCTCGCTGAAATAGGAAATCAGCACCGTGCCGCTCTGCTCTTCGTTTTCAAAGGAGCAGTCGGAGCCGTCAATTGCGACCGATTCGGCGGGCGAGGGGATTTTCAGACGGATTTTCGCGTTTAAGTCCGCGGCTCCGTAGGCGTCGAGAGTAATTATGCCGTTTTCGTCAATATCGAGCGAGCTTATTCTCGATGATGTGCCGACTATATACAGATTATCTTCACCCGCTTTCGAAAAATCAAAGAGCATTGACTTCTCACCGGGATAGACCGTCTTTTCGGTGATTATATCAAAGCAGGGCGTGAGCATATCGGCAAACAGCCCCTTGTAAACGGCGGGGGCGTCGCTTACGCTCTCATCCATAACGGCTGTGATGATATAGGGCTCGCGCTCGATTGAAAGGGTATTTGTAAACTCAACCTTTTTGCCCGAGAAGGCGAGAACATCGGTGAAGAACTGCCTGAACTCACCGGCGTTTTCCTTCGAGTAACCGAAGAAGCAGGGGTTCACCGTCCACACGCCAACGGCGCCCTTGCCGCAGGGGTATATTCCCTTTTTGACAAGCGGAACGCCGAGCGTTTCAAAAAGGTGCTCCGCGGGGTTTGAGTATCTCCCGCTCCACCAGCTTTTAACGCCGTTGAACGGGTCGTCCAGCCCGTCGATAAATATGAGAACGGCGCCGTTCATCACGCGGTTTGCGATGCTCGTGTTCATATCGGGATAATCGGGTTTCATATATTCGTAGCTCATTATGATAACATCGTACTCGTCGAGATAGCCCGCGTATCTTCTCGCGTTGTCGAGCAGAATCGGTCTTATCTCAACGCCGTATTTGAGCAGGGGAAGGGCGAGCGAATAAAAGGCGGGCAGGGCGTTGGAGCTCATATATCTGTAAAGCAGCTCGTTGTTTTCGTCCTCGCCTTTAAAGAGTTTTGAACGGAACGCCTCAATGAGTTCGTCGGAATCGCGCAGAACGGTGCCGACCTCCTCATCTTTTGCCTGACTGAAGAGATTGTCGGGGTATTCGCGCTGATAAAGCTGGGCGTCGCCCGTGAGAATGCCGATTTTAAGCCCGTTCTTTTTCGCGCCCTCAAGAGTGCCGAGGGTGTTGAACATATTGTTTAAAAGCGTTCTGTATCTGTCGGGTATGCGGGTGGCGTCGGGCGAGCCCTTCGGGTACTCGTCCTCAAAAACCCTGTTGGGCCAGGGGCAGATTTCGTAGGTGTTCACATCCGGGTGCAGGAGGGAGGCGACCACAGTGCAGAAATAGTTTTTCTCGTAGTCGTTCCAGTCAAAAATCGGGTTGTCCTCAATCGGGTCGTGCAGAAACCACATATGCCTGCCCGTGCCCTTCACAAGCTCCTGCATAACGCCGTATTCGAGGTAGGCCGTCTCAAAGGTTCTCTCTCTGAAAACGCCGTCAAACCAGTTCATCTCGCGTGAGGTTCCCGTCCACACCTGGGCTATGCAGCCATCCACGGCGGGTATGTCGGCGAGTTTTCCCTCGGGGCTTACAATCTTCCACTGCGTATAGTTTAAAAGACTGTGCGTGGGCACATAGAAACGGATTTCCTTGTCGTATTTCGTTTTGGCGTATTCCTTTATCGACGAGGCGACTCTGTCTATAGTTCTCGCGTAGAGATATGCCTTTAATTTTGAGCATTTGTATTTCGCGTCAACGCTCCCGTGAGGGGGCTGCCACGGCTCTCTGTAATAGAGCAGATACTCGCGTTTGAAGGCGTCCGAATAGCCCGCTCTGTCCCAGAATTCGGGCTCCTCAACGTGTATCGCCTCAACGCCCGCGTCAACTGCTATTCTCAGTTTTTCTGAGATATAATCGGCAAACGAAACGGTCGGCACCATATAGGGTGAATCCTCTGAATGGACTATGAGATTGCCGTAACGGTCCTTCTGCGCCTCGTCCCGGTGGTTTCTGCCGTCCCACTCGCCGTAGAGATAATCGGTGTAGCTGCCCCAGGCGATGCCCGTCATAAGGTGAACGACATAGCCCTTTTCGCGGTATTGCTCAACCCTCTGAGCCGTGGTTTCGTTCAGGCGGTAAACCATAACAAAATCGCACTGGTTATCGTAGCTTGCCATCAACGGCGAGCCCTGCTGATAACCCGTGCGCTCTTCTTTTCTGTCTCTTATGTAAGCCATAAAGCACCCCGCATTTTATTCTTTCCTTTAATCTTACTTAATTGCTCCGCTGTTGTCAATGTTAATAAATAAAAGGCTCTGTCCTACATAATGTATGATATTGCTTGACTTTTAGCACTTTTTCTGTTATGATATCAATAATATATCGAACAGGAGGAGTGCTTTTTTATGTCCATAGCGGTTGATAATGTTTTATCTCTGTATGAAAAATTAGA
>JAEERC010000004.1 GCA_016285645.1 Clostridiaceae bacterium | reverse complement strand
TCAACAAATCGGGATTTGCGGAGGGAAGAACTTGAAACAAATATTTGAATCTGACAGGATCAGCTTTGTCGAAATATCGGAACTCTTGATAAACGATTACCTCATAATGATAAATGATAACGAAAACGTCAACAGGTTTATATATAAAACTAAAAGAGACAGGCAATTTACCGCGGAAGACGAAACCGTATGGGTACGTAAAAAGCTTGAAGAAAAAGCCGTGATCTTTTCCATGATCGAGAAGAAAACCGGGGCCTTTATCGGGAATATCGAACTCATGGAGATCAGTGATTCGGTCAAGGAACTCGGAATCGCCATAACCGCAAAAAAGCAGAATATGGGATACGGGACCGAAGCCGTTGGGGCGCTTTTGGAATTCGGTTTTAAACAATTCGGATTGCAGAAGATCGTTTTGAGAGCTAATCCCGAAAATGGAAGGGCGATATGCGTTTATAAAAAGTGCGGTTTTCGTGAATACAACAGAACCGACGAACACGTTTATATGGAAAAATCACGATAAATACTGGTTTTAGTGAAACAAACTCCGGTTTATCTCACCGAATAATTTTAAATTGCACCTGACGGCACTTTATACAAAAAAGGACGGTTGAAACTATGAAAAAATCATTTAAGGCGGCATTGAGTTTTGTTCTGTGCCTCGCGATGATCGGCTCGTTTCTGTCGGTCGGCTTCGCGCAGGAAACAAAGATTACAACCTGCGGTGATGACTGCGAGTTTTACCCCACAATCATTGTTCCGGGCAACGGGCAGTCAAGCGTCTGCGTGACCGATGACGACGGCAATTTCATCCTTGACGGCGACGGCAATAAAATCCAGGCTTTCCCCGCGTATTTTCAGATTGGCAAAATCATCGGTCGTGTTCTTTTTCCCGCCCTTGCCTCACTGCTGCTCCAGCGCGATATCGGGCTTTCGGACGCGCTTGCCGATGTGATTGACGATTCGTTCGGCATAAACGCCTGCGATCTGAACGGTCAGGTTGTGACGAATGTTGTCACCGAAAAATTCCCCTACCCCTACTCTGAATGCAGCGACTATGAAAAAACGGTTATAAACAACAATATTCCGTTCAACAAATACCCAACCGCCCTTCCGGACGACCACATATACTATTTTGAATACAACTCCATGGGAAACCACATCGATATCGCGAACGAGCTTTATGATTATATCCAGATGGTGCGCGGGCAGACGGGGCACGACAAGGTGAACCTTGTTCCCGTGAGCCAGGGCGCCTCCGTCACAAGTGCCATGCTCGAATACAGACCCGAGGTTGCGGATCAGCTTCACAAAGTGATATTTGTTGTTCCCGCCCTCAAGGGCTCAACGCTGTTCGGCGATGTCTTTACGGGCAGAGTCAGTTTTCTCAACACGGATTACCTGTATAACGGTTTCCTTTCGGATATGCGGCTTATGGACGAGAGCACCGCGAGATTAATCGAAATTCTTCTGCGTATTCTCCCCGATGAGGTCATCTCCGCATCGCTCGACAAGGGCGTGAAACACCTTATGGAAAACACCATGATACGCAGCACGAGTATGTGGGCGCTTGTTCCGCCGGAGGACTATCCCGCCGCGGCGGAAAAATACCTTTCCTCGCCCGAAATGGCAAACATCAGGGCGCAGACAGACAGATATTATCAGGCGCAGCTTCACCTTGAAGATAATATTCATAAACTGCTTGACAACGGCGTGCAGGTTTTTGACATTGCAGAGTACAACTATCCGCTCATAAACATAGGCGAAAGATGGAACCGGATGAACGCCGACTTCATACTTCACCTCGACTCAACCTCAATGGGCGCTTACTCCGCGAACTGCGGCGAGACACTGCCCGACGGCTATGAGCAGAAAAACACGCACTGCGCGGATGAGACGCACAACCACATCTCGCCCGACCGCGTTGTTGACGCCTCCGCGGGGCTTCTGCCGGACACCACCTTCTATTTTGAAGGTCAGCGGCACGATCTTACCCAGCACAACAGCATTATTCTGAAACTCGCTATGCGGCTTATAGCCGATGACGAAATAACCGATGTCTATTCCTCACCCGAGTTCCCTCAGTTCCTTTCGGGCAGAAATGTTCAGGAGCTTCTCACACTGCTTGACACTGCGAAAACTTTGCAGGCAGAAGGCAATAGCAATCCGTCAATCGACGCCGCTGCGGCTGACGCGCAGGCGGTGCTCAACAACAATCTCGCCACGGGCGATGAGGTGACGGCTTGTGAAAAGGCGCTTCGCGAGTGCCTTGTGAACGCGGGAGCCGCGGAGAATGAAAAGGCGGAAAAAGACGCGACAACTCTCAGAAATATCAGCGCTTATCTCTATGAGAATTACGGTACAAACGGCTTTTCCGAAATGCCCCTGCTGTTTATAAAGAATTTAATCGCGAATCTTTTAAGCGTTTTCACGGGCTGAACCCGATTGCACGACAATGAATTGCGCCTGACGGCACATGATTTGCCTTGCGGCATGAATTGTTCCTTCGGAACATGAATTGCCCTGCGGGCATAGAAAGCAATTCAATTCATGGAGCGAAGCGAGAAATCACGGCGAAGCCTAAATATGCGCGAAGCGCAAATCATTTATTTCAACAAATCGAAACATACAGAGACGGGAGTGAATCTATGAGCATTGACACGGAAAAACATTATGTCCGTTACAGCGAGGCGCTCGCCTACGGCTTTGCCGCGGGCGGAAAGAGCTTTGTAACAACACCGACGCAGAGCGGTTATCTGTCTCTTTTCTTTACAAAAGTATTCGGTCTGCCCGCAGGAGCGGTATCCTTTATGATGCTGCTTTCCGGGCTGTGGGACGCGGTCAACGATCCGCTCATCGGCTCCGTTGTGGATAAAACAAGGACGGGCTACGGCAAACTGCGCCCGTGGCTTATCATAACTCCCCTGCCGTTCGCGGTTTTAACTGTTCTGCTTTTCGGCGGCCCGTCGTTTATGGGCGGTGTGAACTCGACAGGCGTCAAGATTGCCTATATGTATGTTTCATACATCCTGTGGGAGCTTTGCTTTACCTTTGCGGATGTGCCGTTCAACGGTATGACAACCGCGGTCTCGCCGCTTCCGCAGGACCGCACAAGGGTAATTTCGTTTTCCACCTTCATCAGCGGTATTGTAGCCGGCGCGTCGCAGACGCTTCTGCTCTCGCTTATGGATATGTCCGAAAAGGGTGTGTGGAATGTCGGACTTAAAACCGTTTTTCTGCTTATCGGCGTTATCGCCGCTTTGTTCGGGGGCGGGCTGTTCTCACTTGCGGGAATCTTCACCAAAGAGAGAGTCGTGCAGTCCGCGCGCCAGCCGAGCATACGCGAAAGTTTCAGGGTGCTTCTGCACAACAAGCCGCTTTTGCTGATAGTGCTCAGCAATATGCTGATGTCGGCGGGCGGCCTCTACAATGTGTTCACCACATATTACTTCGCCGAGGTTGTCAAATTAAACTCCCTTAAACTGCTTATCGATATCCCCGGCGGCGCGGTGGGAATCGCCACCTATCCGTTTATTCCTGCTATCAAGCGCAGGTTTGACAACAAGCAGCTTATGATGATTCACTTTTTCTCCAAGGCGATAACCGGAATCCTCTGCTTTTTCGCGGGGTGCAGGCACTACACAAACAAAGTGGTCGCCGTGCCCGTGCTGATGCTTCTGAACATCGTCATCAGTATAGTGAACACTGTAAAGAACATTATCACCACGGAAATGATAGGCGACACCATCGATTATATGGAACTGAAAACCGGCGAGCGGAATGAGGGCGTGTCGTTCGCGGTGTCATCATTCTTCAGCAAAATTACCGGCTCCGTCAGCACCGCCATTGCCACCGCCGTGCTTCCCGTCATCGGTCTGACATATAAGACGGTCAACGGCAGGCAGGTCGCCGTAAAGGGCGAAAAAACCGATTTTTATATATGGATGTTCTATGTGCTGATTCCTCAGCTTGTAAATACTCTGGGCGCCATACCGTTCTTCTGGTACAATCTTACCGGAAAGCGTCTTGCGGATATCCGCGCTCAGCTTGCCGAACGCAGGGAGATTCTGGTCGCCGAAATGAACGAAACGGAGGAGACAACATGAGAAAATGTCCCAAATGCGCCGGGCGTCTGTCGCCTCTGTTCTTCGGAACCGAATGCAAACTCTGCGGCGCGGATTTAATGTATTACCGTTTTGACGAGCGTATGGAGCAGGACGCGCAGAGAGCCGCCGCGCAGGATGAGAAAGTCCGGCGTATTCTCAGCAAACTGCCGTTTTACGGAAAAAAACATTAACCTGTTCATAAAACAATTTACGGCTCCGCCGCAAAGCCCTGATTCCGCCGTTAACCGCAAATTCCGTTTAAGCCGTAGGGGTGCGGGTGTCCGGTGGACACCTCTGCCGCAGGCAGAAGCACCGACCGAGCCGGCAGGCGAGACCGGATATCATCCGCCCGCAACAGGGATGTCCGTGAGGACAAAATTTTGCACAGACTCCTTCAGTCTTGACCGCAAGCGGTCAATCCACCTTTGCCCCTCGCAAACACAGGTCGCCTTGCTCGCTTGGAGCGCTTCGCAATTCTTCCGTTTGCTCACCTCAGCGCCTTGCTGTTTCGTCCACCGGACGCGCTTCGGCGCTTCGCCCCAAAGGAGGAGCCCACGACAAACGGAAGTCTTGTTGTAACCGTAGGGCGGGATTCCCCAATCCCGCCGTTTCGCCACACCCGTCGGCTTCGCCGCCACCCTCTCCGTTCTCGGAGAGGGCTAAGAACAATTGAAGATTCGTTTTACCGTAGGGCGGGATTCCCAAATCCCGCCGTTAACCGCAAAAATTAAACAGGGAACGCCGGGGCGTTCCCTGTTTTGTTTAACATTTTCAGCAGATTGATGTTAGTAGTTCCGCTATCGCCTTGCCGAGGATTTTTTCGATGAGTTCCGCGAAGAACGCCTTTAACCTGTCAAAGAAGCCGTTCTTGACGGTGACTTTCGCCACCGAGGATTCGTCAAGCACATTGCCGTCTTTGTCGATAACTTTCGCCTGAACGGTGTAATCATCTGTCGGGTCTTCTACGGTGCAGCTTTCGCCGGTGCCGACATCCTCACCGTTTACGAACCAGTGAACTTCGGCTCCTTCGGGCAGGTCTTCCGCTTTGACGGTGAAGGTCTTATCTTCCTTGTAGCCGCTTTCACTCTGTTCTTCAAAGTCCTCAATTTCTACTGAGGCAATGCCCTTGTAAACGGGTCTGATTGTAATGTCGCTTGTGCCGAGGGTGTATTCCTCCCACTCGCCTGTGTATCCCGCTTTTTCGGGAACATCGGGTTCGGTTATGCTTTCATCTTCAACAGTGAATGTTACCTTTTCAACCGTCTCGCCGTTTTCGTCAACGAAGGTCGCTGTGTATTCAATGGGAGTGAATTTTCCGTTGATTGTTACATCTTGTGCGGGCATTGTGGCGGGGATTTCGTCAACCCATTTGAAGGAATAGCCCTCTCTCTGCGGTGTGCGCGGTCTCGGAACGGACTGACCGAAGGTCGCGTCCATTTCTGTAAGTTTTTCGCCGTCAACAACATATGTCACCTTGTATGTGTTCGCGGTGTAGGTTACGGTAACGGTCTTGCCGTCCATATCCTCGTCGCCCATGGTGCCTTCAACTGTGGTGATATCGGGAGTATAGCCCTCGATTTTGGGTGAGGTCACGCTGTAATCTTTGAATATCTCCACGCTGTCGGTGTGAGTTTCCGCCGCTTGGGTGCCGTCGGCATAAACATAATTAATTGTCAGCGCGCAGTCAACGGAATTGACAGTGAAAGTAACCTCGCCCGTTTTGCCATAGTAATTGGCGCTTTCCGAGTATACTGCAAGTACTTTATGTCCGCACGGCTGAAGGTTTTTATATTCGCATTTCGCGACACCGTTTATAACAGCAATACGCTCATATGTATCCGATTCATCAAGTAAAAAGTCAACACAGCCGCCCGCATCATTCGGCAGGGTTGCTGTCACAACCGCTGTCTGACCGTAATCAACATCTTCTGCCGATATGGTTAATGCGGGATTTGCCTTATTGATAAAAAGCGTGCCCGGTTCATAAGTGATTTCGTAATTTTCTTCGCCGCCATCGTTTACGGATACTCTCCCAGGTGTTATATCATAATGGCTTGCAACTTTTCCGATGCCGTTAAGTGTAACTGATGTTACGGCGTCTTCATATTTCAGACCGTCTATCTCAATTACTTCGGAGATTTCGTCGGGGTTATTATATATGGCGTAATCGTATCCCTGCTCGTTGCCGTTATATGTCAATGTGACGTCTTTTGCCTTTATGGTGAGGGGTGCTTTTGCAACCTCAAAGCAGCCGCTTGCGGTTGCGTGTCCTTCGTCGCCTTCCTCAAGATATTCCGCCTCAACGGTATAGCTGCCGGGAGATAAGCGTTCAACGCTTAAAACCGCTTCGCCGTTTTCAACCGCAACTTCCACGCCGGTGTCCGCTTCATCAAAGCGGAATGTCACCGTTCCCTGCGCGTCGGGCAGCAGTTTCGCGCTGATCTCCGCGGTTTCGCCGTAGGTGATATCACTGCAGGTCAGACCAATACCCTTTACGCTGAAGGAGCACTCACCGGTGTAACGGTATATCTTGCCGTCGGAGTTTTCATAGTATTCGGCGAAAGCGGTATAATAACCCAGGTCAAGCGGATCCAGCTGCAAATTTGCGAAGGATAGATTAAAATAACTAACATACCTTTCAAAGGCGACAGCTTCGTTACGGAATAATTCATTACCCGCCGCATCGTAAATGAAAACGGTCAGCGGGTTTCTCGTCTGGTCTCCGTCCGCAAAAATATGCAGAGTTACCTTGTCGGCAGCAGTAGCATTGGCAGGGTCGGATGAGACATCCAACTTCTTTGTTGTATGGAAAAAAGAGAAGTTGAAATGCATTGCCGCGTCAAACAGGGGCTCGTTGTTTGTTTCGCTTATATTTATCGCGTTCCAGTCTTCGGCATCCGAGCCGTAATATACATCGGTCAGACCGGGCGTATTAAACGCGCCCTCGGCTATGGTTGTTACGCTTGCGGGAATATACACTTCCTTAAGGCCGCTGCCGTTAAAGGCGTTTTTCCCTATAGTCTCAACGCCGTCCGGGATGCCTAAACCCATGGCGAGCGGGCAGCGGTAAAACGCGTTTTCGCCTATGGCTTCAAGACCGCCCTTAAAGAAAACGGAATGAAGAGTATCACAGTCTTTGAAAGCGCTGTCTCCTATGCTTCCGACATCGCCCTCAAAAATCACTTCACCAAGGTTGGAACAATACTCAAAAGCGGAAGGGCCTATGCTTTCAATATCGCCTTCAATAACAAGATATGATAAATAATATCTGCCTTTAAATACATGGCCTTGTATTGCCGCAACGGGGTATCCGCCCAGTGTGGCGGGAACCGTTATTTCGTTGTTTTCTTCGGTGTCTTCGGCGGTATAGCCGATGACTGTTGCCTTGCCGTTGCTGACGGTGTATATAAAATCGCCTTCACGCAAACCAAGCTCCGCGCCCGTCGGGTCGGATTTGAGTTCGTTCAGGCACATGGCGGGGCAGATGCCGAATTCAGTACTATTAGTAGTGAAGTTGCTGTAGACATGCCCATCGAAATTGACCATACAACTACAGTCAGATTCAATTCCGGGCGTGCGCAAACGCCAAGGGGAATTGCCGCCATAATCTTTATATATTCCCTGACACAGTGCATAATCGGTAGGAGCCGTTTTTCTGGCGGGGTCTTCAGCAAGTGCCTCCGAATTGAAGCCGTATGCGGTGTTTGTTGCCTCCGCGTAGGAGAGAATGAAGATTTTATCGTTTGTCTGAGCAGAGTTATATTGCGAATAACTTTCTGAGTAAGCGTCGTTATTCAGCTCAGTTTCCTTGATATTCTCCTGCTGTGACGCGGAAAACGCGGTGTTTATGAAATCATCATTGAGCCACTCGCGGATACTGCTCTCTGCGTAATCGGTGGCGTAATATGTTTTACCTTCGTTTCCGTAATATTCAGCTGTGCCGGAATTATCATCGTATTCCATAAGAATATAGTTGTTATACGCCTGGGAGTCAATGGCGCTTTCGCAGAGAATAAGACCTTCACTGGGGTCGAGTACGCGCCAATCAACCGGCTCAAACCTGAACCAGTAAACCGTATCTGTGAAGTAGTCGTTGTAATCCTGATATGAACTATCAGCCGAGCAGTCATAATCGGTAAAATACGGACGGTAAGCAGTGAATTTAACAGCCCTGTATTTAACGCCGTCAAGCAGGGCGTCATAATATCTCATAAAGTCGCCGGGTTTCATTTCGCCGTCGAGTGTATCGCCTGAATCGCTGTAATAATAGCCGTAGCTTGTCCAGTCATCAAAATTCTCCGGCGCAAGGTCGTTCAGCGCGGTAATCAGAGTTTCATCCGTTACCTTCGACTGCGGATAGGTGCCGTATTCTATGATGTCGCCGGTTATGTAAGGCGGCTGACCGGGAACCTTTATAAGCACCTCTTTTGCGTTCTCATCACCGAGAGCAAATGTCTCACCGTTGTTGAGGGTGAGCCGGTAGGCGTTGATTGCATAATCATTTTCTGTGCTTTCTGTCTTCGCATATACCGAGCCGCCGTTGACGGTCATTATGTCACCGCTGAAGATTGCATTATCAGAGTTGCTTTCAGCATACACTGAGCCGGTGTTGACGGTTATTTTGCCCACGGTTTTAATAGCATTTACATCAGTGCTTATGGTATTCAGAGAACCGCCGTCAACGGTCAGATTGCCAGAAACATAAAGAGATATTCCGGAATCAGACCGGAGAATAAAATTCCCGTTCAGTTTGAGATTGCAGCCAATGGCACAAACAGCGCACTTGTAATCGCCTGTAGCTGTCAGTTTCCCGCTGCCGGTAATTGTGAGGTCAAGATCGTTGGCAAAAATGCAGTCGTTATCGACTGTTTCAAGCTCAAGGTCATCAAGATTGAGCATGATGCCGTTTTCGGTTTCTTCAATGCTCCAGCCCTCGCCGCTTGATTGCTCAATTTCTCCGTAGTTTATTGCTGTATCATCGCCTATATTGAGACGGGCATCGTTCGGCATCACAAACAAGGGAGAAAGCGATTCTATACTACTGTAATAGCCGTAGCTCCGAATACTTATTGTCCATGTTTCAACATAGGAACTGGAATCATAAGTCCAGGATCCTTCAAAATTCACAGAAGAAACAGAAACGGTTTTTAAACTTTCATAATCGGACGATTCATAAACTCTGAGCTCGCTATATAATTTCACCGCTTTAAGGTAAACGGTTTTAACCGAGCCGTCGTCGGCATCAACAGCGTTTACCTTATAATATTTGGTTGTTCCGACCGGCAGCGCCGAATCCAGGCCGCTGAATTCCTGACTGCAGCTTGTCGCCGCCGACACGCTGATTCCCCCGACACTCACCGCGCCGAGCACGAGCATAAGCGAAAGAATAAGCGATAAGGCCCTTTTTGCTGTTTTCATTTCCATATCCTCCTTATGAATCATAATGAGAAATTCACAATACACATTAATAGTAACATATTACTATGATAAATTACAAGGGGTTTTAAAAAAAGAAATATAATATCAGATAATGTACGATTTTTGATATGCGGCAATATTTTATGCGGCGGCTTTGGGGAAAGCCGCCCTACGGTTACAACAAAACTCATATAGCACGTAGGGCGGGATTCCCTAATCCCGCCGCAAACAGGGATGTCCGCGAGGACTCAGAATCGCTAAAAACGATTCTGTCATTGCGAGGCAGTGCGCACACTGCCGTGGCAATCTCAACAGAGTCTGCTGATAATCTGAGATTCCCACGCCCTGCGGGCTCGGAATGACATAAAACTTTGTTTCATCCGTAACGCCGAACGGCGTTCCCTGCGGCGGCTTTGGGGAAAGCCGCCCTACGATTATATCAAAACTCATATAGCACGTAGGGCGGGATGGTCTCGCCTGCCGGCTCGGTCGGTGCTTCTGCCTTCGGCAGAGGTCTCCACCGGAGACCCGCACCCCCATCCCGCCGTTTACGCAAATCCGAATTTCACCGTAGGGGCGGCAACCTGCCGCCCGCGTTTATTAATTTCAAATTCCGAATTCCGAATTAACGGGCGCAAAGCGCCGATTATACACCTCATCCACCGCAAGCGGTCCCACTTCCCCTCCGAGGGGAAGGCATAGGCGGCACGGAAGAATCCGTGCCCTACAGAGATTCCCACGCCCTGCGGGCTCGGAATGACATGAAACTTTGTTTCATCCGGAACGCCGGACGGCGTTCCCTGCGGCGGCGTCCGGGACACCGCCCTGCGGTTAAAACATAATTCATTTGAACCGCGGGCAATTCCGCCTTGACATAGCGCCCGCATTATGATAATATCATCGCAGACAAATTCGCAGGGTTAGTATATCGGTAATACGGACGCTTCCCAAGCGGTTGAATCTAAAATTAATAAACATAGTAATATCAAGGGTTTCAGCCCTTGATATTTTGCTTTTATGATTTTCTGTCCAACGTTTGTCCAACGTTTTTTAAAAAATGTTTTTTTATCCGCTTTTTCGGGCTGAATATTTATTCACAATTATTTATATTATGCATGTCTTGCCCGTCGGATATATTTCAACATATTCCGGTTTGCCGGCCAAAATACTTTGCATTTTAAAAATATTAAAACCCATCTTGATTAACGCGAAACCGGCGACAATCTGAGATGGGTTTTGAAATAGTTTTTATTGTTTCTTTTTAATGGCTATGTTAATTATCCGATCCAATTCATCGGCGAGATACAGAGGAACATTAAGCATATTACCGTCATAAGAAAGGTTTCTGGTTGACAGGCGAACGCAGAGTTTTGTTTGTTCTTTGTATTCTTCAGCGTAATTTTTTATACTGGCCGATTTTATATTTTTACCCGCTTTTGCCTCTAAAGGCACAACATCGTTATCAAGTTGTATGATAAAATCAACTTCATAAGGTATTTCAGACCAGTAATAAATACTGACATCCGGTATGTTCTGAATGCTTTCAAGAACATAGTTCTCGTTCAGAGCGCCTTTGAACTCCTCAAATAAACGGTTTTCTTCGCTGAAAGCGGAACTGGCAAGGTGTGCGTGTCTTCTGAGAAGCCCTACATCGACCATGTATATTTTAAAAGCCTGAAGATCTTCGTATGCCGAAAGAGGTATTCCGGGCTTGGTTATGCGCGGAACTTTTTTAACAAGATCCGCGTTTTTCAGCCAGTTTAATGCGTTTTCATATTCTCTTGCCCTGGCGCCTTTTTTTACAACGCTGTAAAGAAACTTTTTGTTTTCACGTGCAAGCTGAGACGGAAGAGAATTCCATATAAGACGGATTTTGGGAACATCTGCAGATTCTGCGTGTTTGGCAAAATCGTGTTCATATGCTTCGAGAATCTCGCTTTGAACTCTGTCAACTTCCTTAATATCACGTTCTTCACACCAGACTTTAACCGCTTCCGGCATTCCGCCTATAATATAGTACATCTTGAGTTTCTCAAGAAGCGGACCGTTAAAAATATCCGGAATGGTTTCTATGGAATCGATGCTCTTCATAAACTCAACAAGATTATTATCTCCGTTTGCCTTAAGAAACTCTTCAAAAGTCATAGGGGTCAGGCGCATAAAGTCAACCTTGCCTACGGGAAAACCTTTTGCCAGCATCAAGCCGAGAAGAGAACCCGCACTTACAACATAGTATTCAGGCGCATCTTCACAGAAGTATTTCAATGTATTCAAAGCATCTTCGCATTCCTGTATTTCATCAAAGAAAATCAAAGTTTGCTTCGTAATAGGTTGACCGAGAGCAAAAGAAAGATTTTGAATAATACGATTCACATCTTTTGTGGTTTGAAAGAATTGGTGAAGTTCCGGCTGCTTATCAAAATTGACCTTTACATAACCGTCAGGAAACGATTTACCGAACTCTTCAAGAATCCATGTTTTTCCCACCTGTCTTGCGCCGAGCATAACAAGCGGTTTTCTTCTTTTTGATTCTTTCCATTTGATAAGGTCATTCATTATGTTACGTTCCATAAAATATCACCTTCCTTGCGGTTATAT
>JAEERC010000073.1 GCA_016285645.1 Clostridiaceae bacterium | reverse complement strand
GTTTTATCCTTTGAGCCGTCGTCCACCACAATAACATCGAGCTTTTCGTAATCCGCCGCGAGCACGGATTCAACCGTGGCGGTGATGGTTTTTTCTTCATTGTAAGCGGGAATAACCGCCGTTACCGCGGGGTTGAATTTTTTTGAGGGCGGCTGCGGTTTTTTTGAAGCTACGGCATAGAAAAAGAGTTTGATGAAGTTCACAACCAGCAGAACCGCGAAAACACGGTTGAATATAAAAACTGTTCTGAACCGCACACCGAGCATAAAGTATCTGAAAGCGAGAATTCTGTAGGGGTCAAAAATTTTAAAATAAATGAACAGCAGGACGGCCGCAAACAGAATTACGCTCAGAATATAAACCCGCCTGTGGGTGGGGTCGGCAAATATCATCTTGTTTTTTTTGCGCTTGCTTTTCAGAATTGACCCCCCTCGCCCGGGCAGAATTATTATTGATTAATAACCAAATGATTATAACATATATCAACAATGTAATTCAAGTATAATGCAGAAGTTTTCTATGCTGAACAAAGAGGAAAATAAAAAATGACTCCCGATAATCGGGAGCCAAGATGATTAAAGATTAAACTTTCGGAAACAGGGAGCTGAAGAAAAGACCGATTTTTTCAAAGAGATTTTTGAAGAAAGCAATTATTTTCTGGAAAATGTTGAGTTCGGGTTCTTCTTCCGCGTCACCGGGAACGGAATCAAACGGCTTGCCTGTTGAGGGATCAAGTGAGCCGTCCTTTGCAACGATAAAAGATATTTCCGCAAGATTTGTTCCTACGCTGCCTATCTGCTTTTCACCGTTTACCCAAAACTCGCAGTTTCCGGAAATATGATATCCGGTGTTTTCGGCGAATTTGATTCTCACGCGGTACTGAATGCCTTCAATATAGGTGTCGCCTGCAGCGGGATGAACGGCATTATGATCTTTATCCATATAGTAAATACTGTCTATTTTTGCTGAGTAAGCATCAGAATCGCCTACAGGCAGTGACTTGAATTCAACTTTGTCTCCTGCTTTGGGATAAGCGAATGTTGCTTCGGCTTTGACGATTTCGTTTCCTGCAGCAAGCGCGGGAACAGCCATAGCCATAACAAATATTGCCGAAAGAATAACAGCGAGAATTTTCTTCATGTTTTTTGTCTCCTTATATTGATTTTATGTATTAATGATACTCTATTTGATACTGAAAATCAACTGTTTCCTTAAGAAGAACAACCTGTTAATCATTGCAAATCAACTTAAATAACCCCATAGCAACCTGTTGCTATGCGCAATTATACACCGAAGGTGCCATTGCGCCCTGAAGGGGACGTTCGGCTCCGCTCACTTACAGACAAAGGGCTGACGCCCCTTCGCAACAGGTGTTGCTACCCCAATTAATTACAAGGAGATGATTCATATATAGCGTGTCCGCATTTTAAAATTACAATCAGAAACCGCATGAGTTCCTCCGCCCTTGCCGGCGCTGCTTACGCCGCGGGTGAAAAACTCTTCAGTGAATATGAGCAGCGGTATAAAGATTATACAGATAAGAAACCCGAAGTATTGTATTCGGAAATACTTCTTCCTCCGAATGCCCAGGAAAAGTTTTATGACAGAGAGACATTATGGAACTCAGCCGAGTCTGTTGAAACAAGTTACAATTCCCAGCTTGCGAGAAATATTGTTGCCGCTCTGCCGAATGAAATTCCGAAAGAGCAGCTGCCGGAACTTGTGAGAGAATTCTGCGAAGAGCAGTTTGTGAAAAAGGGAATGTGCTGTGATCTTTCAATTCACGATAAACTAAATTCTTTTAATCAAAGCCCGAATAAAAATTCCGGGCTGATTAAATGTCAAAAGATTGTGTATCAAGTCCGTAATTCGCAAACGAAACAATACGTTTGAGAATTCTCATCAGATGTCCGGCATCCTCTTCACCGAGCTTTTCGAGAATACGGATGTGGTTTGAGTTCATTTCTTCATAGAGCTCATTTGCGCGTTTTATTCCGCTTTCGGTAAGCGTTATACTTGCTTTTCTGCGGTCATCTGCAACGGGATTTCTTTCAATATACGCTCTTTTTTCAAGCATCTTGATTATATTGGCGACCCTGCCGGGGGTCAAGCCGAAATGTTCAACTATATCAACCGCGAATGTTTTGCCCGCGCGGCTGTTGAGCCAGAGAAGCACACCCGCTTCACCGCTTGCCGATAACGAATTGCCCAACTGCGCAAGCAGACGGGAATTGTCAACATGTAATTGGTTCAGCTCTTCGGCTGCCTTAATTACATTCATGGAATATCCTCCGGATAGTTTCTACTGATAGTTAGTACATGCTAACCGAAGCAATTTGTCAAGTGTTTTTTACATGAAGGGATATTATCGGGGTTTTCGGACAACAGTTTCTACTGAAAACAAAAAATGCACTGCCGGTTATGAAGCAGTGCATCAGTCGATTTATTTTATGAAAAGAGCGAGCCGGAATGTCGCGTTTGAATGAAAATCGGTGCCCGGAAGCGGGTCTCTCAAAGCCGCAGGGTATTTGTTGCCCGGGCAG
>JAEERC010000072.1 GCA_016285645.1 Clostridiaceae bacterium | reverse complement strand
TTTGTTTATTGTTCTGACGAAAAATTTCTGTTTCAAAATTGCTTCGCACCTCAAAAATTCAGATTTTGGTGTTAAAACAAGGCAAAAAGCGCAGGAATACTTTGTGTATTCCGAGCATTTTTAACGAAGTTTTACGCCGAAAGATGTTTTTTGAGGCTGTTAAATTCCTAAGTTGCGCGCCCTAAAACAGCGGGGTGTTTTTATTATTGATATCATTTTACTGTTCAAGAGTGAACGAACCGACATAATAGTTCTCCTGAAAATCCGACCAGTCCTGCATGACGGAGAGGAGGTTGGGCTTGTCATCGGCGTTTTTACCTGTGTAGTAGAGACCGAGCATTGTCTTTTCCGTATAATCGGTACGGTTATCGTAGTCGTATTCCTTATAGTAGGTAACATTCATTTTGTAAACCGTTGAAGCGCCGTCCTTCTCAACTTCAAGCTGATTCTGTTTATCTATTGAAACGGTGTATTCGCCGTCTGCGGTTTTAAGAACGCCGTTTTCTATGGTGATGCTGCCCTCATCGCCGCTCCAGGTGCCGTTTATAGTCTCCTGCGACAGGGGATATTTCGCGATTGCCGCGTCTATGCTGCCGTTTGCGTCGGCGCGGTATGTCAAAACAACAGCCGCCTGATGGGAGGTGAAATCCTCATTGCGCTCCTCAACGGGCACTATGCAGAGTGTGTCGCCCTGCGCTTCGTAAGCGACGAATGACAGCACAAGACTCTTCTCCTCTTCGCCGTCATCGGATTGCGAAATCATAGTCACCTCTTCGCAGAGAATATTATAGCCTTCCGCGGTCACGCAGGTAAATCTGAATTCGGAATCGCCCATGGAATCCGTTACGGCTTTGCCCGTGCCGTCCTCATTGTAAATGTAGGTGACGCTGCCGTCCGCCGTTTTCCATGTGCCGACAATCACGCTGTCAACACTGCCGTCTATATCCTCAAACGCGGTGTATTTGCCCTTTATGCCGAGTTCCTCGTCGGTCACGGTCAGTTTGTCGAGTTTTTCGCGCAGATTGATGCCGCCTGTGGGGGCGATTTTTTCTTTTTCGGTTGCTGCGGAAGTGCCCTCATCGGGCGTTTTCTCGTTTTTCGAGCATCCCGCGAAGCAGAGAACCGCCAATAACATAGCGAGCAAAACAGCAAAAATTCTTTTCATAGTGTTACTCCTTTTTCAACAAAATCTTTTTTTGATTATTGAATAAAACCGAGGCGCCGTCAACAGCCGTAATCTTTATTACAGTGTTACCAGCAGCACGATTCCGAGAAGCGCCAGAGCGACCGAGGCGAGCTGCTTTTTCCCGGGCTTTTCGGGAGTGAAAAAACTGTAGAGAGTTGAAATAATCATCACTCCGCCCGTAACGAAGGGATATTGCGATGAGGCAGGCAGAACGCTCAGGGCGATGAGCAGAAGATAGTTACCCACAGCGCACATCACACCGTAGCCGCCCATATAAACAAGACCCCTGCCCTTTACAAGCCCGATTTTATCCTTTGTGAAGGCGAGAAGCGCGAGGCACAGCAGAACAGTGAACGCCTCAATAAGCGCGGAATAGGCGGCGTCGCTCGTCTTGTTCATTGCGGAAAAACTGAAGAATTTATTGATTACGCCGTAAAGCCCGTTTGTGATAAACACGCCCGCGTAATAGAGCGCCCCGCCCTTCTTTTCGCCCTTTTCGACCGTGAGCGCAAGAGCCGCCAGCACAAGTGTGAGGCAGAGTCCCTTGCCCAAAGTCATATCCTCATTGAAGAAAAGTATGCCCGAGGCGAAGGGCAGCGCCATGCCGCCCGTCATACTGAAAACGGAATACTTTGAAAGGTTTGTTCTGCCGAGAGCGCGGAGCGAACAGACATTGAAAAGCACTATATCGACCGCGGCGGTGAGAGCCACGGCAGCGGTAAAAGGCGTAAACTCAACGCGGAATCTGTTGATTATAAGCAGAGCGACAAGACCCGCGAAATGGGAGCCGGCGGTGAATTTTATTGCCGCGTCCGTTCCCGGGCCGTACTGTTTTGTATATTTGTCGCTGAAAATGAATACCATGCTGAAAAGCAGGGCAGACAGACTGATTAATCCGTAATACATATTTTTCTCCGGCTTTTGTTTGTATTATTCTATCACACATTCGGCGTTTGGGCAAAGAAAAATTTAAAAAAGATAATTCAAAAAAATAAATATTTTCAATAGACAAGCGGAACGGATTTATATATAATGAAAAGAGCAGATTAATTTAAAAAAATTACGGGGTGAACTATGTATAACGAAAGGTTAAAGGAAAGAATATTCCGCAAACTCGAGCGCACGCTTACAATTTACAACGACCTTGTTTACGAGAAGGTCGGTGAGATTGAAAACCCGCAGTCCTTCAGCACAACCGAGCACCTGAGAAGCGTACCCGGAAGCGGTTTTGCGCCGATAGAAAGAGGCACGCGCTGGGGCGGAGAATGGGTGAACTGCTGGATAAAGGGCGGCTTTACCGTGCCCGAAAACTGTGACGGAAAAGCGGTTTACGCCCTCTCGCTCTGCGGCGGAAGGGAGCAACTGTTCTTTGTAAACGGCGTTCCCAAGGGCATTTACAACTCGAAAAACGGCGACATAATCGGCGGCAACCACAACTGCCAGTATATGGGTAAGTTCAGAGCGGGCGAAAAGGTTGAACTTGCCTTCGAGTGCTACGCGGGGCATTTCGATGTTGACACCGATCCGTACAACAACTATAACTATCCCGACATACCCGCGGGCGATTATTCGCACACCTTTGACGGCGTGAACATCTGCACCCGTAACGAGGATATATTCACCCTTGTAATTGACATACGCGAACTTCTGAGCGCCGCCACCTCACTGCCCGAAACGGATTTCGCGCGCCCGAGAGCGAGAAACGCGCTTGAAAAAATCGCGGACACCCTCGTGCTCGACCCGAAGTACGCTTCCGCCGAGGCGGTGAAAAAGGGCGTTGAGGATTCGCTCGCCGTTTCACGCGCGTATTTCCACGGCGGAAATTCGAGGATATTTGGCAGAGTGGGCGTTACGGGGCATTCGCATATGGACACCGCCTGGCTCTGGCCCGTAAGCGAAACCGTGCGCAAATGCGCGCGCACCTACGCGAACGCCCTGAGTCTTATGGATCAGTACCCCGAATATACTTTCATGCAGTCCTCCGCCCTTCACGGCGAATGGATGAAAAACTATTACCCCACAATATTTGAGGATATGAAAAAGCGCGTTGCCGAGGGCAGATATGAGCCGAACGGCGGCGTTTATGTGGAGTGCGACTGCAACATCACCTCGGGCGAACTTATGGTAAGGCAGTTCCTCAAAGGTCAGCAGTTCACGCGCGAAAACTTCGGCTACACCTCCGACGCCTTCTGGCTGCCGGATACCTTCGGCTACAACGGCAACATTCCTCAAATTATGAGGGGAAGCGAAGTTAAATATTTCTGCACAACAAAAATCGGCTGGAACGAACTCAACAGATTTCCGTTTGAGAGTTTCGTCTGGAAGGGCATTGACGGCAGCGAGGTGCTCACACATTTCATGCGTATTCACGCCTGGCCCGATGTGCGCGACTGCAGAGCGTCGATAAACGATATATCCCTCAAGGACACAACGGATATGCGCCTTATCGCCTACGGCTACGGAGACGGCGGCGGCGGACCGACGGCGAGCATGATTGAATCCTACCGCCGCTCCTCAAATATGGAGGGTATGCCCGAAATTGAGGAGATGACCGTAAGCGGATTCATGCGCGAGCTTGAAGAACAGAAAGAGAATCTGCCCGTTTACAAGGACGAACTCTACCTTGAGCTTCACAGGGGCACGCTGACCCAGATGCACGATGTAAAGCGCAAGAACCGCAAGGCGGAATACGCGCTTCACAATATGGAATTTCTGAATGTTTTAAGCGGTGAAAAACGCAATGAAAACAGCGACAAATGGCTTAAAATACTGCTCAAAAACCAGTTCCACGACATTCTCCCCGGCACAAGCATCTCCCCCGTTTACGACCTTTACAACGAGGAACTCGACGAGTTGCTTGAAAACTACGGCGAAACGGCGCTCGGATACGCCCGTTCGCTGACTCAGGGCAGTGACAGTGTGACGCTTTTCAACACCCTCTCGTTTGACAGAAACGATGTTTCGTTCATTGAGGCGCAAGGGTACGCGAAGGATTATCCCTCACAGCGTTACACCGATATATGCGGCAGAGATCTTCTCGCCGTGGGCAACACGCATCTGCCCGCTTTCGGCAGCAAATCAATCGCTCTCACGGAAGAAAAAAGCGAAGCAGCGTCGCCCTTTGAATATGACGGAGTTCATCTTGCAACGCCTTATTATGAAATTGTTTTCGATGAAAACGGTTACATTTCCTCGCTCATTGACAAAAAATCGGGCAGACAGCTCCGCAAGGAAAACGGGGCGCCTCTCAATGTGCTGCTCTTCGGTGAGGATCTTCCGCTTGAATATGACAACTGGGACATAGAGCGCGACATCATAAAGAACTTAAGACCCGTATGCGGTTTTGAAGGCAGAGAAGTCGCCGCCGACGGCGCGGTAATGATTGTTCTTCGCAGTGAGTTTACCGTAGGTGACGGCACTTCGCTTAAACAGGATATGATATGCTACGCCGACAGCCCGCGCATAGATTTCCACACACTCGTTGACTGGCAGAGCCCCCACCGACTGCTCAAGGCGGGCTTTGACCTCGACATCTCCGCTCCGAAGGCGAGGTGTGAAATCCAGTTCGGCGCGATTGAGAGACCGACCACCGAAAACAACTCTCTCGAAGTCGCGAAATTCGAGGTGTGCAACCGCAATTTCACGGATTTAAGCGAGCCCTCTTTCGGCGCGGCAATACTCAACGACTGCAAATACGGCGTCTCGCTCGCGGACTGCAACCTGCGCCTGTCGCTTCACAGGGGCGGCAACCATCCCACGGTAAACGCCGACGCGGGAGTACACGAAATGACCTACTCCCTCCTCGTCCACGGCGGCGGATTCACGGCTGAAAACGTTGTTCTTCCCGCCTATGAACTGAATGTTCCCGCCGTTTGCGTAAAGGGCTCGGCGGATATAGATTCCTTCGCGAAGACCGATAAACAAAACATCATAATCGACACAGTAAAGCCCGCCGAGGACGACAGCAACGCCTTCGTTCTGCGCCTTTATGAGTGTGAGGGCACAAAGACAAACGCAAATGTCACACTCCCGGCGGATGCCGTCAGGGCGGTTCTTACGAATATGCTTGAGGATGAGCGCGAGGATATTCCCTGCGAAAACGGAATTCTCAACCTCACCTTCCGTCCGTTCGAAATAAAGACAGTCAAGATTTACAGATAACGGAGTTATGCTATGATAAGATTTTTCGCCGTTCTCATTTCGTTCTTTCTGTTTTTCAGTGAGGCGTATATTCCGCCCTACGAATACAGGGATGAGGAAAACATCAGATTCAGCGCGGTCATACTCTCCGATATGCACACGGAAACAAACAGCAACGCCCGTTTTCTTATGGACGGTTATACGCTCAAGGGCGTTTATTCGGGCGGCCGCTCCCCCGATGTGCTCGCCTTCGCGGGCGACAACACCATGAACGGGCAGAGCGTTGAATGGTTCGATTTTTACGGCCTTGTCAACAGATACAATAAAGGCAGCGATGTGCTTGTGGCTTTCGGCAACCACGATTTCGGCAACACCGCCGACGGCGAGGTCTATAAAAAACTTTCAAAGCGCTCGGTTGACAGTTACAACTACTATTGCAGAAAGAACATTGACAAGGTTTATTATTCAGCCGATTACGGCGTTGTGAAATTCATTGTTCTCGGCTCTGAAAACAACGCGGAAAACACGGTTCAGGTCATCACGGACACACAGATTAACTGGCTCGAAAGCGAGCTTGCCGACTGTGCCGGAAGGAACATTCCCGCCGTCGTTATAAATCACAATCCGCTTTACGGCAGAAACGGCAGACGGTCTTATTTCGGCTTCAATCAGATTGACTCCTCCGAAAAAATCGACAGTGTTCTGCAATCGGCGGGGGTGAAAATTATCTATGTGAGCGGTCACACGCATTTCGGTTTGAGCGATGATTCCGTGACATCGGACGGCAGCGTGACATACATAAACCTCCCCTCCGCGGGGAACAACGGAAACTACGACGCGCCCGAGGAATATTCGACCCACGGAATCGGTATGATTCTCGAAATCTATGACGGTGAGATGATTGTGACCTTCCGCAATTTCGCGAAAGGTAAGGCGCTCGAGGGCTATGGCACCGAAACAGCGCTTTGATAATTCAAAATCATACATATAGGGCTTTATAAGTTTATTTATTGCTTCACGGGCTTTATTTTGTGTATATGAGCGCCCCGCGCAGTAGTGAAAATCACAAAAAACGGGCTTTAATTCTATTGATAATAACAATATGAAAACCCGTTCTTAATATGTTATAATGGAATATAACCGGAAACGGTTTTGGGGGATTTTAATAAGATAAGGAGAATGAATTATGGATGTAAATCTTGATTTCATCACCGAAGACGACATACTCACCGATTACAGGGGCACCGACAAAAAAGTTGTTATTCCCGAAGGCATCGAGGGCATTGACGACGGCGTTTTCTACAAGCGCGCCGACATTGAAAGCGTGGTTATTCCCGAAGGCGTTGTTTCAATCGGCAACTCGGCGTTTTTCAAATGCACTTCACTGACCGAGATAAACATTCCCGAAAGCGTCGCGATAATCGAAAGCAGCGCGTTCTACGGCTGCACGGGGCTTAAAAAGATTTATATCCCCGCGAAGGTCGCGATGATTGACTGGCGCGTTTTCACGAAATGCACGGGCCTTGAGAGAATCGATGTAAGCGAGGACAACGCCGATTACAGCAGTGTGGACGGCGTTATGTTCACAAAGGGCGGAAATGTTCTGCGCTACTACCCCGCGGGCAGACCGGGCGATGAATACACCGTGCCCGAGGGCGTGCTCAACATAAGCATTTTCTCATTCAAGAGCTGCCACACCCTGAAGTATCTCACCATTCCCGAAAGCGTTGAGACAATTGACCCCGGCGTGTTTGATGAGAACACCGAAATAACGCTGAGAGTCAAAAAGCACTCGCCCGCCTACAAATACGCCCTCGAATACAACATCAATTTCGAACTGGTATAAAAATACCATATTCGGACCGCCGAACAGCGGTCCTTTTTCTTTTTCGCTCTTGAATTAGAAAATAAAAAGGTATAAACTTATAACATATCTTATAAGCGAGGTGGATTTATGTTCAACAATTTTTTCGGTCAGTTCATGTTTAAATTTCTGACGGTTGTCTTCTCAATCTGGATGGGGATTTCGACTTTTTCTTTAGCGGTTAACAAAGAACTTCCCTCCGCTCCCGATGACTTTACGCCCGTTGTGCGTTTCGCGGTCACGAGTGACGTGCATCTCAACGGCGACCCCGATCAGGCGGCGGCGAAAAAACTTGCCGACCTTTTTACGGACTGCTACGCCTACGCCGAAGGCGAAAACTACAAAAGCCTTGACGCCGTTGTGGTTGTGGGCGACTACGCCACAAACGGGAAGCCCGTGGAATATGAACTTTTCAACGAAATAGTCGCGGAAAACATCCGCGAGGGCACGAAGATAATCGCGCCGCTCGGCAATCACGAATTCATTGCCTACCGCGATGTTGACGCCTCGGTTGCCTACGATGTTTATAAGGAATACATCAACGAAAATGTCGACCTGCACCTGGTCATCAACGGCTACCACTTCATCTCCTGCTCCTATTCGGAGGACGGCAAAACCTTCACCTCCAAAAAGGAATGGCTTAAAACGGAACTCGACTCCGCTACAAAGGAAAACCCGGATATGCCCGTGTTTGTTTTCCAGCATCCCCAGCCCTTCGGCACTGTTTACGGCAGTGTAAACTGGGGCGACTTGACGGTAAAGGGAGTCTATGACAAATATCCGCAGGTTATAGATTTCTCGGGTCACTCACACTACGCGAACAGCGACCCGCGCTCAATCTGGCAGGGCACTTTCACGGCGGTCGGCACCGGCTCGCTCTCGGCGCTTATGAGCAATCTCAACTACATTTCGGGCGATGAGGACGCGCCCGGCGAATCGGGAGCGTTCTGGATTGTTGAGGCGGATAAGGACGGCAATGTGCGCCTTAAACTCTATGATGTGGTAAGCCACAGATTCTTTGAGAAAAACGATTATTATTTAAGCGATGTTACAGACAAATCAGCCCACAGATATACCTGGGGCAATCTGAAATCGCTCGACACCGCTCCGCAGTTCCCCGAAAGCGCAAAGATAGAGGCGCAGAAGGATGACGAGGGCAACACCCTTCTCGTCTTCCCTAAGGCGGAAGGCTACTGGGAGGCGGAGGATTACAAAATCACCGTCAAAAGCGGAAACAGCGAGGTGTTCGCGCAGACCGTAGTTTCAAATTATGTGCGCGCGGACGCGGAAGATATGAGCGTTGACATAGGCAGCATTGAAGCCGGGAAATACACGGTATCCATACTGCCCGTAAGCCCCTACGCGAAAGAGGGCAAAACACTCAAAGGCGAAATAACGGTTCAATAAAAACAAATCACCCGCAGGTTACGGAAAACCTGCGGGTTTGCTTTTTTCAATATTATATTACCACTCGAGCATTTCCTCGGGGTTGTCGAAAATCTGCTCAAGGCGTTTTACGAAGGGAACAACCTCGCCGAAATCGACCGCCCTGTGGTCAAAAACGCACATCATGGGCATAACTAGACCGGGAACTACCTTATCCTCGCCGTTTTCATCGGTTACGACAACGGGAGTTTTCTGCACGGCGCTCATGCAGATAACGAAAACCTCGGGCGGAATAATGGCGAGCATTGTGCATCTGCCGTGAATGCCCCTTGTGGTGGAGCCGATGTTGGAAACGCAGACCGTACCCTGGCGCAAATCTTCTTTAGTGAGGCGGTCCGTTTCGGGTATGGCGTAGTATTCCTTCTTCTCCTTGCCGGTAAGGTTGTGAACCTTGTGTTTGCCGAGTTTGGCGCCAGCGAGGCGGCGGAAAACCTTGAGGAACTGCCCGCGCTTAAGGGCGAGCATTGTGTCGTCAAACGAGATGGAATACATAACCTCCTCGAGGTTGGTGTTGCCGATTCTGCGGGCAACATCGGCGATGTAATCGCTCAGTTCGTCAAGCGACTTGCTGCCGATATCGTGAAGGTTTATGGTCATCATCTCGTCGTTCGGCAGCACCCAGGTCATGGAGGCGTGTATATCCTCATACTGCGTGATACTGCCCTTTACATATTTGCGGTTATAGTGAATGTTCGCGTTTAACTCGGGAGCCGCCTTGAGACCTTCGGCTATAACCTTGAGCATAAGAGTGTTGACGGTAATCTTATGCTTGAATTTGCCCGAGGCGTTTAACTGCTTTGACATAGCCATAAACTTGGAAACCTCCGGCTCATAACTGAAGCCCGTGTGCGGTATTGTCTGCCAGCTTTCGGTTGTGGTTGTGGCAATGATTTTTCTTGTGATATTGAAGTGAGTTGTCTTGATTGGTTTCATACGCATAATCCCTTTCATTTTTTTACTGTGTTATTATATCAAAATATTGTTTTCAAGTATATTATCAATTTCACAAAAATAAAACCGCGTTAAGAAAAAATATTTGTATTTATTTTCACGGAGCGCTCCGATTATGCAAAAAAATGAATAAACTGTTCAATTTCGGGCGGGTTTCAGTGATTGTAAAAGTATTTTGACAAAGAAAAACAGCGGATGTAAAATAGATTTGATTGACTTTACCGTTTCTGTCCTTCATCATAAACTCAGCCGGCCGGCAAGGAGGTATTTCAATGAATATCGGTTCAAAAATCAAACAGGCGAGAAATGATTCCGGGCTCACGCAGGAGCGCGCCGCGGAGCTTATCGGAGTCAGCCGCCAGACGGTTTCCAACTGGGAAAATGAAAAATCATATCCCGACATTGTAAGCGTCATTAAAATGAGCGACATTTACAATGTAAGTCTTGACAAATTGCTTAAGGAGGACAGCAATATGAACGGTAACGGTTACATCGATTATCTTGAGGACAGCACAAACGTTGTAAAAAGCAGAAACAGACTTTCAAAGATTATTCTTCTGGGCGTATTTCTTCTTATATGGGCGGCGGCGCAGATTGTGTTCTGGTTTACCGCCGAACCCACCCGGGCGGGCGGTGTCGCCGTTTTATCCTTATGGATTCTTTTGTCCGTCACCGCATTCGTCATCTCGCTTTTAAGCGCAAAAATGAATCTGTTCGGCAAAATCAAATGGGCGCTGCCGGCTTTTTTCGGCTTTATGTTTATGCTTGTGCCCTTTTCGGCTTTCGGTTTTTCGGGGACGCAGGCGGTTCACACTTTCCGCTGGCCGGATTTTCCCATGCTGCCGGTCGGGGCGCTGATTTCGCTCGCGGGCACAGCCATCGGCGCTCTGATAAGCAAAAAAACACGGTGATTTTTATGTTGCGTTTGCCCGCGGCGGTGCTATAATCAAAGAGGGTGCTTACACTTCCTCAGAAAAATAAAAAGGCGGTATTTTTATGGGTTATGTTTACGGTCATGTCGCGGTTGTGGGAATTGACGGAATGGGCAATTTCAACCGTTTTACGTTTACTCCCGAGATGGACAGAATATTTGAAAACGGCGCTTACACAAACTTCGCCCTGAGTCTCGCGCCCACAATCAGCGCGCAGAACTGGGGAGCCATGCTGCTGGGCACAACGCCGGAGGTGCACGGGCTGACAAACGACATTGTGAGCACCGAGGAATATAAGAACAAAACCTTCCCTTCGTTTTTTACAACAGTGCGCAAAGCGTTCCCGGACGCCTTTCTATGCTCCTGCTGCAACTGGAACCCGATAAACCACGGCATAATCGAGCACGATGTTGATGTTGAGATGCACACGGCGCAGAACGACGAGATTCTCACGGGAATAATTGAGGAGTGCGTCAGCCGCAAGCCGAAACTGCTCTTCATTCAGTTTGACGATGTGGACGGCGGCGGTCACGGCCACGGCTACGGAAAAGAGGGGCATCTCAAATCGATAAGGGAAGCGGACGGGAGAGTCGGCAGGGTTTACCGCGCGTACGAAAAGGCGGGAATTATTGACGACACGCTGTTTATTGTAATCGCCGACCACGGCGGATACATCAGAGGTCACGGCGGCTACACCGACGGCGAAAAATACATTTATCTTGCCCTCGCGGGCAAAACCGTAAAAAAGGGAGAAATCCCCTACGCGCAGACAAAGGATATAAATGCCATAGTTCTGCACGCCTTCGGGCTTGATGTGCCCGCCTGCAATATTGACGGCTATTCCTCGCAAATACCCGAAAACATTTTCACCGACGCGGACACGCCGTATATTATGCCTGAACCCGTTGAATTCAAAGTTGAGAGCAGACCCACTCCGCCGATAAACTCGGAAAAAGGGCTTTATTCGTTCTTCTCCCCCGCCGACATAAAACTCGCGCTGTTTTTTGACAACAGCGTCAAGGACGAAACGGGGAAATACGTTTTTGCCGAAAACGGGCATATCAAATATTACAGCACGGGCGTACGCGGGTTCACGGGCGAGCCGGGTGTTACGGGGAGCATCTCCTGCCCCGATGTAAAATTCGGAAAAGAGAGTTTCTCGTTCGCCGTCTGGCTCAGGGTGAGCAGACGCCCCGAAGGAAAATGCTTTGTATGCGCGAACAGGGCCGCGGAAACATCGGGCGCGGGCTTTACGCTGAGTTTTGACAGGGATGTAACGGAGTTTATTACAGGAACAGATGACGGACCGCAGACGCAATGCGTTATGCCTTACAAGAACGACTCCGCCGAATGGCTTCACGTCATTTACAGCGTTGACCGCGAAAACAAAATTGTCGATGTCTTCCACAATTTTGAGCACAAAAAGACCTTCAACCTGCCCGATTCAGCCGAAGGCGCCGCAGACCGCCTGCCCTTCACAGTCGGCGATGACCTTTCATTTTCAAACAGAGAAAGAAATCTCATATTCAACCTCGACGATTTCATTGTTTTCGGCAAGCCGTTTCGCGAAAGCGACGCTTCGGCACTGGCGGAATACTACAATATCAGATAAATCATTCCCGCGGAACTTCGGTGTTCCGCGGGTTTTCTTTGTGCATTATTCATAAAAAGAATTCGCAATTATGGTGTATTTTATTAAAGTTGACTTTATTATTATATTATGATATTATAATTAAGTATGGATTATTCCGCGATTTTCTAAAAAGAAAGCTGTGATTTAATGGCTGTATGCCCAAAATGTCAAAAGAAAATTCCGCCTTACCACCTCGGGCAGAACTGTCCGCACTGCAAGGTAAATCTGCGCTTTTACGACTTTGACAAGCAGTTTTACCGCGATGCGAAGCAGGCGGAACTCTCACTTGCGAAAATCAATATATTCATAGCGCATGTCAAGGCGTCGTTTATCGGCTCAAAACTCGCGATAATCCGCCTTTGCACCATGATTCTGCCGCTGGTGTCGCTCCTCGCGCCATATGCCAAAGTGAACATCACCCAGCCGTTTTACTCAAGCGACATTCAGTTGTCGGCTCTTGGGCTTTTCGGAGCGTTTTCGGACGGCGTTCTCAACTATGTTCTCGGTATGAAGGGCGGCGGCGGTGAGGGAGCCGCGTTCTCCGCGCTTTTCGCGGCGCTCGCCTCATTCGCGGCAGTCGCGGTTTTCGCCGTGCTTGTTTTTCTGCTGACGGTTCTCTGCTTCATAAGCGTCAAAAAGATGCCGAAAATACTCTGCGCGGTAAGCTGCCTCGGCATTGCCGCCTCGATTGTAACGGCACTGCTGTGCCTGAGATATTCGGCTATCACCCGCGACACGGCGAATGTTATTCTTTCGGGCAAGGCATCCTTCGGCTTTATTGTCTCGATAATATGCTTCGGCGTTGTTTTCGCGGTTAACCTGCTCATCATCAAAAAGGGTCTCAATATTGAATACAAAGAGGGCGACCTTGAAAGAGCGGAGATAGCGAAAAAAGTAAAGAGCGGCGAAGTGAAAATAGAGGATCTCCCCCAACCCATTGTTGAGACGGAGGAGACGCGCAAAATCGAGGAAGAGGTAAAACAGCAGCAGTCCCTTTACCGTGAAAAGGAAGGAGGCGACGGCGATGAAGAAGTTTGACTGGAAAAAGTACATCTATAAAATCGTCGTTGTTATCCTGATTGTGTTCTTTGTAGGCGGTGTCGGACTGGGCGCCGCGAATATACTTTCAATTGAAGGCACAAAGGAACTTTACGAGCCGGAGAAACCGCTTTCCGCCTTCCCCGACGGCAACGACGCCATTGTCGCCTACGCGGACAAAGTAATCGCGAAAGCGCTTAGCGAAAAACCGAAGATTGAAATGAGCGAGTCGTTTTCAATCGACAGCGATTCAATAGCGAACAGTTGGGAAAATTCAAAGTTAAACGCCGCGTGCGTTCTCTCGGCGGGCGGTATTGAGAGCGGAGTGTCCGACGGATACGAGGAAAAATCAGCCGACTTTTCCGAGGACGCCTCCGGTTTTCTTGAAAGCACTCTCGGCATTACCGCCGCGGACATTGACAGCGTGGATTTCAACTACCGCCACTACACCTGCTCGATGTGCCGTTCAAATATCAATTTTGAGGATTACGCCGAAAAATGCCCCGAATGCGGAAACGAGGGAACGCTTGAACTGAGGTTCGGCGACAATTACGAAATAACGCTTCACCTGAAGGAGGGCGCCGTCTCCGCTAAAGACGGACTTTTCCCTGCCGCCGCGGGACTTGAAGATGTAATAAAAGGCGACAAAACCGCTTCGGAAGGATTCTTCGATTTCAAAAAACTCGAGGAAAAACCCGAGAGCGCCACGGTCTTTATAAAAGTCAACCGACTGACCGACAAAATCGAGACTCTCAGATATGAGAAGGATTATTCGAACATCCTCTCACTGAGATTCAAAGGCACCTGCGCCCATCTGGAAGACACGGATATCACATTCAATTCCGCCTGCAAGAAGAACTATTCTTTCACCTGGCCGGGCGTGTCGTTAAATGAGCACGAAAGAACGGTTGAACTCGGCTCCTCCGAAGTTCTGAAAGCGACTCTCACCTGCGACGATCCCGTAAAATACGATGTTAAATGGTCGTCATCGGATGAAAACATATTAGCCGTTGATGAAGAGGGCTATCTCAAAACGAACAAGCAGTTCGGCGATGCCGTCATAACAGCCGAATTTGAATTCAAGGGCAAAACCTACTCCGATTCCTGCCTTGTTCACGTGGGCGTGCCCGCGGAGGGCGTGGACCTGAGCAAAGGCAAGCTGAAACTCGCCGAGGGCGGCACATATACGCTGGTTGCCGAATTTGACCCGAAGGACACCACAAACACCGTCTGCTACTGGTTCAGTGAGGACGAAAATGTGGCTGCGGTCAATGAGAATGGTATGGTGACAGCGACAGGTCAGGGCAAAACGGTTGTTTATGTTGTTACAGATGACGGCAACTACTACTCATCCTGCAAAGTGGAGGTGACACGCTGATGGCTGATGAAAACAAAATAGCGCGCACCTTCTTCGGCGCGGAAGACAATTCCGCCGCCACAATAGACAAGGAAAAACTTAACCAGTACAGCGACATAGCCGTAAGAATGTTCCATACAAGGGTGCTCAGCGGCAAAGAACTTATAGTGCCCGCCATAGCGCAGTTCGCCACAAAGGTTCTCAACGCGGTCGAGGTATATCAGACGCTTTTCTTCGTGAACGTTCTTAAAATCAATATGGTCTATGTCACCGCCATAAAGGCGCTCATAAGCATTTACGATGTGCTCAACGACCCGCTTATGGGTATTGCCTACGACAGAACAAGAACCCGCTGGGGCAAGGCGAGACCTTATATTCTTTTCGGCGCGCTCCCCTATTTCGTTGCCTCAGCCCTTCTCTATTCGGGCGCACTGTTTTTAAAGAGCCCGTCGGGCAACGACCCGAAAAAGATAATGTTCGTTTTCATAATGCTGTTTATGAAGGAGACCTTCTCAACCATTTACAACATTCCGAGAAACAACATTCTGACTCTGATGACCCCGAACCCGCGCGACAGAATATCGGTAAGTCTTTTGCAGACATATATCGGCGAGTGGGGCTCGCAGGCGGTTTACGCCTTCTTCCTGCCGCTTATGGAACTCAACAACAAGGGCTACATACAGCTGCCCATGGCGTCGCTTTTCTCAATACTCGGCTGGCTGTCGGCGTTCATAGGAATAGCGGGCAATATGGCAATGGCGATGACCTGCAAGGAGAGAGTGCTCCTGCAGTCAAGACCCGCTCCGATTGAAAAGACTATTCTGTATGTTCTCAAAAACAAATATATGCTTCGAAACTTCCTCGCGGGCTTCGCCACATCCTGGTGGGCGGACGGCGGATATTCCTGGGACGTTGTTACACAGCAGGAAATATTCGGCGGCTCAATTCCGTCCTTCCTCGCGTATATGCCCTACAACACGCTCGACCCGCTGTCGGTCACTCTTATTCCGAAATTCGCGAAAATTTTCAAGAACAACAACCGCAACGAACTTATCGCCCTGCGAATTTGGGATATGTTCTGCGTGTGCGGTATGTGGCTCGGAATTCCGTTCATCGGAAAAGAGCGGAAAAACAGGTGGACGGTCGTCGCGATTTACGCGCTGTTCTACGGCCTCAACGGCCTGAACAACGGACCCGCGAATGTTGTTGAAGGCGAAATCGGCAGAGAGATAAGCGACTACACCGAATATGTCACGGGCGAACGCCCCGACGGCACAATCAATATTCTCACAAACCTCATAACAAAGGTCACAGCCCCTCTCAACGCGCTTCTTACGATTATGCTGTTCAAGTGGTCGGGCTATGACACCACAATCGAGATGCTTCCCTGGTCACAGGGCAACAAGGTGGTTTACCAGAAGGTATTCTTCCTCTTCAACGGTATAAACGTCCTGCCCAGAATAGTGCATGTCATCCCCTATTTCTTCTATGACCTTGTAGGAGAAAAACGTGAAAAGATGTATGTTGAACTAAATGAGAGACGCGCGCTTATGGCTAAGAAGAGCGAAGGTATGGACGAGGGCATAGACGAAATGATTGAGATGCTCTCGGAAGAGGAATAAAAATAACAATTTACGGCTGCCGCGGTTTTATCCGCGGCAGCCGTTTTGCTGTTTGAAGTTATTAAAGTATTTCAAGAAAAGCAGTCAGGTTTTCAAAAGAATACTCCGTTTCGGATGAGAAAACACGGGTGCTATCGCACAGATCGCGCGGCTGTGAATTAAGATAAGCCGTATATATAAGCCGCACGGCGAGGACGCAGAAGGCGGTTCTCTGCGAGAGCAGACCGTCATAGAGCGAGTCGGCAATATGGCGGAAGATGAAATATACATAAAGCTGCTCGGCGCTTTTTTCGTGTGTTTCGGGCAGGGCGAGCGTTTCCGCCTTTTTCAGCGCGCGGACAAAGCCGTCTCTGTCATCACCGAGTTTTTCGAGAGTTTCGATAAAATCAGCCCATTTGGGAGCGGACAAATCAAGGGGCTTCGCGTTTGCGAGCAAAAGTATTTTCGCTTCGATTTGCGCGGGCGTGAGTGTTTCATCACGGGCTATGTCGAGCATTCTGTCGCGCATCAGCAGAAGTTCCTTTTCATCGTCGGGCAGAGGGGCGCACTCCCCTTCGCTTATAAACTCAACCGTTTCGGGATTGTTGATTATAAGTTTCGCCGCCTCCTCGCAGCAGAGCCCGAGCCCCGTTTCCGTATAATCCGTGAAAAAGTTATGAAAACGCGGGTGGGCGCGGCAGATATCACAGAGGAAATCCTCACCGTGAGAGATAATCAGTTCGCAAAGATTCTCCTGATTGAGAAACGGGCAGCGTTCGCCTTCGGCGAGAATAAAATGGGCGCCGTCTTCATCTTCGGCAATACACCTTTTCAGTTTTTCGCCCGTTTCGCCGCCGGTCCGGCGGTATTTGTCAAGTGTTGCCTCATCGATGTCGATTTCCCAGCCGATACAGCAGTTATGACGGCAGGCGGAGGATGAACATTTAAAGCGTTTTAAATAATCGGGATATAAGTTTTTCAGAAAATCACCTTTTTTCAAATGCCGTAGCGCAGCCCTTAAGCTCGGAAATAATTGAAATTTTCTGCGGGCAGGTTCTTTCGCAGGCGCCGCATTTTACGCAGTCCTTCGCGTTCGAGCCCTCAAGCGAATCATATTTTTTCCGACCCGCTTCTATTCTGCCGTAGAGGAGCTGTTCGTTTCTCGCGGCGAAAATATCCGGAATCGGTATCTGTTTGGGGCAGCCCTTCACGCAGTATCCGCAGGCGGTGCAGGGAATGGATTTAATCTCGTTAAATGCCCTGCTCGCCTCGTTTATAACGGCGTATTCGCTCTCGTCAAGAGGTCTGAAATCCTTCATATAGGAGAGGTTATCGCGCATCTGGTCTGTGTTTGACATCCCGGAAAGCACGCTGAGAACGCCGTCAAGAGACGCGGCGAATCTTATTGCCCACGAGGCAAACGACGCGTCGGGGTTTGCTTTTTTGAGTATGTCAGCGACCTCCTCCGGAGGGTTCGCGAGCGCGCCGCCCTTGACGGGCTCCATTATGACAATACGCTTTCCGTGCTTTCTCGCGACCTCATAGACCTCGCGGGATTTTACCTTGGGGCTTTCCCAGTCGCAGTAGTTTATCTGAAGCTGAACAAAATCCACATCGGGATGCTCGGTTAAGAGTTCGTCGAGCAGAACGGGACCGCCGTGGAACGAGAAGCCGTAATTCTTAATTACGCCCTTCTTTTTCTGCTCCTTCGCGAAATCCCAGAGATTGAATTTGTCGTATTTTTTCGAGTTCTTCTCGGTTAAGGAGTGGAGAAGATAGTAATCGAAATAACCCGCGCCCGTGCGCTTTAAGCTTGTTTCGAGCTGACCGCGTGCGATTTTCTCGGTCAAAGCGATGCTCGCGTTCAGTTTTGTGGCAAGTGTGTAGCTTTCCCTCGCGTGGCGGGAACACAGCGCCTTGCGCGCGGCGTCTTCGGAACCGGGATAGACATAGGCGGTGTCGAAATATGTGCCGCCGTTTTCAATAAACATATCAACCATTTCGCTTGTCTGCGGAATGTCGATTGAGACGCCCTTGCGGGGCAGACGCATAAGACCGAATCCGAGTATCATAGGCAGACTCCTTTTTTTGTTTTTTCTATTCTAACATAATAATTTTCTGTTTTCAATGCTTCTGCGCACTTGTTTTATAATTGATAAAATGATAAAATATATTAAAATATAATTTTACGGAGGCGGACTTATGAGTGACTCCCTTCAGTACCATATAAATTTAGGCGAAAAGGACGGCGCGAAATACGCCATACTTCCCGGTGACCCGGGCCGCACGCAGATTATCGCGTCATATCTTGAAAACCCGGAAGAAATAATGTATAACCGCGAGTTCAGAACATTCTCGGGCACGCTCGAGGGCGAGAAAGTGCTTGTTGTTTCAACCGGCATAGGCGGACCCTCGGCGGCAATCTGCGTTGAGGAACTCGCGAAAATCGGCGTTGATACATTCATACGCGTGGGCACTTGCGGAGGTATGCAGGACAAGGTTCTGCCCGGCGATGTTGTAATAGCGAGCGGAGCCATACGCATGGACGGCACCTCAAAGGAGTATATGCCGATTGAATTCCCCGCCGTTGCGGATTACAGAATAACCGCGGCTCTCGACAAGGCGGCGGAGGGACTCGGAATACGCCGCCACGTGGGCGTTGTTCAGGCGAAGGACAGTTTTTACGGTCAGCACTCCCCCGACACAATGGGCGTGTCCTATGAATTAAAGCAGAAGTGGGAGGCGTGGATAAAAGGCGGCTGCCTTGCCTCCGAAATGGAGAGCGCCACCCTGTTTATTGTGGCGTCGCTGCGCCGTCTTCGCGCGGGCGCGGTGTTCCACTGCGTGTGGAACCAGGAACTCGCCGGCAAGGGTATGCCCGAGGATCAGAAGGTAACGGACACCTCTCTCGCGATAAAAACGGCGGTTGAGGCACTGAGAATAATCATAAAAGAGGACCGTCACAATGGATAAACGCCTTATTGCCAGCGACTTTGACGGCACAATATTCATAAACGGCGAAATTTCCGGGCAGGACAGGGAAGGCATAAAACTCTGGCGTGAAAGCGGGCGCTATTTCGGCGTTGTCACGGGGCGCGGCAAGGATTTTTTCGACAAGGCGAAGGAAGTCGGGCTGGATTTGGATTATTACATTCTGTGCAACGGCTCGCTCATTGCCGACAGCGACCGCAACATCATTTACTCCTCCCCCATTGACAGGGAACTTTTCACACAGATTTACCGCCTGTTTATGTCGTTTGACGACCTTCAGTTCTGCTCCGAGCCCGACAATGAGGTGAAGTATCAGTTTTACTCCACATTCCCGAGCGTTGAGAGGGCGCTTGAGGCGGCAGACCTCGTAAACGAAAAATTCGCGGGCAGAGCCGCGGCCGTTGTAAACGGAACACACGTGAACATCGGCAACGCGGGCACGGGCAAAGCCGAAAGCGTTTATATCATATTGAAACATTTCGGGCTCAGTGAAGACGCCGCCGCCGTTGTGGGCGACGATTACAACGACCTGGATATGATAAAGGAGCACAGCGGCTGGGCGGTGCTCAGCGGAAAGCCCGCCGTGGTGAGCGCCGCTCCCCACACCTGCGAGAGCGTGGGCGGGCTTGCCCGCACGCTTCTTAACAACACTTGAGAGGAAACAAAATGCACTCATTCATTGCTAAATTCAGGATTACGCTCAACAAAATCGGGCTTGCGATAGGCAGCGTCTTTTACAGGATAACCTTCGGTATGTTCCCCGCTTCGATGTTTTATATGTCGGTGGATTCGGGGCATCTGCGCACGGATGTGAGAATTGTCGAAGAGGACGAAAACAGCGTAACCATCGCGAAATATAACAAATACGGCGTTATAAAGCCCGACAGTTTCAAGATTCTCGCCACCACGGATATTCACCTCGGCAACGACCCGAAACTTCGCAAAAAGGCGCTCCAGATGCTCGCGAACCACATCTGCCAGGCGAGACCCGACCTTGTGATTTTCACGGGCGATATAATTCTTTCAAGGTTTCAGCAGGTTGACGCCATACAGTTCGCCAAACTTATGGAAAAAATCGGCATTTACTGGACAATTGTTTACGGCAACCACGAGGCGAGGGAGGACAAGGGCTTTTTCAAGCGCCTTCTGCTCGAGGGAGTCAGCGGATATCCGCACTGCCTTGTAAAGGCGGGACCTGAGGAGCTTTTCGGCTACGGCAACCATATAATCAACATTTTAAGCGGCGAGGACACGCTCGCGCAGTCGCTTTTCTTTTTCGATTCGGGGCGCGATATCCTCGACAAATACAGGGAGAGCCACGGCGTGCCCGCGGATATGCAGGGCTACGATTTCCTCAAAAAAGACCAGATTGACTGGTATAAACAGAATGTTCTTTCACTGCGCGAAAAATACGGCGAGTTCAAGTCCATGATGTTTATGCATATTCCCCTGCCCGAATACGAAAACGCAATCGAAGGCAGCGACGAGGAGGGCTGGAAGTTCACGGACAAATGCAAAATCCTTTACGGCTCGGCTTACGAGAGCGTGGGCTGTTCGCCCTTCAACAGCGGTATGTTCGCCGCGATCAAGGAGATGGGCAGCACGCAGGCGGTGTTCTGCGGCCACGACCACGTAAACGATTTCTGCGCCCTCTATGACGGAGTTTACCTTGTATATGTTCAGCCGGGCGGCTACGAGACCTACGGAATGGAGGAAAAACAGGGCTGGGAGGAAACCCGCCGGCCACTGGGCGTTACGGTTATAAAGATTGAGCCGGACGGAGAGTTTTTCCTCGCTCAGCGCTTCAACAGTATGTATCTTAAAGAAAACTACGAAAAGGCGCAGGCGGAAAAACAGCAGAAAAAGAAAAAATGATAAAATTTATTCTGCCGCGAATAACCGCGGCAGATTCTTTTTGAAAAAAATTCACACAATATTTATTATAAATCTTTATTTTAGATTAAATCTATGATATAGTATTTATTTGGAATTTATAAACCGACAGGAGGAGTAATCTTGATTGAGGTTAAGAATCTTACAAGGAAATACGGTGAGCACACCGCTGTTGACTCAATAAGCTTCAACATTGAGGACGGCAGAATATACGGTTTTCTCGGGCCCAACGGCGCGGGAAAAACAACAACAATGAATATTATCACGGGCTGTCTTTCCGCTACCGACGGTCAGGTAATCATCAACGGCCACGACATTTTCGACGAGCCCGTAAAGGCAAAAAAATGCATCGGCTACCTGCCCGAAATTCCCCCGCTCTATACGGATATGACGGTGCTTGAGTACCTCAGATTCGTCGGCAGGGCGAAAGGGCTCAAGAGGGCGCAGATTTCAGCGTCAATACCCGATGTTGTTGCCAAGACGGGGCTTTCGGATGTAACAAACAAACTTATCAAAACGCTCTCGAAGGGCTATCAGCAGCGAGTCGGCATCGCTCAGGCGATTCTCGGCGACCCTCAGATTGTCATTCTCGACGAGCCGACCGTGGGCCTTGACCCGAAGCAGATTGTGGAAATAAGGTCGCTTATAAAGGAACTCGGTCAGAAGCACACCGTAATACTCAGCAGCCACATTCTTTCGGAAGTCAGCGAAATCTGCGACGAGATAATCATCATTTCCGCGGGCAAAATCGTCGCCTCCGACTCGGCGGAAAACCTTATGGGCAGGTTCAACTCCCACGTGATTATCGAAATCACCGTCAAGGGCGACCCCGACAGAGCCGCCGAAGCGCTCGCGGGGCTTGACGAAGTGCTTGAGATTGAAATTGACGATTCGCTCACGGGCGGTATGTCAAAGCTTTTCGTAAAGGCGGACAGCGACATTCGCGCCGAACTTGCGGATATACTTGTGCAAAACGGCATTGCCTATATTTCGATGAATGTCGAAAGGGCGAATCTCGAGGATATATTCCTTAAGCTTACCGATAACGGCGGCGAGGCGTTCACGGCTGAGGAAGACGCCGCTTACGCCGGCACCGAGGAAAACGAAGAAGAGGAGGGCGATGAATAATGGGCGCGATTTTCAGAAAAGAACTGCGCGGTTATTTTACGGGCATCACGGGCTATATTCTTACAGCCATTATGCTGTTTATGATAGGCTACTACACCGTAAGCTACTGCTTCTCCTACCATTACGCCGTGTTTGAGTATGTTTACGCAAGCGCCGTACTTGTGCTTCTGTTCTTTGTTCCGGTTATAACAATGAGACTGTTCGCCGAGGAAAAGAAACAGAAGACAGACCGCCTTCTCTATTCCCTTCCCCTCAAGATGAGCGACATAGTTCTCGGCAAATATTTCGCCGCTCTGTGCGTTCTGGCTCTGCCCTGCGCGGTTTCGGCGATATATCCCCTGCTGCTTCACTCCTACGGCAATTTCAACTTCAGGCTGATTTACACCACCCTCGCCTGCTTCTTCCTTCTGGGCGCGGCTCTGACGGCAATATGCATGTTCATTTCGCTGCTCACGGAAAATCAGATTGCGGCGGCTATAATATCATTTGTAATTCTTCTTCTCAACCATTTCCTCAACAACATTCTGGGCGTTGTACCCGCCTCCGTCACGGCTTACACGATTATTACGGTTGTTGCCATAGCGATAATCGGCCTGCTCGTGTGGCTCGTTACAAAGAACGGCATTCTCGCCGACATAGTTTCAATCATCCTGCTCGCGGCTCTTATAGCCGTGCGCATAATAAAGCCCACAATCATTGAGAAGGTGGCGGGCGGAATACTTGACAAGATTCTGCTGTTCGACGTTTTCTACATTATGGTTGACGGAATGCTCGAACTTTCAACCGTGGTGCTCTACCTGAGCGTGGTTGTGCTGTTTACATTCATGAGCATTCAGGTACTTGAAAGAAGGAGGTGGGCATAATGAGGAACAGAGAGAAAGAAATCGACATTGAAAACAAGAAGACAATAAAAGAGACCTTCGCCTCACGCCCCACCAAGGCAGGCGGCTTTTCGCTGATAATCACGGCGATACTGCTCGCCATAATCATAATACTGAATATTGTTGTTTCAAAACTACCCTCAAAATACAAAAGTTTTGATTTAAGCCGTTCAAACGCCTTCACAATAGGCGATGAGAGCAAGGGCATACTGAATAAACTCGAAAAAGATGTTGCCCTTTACTATCTCTGTGAGGACGGTCAGGAGGATTTAAAGGTTCTCTCCACCCTCGAAAGTTACAGGGACTCAAGCTCAAGAATAACGCTCAAGACAATTGACCCGATAAAGAACCCGAAATTCGCTTCCGCCTATACGGAAAGCAATGTGGCGAGCGGCAGCATCATAGCCGTGTGCGGCGACCGCTCAAAAGTTGTGAATATGCAGGATCTCTATGACTACGACTTTGACACCCAGACATATTCCTATGTTCAGACGGGCTTCAAGGCGGAAAACGCGATTACAAACGCGATTGCCTATGTTGTAAGCGATTATGTTCCCCGCGTTTCCTACCTGACAGGTCACGGTGAAAAAGAGGTTCCCGCGACTTACGACAGCGCGCTGAAAACAGCGAATTTCGAAACGGCGACAATGAACCTTTCAACTACGGGCACCGTTCCGGAGGACACCGAAGCCGTTGCGATTATCTCCCCGAAAACCGACTTGAACGCCGAGGAAACAAAGGTACTCAGCAACTACATCACGGGCGGCGGCAAACTCTTTGTTGCCACGGACAATGTGACGGAAAAGAAGTTCCCGAACCTCTGCACACTGCTCGCTATTATGGGCGTAAAGCCCGTTGAGGGCACGCTCGTTGAGACGGACGCCGACCACTACTTCGCCTATATGGACCAGACCGCGATTATTCCCGTTATGAGCGACGCCGAAATCACATCTGAATTCGGCAACTACCTTGTGCTCTTCCCCGATTCGCAGGGCTTCCTGCTTGTTGACGACCTGTCGGAGAATGTTTCGGTAACCCCCTTCCTTCAGACCACATCGGAGGCTTTCTCCGCCGTAAACATAGCGGACAGGGAGACCCTCGAATATCAGGAGGGCGACATAAAGAAGGATCTCGGCTTCGGCATAGGCGCGCAGATTTACTGCAACGACGGCAAGGCGGTCTATTATTCAAGTTCCACCTTCATTGACGATGAAACAAACAATTACACCTCCGACACGGATCTTATGCTCTTTGTAAAGTCGTTCGGCTGGCTGTGCGATGTAAGGGATTCCGTAAGCATTCCCTCAAAATCATTCAACTATGAGCCCTTCACAATAACCGATTCGGGCGCGACGCTTTACAGAACGCTGTTTGTGTTTGTTGTTCCCGGTATCCTGCTTCTCGCGGGAATCGCGGTTATAATCATAAGGAAAAAACGATAATGAAAAAATCCGTAAAACTGATTATCCTCGCCGTTCTTTTGCTCGGCGCGGTTGCCGCCCTTGTGGCCGTAAACCGGCTGGCAAAAAAGGATGAGGAGAGCCCCGGCGAAATAACGCTCGCCGTAACGGCGGTTTCCGCGGGCGGCGAACAGGGCGAGGGCATAAAGAAAATCCGCTGGGAAAAAGACGGCGTCACGCACGAAATAGAGCGCGCGGGCTCTGTTGATTTCACATATTCCGCCGACCCCGGCCTTCCCCTTGACGGCGAATTATGCACAAAGCTTGTTGACACCCTGAAAACGGTAACGTCAACCCGGATAATAGCCGAAAACGTTTCGGACCTTTCGCAATACGACCTTGACAAACCTACGCTCAAAGTCACCGTCACGCTTGATGACGCAAGCGAAATCGATTATCTGTTCGGCTGCATGGATGTCAACTCCACAGCCTACTACTTTATGTCCACACAGAAGCCCGGCACGGTTTATCTTGTTGACAAAAGCGTTGCGGAGGCTTTCCCCTCCGACCCGCTCGACCTTGTTGAGTTCGAGGAGATAAACGACCTTTCCGCCTTTGACACAATCAATATCAGAACACCCGAAACCGACATAACAATAACTTCAAAAGACGGTGTTCTGACGGCGGACGACGGCAAAGAAAAGGTTACAATCGACACCCGGAAAGCGCAGGATATAAGACTTTCGTCAAATGATATAAAGTTTACAAGATGCGTCGATTACAAGGGCAACTACAAGGAATACGGGCTCGACACGCCCTCCTGCACGCTTACATACTCCTGCACATATCAGAGTGAGGACACGGAAGGCGCGTCTGAAGAGGACTTTGTGCTCAACATCGGCAATCTCGACGGCAACAACTATTACTACGTCTGCATCGATGGTAGCAAGCTTATCTACACGGCGGACAGCGCGATTTTCGAAAGCCTGCTCATATCCGACATAAGCACTCTCGGCACCGCTCCCGTTGAAACTGAGACTACGCTTCAGAACTGAGGATTTTTATGAAAAAAGCACTTGTATTATTAACGGTTTCATTATTCCTGGCCCTGTGCCTTACGGGCTGCGCGAAAGGTAACGGCTCAGCCGAAACCACCGCCCCGGTAACGGAGCAGACAACGGCTGAGACCACTCTGCCCGCGCCGAAGGTATCGCTCGGGGTGACGATAGGCACAACTATTGATGAGAATGTGCTCAAAGCCACGGGAATACGGAGATTTCTCGACGACGGCACGGTTGACGAATGCTACGGCATCTATGTTTCGAAGATGCAGAAAAACAGCCCTCTCGACATCACCGAATTCAGCATCGGCGACATTATAAGGGGTATAAACGGTGAAAAGGTGCTGAGCGTTGAGGATATTATCGGTATGCTTTCCGGCTTTGAGCCCGGCGACACGATTACGGTAAACGCGCAGAGAATAAACATTCTGAACGGCGACAACTCCCTGTTTGATGTTGAGGTGACCTTCCCTGAGGCGGCGGGATTTATTCCGCCCGTTACCGCCGCAACATCAGCGACACAGGCGGAAACAGCGCAATGAATATACTGGACGGCAAAAACTTAATAAACATCGACAGCCTGCAACTTGAAAATATTGTTGCGGGCTTTGATAAAATATGCGTCGATATAGGCACGGGCGACGGCCGCAACATCTACCGCAAGGCAAAGGCGGAGCCGGGCACATTCTTTATCGGCATAGACCCCGTTAAAGACAATATGGAGGAAATTGCCGTAAAGCTCAACAAAAAGCCCGAAAAAGGCGGACTCAAAAATGTTGTTCTCGCTGTGGCTGCCGCGGAGAATATGCCCCCCGAGCTTCACAGAATCGCCGACACGGTGACGGTGCTTTTCCCCTGGGGAATACTGCTTGAGGGCGTTGTAAAGCCGATTGACGAATTCATTGACGCCGTAGCAGAGACGGCAAAAAGCGGCGGAAAATTCGAGTTTATAACAACCTACAGCCCCGCATATGAGGAGAATACAATAGAGACGCGGGCAATGCCCGAGCTGAGCATTGATTATTTTAACGGCGAATACAGGGAAGTTCTCAAAAAACACGGTCTCATTGTTGAAAGTGTCGAGATGCTCGACAACGAGTTTGTAAAGGGCTTTGACTCAAAATGGGCGCGGCGCCTCGCCTTCGGGCGAAAGCGCGATTTTTACAGGATAACGGGAAGTGTTTTATAATGGTTATTCACAACATTCCTCCCGTGTTTGACAAAAACAGCGAAATACTTATCCTCGGCAGTTTTCCGTCAGTCAAATCGAGGGAGGCGGAGTTTTTCTACGGCCACAGGCAGAACAGGTTCTGGCGTGTTACGGCGGCTGTTTTCGGCTGTGAGACACCGAAGAGCGTTGAAGAAAAAAAGGCGTTCCTCCTAAGCAATCATATTGCCGTGTGGGATGTAATAGCCGAATGTGAAATTGAGGGCAGCGCCGACTCCTCAATTAAAAACGTAAAACCGAACGATCTGAGTGTGATTCTCGGCAAAGCGAAAATAAAAAAGATATTCACAAACGGCAGAACCGCTCACGCTTATTACAACAAATATCTTCTTTCAAAGACGGGCAAAGAGGCAATTTGTCTGCCGTCAACCTCCCCCGCGAACGCGGCGTATTCGGTGGAAAAACTGATAGAGGAATGGAAAACAATTAAAGAATAGGCAAAAAACTCCCGCAGTTTTGATAACTGCGGGATTGTTTTTTTAATATTATTTCGCTTTGGTTTCGCAGTAGATGCAGCGGTACATCTTCGCGCTTTTGTCGGTGAGTTTGAAAATGTGGTCGAGTTCCTGCTCGCAGGAGGTTATGCATCGGGGGTTTTTGCACTTGAGAACATTGGTAAGTATTTCGGGAGTGCCTATTACCTTCTTCGCAACAAGTTCGCCGTCCTTTATAATGTTTACCGTTGCCTCGGGGTCAACATAGCCGATGGCGTCGAGGTTCACTTCAATATCGGCGTCAATCTTGATAATGTCCTTCTTGCCCATTTTGCGGCTCTGCACATTTTTGATTATAGCCACGCTGCAATCGAGATTGTCAAGGTCAAGCAGGTCGTAGAGTTTCATTCCGCTGCCCGCTGAAATATGGTCAATAACTATTCCGTTCTGGATTGAGTCAACGTTCATCTGCCTGCCTCCTCAAGTAATTTGAGAATGAGCGCCATGCGCATATATTTGCCGTTTAAAACCTGCTTGAAATAGCACGCTCTCGGGTCGTCGTCAACAGCCACGCTTATCTCGTTCACTCTCGGGAGCGGGTGCATAATGCAGAGATCCTTCTTCGCCGTTTCAAGTTTTTTCATATCGAGAATGTAGCTGTCCTTAAGGCGTAAATAATCCTCCTCATTGAAGAAGCGCTCGCGCTGAACACGGGTCATATAGAGGATATCGAGTTCCGGCATAACCGAAAGCAGGTCGGTGGTCTGCGTGTAGGGAATGCCGTTTTTCTTTAAGACATCCTTTTTGACATAACTCGGAAGTTTGAGTTCAAGCGGAGATATGAGCACGATTTTTATGCCCGTGTATCTCGACATTGCCGAAATGAGGGAGTGAACCGTTCTGCCGAATTTGAGGTCGCCGCAGAAGCCGATTGTAAGATTGTCAAACCTGCCCTTTTCGCGGTAGATTGTAAGCAGGTCGGCAAGGGTCTGGGTCGGGTGGTTGTGGCCGCCGTCGCCCGCGTTGATAACGGGAATGGTGGCGTTCTGCGCGGCAACGAACGGAGCGCCCTCCTTGGGGTGGCGCATCGCGATTATATCCGCGTAGCAGGAAACGGTTTTGGCGGTGTCTGCAATGCTCTCGCCCTTAGCCGCCGAGGACGACGAGCCGCTTGAGACGGAGAGCACGTTGCCGCCGAGTTCATACATCGCCGCCTCAAAACTCAGACGGGTTCTTGTTGACGGTTCAAAGAAGAGAGTGGCGAGTTTTTTGCCGCGGCAGCTTTCGCTGTATTTGGCGGGGTTGTCAATAATATCGCAGGCGGTATTGACGAGATCGTAGAGTTCGTCAACCGTCAAATCCCTTATATCAATAAGACTTCTCATAATGTTATCCAGCTTTCATCCGAAGGATTGTTCCTGAATTTAATAAGCTTCGCCACATCCTCGGGTTTGATGTAACCCGTGTCGGCGGCGACCTGCGCTATGGTGTCAAAATCCGTCAGCGAGACATTTCTGACATCGGCTTCCTTCAGGCGGTCGAGACCCTTCTGCATTCCGTAGGTGAAAATGCTCACAATTCCGAGCACATCCGCGCCCGCTTCGCGAAGCACATTAACAACCTCAATAACGCTGCCGCCCGTGGAGATAAGGTCCTCCACAACAACAACCTTCGCACCCGGCTCGAGTTTTCCCTCAATCTGATTCTGCCTGCCGTGGTCCTTCGCGCCCGAGCGCACATAACCCATAGGCATACCCAATATGTGGGCTGTTATGGCGGCGTGGGCGATGCCCGCTGTGGAAGTGCCCATAAGCACCTCGGCGCCGGGGTACTCCGCTTTGATTGTTTCGGCAAGCGCGTTTTCAACATCGTTTCTCACTTCGGGAGCCGTGAGAGTCAGGCGGTTGTCGCAATAGACGGGGCTTTTGATTCCGCTCGCCCAGGTAAAGGGCTCTTCGGGGCGGAAGAAAACCGCTCTGATTGAAAGCAGATCTTTCGCTATGAGTTTTTTTGTTTCCATTGTCCTTCTCCTTTATCCGACAAATTCGTCAAGGCAGCGCTCATAAGCCGCAACGGGGTCATCCGCGGCTGTAATCGGTCTGCCGACGACTATGTAATCCGAACCGATTTCCTTTGCCTGCGCGGGAGTCATAACACGCTTCTGGTCGCCGATGTCGCCGTCCGCGAACCGCACGCCCGGAGTGACGGTTAAAAAGTCCTTTCCGCAGGTTTCGTGAACCTTCGCCGCCTCAAGGGGCGAGCACACAACTCCGTCCAGCCCCGCGTTTTTGGCGTTGAGGGCATAGTGCATTACAACCTTGTCGATGGGCTCTTTTATGAGCAGGTCGTTTTCCATTGCCTGCTGGTCGGTTGATGTGAGCTGGGTTACGGCTATGAGGAGCGGTCTTGTGCCGTCCGGGCGCGTAAGCCCCTCGAGCGCCGCCTGCATCATTTTAACCGTGCCCGAGGCGTGAAGATTGCATATATCGACATCGAGGCGTGAGAGTACCGCCATCGATTTTTTAACGGTGTTGGGAATGTCGTGAAGTTTTAAGTCGAGGAAAATTTTGTGCCCTCTCCTTTTTATTTCACGCACTATTGAGGGACCTTCGGCGTAGTAGAGTTCCATTCCGATTTTTACAAACGGCTTTTTGCCCTCGAATTTGTCGAGAAAGCGGAAGGTCTCCTCCGCGCCCGCGAAATCGCAGGCGATTATTACATCTCTGCCCATTACTTTGCTCCTCCGATTATATCACTGAGATTTTCAATTCCGTATTTATCCATAACCGACGGAAGGTCGTTGATTATGTCAAGGCACGCTTTGGGATTGATGAGATTCGCGGTGCCCACCTCAACGGCGGTCGCGCCCGCGAGCATCATTTCAATAACATCCCGCGCACACGATACTCCTCCCATTCCCACAACGGGAATACTCACGGCGGACGAAACCTGCCATACCATACGAAGCGCCACGGGGAATATAGCGGGGCCCGAGAAGCCGCCCATCGTGTTGGCTATTACGGGCTTCTTCGTTTTAAGGTCAATGCGCATTCCGAGAAGGGTGTTTATAAGACTAATGCCGTCCGCGCCCTGCGCCTCGCACGCCTTCGCTATTTCCGCGATATCGGTGACATTGGGCGTGAGTTTTACTATAACGGGCTTTTTCGAAACGGCTTTGACCGCTTTTACAACCTCGGAGGCTGATTTCGCGTTTGTGCCGAAATTGACTCCGCCCGAGTGGACATTGGGGCAGCTTACATTGAGTTCAATCCAGCCGACCTGCTCCTCCTCACTTATTTTTGAGACGTTTTCAACATACTCCTCAACCGAGAAGCCGCCTATATTAGCCATCACGGGCTTGTGAAAGCATTTTCTGAGTTTCGGCAGTTCCTCGCTTATAACTTTGTCAATGCCGGGGTTCTGAAGCCCCACGGCGTTTATCATACCGGAGGTGCATTCTGCTATTCTCGGGGTGGGATTGCCGAACCTCGCCTCTTTTGTTGTGCCCTTGAAAGAGAAAGAACCGAGAATGTTTATATCGTAGATTTCGGCGAATTCACAGCCGAAACCGAAAGTGCCCGAGGCGGGAATAACGGGGTTGTCAAGGGTGATGCCGCAGAGGTCAACGCTTAATCTTCCCACAGTATTTCCTCCTTCCTGAGCACGGGACCGTCCTTGCAGATGCGTTTATAACCCGTAACGGTTTTGCACGAGCAGCCCATACACGCGCCGAAGCCGCAGCCCATACGCTCCTCAAAGCTCATCTGACCGGATGTGGCTGTTTTTTTGTAAACGGCTCTGAGCATCGGCTCGGGACCGCAGGTGTAAAAGTAAGAATAGTTTTCGGGCAAGGCGTCGGTTACAAAGCCCTTTACGCCGAGGGAACCGTCCGCCGTTGTTACGGTAACATCCGCTCCGAGAGCGGCAAACTCATTTGCGTAAAAAACTTCATCGGCGGTGTTGAAGCCGAGCACGACGCTCACCTTTTTGCCCTGCGCGATAAGTTCCTTCGCGAGCAAATAGAGAGGGGGCACGCCGACTCCCCCGCCGAGCAGAACGGGGTTTTCGCCGCTCGTTGACAGATCGTAGCCGTTGCCGAGGCCCGTGAGAACATCGAGTTTCTTCCCCGCGGACATCCCGCTGAGAATCTCAGTCCCTCTGCCTACAACCTTGTAAATGAGGGTGAGCGTATCGCCCTCGCAGTCGCAGACGGAAATCGGTCTTCTCAGAAAGCAGGAGTCAACGAGAATGTTTACGAACTGACCGGGCGCGGTTATTTCCGATGTATCGCCCGACATAACGATTTTATAGATGTTTTTCGCGATTGCTTCATTTGAAACAACGGTAAAAATGCTCTGTTTCATATTTACCTCAGGAATCTATTGTTGAAACTGTGATTGTAATTTCCTCAAGCACGTCGATAAGAACCTTGACCGTGTCGAGAGAGGTGAACATAGCCACATTGTTCTCTGCGGCGAGGCATCTGATTTTGAAGCCGTCGGAGTTGGGGTCGGAGGATTCTATCGCCTTTGTGTTGATGACATAGGCAATCTTGCCCTCGCGAAGCGCCTCGGGAATCTCGTCGCTGCCGTCGCTGATTTTTTCGAGCACATGGGTGCGGATTCCGTTCTCCTTGAAGAATTCCGCGGTGCCTTCGGTTGCCTGAATGTTGAAGCCGAGATTATAGAGGCGGCGGATGAGGGGAAGCGCCTCCTCTTTATCCTCATTGGCTATTGCCGCGAACACCACACCGCTTGTGGCGAGTTGAATGCCCGACGCCTGAAGCGCCTTGAACAGCGCCCTGTTGAGTTTGTCATCATAGCCGATTGCCTCGCCCGTCGATTTCATTTCGGGTGAGAGGTAGGCGTCGAGACCTTTTATTTTGTTGAAGGAGAACACGGGCACCTTTACATAGTGGCGCTCCTTCTCCTTGGGATAGATGTCGAAAATGCCCTGTTCGCGCAGGGATTTGCCGAGAATTACATCGGTCGCTATATCCGCGAGCGAGTAGCCCGTTGATTTTGAAAGGAAGGGAACGGTTCTCGAAGAGCGGGGATTGACCTCGATAATGAAGACATTGTCGTTCTGGTCAACGATAAACTGGATGTTGTAAAGACCGATTATACCTATGCCGAGACCGAGTTTTTTTGCGTACTGGAGGATTGTGCCCTTTACCTTGTCGGAGATGCTGAAGGTGGGATAGACGCTTATTGAGTCGCCCGAGTGAACGCCTGTGCGCTCAACGAGTTCCATAATGCCGGGCACAAATATATTTCTGCCGTCGCAGATGGCGTCAACCTCAACCTCTTTGCCTCTTATGTATTTGTCAACAAGCACGGGCTTGTCCTCGTCAATCGCTACGGCGCTTCTGAGATACTGCCTTAACTGCTGCTCGTTGGCTACCACCTGCATAGCCCTGCCGCCGAGCACGAACGAGGGGCGCACAAGTACGGGATAGCCGATATCCTCAGCCGCCTTTACGCCGTCCTCAATATTAGTTACGGCGCAGCCCTTGGGCTGGGGTATGTTGAGGTCTATGAGCAGGTGCTCAAAGGCGTCGCGGTTTTCCGCGCGCTCAATGGCGTCGCAGTCCGTTCCGATTATTTTGACTCCCCTCTTCATAAGCGGCTCGGCAAGGTTTATAGCCGTCTGACCGCCGAGGGAGGCGATAACGCCCTCGGGCTGTTCAAAATCGATTATCGCCATTACATCCTCGGGAGTGAGGGGCTCGAAATAGAGTTTGTCGGCAGTGGTATAGTCGGTGGAGACGGTTTCGGGGTTGTTGTTTATGATTATCGCCTCATAGCCCGCGCGCTTGATTGTCTGCACGGCGTGAACCGTTGAATAGTCGAATTCAACGCCCTGACCGATTCTTATCGGGCCTGCGCCGAGCACGACTATTTTGCGCTTGTCGGTAAGGCGCGACATATTCTCGCCGCTGTAGGATGAATAGAGATAGGCGATGTATTTGCCGGTGTGGAGGGTGTCCACCATTCTGAAAATGGGAACTATGCCGAGCGACTTGCGGCGGTTGTAGATTTCCACCTCGTCAACGCCCCAGAGGGAGGCGATGTATTTGTCGGAAAAGCCCATTGTTTTGGCGGCGCGCAGCACACGCTCGTCGCCGGTTTTATCCTTGAGGATGTACTCCATATCGACAATGCGCTTTATGCACTCGAGGAACATTTCGGTAATCATTGTTACCTCGTGGAGTTTTTCCATGCTCGCGCCCCTGCGGATAAGCTCGGTTATTGCGAAGATATTGTCATCCCTGAATTTGCTTATGTATTCAAACAGTTCGGCGTCTGTGTAGGAATCGAATTTGGGAAGGTAGAAATGGCACACGCCCGTTTCGAGCGAGCGCACGGATTTGAGCATACATTCCTCGAGTGAGGAGCCGATGCCCATAACCTCGCCTGTCGCCTTCATCTGGGTTCCCAGAATGTTGGGAGCGGTTGAGAACTTGTCAAACGGGAATCGCGGAAATTTGGCGACTATATAGTCGAGCGAGGGCTCGATTGCCGCCGTGCCGCCCGCAACGGGGATATCCTCGAGCGCCATACCGAGAGCGATTTTGGCGGTGACTCTCGCTATGGGGTAGCCGCTCGCCTTGGAAGCGAGGGCGGAGGAGCGGGAAACTCTGGGGTTTACTTCGATAAGGAAATACTCGCTGGAATTGGGATTTAACGCGAACTGCACATTGCAGCCGCCTTCAACGCCCAGCTCCTTGATGATTTTTATGGCGCTGTCGTTCAGCATTTTCAGGTCGTGATCGTTGAGTGAGAGAATGGGGGCTACAACTATGGAATCGCCCGTATGAACGCCGACGGGGTCAACGTTTTCCATACCGCAGATTGTTATGGCGTGGTCGTTTGAATCGCGCATAACCTCGAACTCTATTTCTTTATAGCCCTTGACGCTCTTTTCAATGAGCACCTGATGAACGGGAGATAAGCGGAAGGCGTTTACGCCCACCTCTGTAAGTTCCTCCTCGTTGTCGGCAAAGCCGCCGCCGGTGCCGCCGAGTGTGAACGCCGGGCGCAGAACAACGGGATAACCGATTCTTTTTGCCGCCTCTTTCGCCTCGTCAAGACTGTAGGTTATTTCCGAGGGGATTACGGGCTCGCCGATGCTTGTGCACATCTCCTTGAACAGTTCGCGGTCCTCCGCCCTTTCAATTGAGCGGGAGGGCGTGCCGAGAAGCTCGACTCCGCATTCCTTGAGTATGCCCTTTCTTTCGAGTTCAACGGCTATGTTAAGACCTGTCTGACCGCCTATGCCGGGAACAATGGCGTCCGGGCGCTCATAGCGGAGAATCTTTGCTATGTATTCGACCGTAAGCGGCTCCATATAGACCTTGTCGGCTATGGTGGTGTCGGTCATGATAGTAGCCGGGTTGGAGTTTACGAGGATGACCTTGTAACCCTCCTCTTTTAAGGCGAGGCACGCCTGTGTTCCGGCGTAGTCAAACTCCGCCGCCTGGCCGATGACTATCGGACCCGAGCCGATGATAAGCACTTTTTTTACATCTGTTCTTTTTGCCATAACTGCCTCCGAAATATATGAAAATTATTTATAAACAACCTTGCCGCCGCAGACCGTGAGAACGCATCTTCCGAAGAGTTCTTCGCCCTCAAACGGCGTTGACTTACCCTTCGAAATGAAGTCCGCCGGGTTTACCGTGAACGAGGCGCCGGGATCCCACACGCAGAAGTCATCACTGCCGTCAATGCCGAAACGCCCGCGAGGGTTTTCAGTTAAGCATTTTATTATTGTTTCAAGCGGGATGATTCCCGTTTTTACGAGTTTTGTGTAAAGCACCGGGAAGGCGATTTCTATGCCCGTTATTCCGAAAAGACTCTTTTCGAGTCCCCTCGATTTTTCCTGAGCGCTGTGGGGAGCGTGGTCGGTGGCTATAGCGTCTATTGTGCCGTCGAGCACTCCTTCAATAAGCGCCTGCCTGTCTTCGCCTGAGCGCAAGGGAGGATTCATTTTGAACCTGCCCTCCTCTTTAAGGCAGGAGTCGTCGAGAGTCAGGTAGTGGGGAGCTGTTTCGCAGGTTACATTCACTCCCCTCGCCTTCGCCTTACGGATTATATCCACGCTCTCTTTGCAGGATATGTGGCAGACATGGTAGGCGCAGCCCGTCTCCTCCGAGAGGCGCACATCCCTTTCAATCTGCGCCCATTCGCTCTCGCTGCATATTCCCCTGTGACCGTGCGCTTCGGCATAGGCGCCGTCGTGGATATATCCGCCGTTTAAAAGGGAGTTTACCTCGCAGTGGGCAACAATCATTTTGCCCGCCGCCTTTGCCCGCAGCATTGCCGAGCGCATCATTTCCTCACTCTGTACTCCTCTGCCGTCATCGGAAAAAGCGACGGCGTACGGGGCGAGGGCTTCGATATCAACCAGTTCTTCACCTTTTTCGCCGACGGTTATGGCGGCGTAGGGAAGAACATTTACGGCGGCGTCTCTTTCAATAATATCAAGCTGTTCTTTAATATGCTCAACGCTGTCGGGCACGGGGTTTAAGTTCGGCATTGTGCAAACCGCCGTATATCCGCCCGAAGCCGCCGCGCGGGAGCCGGAATAAATTGTCTCTTTATAAGAAAAACCCGGCTCACGAAAATGCACATGCACATCGCAAAAGCCGGTAAAGACAATATATTCACCCGTAACAACACGGGAGATAATTTCATCGGAAATCATTTTTGAGGCGGGAGAAGCAAGAAATGCGTCTTTGCGGTTTTCCGGATTTCTGATTGCGCCTGACATAACCTGCCTCCTTTTTTGAAAAATGCCTTGCCGTATGACGCGGCAAGGCACAGTACACTCATAATACTATCGCTCAATCTTGCCGACCTCACGGGATCCGCTTAAAGATTTATTATATGGATTATAGCATATATCTTTAATTATTGCAATAGTATATTTATAAATAATATGAGATTTTTATGCGTTTGCGGGAATGTCCTCGAGGAAATCCGTCTCGGTTACATAGCCGTCTTTGTCAACGCGGAAAGTTTTGATTTCGAGCGGGTAATAATCGCTGTAAAACGCCGCTTCGAGCATATCGCATTTTATCATCGCGCGCACGGCTTTGCCCGAGGTCTCACGCGCGCGGATAACGGCGTCGCCCGAACCGTCCTCGCAGAACTTGACCGCTGTAACGAGAACATCCGGCACATCGACCGTGATAAAACTCATCCCGGGAGGCAGGCTGCCCTTCTGGTAACCGCAGGGCACGGCGACGGGTCTGTTGAGGAACAGTTCGCCGAGTCTGACCGCGCGGCAGACATCGACATCCCCCGTGTGCGGGCAAACTGCGTATTCAAAGCGCTGAACGCCCTCGTCGCAGTAGTTGAAATCGGCGGGCGGACGGTTTGAATAGTGGTCGGCGAAAATAGAATTGCGGATCGCCGTGAGCCGTAACTCGTTTTCGGGGCAGGAATAACTGTATTTTGAGTCGGTCAAAACGGTTACGCCGTATCTGCCGTTGTCATCAAGCGAAATATCCGCCCATTTGAGAGCGGGCTCCTCCTCGCCGTTGCAGGGGCGTTTTATGAACCCCGCGGGCACTTCGTAGGTTGAGATACAGTCTGTTCCTTTTACGGGAAACGGTATTTTGAGAATTGTCAGCGGCTCCTGCCAGATTGCCTTCGCCTTCACGCGGATATAATCCATTCCCGCCGAGAGAATGAAATCCTGAGTGATAATCGAGTTGCCGTAAGTGTGCTTTGTTCTGACTACACTCCTGAGTTTTCCGCTTTCAACGAGTTCGATTGACTTTAAGTTCATATCGCCGAGTTTTTCATCGAACTTGAAAATGCCGTGCGCCCAGGTGTCGGGCTTTTCGTTGTTGTAAACCGTGGGCAGGCAGAAGTTGTCTGCGCCCGAAAACTCACGACCGTCAGCCGATTTGATTGACGATACGGCGCCGTTTGATTTGCTGAATTTTACCGTAAGTTTTCCGTTGCCTATGGTTATTTCACCGCCGTCGCTTGCAAAAACATCGCTGTCGATTGTCGGCTCGTCGGCGGAATCATCGGTACACCAGTAAAGCCAGTAGAGAGAATAGCCGAGAGCGGGCACCTTCGCGATAAACACGGTATCCTTGTGAGAATCGTTTGATCGTGAGGAGCGCACATTCTGGAAAAGCACCTCCTCGTTCTTGCTGTTTACCACCTTCGACGAGGGGTGATATGTGCGCACGGGCACTTCGGCGTCGAATGAATTGTGGTTGAAAACCACCACGGGACGGGGATATTTTTCGTTGTGGAAATGGTGGCGTTCACGGCAGGTCACAGTGTCCGACACTCCGTCGAGCCAGGTGTCGATTCTGCCCGCTATTGTGAGGAAGGCGTTGTTTTCCGCCTCGGCGGCAACGGTCATGGCGTAGCCCTCGCTGTCGCGCACATCGTCATACGCCTCCATAATCGAGCAGCCGCAGAGAATGTCGTGGAACTGGTTAAAGCAGACCTTGCGCCAGGCGTCCGCAAATTCCGCGGTTCTGGCGGGGCGGTCAAAGAGTTTTGAAACAACGGTGTTCCATTTTTCCGCGCTCTGAAGCCACGCCTCCGCCTTGCGGTTCAAGCCCTTTACAAGCGAGGTTGCCGAATAACATCCGCTCGCATGGTGCTGGAGATCGTCCTCCCATACGGGGGCGTCAATTCCGCTTCTTACAAGAGTTTCAAAGTATTCATCGGGTGACGAGAATTTTATTCCCGTGTCGCCGTCTTTTTCCTTCAACGAGATGAGATGCTCTATATCGCCCTTGGTGGGGCCGCCGCCGTGGTTGCCCACGCCGTAAAACAGCATAACATCCGACCCGCATTTCAAAGCGGTATCTTCCATAAATTCAACCGCTTCGTCAATGCTTTTTACGCCGTCGCGGGCATAGCCGTTAGGTATGCGATATGTAAGCACGTTTGAGCCGTCGGGCGAATGCCACCAGAAGAGAGGCGAGGGAACAGACGGGTTCTCGGTGAGGTCGGGGCGCATCATCACATAGTATTTCATTCCGCTTTTTCTTATTAACTGCGGAAGCATTCTGCTGTGGCCGAAGGAATCCACATTGTAGCCCGTTTTGCAGATTCTGCCGAATTTTTCGTAATAGTAAAGCTGGCTGTAGAGCGCCTGGCGGGCAAAGCTCTCGCCCGAGGGCATATTGCAGTCCGGCTGAATCCACCAGCCGTTGACGGGCACCCATCTGCCGGCTTTAACAAGTTCCTTTATCTGAGCGAACAGGGCGGGGTCGGTGTCCTCAACCCATTTGTAATAGGCGGCAGACGAACAGGTGAATATAAAATCGTCATACTCATTGAGGCGGTCAACGGCGGAGCGGAAGGTCTGAAGAACCTCTCCGCAGCCCTCCTGCCAGCGCCAGAGCCAGATGGGGTCAAGATGGGCGTTGCCTATCAAGTGAATGTTTCTTTTCATAAGTTTCACCTCATTCTATAAAGCCGTAGAATCTGCCCATCCAGTAGGCAAGCGTGTAGTAGTAACAGCTTTCAACGCACATTGCTCCGCTGCTGTCCTCGTTTTTGTACTGAAGCGGATTGCGGTCAACCTTTGAAATAAATCTCTCATCGGGCGGCAGAACATATCCGCTCTCCTTATAGCCAGCGCGGTACTTTTTGACGGGCACATCGTGCCTGCCCACAAGGCTCACCTCGCTCGCGAGGCGGCTGATATTCGAGCGCTCAAAATATACGGCTATGCGCTCCATATCGAGTTCCTCACCGGGGCAGGCGGCGAGATACGGAAAATCGTAGGTGGGGTTGAACTCGCGCGCAATCGAGAAGCGCCAGGTGGAAAACGCCTTGCGGTATGTTGAAAGCAGGTTTTCATCCTTTTCGGTGCGGCAGAGGATATAAAAGGCGGCGGTCGCGAGCATATGGTCGCCGTACATTATGTTTTCAATGAAATCCTCATCCCCCGCGTCGCACACGGCTGTATGGCGGTCAAAATGCTTCGGTCCGAGGTCCGCGTAACCGAGCGAGAGCAGATAATCCTTCGTCTCCTGCCATCTGCCCTCCTCGCCCGTCATATCCATAACGGCGTTTAAATACATAAGCATCTGGGCGGAATTGAGGCAGGCGTCGTCCCAGCCGTCCTCGGTGACGAAATATTCGGGATACCACCTCGCCCAGGTTGTGCTCTCGCCCGTGGCGTCGGTCAGGCGGAATCTGTTGTCTATAATGTGATTTACAATATTTTTCGCGCTCTCAATCACAAGCGAGGTAAGTTCGGGGTCGGCATCGCGCATAAGGCGGCACCAGAGCCACATCATTACAAACTCGAGTGTAATTTCGTCGCTGCTTGTGTCGGCTTTGTAGATTATGTCGTCGTCGGTATAACCGAGGTCTTTGTAAAGCTTAGCGAGGCGCTCCGGTACGGGCGAGGAGGCGTCAACCGTGAGCCCGACGATTCCCCTCGCTTTTGAATCGCTTGTTTCAAGGCAGGTCGCCCTGCCGCCCTGTTTTCTGAAAAACAGACCGTCATCTGGCACGGGCTCGTCGGCGCAGAGATAGGTTCTCGCCACAAAGCCGTCGCCCCTGCCGTGAATATACATAAGCAGAAGCACCGCCTCAACAGCCCTTACGGCAACCTCTTTGGCAGAGAGTGTATCGGGGTGATCGGCGCCTTTTTCTTTTTTGAGCACGGCGTAACGGAAAATTTCGCCCGAGGCGAAAACCGCGGTAAAGCCGCCGTCGTTGTCGGAGTGACCGTGCGGCAGGAACGAATCAAGGTCTCCGCGCTCCGCCAGATGCTTCTGGCTGACCATTCCCCTGCGGTCGACTATTCTCAGGGTCTCCTCAAGCAGAATATCCGCCCTCTCCTCAGCGGTGAGCATAATAAGTTCTATATGTGTGACGCCCTTAGCCGTGAGCACCCACACGGAGTTGCCGTCCGAGCAGATGTTCCTGACATCGTTGTCGGGCAGATCCCTTTCAAAACTGAAAAACATAACCCTGTCAAGTTTGTTTTTCTCACTGAGGCACGCCCTTGTTACTCCGTTTGAAGCCCCCGTCCAGACGGCGCCGTCATCGGTCACGGTGCTGCAGGTGTAATCGCTCTTTTTTGAGGGCAGAGGAAGAGGAAAATCCTTGAAATCGGGCGCGGCGGCGTGAGTGGTGAAAAGCGCTTCGGGCGCTTCTTTGCAATCAAGAGGGAAAAAGGTGCTTTTTCTTGAGAGGTGTGGTGATAAGATATACGGCAGTTTCATTGCTCTCCTCCGTTTTCTTTTATATAAATATGATAACAGAACAGGTATTGTCTTTCAAGATTTTTTGTTGATTTAGACTAATTTAGTTTTATATTATTGACCTTGCGCGGAATAAAAGGTAAAATTGCCGTAACAGAATAAATAATAACGGAGATTTTATGCTCAGCTTTAAAAAAGTTACATTTGAAGATATTGAAACCGTGCGCGGATATTTCGATCGCTGCGCGTCACATTCCAGCGACTACACAACCGGCATAATCTATATGTGGCGCGATTTTTACGATATGAAGTATGCCGTGTGCGGCGACGCCCTTGTTTTCTCGCTCGGGTATGACGGCGGAAAAGAGGCGTTTCTGCTGCCCCACTCGGAGTATTTTGAAGAGGCCGTGCGCGAAATTGAAAACCACTGCCGCGAAACGGGAAAGCCCATGCACTTTTATTCCGTAGAGAAAGAGATGATTGAAAAAATCAAAAGCGTTTACCCCGAATGCAGATACTACGCCGAGGATATGTGGGCGGACTATCTGTATGAGGCGGATATGATTAAAAACCTGACAGGTAAAAAATACTCGGCACAGCGAAATCACATAAACAAGTTCAGCCGTCTTTATCCCGGTTACACCTTCGGTGAAATCACGGCTGAGGATATTGACGCCTGCGCGCTTCTTGCCGAAAAACGCGCCGAATCGAAGGACAGCGAACAGGCGAGTGAAGAGACAAAGGCCGTGCTTGATGTGCTTAAAAACCTCGATAAATACGGCTTTCTCACGGGCATTCTCAAGGTTGACGGCGCGGTCGCGGGCTTTTCCTGCGGCGAGATAACCGGTGATATGCTGACCGTTCACATTGAGAAGGCGAACACCTCGTTTGACGGCGTTTACCCCGTGCTGACCCATCTGTTCCTCGAAAAATATGCGGGCGAAAAGGTTAAATATGTAAACCGCGAGGACGATTCGGGCGATGAAGGGCTTCGCAAATCCAAACTCTCATATCACCCGTGCGCGATGGTTGAAAAATTCTTTGTTGAAATTGACCTGTGAAATCCGCGGGCGTGAAACGCCCGCTTTTCCTTTTCGGAAAAACATACAATTTAACGCGCGTAGTAAAAGAATAATTAAACACAAGTTGCATTGAAAAATCATTCTGAATATGATATAAATTAAATGTACAATTTTGAAGGCGGTGTATAATTTTGGAAAAACGAAACACATTCAGCGGCAAACTGGGATTCATCCTTGCCGCGGCGGGCTCGGCGGTCGGGCTCGGAAACCTGTGGAGATTCCCATATCTTGCCGCAAAACACGGCGGCGGTATTTTTTTGCTTGTTTATATCATCCTCGCGCTTACCTTCGGCTCCGTGCTGATGGTTACCGAAATCGCGATAGGGCGCAAAACTCAGTTAAGCCCCCTCTCCGCCTTCGGCGCTCTCAATAAAAAATGGAAGTGGCTCGGCAAACTCGCCACCTTCGTGCCCGTGCTGATTTTCCCCTACTACTGCCTTATCGGCGGCTGGGTGACAAAATACACGACGGTTATGATTACCGGTGAGAACGCGGCGACAGACTCCTATTTCACCGATTATATATCATCAACGGCAAATCCTCTTATATGGTTCTTCGTGTTCCTCGTCATAACTGTTCTTGTGGTGCTTTTCGGCGTAAACAGAGGAATTGAGAACCTGAGCAAAGTCCTTATGCCCCTGCTGCTCATAATCACGATAGCCCTTTCGGTGTTTGTTGTTACAAGACCCGGCTCCGCGGCGGGAATGCGCTACTATCTTCTGCCCGATTTCAGCCGTCTGAGCTTCAAAACCGTGCTCGCGGCACTCGGTCAGCTTTTCTATTCGATGTCGCTCGCCATGGGCATTATGATAACCTACGGCTCTTACTTCTCAAAGGAAGAAAAGATAACGGGAGCCGCCCATAAAATTGAAATTTTCGACACCGCGATAGCCCTGCTCGCCGGTCTTATGATAATCCCCGCGGTTTTCAGCTTCTCCGGCGGAGATGAGGCGGCCCTCTCATCAGGTCCCTCGCTTATGTTCATAACCCTTCCGAAAGTTTTCGCGGCAATGCCCGCGGGCAGAGTAATCGGCGCCCTGTTCTTCTTCCTCGTTCTTTTCGCCGCTCTCACAAGCTCCGTGTCAATTCTTGAAGCGATAGTCGCCGGCATAATCGACGAGTTTAAAATAAGCCGCACCGCGGCAACGCTCGCCGTTTCCGTTTACGGTATCGCGCTCGGAACGGTCTGCTCGCTCGGCTTCGGAATATGGAGCGATGTAACGCTGCTCGGCTTCGATATTCTCGACTTCCTCGACTTTGTTTCAAACAGCGTAATGCTTCCGCTTGTGGGAATGCTTACCTGCGTGCTTGTGGGCTTTGTGATAAAGCCCGACGCCGTAATAAGCGAAATAGAACTCAACGGACCTTTCGGAATGAAAAAGTTCTATATCGCTATGGTAAAGTGGATTGCCCCCGTTTTCATTTTCGCCATTCTCGTGTCGGGCATACTTCAGAGTTTCGGAATACTGAGCATATAACTTCACACAATAAAAATATCAGCCCCCGGGCACTTTATGTGTCCGGGGGTTCCTTTTCTGAACGCAGCGTAAATTATCAGGCGCCCTGCGCCGTGTTCTGTGCCTCGGCGCCCTGCGCGGGCTGTGCTTCAGGCGGTTCGGGGAAGCTTTCATTCCCCGGAGCGAAGCCGCGGTTTCCGCCCCTGCCGAAGCCGGGACTGCCGCCCTGCGGAGCAAAACCGAAGCCGCCCTGCCCCGCGCCGAACTGATTTGTGATTTCGGTTATCTTTTCGCCGTTTAAATAAACCTCGCCGCCGTTTAATTCCGCCTTGCCGTCATAATCGAAGCCCGACTGACCGGTAATGTTTATTTTACCGCCGTTAATCGTGATGTTGCCGTTCGCGTCTATGGCGTCCGTATCTCCCGCGCCCATGGTAATGTTTATTTCGCCGCCGTTTATTACAACCTCGGGAGTTATGCCCTCCGTCTTCTGAGCGGCGTTGATTCCGTCATCGCCGGCGTTTATGCTGATTTTGCCGTCGTTTACGGTTACGGTCGTTCCTTCAATACCCTCGCGGGCGGTTACATCGATTGTGCCGCCGTTTACGGTAACGCCGCTGTCGGCGTGAATACCGTCGTCGTCCGCTTTGATTGTAATACTGCCTGAATTGATTTCAACATCGGCGTTCGAATGAATACCGTCACTTCCGGCGGTTAAATCAAGGGTGCTCCCGTTTACTTTAACGGCGTCATTCCCCGTAAGCGCGCTATTTTTGCAGTTTACGGTTATATCAGCCTTTTCAACGGTCAGGGTGTCCTTGCTCTTTATGCCGTTTGAATAATTGCCGTTCACGGTGAGCTTGCCTCCGCCCGTAACCGTGAGATCGCATTTTGAGAACACGCAGGCATTCGGCTCCTCCTCCGCCTTGTCGGAATAAGCGTTGTCAAAATCGTAAACAGCGGCGTCGGTCAGCGAGTTCTGTGTGCCGTCTTTTACACTTATAATAACGCTGCCCGCCTTTACAATATTGATTGCAGCGGAATCGGTCGAGGTGATTTCAGCGCCGTTTAAAATAAGGATTACATCTTCATCGGAAGCGTCAACGGTTATTTTACCCGCGGTCAGTTCCCCGCTTATTGAGTATGTTCCGCCTTTTCCGATTAAAATGTTCCCGTTCTCATATACCGCCGCGTCACCCGATATCTCCGCGGTATTGCCTTTCAGAGCAATCTTTACGGCGTTTTTTTCATCCGCCTCACTCACCGCGGTCTGAACTGAAGCGGAACCGGTTTCGCTTGTTTCCGTTGCCGTTTTCGCAAGGCATCCCGTGAGCATCAGGCAAACCGCGATAATTACCGCCGACACAACAACAATGTTTTTTCTTTTCATTTATATAACCTCCTTGTCCGGCGTCCGCCGGTTTTTTATTTGTCTGCATTTTAATCCGTCAACCTAAAGAGAAGTTAAAGAAAAAAAGTTTTTTCCTTTAGGTTCTCTTTAAGAAGGGCGTTTATACTTTAGTCAGACGAAAGGAGGCGCCGCGATGCAGCAACAGATAAGAACCTGTTTCAGAAGGTATGAAAAGAAATACTTTCTGACAGAAAATCAGTATGAGGCGTTCAGAAAAACAGCCGCCCCGCACATAAAGCCGGACGACTACGCCGAATATACATTATGTAATATTTATTACGATACCGATAATTACAGTCTAATCAGGGCTTCGCTCGAAAAACCGGTTTACAAGGAAAAGCTGCGTGTGAGAAGCTACGGTGTGCCCGGCGGGCACGACAGGGTGTTTGTGGAGCTCAAAAAGAAGTATGACGGCGTTGTTTACAAAAGAAGGGTTTCAATGGAGAACTGCCGTGTTCAGGCGTTCCTCAAGAACGGAGAACAATGCGGGGAAATAAACCAGATAGGCAGGGAGATTGAATATTTTCAGTCCCTTTACCGTTCTGAGCCCGCGGCATTCATCGCCTACGACCGCGAGGCCTTTCAGGGAAGGGATGACCCGGAACTGCGCGTGACCTTTGACACAAACATCCGTTACAGACTTGACCGGCTCAGTTTAAGCGAGGGCGATGACGGTCTGCCGCTGCTTGACAACGGTCTGATTCTTATGGAAATCAAAATACCCGACGCCTGCCCGCTTTGGCTGTGCAGAGCGCTCAGCGGGCTTGAAATAACTCCGGTTTCCTTTTCAAAATACGGAACCTGCTACAAAACAAAAATAATGAAAAACGGCCGCGAGGTCTTAAAAAAGGAGATGCTTTTAAGTGCTTGAATCAATATTTGACTTTTCTTCCGTAATCACTTCTGATATAACAATAAAAACCTTTATGATGTGCTCGGCGGTGTCGCTTGTGCTGGGAATACTCACTTCGGCCGTTTATATGTTCAGAAACCGCTGTTCACAGAGCTTCGCCGTAACGCTCGCCCTTCTGCCCGCGGTGGTACAGACGGTGATTATGCTTGTAAACGGCAACATAGGCGCGGGAGTCGCCGTGGCGGGCGCTTTCTCGCTTGTGCGTTTTCGTTCCGCTCCCGGTACGGCAAAGGAAATAGGCGCGATTTTTCTGGCTATGGCAATCGGCCTTGCGACGGGAATGGGATATCTCACCCTGGCGGCGGTATTCTTTGTAATTGTCGGAGCCGCCATGCTGCTGCTCAACGCCCTTAAATTCGGCAACAGAGACAATTCCCTGCGCACCCTCAAAATCACAATTCCCGAAAACCTCGATTACGACGGGATTTTTGACGATCTTTTTACCCGCTACACAAACAAATCCGAACTTGAAAAGGTCAAAACAACAAATATGGGAACAATGTTTGAACTGCAGTACACCGTATCGCTCAAAAGCCCCGAAATGCCCAAGGAATTTCTCGATGAAATCCGTACAAGAAACGGTAATCTCAACATAACCTGCAGCAAGTATATGACGGGCGAAGCGCTTTAAACCTCAATAAAAGCGGCGGTCACACCATTGATTTTGCCCGCGAAATATAATATAATTACCGCGGTGGTGATATAAATGAAACTGCTTATTGCCGAGGACGAGCCGGACCTTGCCGAAGTCCTCACAGCTTTTTTCGAAAAGAATCAGTTCACGGTCGACGCCGTCAACGACGGGCTTTCCGCCTACGAATACGCGGGAGCGGACGACTATGACGCAATTATACTCGATATTATGATGCCGAAAATGGACGGTATTGAAGTGCTTCGCCGCATACGCTCCGACGGTTGCAAAACCCCTGTTATGATGCTCACCGCGAAAGCGGAAAAAGATGACAGGATAACAGGCTTTGACACTGGCGCGGACGATTACCTGCCCAAGCCCTTTGACACGGACGAGCTTCTCAGCCGTGTGCGGGCAATGCTCAGAAGGCGCGAGGACTACCGCCCTTCCGTTCTGGCTTACGGCGATTTATCGCTCAACCCGTCAGGCGATATTCTTAAATGTTCGACGGGAAAATCAGTCAGACTCAGCGGGCGTGAGTTTCAGGTTCTCGAGCTGCTTATGCACTCGCCCGGAACGGTGTTTTCAGCCGACAGAATAATGGAAAAAGTCTGGAGCTGGGACTCGGACGCCGAAATAAACGTTGTGTGGGTTCACATTTCCAACCTGCGGAAAAAGCTCAGGTCAATCGGCTCGAAGGTCACGGTTCACGCCAACCGCGGGCTCGGTTATGTTCTGGAGGCGGAGAATGATTAAACGGTTAAGAAAAAAGTTTATACTTATTTCCATTGCCGCGGTAACCTCGGTAATGATTCTTCTGTGCGCCGGAGTCAACATTGTAAATTTAATAAGAATCACCTCGGATTTAAATAAAACCACGGATATAATTCTGCAAAACCGCGGAACTATGCCGGAGCCTGAAGAAAGCCGCAGCCCCGAACAGAACGGGTTCCGCCCCGGTATGCGCGCGGATGAAAAACGGTTCGAAAAGGAAGCGCCCTTCCAGACACGCTTTTTTGTTATAAACTGCGATAAGAACGGCAGTGTTACCGATTATAATCTTGACAAAATCGCGGCTGTTGAGGATGAGGATATTGACGGATACGCGGCGGCGGCTCTGCGGCACGGTGAGGGCTACGGATACGTCTCCGGCTACAGGTTTAAGGTTGAGAAACAGTCGGACGGCGGTTTTACGGCAGTTTTTCTTGACTGCCACAAAGAAACGGATTCAATCAGAAACCTTGCCGCTGTTTCCGCGGCGGTCACGGTTATCTGCATAGGGCTTATCTGCTTTATTATAGTTTTGTTTTCAGGCAGGGCTATGAAGCCCGTTATTGAAAGCGACATAAGGCAGAAACAATTTATAACCGATGCCGGTCACGAACTGAAAACGCCCATAACGGTAATAAACACCTGTCTGAGCGTTCTTGAAATGGAGGTCGGCAAACAGAAATGGATTGACAAGGCGGTTTCACAGACTGAAAAGCTCAGAAACCTTGTGAACTCCCTTGTAACGCTCTCCAAATCGGACGAGGAGCACGCGCCTGTGAAAAACAGGTTTGATATAAGCGGCGTTTTGTCCGAGACGGTCGGCTCGTTTTCCGACCTTGCGGAAAAAAAGCCCGTGCGCTCTGATATAGAAGAGGGTATGGATTTTTGCGGGGATGAGTTTTCGGTAAGGCAGCTTGTTTCGATTCTTCTCGACAACGCTCTCAGATACGCGCCGGAGGGAAGCGATATTACCTTCTCGGCAAAAAAGCATAAAAAAGGCGTGCTTATAGAGGTTTCCAACAGATGCGAAAACATCGACGAGGAAGAACTGCCCAGACTGTTTGACCGTTTCTACCGCGCCGACAAAGCAAGGAGCGCGGAGAGCGGCGGCTTCGGGCTGGGGCTTTCCATAGCTCGCGGAATATGCGAAAAGCACAGGGGATATATCAAAGCCGGGTTAAGTACCCCGGAAGAAATAACCTTCACCGCTTATCTCGGCAGTCTGTAACGGCAGCAATTCGGAATATATAAAAAATGGGCTGATGCTTATACGCATCAGCCCACGGTTTTTTTATTATCTTATTTGATCATACCCGCAACTTCGGAAGCGAAGTCGTCGGCTTTCTTTTCAATGCCTTCGCCCTTTGCGAAACGGGTGAAGCCCTTGATAGCGATGTTCTTGCCGGTATCCTTGGCAACCTTGGCTACATAGCCGCCTACGCTGCCTTCGAAGATATCGGAGCGGACGAACGCCTGCTCAAGGAGGCAGATTTCTTTAATCTGCTTTGAGATTCTGCCGTCTGTAAGTTTGCCGAAAATCGGGTTTGCGGCATAGCCTTCTTTGCCTGCAACCGCTGTTTCCGCAAGAGCGGCAATCGCTTCCTTTGAAAGGAAGTTGAAGAGGAACTTGTTGTTCTTCTCCGCCTCATAAGCGTCGATATCCTTCTGATCCCACTTGCCTGCCTCAATTGTTTTTGAGATAACATCCATAAGGATGGGCTTGGGAAGGGAATCGGGCTTGTTGAGAGCGCTCTCAACGGTGATTTTCTTCATATTCTCAAGCTCTGCAGCTGAGATGTCGTCTTTGCTGAGGTATTCGGGGCTCATAGCCGCTACCTGCATGGCGATATTCTTGCCCATTTCGATAAACTCGGCTGAGTCTGTGTCGGCGTCGGTGTCGAACTCAACAAGAACGCCTACGGAGCCGCCCGCGTGGATGTAGGAAACCGCTGTGCCCTCGATGCGGACGAAACGGCGGACCTTCATATTCTCGCGGATTTTGAGGAAGAGCTCCTGAACCGCGTCGGCAACGGATACGCTGCCGTCGGAAATTGTTGTTGCGTTAAGAGCGTCGAGATCGGCGGGGTTCTTTTCAACAACAGTCTTCGCGATCTGCTTCGCGAGGGCTACGAACTCGGGGTTCTTGCCTACGAAGTCGGTTTCGCAGTTAACTTCAACAAGAGCGGACGCGTTTGCGTCTGTGTAAGCGACAACTACGCCTTCAGCCGCAACACGGCTTGCCTTTTTGGCTGCCGAAGCGAGACCTTTTTCGCGGAGAATTTCAATCGCTTTATCCATATCGCCGTCGGCTTCCGTGAGGGCTTTTTTGCAGTCCATCATGCCGACATTGGTCTTTTCTCTGAGAGCCTGAACGTCTTTAGCTGTGAATGCCATTTATTATTCCTCCTCTGCTGCTTCTGCGGGAGCTTCCGCCTCTGCCTCGGCTGCTGCCGCGGGAGCGGATGACTCGCCCTGTCTGCCTTCGATAACAGCGTCTGCCATTGCGCCTGCGATAAGTTTGACCGCGCGGATGGCGTCGTCGTTACCGGGGATTACATAATCGACCTCGTCGGGGTCGCAGTTGGTGTCAACAATACCTACGATGGGGATACCGAGTTTCTTCGCTTCGAGAACCGCGATTCTTTCCTTGCGGGGGTCAACGATGAACATTGCGGCGGGCTGCTTCTTCATCTCGGTAATACCGCCCATGAACTTTTCAAGCTTCTCTATTTCGAGCTGAAGCTTGATGACTTCCTTTTTGGGAAGAAGGTTGAATGTTCCGTCGGATTCCATTGTTTTGAGCTGAGCAAGTCTCTTTACTCTGCGCTGAATGGTGTTGAAGTTTGTGAGCATACCGCCGAGCCAGCGTGCATTTACATAGGGCATACCGCAGCGGATTGCTTCTTCCTTGACGGATTCCTGAGCCTGTTTCTTTGTGCCGACGAAAAGAACTTCGCCGCCTTCGGCAGATATGTCACGGATGAACATATAAGCCTCTTCGAGTTTTTTGACGGTTTTCTGAAGGTCAATGATATAAATACCATTGCGCTCAGTGAAGATGTATTCCGCCATTTTGGGGTTCCATCTTCTGGTCTGGTGTCCGAAATGGACGCCGGCTTCGAGTAACTGTTTCATTGAAACTACTGACATTGTTTTTTCCTCCTTTTGTTTAAGGCGGTTCTGCCGCCCCACCGCAATGCCTGATAGCGCAACGGTTCGTCACGCCGCACATACGCTAAAAATAACACTGCGTGCGTTTTGCTGTAGAATTATATCACAGGGATTCCGGCAATGCAAGAGTTTTTTTGCCGAAATCCCTTATAATTTTCTTATTATTTAATTATTTTATTATTCCCTGTGCCATTTTACGCCCTGGGGGGTGTCCTCGAGCACTATGCCCATCGCCTTTAACTCGTCGCGGATGCGGTCCGCCTCCGCCCAGTTTTTCTCCTTGCGGGCGTTCGCGCGCGCCTCAATCATGGCGTCGATGTCGGAATCGAGGGTTTCCGCCTTACGGTTATAGACAAGCCCGAGCACGCCGGTCAGTTCATCGAAAATCTTCGCGGCTAACTCGATTGTTTCTGCTGTTTCGCCCTTGCCTACAACGGCGGAGTTTATATCCCTTACCATATCGAACACGGTGCCGAGCGCGGCGGCGGTGTTGAGGTCGTCGTCCATCGCTTCAATGAACTGCTCCCTGCGCAGGTTGAGCGCTTTTTCAAGCTCGCCGTTTATTTCGCCGTGAGGGGCGTTCGCGAGTTCAAAGTCGAGACCGTCGCGGCAGTTATAAAGGCGTGTGAGCGATGCCCTGCACTGCTCTATGGCGTCAAAACTGTAGTTAATGGGGCTGCGGTACTGGGTTGAAATCATAAGCAGGCGTATCGGCTCGTAACCGAATTTTTCGGCAACATCGCGAACGGTGAAGAAGTTGCCCGCGCTTTTCGCCATCTTAACATTGTCAACCGTTATAAAGCCGTTGTGCATCCAGTAATTGGCGAAAGGTCTTCCTGTGTAGCATTCGCTCTGGGCAATCTCGTTTTCGTGGTGGGGAAAAATAAGATCCTGACCGCCGCAGTGTATGTCGATGGTGTCGCCGAGGAATCTGTTGACCATAGCGGAGCACTCGATATGCCAGCCGGGTCTGCCCTTGCCCCAGGGTGAATCCCAATAGGGCTCGCCGGGCTTCGCCGCCTTCCAGAGAGCGAAATCCATCGGCTCGCGCTTGACTTCGCCCACCATAATTCTCGCGCCCGCCTGCAGGTCCTCAAGCGGCTGGTGTGAAAGTTTGCCGTAGCCCTCAAACTTAGCGGGGCTGAAATATACATCGCCGTCAACCTCGTAGGCGTAGCCCTTCTCGACAAGGCCCGAAACTATTTCTATAATCTTCTCAATGTTTTCGGTCGCCTTCGGGTGGATGTCCGCCTCCCTGAAATTGAGACCTTTGACATCGGTCCAGAATTCCTTTATGTATTTTTCGGTGATTTCGGTGTAATCGACGCCCTCTTCGTTTGCCTTGCGGATGATTTTGTCGTCAACATCGGTGAAATTCTGCACGAATGTCACTTTATAGCCTCTGTATTCGAGATATCTGCGCAGGGTGTCGAAAACGCAGATGGGGCGCGCGTTGCCGATGTGGATGAAGTTATAGACCGTGGGACCGCACGCGTAGATTTTCGCCCGGCCGGGTGTTATGGGCTTGAATTCCTCTTTCTGCCTTGTGAGGGTGTTAAATATTTTCATCGCTCTTCTCCTTTGACTCCAGTGATTTTTTCAGTTCGTCTATTTCGCTGTCTATTCGTGAAATCTCAATCGCGATCGGGTCGGGGATATGAATCTGGTCAAGATAGTCGAAAACCCTTACTCCGTCGCGTCTGACCGCCCTCGCGGGAATGCCTATTGCCGTGCTGTTTTCGGGTATGTCCGTAACAACGACGGCTCCCGCGCCCACACGGCAGTTGTCGCCTATGGTGATAGGGCCGAGCACCTTCGCGCCCGAGCCAATCATAACATTGTTGCCTATGGTCGGGTGGCGTTTGCCCGTATCCTTGCCCGTGCCGCCGAGAGTGACGCCCTGATAGAGCGTAACATCGTCGCCGATAATTGTTGTTTCGCCTATGACAACGCCCGTGCCGTGGTCGATGAAAAATCTTTTGCCTATCTGCGCGGCGGGGTGAATCTCAATGCCCGTTCTGCGCGAGGCGCGCTGGGATATCCACCTTGCGATGAAATAGAAGCCGTGGTTATAAAACCAGTATGCTTTTCTGTGCATTCTGATTGCCTTGAGTCCGGGGTAAAGGAAAAGAATTTCAAAAACGCTCCTTGCCGCCGGATCGCGCGATTTTACGCAGGCGATGTCTTCTTTTAACTGTTTGAACATATTGTTACCTCTTTCGGGATTTTGCAATAAAAAGCCTCCGATGCAAAAGCACCGGAGGCGTAATTACGCGGTTCCACTCCAATTTATAACTCATAGGGCCGATAACGGTGCCTGCCGCACGGAGATACTCAGTTCCCCCCGTGTGCCGCCGGGCGCACTTCACAAAGCTGTTGCCAAGGCGCCTCTCAGCAATACGGCGCCCTCTCTTGTGACCGTCTGCAATGCTACTCTTCCCGACCATTGCATAATTATTGAATTGCAGTGCTTTATTATAAACACGGGCGGAGCATTTGTCAATATAATTAATTAAAAAATAATATCTTGGTTAATCATTAAAGATATTTGATATCTCTGCCGATTAAATCGTAATCGTTTACGCCGATTACCTCAACTTCCGCGAAATCGCCGGGCTTGTATTCCGCGCCCGTTGTGAAGTCGATTTTGCCGTCAATCTCGGGGGCGTCCATATAGGTTCTGCCCGAATAACTGTCGGTGTAAGGGTCGTAATCCTCAACCAGCACGCGATAGATTTTACCCACGCGCTCGCTGTTTTTGAGGGTGACTATTTCGAGCTGGTCGTTCATTATAATTTCGCCGCGGTCGGCTTTTACCTGCTCGTCAACCGCTCCCTCCATATCGAAAGCGGGAGTGCCCTCCTGAGGCGAAAAGGCGAAGCAGCCGAGGCGGTCAAACTCGATTTCGTTGACGAATTCAGCGAGGTTTTCAAACTCCTCCTCACCCTCGCCCGGGAAGCCGGTTATGAAGGTTGTGCGGATTACGCAGTCGGGAAGAACCCCCCTTATTTTCGCTATAAGCTCTGTGTATTCCTCACGCGAGCCGCGCCTGTTCATCGCCTTTAAAATGCGGTTGTCGGCGTGCTGTAAGGGAAGGTCGATATAATTTAACACCTTCTGCTGCTTTGCCATAACATCCAGCAGTTCATCGGTGATTTTGTCGGGGTAGCAGTAAAGCATTCTTATCCATTCAATGCCCTCTATTTCACACAGGGAATTGAGCAGTTCGGGCAGTTTGAGTTCGCCGTAAAGGTCCATGCCGTAGTTGGTGGTGTCCTGCGCTATGAGAATAAGCTCCTTTGTGCCCGACTGAGCGAGGGCTTTCGCTTCCTCAATAAGAGTTTCCATCGGCACGCTTCTGTAATTGCCGCGGATATAGGGAATTGTGCAGTAGGAACAGCGGTTTGAGCAGCCGTCGGCGATTTTGAGATAGGACCAGTATTCGGGCGTTGTGAGCAGCCGCTCGCCCGTAAGAGGCAAGCCGTTTACATCGGGGAAGGCGCAGTAGGCACCGCTTCCCTCTCCCGCCTCGTTTTCGGGCATATCTTCAGCCGCCTCTCCGAGAAGGGAGCCGACAATATCGGCAATGCTTTCGTTCGCGCCTATGCCCACAACAGCATCGATTTCGGGAATTTCGCTGAGAACCTCCTCCTTATGGCGCTGGGCGAGGCAGCCCGTGACAATTATTTTACCGACGAGCCCCTCTTTTTTGAGTTCCGCCATATCGAGAATGTTTTCAATCGCCTCTTCCTTGGCGGCGTCAATGAAGCCGCAGGTGTTGATTATAACCGCCTCAACACCCTCGTAGATGTCGCCGATTTCATAGCCCGCGGCGTCAAGTTTCGCGAGCATTCTTTCGGCGTCAACCTGATTTTTGGGGCAGCCGAGTGAAATCATTGAAATTTTATGCATAATCAATCCTCCCCGATTGAGATATCCGCCTGATTCATTGCCGAGCGTATGTCGGAATATGAGTAGCCCATACGCAGAAGGGCTGAGAACACCTGTTTGTTTCCCTTCTCCGTGCCGAGCTTGTTCCTGAATTTTGTATTCAGTAATTCTATAATACGCGAAACGGGCTCAATGTCAATATTTTCGCAGGCGTAATCCGCGTTTTCTCTTGAAATTCCCTTCTGAAGAAGCTCGGATTTTATGCGCCGCGATGAAAAGCCCTTGCTTTCATAAAGCCGTTTTGCCAGCGAGAGGGCGTAGGCGGAATCGTCAAGATAGCCCTTTTCCTCAAGCAGGTCGCAGGTTTTTGAGGCGCTCTCGCGGGAGTGACCCTTTGAAACAAGCTTGTTCTCGAGTTCCTTTTTGCCGTGGTCGCGCCCCGAAAGAATGCGCATGGCTCCCAAAAAAGCGGAGCGCAGACGCACCGCCTCCAGGAAGGCAGCAAGCTGTGCTCCGTCAATTTCGTCGCCGTCTTTATAACCGCAGGAGAGAGCGAACTCCTCATCCACGGGGGCTATTCTTTCACCGTCCGCAAAAACGGTGACCTTCCCTCTCCCGCCGGTAACAAAAGTGATTTTCATTATTATTCGTCGTCGTCAACAACAATGTCGAGTTTCGCCCTTGCGACATTCCTTGTGGTGGGAACGGGCTTCGCGGCGGGCTGTGCCTCCGCTTCGGGCTCGGCTTTCTTTGCCATTTTCGCCTCGCGTTCGGCTTTGATTGAAGAGAAAATCTTCTCCTCTATCTCGGCGGCAAGCTCGGGATTGTTCGCGAAGAGTTCCCTTGTGTTGTCCCTGCCCTGACCGAGGCGCATATCGCCGTAGCTGAACCAGGCGCCGCTTCTCTGAAGAATGCCGAATTTAACGCCCATATCGACAAGCTCGCCGTATTTGGAAATGCCCTTGCCGTAGAGGATGTCGAACTCCGCCTCCTTGAAGGGAGGAGCGACCTTGTTCTTTACTATCTTGCAGCGGGTGCGGTTGCCGATGATTTCGCCGCCCGTGCCTTTGAGACTCTCGATTCTGCGCACGTCAATACGGATTGACGAGAAGAATTTGAGCGCTCTGCCGCCGGTTGTGACCTCGGGATTGCCGTAGATGACGCCGACCTTTTCACGAAGCTGGTTTATAAATATAAGGATTGTATTTGACTTTGAGAGAGCGCCCGCGAGCTTGCGCAGCGCCTTCGACATAAGCCGGGCGTGAACGCCTACGGAGGAATCGCCCATTTCGCCCTCGATTTCCGCCTTGGGAACAAGGGCGGCCACGGAGTCGATTACCACAACATCGAGAGCGCCCGAGCGGATGAGCGCCTCGGCTATTTCAAGCGCCTGCTCGCCGTTGTCCGGCTGGGAGACGAGGAGGGAATCTATATCCACGCCGAGGTTGGAGGCGTAGAGAGGGTCAAGAGCGTGCTCGGCGTCGATGAACGCCGCGTCGCCGCCCGCCTTCTGCGCCTGGGCGATGACCGAAAGGGCGAGGGTTGTTTTACCCGAGGATTCGGGGCCGTAAATCTCAACTATTCTGCCTCTGGGAAGACCGCCGATGCCCGTTGCGACATCGAGCCCGACCGAACCCGTTGAAATCGCCTCAACATTCATCGCGGAATTTTCGCCGAGGCGCATGATTGTTCCTTTGCCGTAGGTTTTTTCTATCTGCTGCAACGCAGTTTCGAGTGCCTTCTGTTTGTCTGCCATAATATGCCTCCAAAAATCATTATCAAACAAATGTTCTATTGCGTATAATACACCATTGTTGTAAAAAATGCAATAGTATTTTCAAAAAAATTTTTGATTGTTTTCCCCGGCGGAGGGCTCAGGATAAAAAAATTTTAAAAAACACTTGCATTTTCTTTTTTTATCTGTTAATATATCTCCTGCTATTGAAAAACGAAAAGGAGGTGTGACATAATGGCAAAATGTGAATTTTGCGGTAAAGATGTGTCATTCGGAATCAAGGTATCTCACTCACACAGACGTTCCAACAGAACTTGGAAACCCAATGTAAAAAGAGTTAAAGCCATCGTAAACGGCTCCCCCAGAAGAGTTTACGCCTGCACACGCTGCCTTCGTTCAGGTAAGGTCACACGTGCCGTCTGATTTCATTTTGAACTAAACAGAAACCTTAAGGAATCGCTTTTGCGGTTCCTTATTGTTTTTAGTATGTTTTATCATTAAGATACATATTATATATTTTTGTGATTTTTGCCGATTGTCTTGTGGTTGATTTTTCGCGGCACACAACAAATTGTTGTTTTTCGCCGCGGTTTTTTTCCGCGTGACGAAATTGGTTTCAGTTTTGACATTTATATTTAAAATTATATGAATATTTAGTATAATAACATTATAAATGAACCGGAGTGTTTATATGTATAAGATTAATCAGAACGAAATGGATTCCTCTTTCAGGATTCCTTCATCAATAGTTGACAAGCACATCCGCCTGGCAAACGAGCATCAGCTCAAGGTCCTGCTCTGGATTATGCGCTCCTCCCCCGACAATCCCGACATTGACGAGATGTGCAGGGCGCTCAAAATGAAAAAGGACGACGCCCTCGATTACCTGCAGTACTGGGTACTGACGGGTGTTCTGCTGTGTGACGGAAAAGATGAAGCCCCCGCGGTAAAAACGGAAAAAACAGCGGCGGCAAAAAAAGACTCCGCCCCCGCGGAGAAAAAGGAGGCGGAAAAGGAAACGGCGGTAAAACCCGCACCGCCCGCGAAGGAGTATTCCAAACCCTCGATTTCCGAAATAGCCGCGCGCATAGAGGAATCGCCCGAGGTAAGCTTTATGTTCCGCGAGGCGCAGACAAAGCTCGGCAAAACAATCGGCTACGATATGCAGTGCGTTCTGCTTATGATGCACGACTATGACGGCCTGCCCGTTGAAGTTATTTTTATGCTTATAGACTACTGCGTTTCAATCGGCAAAACAAACAACAACTACATCGCCACCGTGGGCAGAAACTGGGGCGAGGATGAAATTGACACAATCGAGAAGGCGGACGAGCGCATAAACGCGCTGAGAAACGCCGACACACTCTGGAAAAGCCTCGCCGACCTCGCGGGCATACAGAACCCGAGACCTACCGCGAACCAGACGGCTTTTCTTACAAAATGGGGCAAAACCCTCGGCTTCGGCGCCGATATGATATACCTCGCCTATGAGGAGATGGCGGACCACACCTCAAAGATGAGTTTCCCCTATATGGACAAGGTGCTCGTCAACTGGTACGAAAGCGGAATTAAAACCCCGAAGCAGCTTGAGGAACAGAAAAAGGCGGCATCCGACGCGAGAAAAGATAAAGAAAAGGAAAAAGCCAAAACAAAATCGCCCGACACGGCAAAAGAAAAATCCTACGACATTGACGAGGTTGAGCGCCGGGCTATGAACAACGATATCCGCTACGAAAGGAAGAAAAAGAAATGAGTTACAGCCGCGGTATTCTCGCCGCCTGTGAGCGCGTAATCTCCGAGCGCCGCTCGGAAGCCGAAAGAGCGCAGGCTCAAAGAATTGAAGAAGTTAAGGAAAAACTGCCGGGATACGGCGCGCTGCAGGCAAAACTCGCTTCCACTGCGGCGGACGCCATAAGAGCCCTCAGCGCCGGCGAGAACGCTCCCGCGCTTATGAAAGAGATATCCGAAAGAAATCTCTCCGCTCAGAAAGAGATTGAGGACATGCTCGAAAAGGGCGGTTTTCCGCGTAATTACACAAAAATCGCCTACACCTGCCCCAAATGCAGCGACACGGGCTATGCGGGCGGGAACTCCTGCTCCTGCCGTCTGGCTCTTTTAAAGGAGCTCGCCCTTGAAAATCTCGCAGAGAGAACTCCTTCGGGCAAATGCTCTTTTCAGAATTTTAAACTCGATTACTACCCCGACGAATATGATGAGAGAATCGGCTGCTCACCCCGCGACAGAATGGCGAAAATTTTTGAATACTGCAAGGCGTACGCCGATGATTTTGACAGTGAATCCGAAAGTCTTTATTTTTACGGCGCCACGGGGCTCGGCAAAACTCATCTGCTCTCCTCAATCGCGCGGGTTGTTACCGAAAAGGGCAACAACATAATTTTCGAATCCGCTTCGGCTCTTCTGAGAAGGCTTGAAAAAGAGCGCTTCTCGAACGGCAGAAACTCGGATTACGACGGCGCCTTTGATGAAATAGTAAAATGCGACCTTCTGATTATAGACGACCTCGGCAGTGAGTTCTCGACTCAGTTCACCGTCTCCGCGCTCTATGACATTCTCAACTACAGGGTAAACAGGGATATGCCCGTTATAATCAGCAGCAATTTAAGCCCGAAAGAGGTTGAGGAAAACTATAACCAGAGAATTTTCTCAAGAATTTTCGGCGGCTTTACCTCAATGTATTTTGTCGGAAACGATATAAGACAGATTAAAAAGAATTCCTGACGGGAGAACAGTATGGATATTATCGGTCAGATTACAAAACAGTTCGCTCTGCAGCGCTGGCAGGTGGAAAACACGGTCAAGCTCCTTGATGACGGCAACACCGTGCCTTTCATTGCGCGTTACAGAAAAGAGGCGCACGGCACTCTCGACGACCAGGTTATAAGAGAGATTTCCGAACGCCTTGAATACCTGCGCAACCTTGAAAAGCGCCGCGAGGAGGTGCGCGACCTCATCACGGGTCAGGAGAAGATGACGGACGAGATTTCCGCCGCCCTCGACAAGGCGGTGACTCTCGCCGAGATTGAGGACATTTACAGGCCGTTCCGTCCCAAGAGAAAAACGAGGGCTTCGGTCGCCAGGGAAAAAGGTCTTGAACCGCTCGCGGATAAAATCTACGCCCAGGAGGCGGATTCACCCTATCCGCTTGAGATGGCGGCGGAATTTATAAACGAGGAACTCGGCGTGGCAACCGCTGAGGACGCTCTCGCGGGAGCTATGGATATAATAGCCGAAAACATCTCCGACAACGCCGACATACGCAGACGCCTTCGCAATCTTTTCGAGGTGGCGGGCGTTGTAACGGCAACGGCGGTTGACCCCGAAACAGACAGCGTATATAAAATGTATTACGATTTTTCCGAGGATGTCAAAAAGATTGCCGGCCACAGAGTACTCGCCATTGACAGAGGCGAGCGCGAAAAGTTCCTCAAGGTAAGCGTGACTCTCGACCCGGTGAAGGCGTCAAACGTGATTACGGGCGTGACTCTTTCTTCAAACGGCTCAAACTGCACCGAAACAGTGCGCCAGGCGGGCGCGGACGCATACACAAGGTTAATCTGCCCCTCGGTTGAAAGAGAGACAAGAAACAACCTCACCGAAGCCGCCTGCGCTCAGGCGATAAAGGTTTTTTCACTCAACACAAAAGAACTTCTGCTTCAGCCGCCCATCAAGGGCAAAACCGTGCTCGGGCTTGACCCCGGCTACAGAACCGGCTGCAAGGTTGCCGTTGTTGACCCTACGGGCAAGGTACTCGACACGGGAGTTATATATGTTACGAATATGCACACGGACGCCCAGAAGGCGCAGGCGAAGAAACTGCTCCGGTCGTTTATTGACAAATACCGTGTAAACTGCATTTCAATCGGCAACGGCACGGCTTCAAAGGAGACCGAGATGTTCACCGCGGCGCTTATAAAGGAGCTCGGCGCGGATGTTTCCTATATGGTTGTAAGCGAAGCGGGCGCCTCCGTGTATTCGGCGAGCAAACTTGCCGCCGAGGAGTTCCCGCAGTATGACGTATCGCTGAGAAGCGCTGTTTCAATAGCGCGCCGCCTTCAGGACCCGCTCGCGGAACTTGTGAAAATAGACCCGAAAGCGATAGGCGTGGGTCAGTATCAGCACGATATGCCGCCGAAGGAACTTGACGCGGCATTGAACGGCGTTGTAGAGGACGCGGTAAACTCGGTAGGCGTTGACCTCAATACCGCCTCCGCTCCCCTGCTTTCAAGGGTTTCCGGCATAAACGCGGGCATAGCGAAAAACATAGTCGCCTTCCGTGAGGAAAACGGCGCTTTCTCCTCGAGGGCGCAGCTTAAAAAGGTGCCGAAACTCGGCGACAAGGCGTTTGAGCAGTGCGCGGGCTTTATGAGAATTGCCGAGAGCAAGAATGTTCTTGACAACACGGGCGTTCACCCCGAAAGCTACGCGGCGGCAAAGGCGCTGCTCGACCTGTGCGGCTACACTCCCGCGAATGTTAAAGCGGGTGAAATAGGCGACCTCAAAGCGAAGGTTGAACTTTTCGGCAAGGAGAAGACAGCCGAAAAACTCGGCATCGGTGTGCCCACGCTTGACGATATAGTAAAAGAACTTCTCTGCCCCGGAAGAGATCCGCGTGATGAACTGCCCGCTCCGGTGCTGAGAAGCGATGTTATGGAAATAACCGATTTAAAGCCCGGTATGGAACTCACGGGCACGGTGCGCAATGTAACCGATTTCGGCGCGTTCATCGACATAGGTGTTCACCAGGACGGTCTTGTGCACATTTCCAAAATCTCAAACAAATTCATAAAGCATCCCTCCGATGTTCTCAAGGTGGGGCAGATTGTGAAAGTACGCGTTGAGAATGTTGACACGGCAAAGGGCAGAATTTCGCTTACAATGCTGTTCAAACCGTCGGAGGAGAAATCCGAATAAAAGAAATAACCCCGCATTGAACACAAGTTCATTGCGGGGTGTTTTTTTGTTTTTGTCAGGACTCGGGTTTTATCTCGACATTTACGCAGGCGTCTTTTACAATCGTGACCGTTGTAGAGCCGAGAAGCGTGCCGTCATCGCCGTAAGCGGCAATTTCCGCCTCCCCTGCGGGAGCGGCAAAATTGAAGGTGTTGTTCCCGATTACGGTATAGGTTGAGGTTTCGCCGTTCTGAATGAGGGTTACGCTTTCAATGTGTTCGGCAAAAAGGGAAACATCGCCCTCAACCTTGCCCATATCATAGGTCTTCATAAGCGCTGCCTGCACGCTCAGATTGGCGTTTACCATAGGATACTCAATATAATCGAGGTCGGGGAAATCCCTGTATTCCTCCTCAATCGGGGGAACGGTCGCGTTCGAGTTTTCGGGCGAGCAGACAATGGCTTTCACCTGAGCGCCCGTGAAATCCGGGTTTACGCTCCACACAAGGGCGGCAACACCCGCAACAACGGGCGACGCCATTGAGGTACCCGACATATAGCAGTACTCGTCATCGATATCCGAGCAGCTGTAAACCGAACTGCCGGGAGCGGATACGGATATCTGTTTTCCGATGTTTGAGAAAGAGGACTGAATATACTCTCCGCCGCCGCGGTTCGCCGCCGAGGAAACGACTATAATTCTGTCAACAATGTCCTGCCTGCTGACGCCTATGCGCAGCGACAGGGCGTTCTTTTTTGTTATGCCCGTGAAGGTGCCGTTGTATTTCGCGTCAACGGGCTGCGAGGCGTCGTTGCCGTTGCCCGCCGACTGGCATATAACAAAGTCGTAGCCGTGGCCGAGCAGAACGGAAATGAGGGCGGAATAGAGATTTTCCTCAAACGGAACATAATACTTCATTTCCGATTCATTCTCTTCTATATTGCCCGTGGCGCCCAGCGAGAGGTTTATAACCTTGGCGCCCGCTTTTACGGCGTCAATGAAGCCGAAAAAGATGTGAATGTCGGTGTTCCATTTCTGCTTATCCTTTTCGGGCTGCCAGTCAACATAGGTAAACTCGCATTTTCTGACAACGCCGGCTATGCCTTTTCCGTTGTCCGCCTGAGCGCCGATAATTCCCGTAACATGGCAGCCGTGGTCATCCGGGATATTGCGTTTTTCCTGACGGGATGAGGGGAATTTTATTGTTTTATCCTTCAAATCCTCGTGATTGAGGTTAACGCCGCAGTCTATCACGCCGACATTTATATCGTTCATATAGCGGTCGTAATCCCACGCCTGCCTCGCGTCAATCGCCTCGAGCCACCAGTTTCTCTCTGTGGGAATCGGCTCATTCCAGTTGGTATGGGATATTTCTCCGGTACCGCAGAACGGGTCATCGGGAGTGTAGTCGGGTGATTTTTTTGAGGCGGTAACGGGGCTCGCGTAGCTTACCTCCTCACGGCTCGCGGTGAGTTTATCGCAGTATGAAACAAGGGCGTTCAGATCTTTGCCGTTGTAATATGCCACATAGAGATCCGCGGGGCAGCTCCAGCCGAGAAGAACCATCGGCTCGTCCCTGAACAGGCGGTATTTATCAAAAAGAGAGACTTTTTCATCAAGAAAAACAACTATAAGGTTTTTACAGTAGCCCTGACCCTCGTTGAGAGCGACAACATCGCTGTCGTCTATATCGCCGAGAAAGCCCTCACTGACGGAATTCTGAAAAAGGGGCACGCCGAAAACGGCGCTGACGGCGGAGTCGATTGACTCGGGCAGAAATGAGAAATACGCCGACGCGAATGTCATTACGGTTGTGAGAATAACCGATATAATTTTTATCACTGTGCCACTCCCTTTTCGTTTTTATTTCCGATTGAGGGAAACTGTATCTGCGTGAAAATTACGGCAACGAGCATAACGGCACAGCCGATGAGCGCCCTTCTGCCGAGGTGCTGGTGAAGTATTATCCAGCCGAAAACAACCGAAAAAGCCGATTCAAGGCAGAGCAGTATGGATGCGACGGCGGGCTCGGTGGATTTCTGACCGAAGGTCTGGAATGTGAACGCCACGCCGCAGCTCATAATACCGGCATAGAGAATCGGGATTATGTTCTGCTTCTGCATAATAAGTTCCGGTGTCGGTTTTTCGAAAATGAACATACAGATACCCGACAGCACGCCGCACACGAAAAACTGCAGGGACGATATTTCGACGGCGTCCGTGTAATCCGTGAATTTGTCAATAACAAGAATCTGCGAGGCAAAGGCAAACGCGCAGAGAATAGTGAGAATATCGCCTTTTTCGAGAACGAACCCGCCCTCGCCCGAGCAGAGAAGATAGAGACCCGCCAGACTGAAGGCGACACCCGCTATGACATTTATGCCCACCCGTTTTTTGAAAAACAGGAAATTCATAAGCGGCACAATAACCGTGTAGAGAGCCGTAATAAAGCCGACCTTGCCGACATCCTCAATATAGTTGAACGCCTCCTGCTGAAGGTTGTTGCCGAAAAACATGGTGATTCCGGCGAGAATTCCTCCGAGAAGGAGTTTTCTGTTCGCGAGAGTTCTGTCCTCAACAGGCGGTGATATTTTCTTTTTTCTGCGCAGTATTATTACGGGCACAAGCACCGCCGCGCCGAGGAGCATACGCAGGCAGTTGAATGTAAATGTTCCGACTCCCCTGCCGATGCTCTGCGCGACGAAGGACAATCCCCAGATTGCCGCCGCCGATATGCAGTAGAGCGCGCCCGTGAACTGCTTTTGTTTTGCCGATTTCATAAGCTTACCTGTAAAAAAACTGTCGCCCGTCTTGTTGGGCGGGCGACAATGAAATTCAATTTATTATTCCTCCGCGGGAGTTTCTTCTGCCGGTGCTTCCTCAACCGCTTCTTCGGCAGCGGGGGCTGCCTCTTCGGCTGCTTCCTCAACCGCTTCTTCGACAGCGGGGGCTGCCTCTTCGACTGCTTCCTCAACTGCTTCTTCTGCAGCGGGAATCGCTTCTTCGGCTGCTTCCTCTGCGGGAGCGACTACCTCATCGGCAATAACAACGGGAGTTTCAACATATTCCGCCGCGGGCGCTTCCTCGTCCTCTTTCTTTTCGGGCTCAAGCAGAGCGCGGATTGAAAGACTTACGCGCTTTTTCTCAAAGTCGATTTCGGTGACCTTGACCTTGACTTCGTCGCCGATTGAAAGCTCGTCGGCGGGATTCTCAACGCGGTGGTTGGCAATCTGCGAAATGTGGATAAGGCCGTCGATATTGGGAATAACCGTGGCGAACGCGCCGAATGTTGTGAGGCCGACAATCTTGGAATCGATAACAGTGCCCACCGGGCAGGTGTTTTCGAGAATCTTCCAGGGGTTGTCTTCATCTTTCTTGTAGCCGAGGGAAATCTTTTTCTTGTCGGGATCAAGGGCTTTAACGAACACCTCAACCTGCTGACCGACTTCGAGAACCTCAGCGGGATTCTTGATGCGCTTCCAGGAGAGTTCGCTGATGTGAACAAGACCTTCAACGCCTTCAGCGATTTCAACGAACGCGCCGAACGGAGTGAGCGACTTGACAGTGCCCTGATAAACCTGACCTTCGGCGACCTGTGCCCAGAAAGCGTCGCGGGCTGAATCCCTTACCTTGCGGATTGAGCCGACCGCTCTCTTTCTGCCCTGGTTAACTTCGATAACAACAAATTTAACCTTCTGACCGATAAGCTCCTCAAGGGGCTGTGTGCGGCGTGAGGTTGCGAGTGAAGCGGGAACGAACACGCGGGCGCCGTCGGTGTTTACGAGAACGCCGCCGCGGATGATCTCGGTGACTGTGCCTTCGAGCACTTCCTCGGACTCTGCCGCCTCAACAACCTTGAGCCAGGACTTCTGAGCGTCAAAGCGCTTCTTTGAGCACATAACAGTGCCTTCCGCGTCGTTGGTCTTCATGATGATAAGATCAATCTCATCACCGACCTTGAGTTCCTTCTTCGCATCTGCGTTCGGGTCGGAGCTGTATTCCTCCATGGGAACGAAGCCCGCCTGTTTTCTGCCGATATCAACCTGAATCTCGGCGTTGTTGATGCTCATGACCGTGCCGATTACGTGCTGGTCATTGCTCATCGCATCGAGTGATGCCTCCAGCATAGTTGTAAAATCATCGTTGGAAGGCACCTCCTCTACCATGGGTTCATTGTTTGCTTTTAAGTTTTCGGACATTGCTGAAAGTACCTCCTTAATGGTCTCGGCAGGCGTTGACGCCCCTGCCGTAACCCCTATGCGGGGCTTGTGGAATAAGTTTATGTTTTTGAGCTCTTCGGCTCTTTCCACCAGATGTGTTTCGCAGTTTTCACTGCACACCGCCCTGAGTTTCGCGGTGTTTGAACTTTCGCGACCGCCTATGATAATCATAACGTCTGACTGCTTTGAAAGCTCGTATGCCTCCTGCTGACGCTTTTGCGTAGCAAAACATATTGTATCAAAGATTTTTGCGTTTGTATAGTATTTTTTTATAATTTTTTTATTAAAAAGCCATTCTTTTTCGCTGAAAGTGGTCTGTGACACAACAGTTACGGGTTTTTCGGCGAGTTCGGGGTTGCTTCTGAGCAGATTTTCAAGTTCTTCGGCGTTTGAAAAAACAAACGCTTTTTCCTTGCAGTGCCCCTTGATTCCGACAACCTCGGGATGGTTTCTGTCGCCCGCTATGAGCACGGCGTAATTGTCATCCGGCGTTTCGGCGACTATTTTGTGAATCTTCTCAACGAACGGGCAGGTGGCGTCGCAGACCTCGACATTCATTGAGGCGAGTTTTTCCTCAACTTCGCGGCTTACGCCGTGGGCACGCACTATGACGGTTGAGCCCTCCGGCGCTTCATCGGGGGAAGAAATAATCGTGACTCCCCTTTTTTCAAGGTCGGCGATAACCTGCGGATTGTGAATGAGCGGACCGAGTGTGCAAACCTTCTTACCGGATTCCACAATGGAATAAGTGAGCTTTACCGCCCTGTCAACTCCGAAGCAGAAACCCGCGGTTTCGGCGGTTTTTATTCTTTGCAAACGCCTTCCTCCCAAAGTGCCGTAACGGCGTTCCATATAACCTCGGTGGCGCCGTTTAACTCATGTGAATCCCCGCCTTCGGTAATGCCGAGCGACTCGTATCTGATAAGCTTGCCTATGCGCATTGTGGCTTTGGTGCGGGTGGAGAGTTTGCCCTCATAGCAGATGCTTATGGGCAGTATATCGGCGTGTGCCTCTCTCGCGATGAGAGCGGCGCCTCTTTTCGGTCTGCCGAGTTCATTCTTTTTTTGGCGGGTGCCCTCGGGGAAAACGCCCACAATATGCCCTCTCCTGAGCAGTTCGGCCGCGTATCTGAGCGCTTTTAAATCCGCCTTGCCGCGCACTACGGGGAAGCCGTTTAACTTTGTGAGAATGGGACCGATAACCGGATTCTCCCAGAATTCGCTTTTGCCCATAAAGTGAATCGGTCTGCCCTTGAAGGCGTATTCAATCTGCGCGGGGTCAACCGCGTGGATGTGGTTGCAGACAACTATAAAGCCGCCGTCCTCGGGTATATTTTCCCTGCCGATTATTTTGGCTTTGTAAACAAAATGCCTGAGCAGATACGCAAGAGGGTAAAGTATTTTGAAGGTTTTGTGATCCTTGTATTTTTCAAAGTTGAAACTCATTTTTCTGTTTTCTCCTTAACGATATTTGTTATTGCCTCTATGACCTGTTCGATATTGAGTTCGGTGGTGTCGAGTATGACGCCGTCCTCCGCGGGTTTAAGGGGCGCTATTTCGCGGTGGGAATCATTATAATCCCTCTCGTTTATTTCCGCAAGCACATCCTCGTATTTCTGCGGAGTGCCCTTGAGTTCGAGCTCGGCGCAGCGGCGCTTTGCCCTCTCCTCCGCCGATGCCGTCAGGAAAATTTTGACCTGAGCGTCGGGCAGAACCACGGTGCCTATATCCCTGCCGTCCATTATGCAGCTGTTGCGCTTTGCTATATCGCGCTGAAGGTCAAAAAGGAAGGCGCGAACTTCGGGCACAGCCGAAACATCGGAGGCAGCCATGGACGCGGCGGGGGTTCTTATTTCGCCCGAAACGTCCTCTCCGTTTAACAGTGTTTTCTGCGCGCCGTCCTCAAAGGCGAGGTCTACGCTTACGCCGTCAAGCGTGGCGGCGACAGCCTGCCTGTCACGGGTGTCAACGCCGAGTCTCAGGGCGTTCACACCCACGGTTCTGTAAAGAGCGCCCGTGTCAACATAGACGAAGCCGAGTTTTTCGGCAGCCGCTCTTGAAACGGTACTTTTGCCCGCTCCGGCGGGGCCGTCAATGGCAACATTGATTATTTTTTTATTCATAGTCAATCTCCCGTATAATTACCGGTTGACTGCGCGGCGCTCTGAGCCGCGAGCCGTCCCGTTGAAAATGCAATCTGTAAGTTAAAGCCGCCCGTGTAGGCGTCAACATCAATCACTTCGCCCGCGAAATACAGCCCTTTTACGAGCTTTGACTCCATTGTTTTCGGGTTTATCTGCTTCACATCGACCCCGCCCGAGGTGATTATCGCCTCTTCCACGGGGCGGAAATCCGTTACTGTGACGGTGAAATCCTTTAAAACAGACACCAGTTTCTGCCTCTGCTCCCGGGTTATCTGATTGACCTTTGTCGCCATCGGAATACCGCTGAGTTTCACAATTACGGGCACAAGTTTTTTGGGTAAGAGCGAATTGAGCGCGTTTATGTAGTTGCGGTTTATGTTCTCGGAAAAATCGCGCAGTATTCTCGAATCGAGCTGCTCGGCTGTGAGCGCGGGCTTTAAATCTATGCTGATTTTATACCTGCCCTTTTCCATTTTGCGCATGTGCGAGCTCGCCGACAGAATCATCGGACCGGACACGCCGAAATGGGTGAAAAGCATTTCGCCGAAATCGGAATATATCTCTTTATTGCCCGAGAATGTGTCAAAAACCTTTATTGAGACATTGCGAAGCGAGAGACCCATAAGATCGGAGCAAAAGCCCTCGTGCGCCTCGAGCGGAACAAGTGACGGTTTCGGCTCGATTATGCCGTGACCCGCCTGTTCAGCGAGTGTGTAGCCGTCGCCCGTGGAACCCGTCTGAGGGTAGGAAACACCACCGGTCGCTATAATCACATTGTCTGCGTAAATCTCCTCACCCGAGTCGGTTTTAACGCCTTTTACGGCGCCGTCCTCAATAAGAAGTTCTGTCACTCTGCCGTTTATCAGTTTCGCTCCGCTCTTGTGAGCGAAGGCGGTAAGTGAATCGACAATATCGACCGCTTTGTCGGAAACCGGGAAAACTCTGTTGCCCCTCTCCTTTTTGAGCGGGACTCCCCTGCTCTCGAAAAACTCTATTGTGTCGGCAGGCATAAAGCGCGAAAAGGCGCTGTATAAAAATCTGCCGTTTACGGGCACAGCCGAAATGAGGTCGTCAAGCGAGGTTACGGCGTTTGTTACATTGCAGCGGCCCTTGCCGGTAATCATAACCTTGCGGGCGGGTCTGTCGTTCCTTTCAACAAGGACGGTGTCAACCGAAAGCCCTGCCGCCGTTCCCGCAGCCATAAGGCCTGACGCTCCCGCTCCCACAACAACGAGCTGAGCGTTCATTCGCTCTCCTCCCCGCTGTCAACGCGGTAAACCCTGTATTCCTCCCATATATCCTCAAGGGACTGGAGATTTTTATAGACCTGCTCGCTCTTCTCACCCGCCGCCTCGGCGATGAGGGCGTTTATGAGACTCAGCGGAGCCACAAGGGAATCAACGAACGAGACCATGCTGCTTTTCGCCGTGAGGAGATAGGTCGCGTACTGCGCTATGGGAGACGTTTCGCTGTCGGTAATCGTAATGACCGCGGCGTTGCGCTCCGCGGCAAAGCGCAGGGCATTGAGAGTCTGGTTTGAATAGCGCGGAAAACTGAAGGCGATGCAGACATCCCTTTCGCTTATTCTGTAAAGCTTGTCAAAAATCTCGCCCGTGCCCGAGGTGTCCACAAGCACTACATTGTCATAGACGAGGTTCATATAAAACGCCGCGAAACTCGCGAGCGAGGCGGCGCTCCTCGCGCCGAGGATATATATTTTTTCCGCGCTGTTTATCGCCTCAACGCTTTTGGCGAAATTTTCGCGCGAGAGGGATTCGCGGGTTGCCTTTATCATTTCAATATCGGCGGAAAGGGCGGTGTCAATCATATCGCTTGAGCCCACGCGGCTCGCCGCCGCCTTCATACGCTGAATGGAGTTGAACCTGCTGCGCACGGTTTCCTGAAGCGCCTTCTGAAGTCCGGGATAGCCGTCGTAACCGAGATTCGAAGCGAAGCGCACAACCGTTGATTCGCTGACATTCGTCGCCTCGCCGAGTTTTACGGCGGTCATAAACGCCGCCTTTTCGTAGTTATTCTGCAGATAGTCCGCAATGCGTTTGTGCCCCTTTGAAAGGCGGGAGTAGCACTCGTCTATTCTGTTCTGAAAGCTTTTACTCATTTCAAATAATGCCTCTTAAATAAATAATTGCAGATACAAATTGCATTTTACACGAATTTCACGCGGTTTTCAAGCCGATTTTGCAAGATTTCATTCTTTTTAAATAAAAATTAATTTAAATTAAGGCGCGGTCCTGCAAAACGGGCTTTATCGGCGGGCAAAAAAAGGACGCCTCGCGGCGCCCTTTGTGTGATTATTCAGTTTGCGTAAAGCAGGGATGTTATTGAGGAGATGTCGGGAAGCTTCGCCGACTTTGCCGCTTCGGCTATCTTTTTGGTTATGCCGTGAAGCGCCGAGCTTGCCTGCTCCCTGAGTTCGGGAGCCGCCGCCTTATAAGCGGTTATTGCGCCTTTTACGGCATCAAATGGCATTTTTGAAAAGTCGGTGAGGGTTATTTTGCCGATTCCCGCGATCACATCTGAAACAAGCTCGTCAACCGCCCTGCAGGTGTCCGGGTCAACGCTGTTGCAGATATTCGCGAAAAGAATATCCGTCGCCTTTGAAAGCCTGTCTGTATCCTGCACTCTCTCGAGCTCGCTGCCGTTCAGCACCCATTGCCCGAGGTCGTGCTGAAGAAGACCTATGGGCATTTTGTTTGCGCAGGCGGTGTAGTCGTAATCGTGGGCGAGCATCATACCGATCATAGAGCCGTAGGGAACAAAATGATGATATACCGGCTTGATTTCATCGTAAGCCGCGGTGTTGAGCACGGAACTGTTGTGGAAGCCCGGACCGTCGAAATTGTATATTCCGCTTATTCTCGCTCTGATTTCCTTACTGCATTTTATCGCCGCGTGCAGAGCGACATTGCCGCCCTTTGAGTGACCGCAGAGGATAATATTGCCGTCAAATTTTTCGGCGGCTTTCTTTAAATATTCGTCGGCGTAACCGTAGGAGGGAATGCCCTTGCGGATGAAGATATCAAGATCCTCTTTCCAGCCCGCTAAAGTGTCATCTGTACCTCTGAAAACGATTACAGCCGTGCCGTCCGGCAGAAGGAAGGTGCCCGCGGCGTACTGAACGGCGGGATTCTGCTCGAGGAGTTCCTCAACGGCGGCTATCTTCATGGCGGAAAAACGCTTGCGAGAGGACATAAGCATAATGTTTTTGCTCGCGTCCTTCGGAATCATAAGCCCCAGCTTCTGATATTTTCCGCCCATCATATTGAAAAGTTCGATTGACGCGTCCGAAAAATTGACGGGCTGTGCGTCAAACGAGGGCGAAATCACCTTTTCATAGGGCATATAGAAAATCTGCGCGAGAGTGAGCGCGTCCGCTTCGGTGAAGGGATAGTCCTCAAATGTAACATTGCCGTATTCGATGATGTAGTCTCTTGAATTTGCCATAATACCTCTCCTTTTTCGTTATCGGTTAATCTTCCCAGGGACGGATGCGATATGTGACGCCGAGATCCTTGCAGATTGCGGCGCATTTTTCCTCTTCCTCTTTTGTGAGCGTGGTGTCAACGGTGGTCAGCACGACATTGGGCACATATTTCGCCGCTTCCTTGGCGAATCTGAGCATTGCGAAAAAGGCGTCCTTGCCGAATTTGCTGCGCACAAGCTCCTGATAGCGGTCTGCGTCGGGAGTGTTTAAACTTATTGAAACGGTGTCTATAAGCCCTTCCATATCGGGCTGGATATCCCTGCCGTTTATGAGATTGCCCTGACCGTTCGTGTTTACGCGTATGGGTTTATTGTAATTTTCCTTTATGAATTTCGCGACCTTTATGAGCAGGTCAAAGCGCTCCGTCGGCTCGCCGAAGCCGCAGAAGACGACCTCGTCGTATTTCGTTACATCCGCCTTTTCGAGCGCGGCGGTGACCTCGTCATAATCCGGCTCGTGCTCGAGCCAGAGAACATCCGACTCGCCAACTTTGTCCATAGTCTGCCTCAGGCAGAAAACGCAGGCGCAGGAGCAGCGGTTTGTAAGATTTATGTAGAGGTTGTTGTGCACCTTATACGCTATTGTCATTGCTTTGTTCATTTTATTCACACTTTCAGCGAACTTAAAACTTCCTCAAAGCAGACGCCGTCCGTAATGGGAATTTCAAGTTCAATTGATTTTTTGATGCAGCGGCTTATAAACGAAGACGCCTTGCGCACGGAGGTTGAAAACGGCACCGAATTAACGGCGTCAGCCGCCACAATCGCCGAGAACACATCGCCCGTGCCCGAGCGGGATGTTCCGATTTTATGGGTGCGGATGATATGGTAATCCCCGCCCCTTTCATAGCAGAAGTTGGCTATGTAGCTGCCCTGCTGAATGCCGGTGATAACAACCTTTTCCGGTCCCTCATCCGAGAGTGCGCGCGCGTATTGCTCGACTTTATCCGCCTTTATTGACGAGTCATATTTTTCGCCGAGTAAAATGCACGCCTCGGTTAAGTTCGGGGTTAAGATATTGGCGTATTTCACGAGTTCCTTCATCTTGCTGCACATTTCGGGAGTGTAGGTCGAATAGGGCACGCCGTAATCGCCCATAACGGGATCTATGACCGTGACCGTGTCATCCCCGCCGAACTCCTCGAGAAAATCGCGCACTATTTCTATCTGCTCGGCGGAGCCGAGAAAGCCCGTGCATATTCCCGAAAAACTCAGACCGAGTTTCCGCCACTCATCGATATACCCGCGCATCTGCGGGGTAAAATCGGTGAACTGAAAACTTTCAAAGCCCGTGTGGTTTGAAAGAACGGAGGTAGGCAGCGGGCAGCACTGCACCTTGAGAGCCGAAATAATCGGCAGCTGCACGGCAACGGAACAGCGCCCGAAACCCGTGAAATCATTTATAAGAGCTATTTTTTTCTGATTGTTGTGCATAGAATCACTCCTTCCGAGTGAACGGAAATCAGACGAAATCCTTTACATCTCTTCCGTAATGTCCCGAATCCTGAAAACCGTTTCTGGTGTTTAAATCGGTGCCCCATTTGCGCTCGATTTCCTCATATGAATCCGTCTTCAGTTTCGCGCGCTCAAAGCCGTCCTTACTGCCCATAATGCACCAGTCGCTCTCCCACATTCCGTGACCGGTCGCCTTATAAGTCCAGAGAAGCCAGCTGTAATTGTATTTGCCGAGCGTCTTGAAGCAGTTTGCCCAGGTGGTTGTGCCAAGCGGATAGAACTCGCCCATCATAAGGGGAACATTTGAAAAATACAGCCGCGTAATGAACACGAAAAGGTTGAAAATGAAATCCGACTGCTGGTAGAAATGAACCTGATAGACAACATTAGTCCAGCCCTTCATAAACGCGTGGGGAACGGCGAGCGGAGTCCAGATGCACTCCACCGTGATTATGTGCTCCTCATCCGCCTTGCGCACGGTGTCAAACAGTATTTCGTAAATGTATTCGTTGTTTATTCTTCTGCGTATTTCGGTGCACTCAACATCGCACATCGGCTCGTTGAGAAGGTCATACATAGCGACAGCGGGGTTCCCTTTGAATCTTTCGGCAATCGCCGTCCACAGTTCGCAGGTGTATTTGCGGTATTGCTCGCCCTGCTCCGTCTTTTCGAAAAGCCCGCAGGATTTGCCCTTGCCCGAATGGGGCGCATCGGACTGATAGCCGACCGCTCCGTGCATATCGAGCACAACATAGATTCCTCTTTCGGAGCACTCGTTCACAATCCAATCGAGGCGTGAGAAATCCCAATCGCCGTTTTCGTCGAGGATTTTTCTGCCGCAGTCGTCATAGTAGAAATTGCGGAACCAGAAAGGTACGCGCACACAGTTGAAACCCATTGATTTTATATTGTCAAGGTCATATTCCGTAATGAAATTGTCCTCATAGGTGTGGATGAGGTCATAAGCCCTTTCCTCGCCGAAGCGTTCAACAAGCGTTTCATACGCATCATAGCAGTCCGACACTTCTTCGTAGTTGTTTATCCAGTCCTCCCAGATAAGCCAGGCGCCGAGGTTGACACCTTTGAGAACGACCTTTTCGCCTTTGCGGTTTACGAGATTCCTGCCCTTGCAGGTGAGAAAATCGTCATCGGTGAAAGCGCGGACCTCCCGCTCTCCCGCGTCCTCGGCATATATAAACGGACACACCGACACAGTCAGAACAAGAGCGATAAAACAGGATATTATTCTTTTTGCTGTTTTCATATTGACCCGCCTTTCCTTTAACTTATTTATTATACTACTGTTTACGGGAGTTTTCAAGATTTACGAAAGAGAGAAATCAATAATGCTCGTCGAAATATTCCTCGGCGTCCTCAAAATCGTAGTAATCGTCGTAATACCAGTCGTAATAATCCTCCGCGTCGCCGAACTCGTCAACATCGCTGTCGTATTTCTTTGTTGTTTTTGAAGATGAGTTACTCGGTTTTTTTGCGGGCTGTGTGAGAGAAGGATATGATTTATTCGACTCTCCGTTTCTTTCATCCCAAGTATTCCGAACCGCGCCCTCAAAACATTGCGCTACAAATATTACTTTTCCGCCGCTCTTGAAATAGTAATAATCCGCTTTTCCGTAATAGGTTTTTGTGCTGCAACTGTCTCTGTCAAAATATCGCTGGCTTGAGACATAACTCCATTTATAGTCCGAATGCCTGCCCAAAGAGGAACGGTCAATGTATTCCTCAGGCATTCCTTCATACGGAACACCGTCTTTTATTTTGTTGAGTATTTTTTCTTCTTTTTCTTTTTCAATCGAATCATATTTTTCTTTGACTGTTTTGCCGAATTCCTGCGCCGCTTCATCCGTTTCCGGATGAATATATTTTCTGCTTTTCACATAATTATCATACTCATCCGCGGCAATCTTGTAATTGCCCTCATCATAACTTCTGTGCGCAGAGCACAGCCAGTAAAAAGCCTGGGCGTCCCTGTAACTTTCGCATTCATCATACTTGTATCTGCTTAACAGTCTGTATGCCGAATCAAAATCGCCCTGCTCCATATATTCAACCGCTTTGTTGTAAGCGGAATCGGTCATTTTCGGGTTTTCGGAAAAATGAACAGCGGCGGGAATGCCGATAATGATTGCCAGGAAAAAAGCGATGAATACGACTATAAGCAGGAACGCCCTTCTCTCATCTGTCAGGAATTTCTTTTTTTCGATTGAGTCCCCTACGCCCATAACAGGTTAAATCCTTTCCAGCACTTTTATAAGATAGCGCCAGGTTCTCTCGACGGAGGAGATTGAGAGGCGCTCTCTCGGAGTGTGTATTTCAAGAATATCGGGACCGAACGATACACAGTCGAGCCCTTTTATTTTGCCGCAGAAAATGCCGCACTCAAGCCCCGCGTGAATGGCGGCGACATTCATTTTTCCGCCGTACATTTCATAAAAGACATCCGTCATCGTTTTCTGCAAGGGCGAGTTTTCGGTAAACTCCCAAGCGGGGTATTCACCGTAAACCTTCATATCCGCGCCGAATTCCGCGGCAATGCTTTCAAGCTCTTTTATAAGTTTTTCCTTTTCGCTGTCAACGCCGCTTCTTACGGCAAAGGTCGCCGACACGGTCGCGTCATCTGTTCTGAGCACGCCTAAATTAAGCGAGGTTTCAACAAGGTTTTCAATATTTCGGCTCATTGAGATAACGCCGTATGGCAGTTCATTTAAAAGATAAGCGAGCGTTTTTGAAGAAGCGGAATCAAAGCATTTTCCCGGTGCTTCACAGGGCGAAACGGTGAGATACAAAGTCGGCTCTGTTTCGCTGTATCTTGTTTTAAACTCATTATTCAGCCCGTCAATTATATCATATACGGACCGAGGATTCTCCGCATATATTACGCAGGAGCATTCGCGGGTGATGGCGTTATCCATCGTTCCGCCGTTTATATCCGCGATATGATAATCGCAGTTATCATAAAGGGTGGCAAGCGCCTCGCCCAAAAGTTTGTTGGCTGAGGCGTAGCCCTTGTCAATCTCGGTGCCCGAGTGACCGCCGTGAAGACCGCCGAGGGTGATTTTGAAAGCGTCCCCTCCCGCTTCGGTCAGAGAGCCGTCAAATAAGATGTCAACCCTCGCGCCGCCCGCGCAGCTTACAAGCAGAGTGCCCTCCTCCTCGGAGTCTATGTTGAGCATTCTTCTGCCGCTGAGAACACCGGCGTCAAGCGCCGAGGCGCCGACCATACTCGTCTCCTCGTCAACGGTGAAAACCGCCTCAACGGGAGGGTGGCTCAATGAATCGTCATCGAGCACGGCGAGAGCCATTGCCACGGCTATACCGTCGTCGCCGCCGAGTGTTGTTCCGGCAGCGGATATATAATCGCCGTTTACTTCAAGGTTGAGCCCCTGCGTTTCAAAATCGAAATCAGAGCCCGCCTCCTTCTCCCAGACCATATCGAGATGGCCCTGGATGATTACGGGAGTTTCGTTTTCACGCCCCGCGGAGCCGCCCTTGTAAATGACAACATTGCCTGTCGAATCGGTATAATAACGCAGACCGCGCTCCTTCGCGAAACCAACGCATAAGGCGGTTGCCGCCGCGGTTTTTCCCGAGCCGCGGGGCACGGCGGAGAGCGCCTCAAAAAAGCGCATTACATTTTTCGGTTCAATATCCGAAAGGATTTTTCTGTTCATAATTCTCACCCGAAAATATTTTACACGAACATAAAAAGATTTACAACATAAAAACGATTAATTGACATCAAAAGTTTTTAATGATAATATTTTTTTGTAATTAAAACGAAAGGAGAATTTTCCGTGATTCTTCAGAACGCTTTTCAGCAACTTATGTTCAAAATTTTTTCGCTTGTTCTTTCGCTCTATGTTTCTTTGTCCGCGCCCATCGTTCCCCCTTCGGCAGACAATCCGATAGCCCCTAAGGACGAAAGCGGCGTAAAACTTGTTTTCGCGGCTCTCGCCGACACGCAGATTTCGAATTATCTTTTAAGCAGGTATCCCGTATATGAGGAGGCAATGCAGGACCTTCACGCCGCCGCCTATCCGCTTGACGCGGTGCTTGTTGCGGGCGATGTGGCGGAAAACGGGCTCGCCGAGGAATATCAGGTTTTCGCCGACGGTATTTCGGGGCTTGACTGCAGATATCTGCTTGCCGAGGGCAACCACGACATCCGCCTTCGCGCCTATAAGCAGAGCCTGGAAAGATTCTGCGCGGTCGCGAATGAATTAAACGGCGACAGCGCCATGGATTCCTTCCACTACACTCAGACGGTGAACGGTTATAAATTTGTTGTTATGGGCTCCGACAGAACGGAGTTTGAGGAATCGTATATAAGCGATGAACAGCTGAGCTGGCTCGACAGCGAGCTTGAATCGGCAGACGGCGCGCCCGTATTTGTGGTACTCCACCAGCCGCTTGTGAAAACGCACGGTCTGCCCGGCACCTGGGGCAGCCCGATAGACTCGGCGGGAAGCGTCGGGGCACAGAGCGATCAGATAAAAGAGATTCTCACAAAATATGACAATGTAATTCTCATCACCGGCCACCTTCACACGGGCTTCGGCGAATACACATACGAGGAAATCGGCAAGCTCAAAATGGTGAACCTGCCGTCACTTACAATCAACAACAAGGACGGCGGATACAACGGGCCGGGCATCGGCTACATAGTAGAGGTTTATGAAAACGAAATCCTTTTCCGCGCGAGGGATTTCGCCAAGGGCGAATGGGTTGAGGATTACGATATAACAATCCCTGTAGTCTGAAAATAAAAGATACTCCCGGCTCTTCCGAGCCGGGAGTTTTGTTTTGCTTTGCGATTAATACATGCCGCCCTGGCTTGCCGCCGCCATAGCAGCCGCGTTTGCCGCGTCCGCTGCCGGGTCGGGTTTTTCGGTTACAAGACTCTCGGTTGTGAGCACCATTGAAGCCACGCTCGCCGCGTTCTGTATAGCCGAACGGGTGACCTTCGCGGGGTCGAGAATGCCTGCCTTCGCCATATCGCAGTATTTGTCGGTGGCGAAGTTGTAGCCGTAGCCGTTCTTCTTTGAGTCAAGAACGGTGTTTACGATGATTGAGCCCTCGAGGCCCGCGTTTGCCGCTATCTGGCGGATGGGCTCCTCAATCGCCTTGAGAACGATGTTGATGCCCGTCTTTTCGTCGGCGTCCTCTGTTGTATCAAGAAGTTTCTTTACATCGGGGATGGCGTTTAACAGCGCTACGCCGCCGCCTGCCACGCAGCCCTCTTCAACGGCCGCCTTTGTGGCCGCGAGAGCGTCCTCAATGCGGAGTTTCTTTTCCTTCATTTCGGTTTCGGTCGCTGCGCCGACCTTGATGACCGCTACGCCGCCCGAAAGCTTGGCGAGACGCTCCTGAAGCTTTTCTCTGTCAAACTCGGAGGTTGTGGTGTCAAGCTGGGATTTAATCTGGTTTACTCTGCCTTTGATTTCGTCCTTCGCGCCGTTGCCGTCAACTATGATTGTGTTCTCCTTGGAGACCTTGACCTGACGGGCTCTGCCGAGCTGGGAAATCTGGGTGTCCTTGAGTTCAAGACCGAGGTCGGATGTGATGACCTCGCCGCCTGTGAGAACGGCGATATCCTGAAGCATTTCCTTGCGTCTGTCGCCGAAGCCGGGGGCTTTTACGCATACGCAGGTGAATACGCCGCGGAGTTTGTTTACGAGAACCGTCGAAAGGGCTTCACCCTCAACATCCTCGGCTATGATAACGAGCTTGCCGCCCATTTTGATAAGCTGCTCAAGAAGAGGAAGGATATCCTGAATGGTGGTGATTTTCTTGTCTGTTATAAGGATGAAAGCGTCGTCGATAACGGCTTCCATTTTGTCGGTATCGGTCACCATATAGGGTGAGATGTAGCCGCGGTCAAACTGCATGCCTTCAACAACCTCGGCGTAGGTCGAAGCGGTTTTGGACTCCTCAACGGTTATAACGCCGTCGGATGTGACCTTGTCCATAGCGTCGGCGATGAATTTGCCAACCTCCTCGTCGCCTGACGAGATTGTGCCGATTCTCGCTATATCCTTTGAATTTGCAACAGGCTTCGCGTTCTTTTTGATGGATTCCACAACAGCGTCAACCGCCTTGGAAATACCCTTGCGGATAACCATCGGGTTTGCGCCCGCTACAACATTCTTCATACCCTCTCTTACAAACGCCTGAGCGAGAAGAGTGGCTGTTGTTGTGCCGTCGCCCGCGACATCGTTTGTCTTTGTGGCAACTTCCTTTACGAGCTGGGCGCCCATATTCTCAAAGGGATCCTCAAGCTCAACGTCTTTGGCGATTGTGACGCCGTCGTTTGTAATAAGCGGAGCGCCGTATTTTTTATCAAGAACAACATTTCTGCCCTTGGGGCCGAGGGTTATCTTGACTGTGTTCGCAAGCTGGTCAATGCCCGACTGGAGGGCTTTGCGCGCCTCTTCGCCGTAAATAATCTGTTTTGCCATTGTAATCTGCCTCCTTTATTATTCGACAACAGCGAGAATATCGCTCTGACGGACTATTGTGTATTCTTCTTTGTTGAGTTTGACTTTTGTGCCCGAGTACTGGCCGGTTATAACCTTGTCGCCTACTTTGACATTCATTTTGACTTCGTTGCCGTCAACCATTCCGCCGGGGCCCACAGCCACAACTTCGGCTACCTGGGGCTTTTCCTGCGCGGATGCCGAAAGGATGATTCCGCTGCTGGTGGTCTCCTCGATTTCGACTGCCTTAACAACAACTTTGTCCGCAAGGGGTCTGATTTTCATAGTGATTACCTCCGTGTTTTAGGTTTATTCATTGCCTTGAACAGGTCAGTGAAAAGCAATTATTGGCACTCGCACTTGTCGAGTGCTAAATCATATTGTAATACATTTTTTTTGAAAATCAAGAGTTTTTTTCAAAATTCATAAAATTGTAATAAATTCCCCTGCGCACTTGAAAAAAACTTATATATATTGTATTATTCATTTGTATAACAACCCGGAAGGAGGGGCGAAGTGGAAAGATTCGGCTTTATAAAGAACAGCGAAAAGAATATGAAACGGCTTGAGGCGATACGCGCCTTTCTGCTTTCAAAGCCGTATATGGTGATTCTGCTCGCCGCCGCCTGCGTTGTTACGGCGTTCGGTCTGGAGTTCGCGGGGCTGTGGGTGTTCATTATAATAACGCTTTTCACCCTCGTTGTAAGCGATGAACTCATCTCCGCCACCCTGCCGTTCCTGCTTATAACGACTTTTATGATTAAAAGCTTTGACTCGTTTAAGTTTTACTCACGGTTTATTTTTCTCACTCCTTTTATAGCGCTTATCATCATCTCTCACTTTGTGCTTTACCCTAAGGTGATAAAAGCCGGCTCGTCGCTTTGGAGTCTGCTTGCCGTAACCGCCGCCGTAACGCTCGGAGGTCTCGGGAGCATTTCGGCAAAGGAGTATTTCTCGCTGACCTCGCTTTTCTACATAGCCGGTCTCGGAATAGGGATGGTTATTGTATATATCGTCACCTGCTCCTATTTTGAAAGCACGGAAAAAACGAGCATACACCGCACATTTTCATATATTATGTTCATTGTGTGCCTGTTTGCCTGCCTTATGATTATATTGCATTACGCGGTCAACATAAAAACAGTTATTGCCACGCGCTCAATTCTTGAAATGCAGTGGAGGAACAATATTTCCACGGTTATTATGCTGACAATGCCGTTTACCTTCTACCTTTCAATCAAGAATTATCTTTACGCCTTCCCGGCTTTTCTGACAATGCCCTGCCTTATTCTCACAAGTTCAAGGGGCGGTCTGCTTTTCGGCGCGGTTGAGTTTATGCTGTGCTGCATCTACATAATTTACGCCGACAAGAAAAACCGTTTCAAAACGCTTATAATCCTCACCGCCTGCGGGTTTGCCGTGATTATTCTTTCGGGCGATATTCTCGCCTTTATTTCAAAAACAGTTAACCGCTTAGATGCGGATGTAATAAGCTCCGACCCGAGAGCCGGATTCATAGCCAGGGCTGTGGAGGATTTTAAGGCGTGCCCCGTTTTCGGCAGAGGAATCGGTTATATGGGCAACCGCGACATATACGCTTCAAAAGAGTTTGCCGCCAACTGGTACCATTCGGCGCCGTTCCAGATTATAGGCAGTTTCGGCACGCTGGGAATAATCGCCTTCGGTTATCAGTTCATAAGGCGCAACAAAGTTTTCTGGAGTAAGATTTCATTTTTCACTATCGCCGTCTATTTTTCATATATCGGCATCTTCCTTATGTCGCTCGTAAATCCCGGCGAGTTCTGCCCCGTACCCTACGAACTGCTTGTTGTAATGATGTTCGCGATTATTGAGCGCAACTGCCCGGTAAACAAATACACGGTTCTTTTCGGCAAAAAATACGCCGCGGAGGAACAGACGGGGGTTGCGAAATGAACGTTCTTTCAATCGGAAACAGCTTTTCGCAAAACGCGCATCTTCTTCTGCCGCGGATGGTCAAGGCGGACGGCGACTCAGACTTTATGCTCTGCAACCTTTTCATACCCGGCTGTTCCCTTGAGGAGCACTGGAAAAATATGAAAAGCGAAGAGGAAAAATATCAATATCAGGTTTATCTGCCCGGTGAAACCAAAATGACAACGACGGACGAAATTGCGCTCTACGAGCCGCTCGAGGACGAGGAATGGGATTTTGTGACAATTCAGCAGGCGAGCGGGCTTTCGGGAATCAGCGAGAGCTGGTCGCCCTACGCGGAGGAGCTTACGGCGTTTATAAGAATGTGCGCGCCGAAGGCGAAGGTGCTGATACACGAGACCTGGGCTTATGACGAGAGCACGAAGCATCCCGATTTTGCGAAATACTCAAGCAGCACGGGCACCATGTTCGACTGCATAAGCGAGGCGGTCGCCGTTGCCGAAATAAACACGGACATTGACGGCGTGATTCCCTCGGGGCTCGCTTTTCAGATTGCGAGACAGACCTCGTTCAAAAAGAGTCTGACAGCGGAGGACGGCTTTCACGCGAGCGTTTTCGGCTCCTACCTCGCGGGCGCGTGCTTTTATGAAAAAATCACGGGCAGAAGCATCCTCGACAACAGATATGTGATTGAGGATTACCCGAAGGAATACACGAACCTCCTCGCCCTGTGCGCGCACACGGCAGTTGAGAGATACGGCAAATGAAAATGCCGCCGGTACAGCGTACCGGCGGTTTTGGTTTTGGTATGGTTTTTTCGGAAGCAGAAACCGATGGGTGTGGTGAACGGCACGGAAGAATCCGTGCCCTACGGTTTTACTTATAATTTGCGGTAAATCGCGGCGGGATTGGGGAATCCCGCCCTACGGTTTCGACAAAATTCATATAACACTGTAGGGCGGCTTTCCCTAAAGCCGCCGATTTTTATATCAAACATGCCTTCCATTGCAGCCTTCCCCTTGAGGGGAAGGCTTAAACGCAACGGGAAATAATCCGTCAAAAAGCAAAAACGGAAACGCCGTTTAAGCCGCCGTGATTGGATTGGCGGAAGATTTTTTCGTTCGGCAAGGCATATAATTCGCAGGAATACTTTGTGTATTTCAAGAATAATGTCGAATAAAAAAAGGAAACGCAGGCTGAGTCGTTGTGCAAAGATTTTCGAGAGGATTTTTCGTCAGGCGAAGCGAAAGGCGCAGGCAATACTTTGTGTATTGACGAGCATTTTCGCAAAGCATGGCGGAAAATAATCCGTAAAGATTTGTGCATAAGACTCAGTCAAGTTTCCCCCAAAAAAGAATCAAGGCAGGGTTCATCCCTGCCTGTTAATTCTGAGACTATTCACTTTCTGAAGAATCAGTCTTCTTCGGTAACTACTACCTGTCTGCCGTTGTAATAGCCGCAGGCGGGGCAAAGTCTGTGAGATCTCTTGAGCTCGCCGCAGTTTGAGCATTTTTCAAGCACGGGAGCGTTCATTTTCCATACGTTTGAGCGTCTCTTGTTTTTTCTTGCCTTGGAAACTCTTCTCTTGGGTACTGCCATTTTAAAGCACCTCCTTAACCGGTTTTTAAGCAAACCCACAGGTTATTTTACTGTTCATCATCGAGCAGGGCTCTCAGCGCCTCAAATCCCCTGCCCGTTTCGGCTTTGCAGCCGCAGGCGCCGTCGTTTAAGTTCTTGCCGCATTTGGGGCAAAGACCTTTGCAATCCGGCTCGCACAGGAAAACATAGGGAATTGAAAGCAGGATGTCCTCTCTCACGAGAGGGTCGAGGTCATACTCGAGGTTTTCGACGACGATGTAGTCGTCATTTTTTTCGTTTTCAAGCTCCCGCACAAGAGTGTGGGAAATTTCGCAGTTCATCTGCCTTGTAACCGCCCTCGCGCAGCGCGTGCACGGGAGGGTGATTTCGTAGGAAGCGTCGGCGTTTATTTCAACAATTCCGGTGGAATTTGAAACGGCGCCTTTCACCTTTACGGGCTTCACAAAGGGAAAACTGCCGTCGAGCTCCTCGCCCGACATATCGATTTCATAGTCAAAGTCCGCTGTGCGGCCCTCGACATTGAATACGGATTCAAGATTAATAATCATAATTCTCAGAAATCACGCACAGAACATTATATATATACCGCGCGCATTTGTCAACAAAAATTATCAGATTTTCTTGCAAAATGTGAAAATTTCTTCGGGAAGCTCCTCAGCGTCGGCTGAAATGGTGAACGTGCAGTTTACGCGCGCCTCATCGCTGAGATAGTTGATTCTTTTGAGGAAGGCGCAGAGTTCGTCAAAATCCCTTCCGCCGATTCTCAGCGTTGCGTCAACAAACATATCGGTAATGTCGTAGTTGCCCGCGAACATACCGGCGAGGAAACCGTAAAGCGCGGTGTAGCCGCTGACCTTGTACTGGTCCGTTTCAACAAGGCGGGCTCTCGAGTCAATGTCGTAAGTGAGCAGGCGTTCCTTCTCAACGCACACGACATTGCCGTCAGAGGACTCAACGGCGGAATTGACGCAGGAGATAAGAGTTTTCGTTTTGCCTGAACCTTTGTGGCCGATAATAAGCGATATCATTGTCTGACTCCCCTTTATTAAATTCTGTCTGCAAGCTGCGCCCTGAGATCTTCATAGCCGGGCTTGCCCAGAAGCGCAAACATATTCTTTTTGTAACTTTCAACACCGGGCTGGTCGAACGGATTTACGCCGAGGATATAGCCCGAAATGCCGCACGCCTTCTCGAAGAAATAAATCAGGTGGCCGAGCGAGCGCTCATCCATTTTGTCTATTTCGAGAATGACGTTGGGAACATCGCCGTCCGTATGAGCGAGAACGGTGCCCTCAAACGCCTTGCGGTTGACAAAGCTGACGCTCTTGCCCGCGAGGAAGTTGAGGCCGTCCGCGTTTACGGGATCGAGGTCAATGGGAACATCGTTTTTGGGATTGTTCACCCACACAACGGTCTCAAAAAGGATTTTCTGACCCTGCTGGATATACTGACCGAGTGAGTGAAGGTCGGTTGAGAAAATGGCCGACGCCGGGAAAAGCCCCTTGCCGTCCTTGCCTTCGCTCTCGCCGAAAAGCTGCTTGAACCACTCGCAGAACATTGTCATTGAGGGCTCGTAAGCCGCGAGCATCTCAACACATCTGCCGTCTCTGTAAAGCAGATTCCTGAAAGCGGCGTATTTATAGCAGTCGTTTGACATGAGGTCGGGATTGAGATATTTGGCTCTCGCCTCGGCAGCGCCCTGCATAAGAGAGTCAATGTCTATGCCCGCCGCCGCTATTGGAAGCAGACCGACAGCGGTGAGAACGGAGAATCTGCCGCCGACATTGTCGGGAACAACGAAGGTTTCATAACCCTCGGTCACGGCAACGCCCTTGAGAGCGCCCTTGACTCTGTCTGTTGTGACATAGATTCTGCCGCGCGCCTCTTCCTTGCCGTATTTCTTCTCAAGCAGTTCCTTGAAAACCCTGAAGGCGACAGCCGTTTCGGTTGTTGTGCCGGATTTTGAAATGACGTTTACGGAAAAGTCCTTGTCCTTGCAAAGTTCAATCAGCTCGTAAACGGCGGATGAGCTTATTGTGTTGCCGCCGAAATAGACATTCGGGGTGTCCTTCTCAATAAGATTGTAGTTGTTGGAGCGGACAAATTCTATAACCGCTCTCGCGCCGAGATATGAACCGCCGATGCCGAGAACAACAAGCACCTGGGAATCGGAGCGGATTTTAGCCGCCGCTTTTTTGATGCGGTCATATTCCTCTTTATCGTAGTTTACGGGCAGGTCAACCCAGCCGAGAAAGCCGTTGCCGAGACCCGTGCCGTTGTGAAGCATTTCGTGAGCCGCGGAGACCTCCGCCGCCATTGAACTGAGATTTTCGTCGGACGCGAACTCGCCCGCGTAGGATAAATTAAGTTTGAGTGACATTGTGTAACCACCAATCGTGCGTTTGTAGGACTGATACAGTTAAAAAACTACATAATAACAGTTATATTATTTTAACCCAAAAAGCGCAATAATGCAAGGTTTTTAAAGTCAAATTTTACCGAATATCGGCGTTAATACTGTTGAAATCGCCCATTATATGTGTTTTTGCGGGCTTTATGCTTTATTTTCACTTGACATCGGGTGTATATTATTTATTATAATAATATATATTATCGGGAAAGGCGGTGAATTATGAAAGCGGCAATAATCACGCTCGGCTGCAAGGTAAACCAGTATGAGAGCGAAGCGATAGCCGAACGGCTTCGCAAGGAGGGCTATGAGATTGCCGGCGAAAAAGAGGACGCCGACGTTTTCATAATAAACTCCTGCACCGTAACCGCCGAAAGCAACAAGAAAGTCAGAAAGACAGTGCGCTCCGTAAAGCGCGAACACCCGGGCAGCATAGTTCTGCTCACGGGCTGTATGCCGCAGGCGTTTCCCGAGGAATCCGCGAAACTCACCGAAGCGGATATCGTAACCGGCAACAAGTTCAATTCAAAAATACCCGAACTGATTGAGCAATATAAAAATAAAGGCAGATTAATCGCCGTTGAGGAACACAGAAGCGGAGAAGCGTATTGCGGCGACAGCGTTTCGGGCTTCCGCGAGCGGACGAGAGCCACGCTCAAAATTGAGGATGGCTGCAACAGGTTCTGCTCCTACTGTATTATTCCCTACGCGAGAGGCAGAGTGCGCTCAAAACCCGTTGAGGAGATAAGCAGGGAAGCGCGGGCGTTCGCGGACGCGGGCTATGTTGAAATTGTGCCGGTGGGAATAAATCTTTCCGCCTACGGCAGCGACATCGGCAGTAATCTCGTTGAGGCGGTAAAAGCGGCGGCTGAGCCCGAAGGAATAAAAAGAGTTCGTCTCGGCTCGCTCGAACCCGACCACATAACGGATGAGGTTATAAAATCGTTAAGCGAAATACCGAAGCTCTGCCCGCAGTTTCACATATCGCTTCAGAGCGGATGCGACAGAACGCTCAAGCGGATGAACAGGCACTACACGGCGGACGAATACAGAAAACTCTGCGAAAAACTGAGAAGCACTTTTGACGGCTGCACACTGACAACGGACCTGATGACGGGCTTCCCCGGTGAGACGGACGAAGATTTCGCAGAGTCGCTTGAATTTGTAAAGGAAATAAAGTTCCTGAAGGTTCACGTTTTTCCGTATTCCGAGCGCGAGGGCACACCCGCGGCGCGTATGGATAACAGCGTGCCGAGGCACATAAGAGAACAAAGAACAGTTACCGTGATAAAAGAAGCCGACGCAATACGCCGGGACTTTTTTGAAGCGCAAAAAGGCAGAACACTCAGTGTACTCGCCGAAAAAGAGACCGGCGGCTTTTACACGGGCTACACAGCAAACTACATTCCCGTAAAATTTACGGGTGACTCCGTAAAAGACGGCGAAATAACAGATGTGTTTATTACAGATGTTGATGAAGACAGATGTCTTGGCATAAAAAAGAGCGATGTTCGTTAGAACATCGCTTTTTTATTGAAAACAAAATTTTAAGAAATCCTTTTAATAAGGCAAAAAAGAACTCGACGGGCACTAAACTCAGCGAGTCCTTATTTTGTTAATTCTGTTTGGTTTTCGCTTTATGCGTGTGAAGGGCTTTCGCAAGAAGATGAAAACGGTGTTTTCTTCGCACGCAGACAGTACCAAGGTACGGCAAGGGCGAAAAAACGCCGAAAACAGAATTATAAATCATCCTTTTGAAATCGATATCCCTTTAAACAAAAAAAGAACTCGCCGGGTACTAAACTCAGCGAGTCCTTATATTGTTAATTCTGTTTGGTTTTCGCTTTATGCGAAAGTCAATTAGTCGATAACGTCGATAACAACGCCTGAACCAACAGTTCTGCCGCCTTCACGGATAGCAAAACGAAGACCCTTTTCGATAGCGATGGGGGTGATAAGTTCAACGTTCATGTCAACGTTGTCGCCGGGCATGCACATTTCTGTGCCTTCGGGAAGGGTGATAACGCCGGTAACGTCAGTGGTTCTGAAATAGAACTGAGGACGATAGTTGTTGAAGAAAGGAGTATGACGTCCGCCTTCATCCTTGGTAAGGACGTAAACCTGGCCTACAAATTTGGTGTAGGGATGGATTGAACCGGGCTTGGAAAGAACCTGGCCGCGTTCGATCTCGTTTCTCTGAACACCGCGAAGAAGGCAACCGATGTTGTCGCCGGCCTCTGCGTAGTCGAGGATCTTTCTGAACATCTCGATACCTGTGCAGACAACCTTTCTCTTCTCTTCGGTAAGACCAACGATTTCAACTTCTTCGCCTGTCTTGAGTTGTCCACGCTCAACTCTGCCGGTGGCAACAGTGCCGCGGCCGGTGATTGTGAAGACGTCTTCTACGGGCATAAGGAAGGGAAGGTCTGCCTTACGGTCGGGAGTGGGAATATAGGTGTCAACAGCTTCCATGAGTTCCCAGATGGACTTGAGTTCGGGAGCGTTTACGTCGCCGCCGTTGTACTCAAGAGCTTTAAGAGCGGAGCCCTGGATAATGGGGGTCTCGTCGCCGGGGAATTCGTACTCGTCAAGAGTCTCACGGATTTCCATTTCAACAAGTTCAAGGAGCTCGGGGTCATCAACCTGGTCAACCTTGTTCATGTAAACGATGATGTAGGGAACGCCAACCTGACGGGCAAGAAGAAGGTGCTCTTTTGTCTGAGCCATGGGGCCGTCGGTAGCAGCGATAACGAGGATAGCACCGTCCATCTGAGCAGCGCCGGTGATCATGTTCTTGATATAGT
>JAEERC010000071.1 GCA_016285645.1 Clostridiaceae bacterium | reverse complement strand
TATTCCTCCTCGGAATACATCTAGTATTCCTCTTCGTCATAACCTGCAAATATGCACATATTTCATCTCTTTGAGGTGTAAAACAGTTTTCACGCGAAAAATGAGCCGCAGAACAAGGAAGATTTGTGAAAGCATACTTTGTGTATGTCAAGCAAATCTGACGATGTTATGCGGCTTTGGCTTTCCGTGAAAACCAATACTGTCTTATGAATGACCGCCCAACCCGACCTGTTCTGTTTTCAGTTTTCAATTGAGGAAATGTAATAGCCGAACTCATCTTTCGCGAGATTTATTCTGAAGGATTCAACGCCGTCCTTGCCCTCAACCCTCGTCATAACAAAGCCGGCGGAGCCGTCGCTGTCCGTCGTTTCGGAAACATGATAAACCGCATCGCCCGTGTCAATAACGGTAACATACACTTTACTGCCGTCGGCGTAAAAGTCGGGGCTTTTTTCTTTTGCGGGCAGTTCATAATCTTCAATTCTGAAAATGCGGAACAAAAGTGAGAGAACACGGTTTTTATTGACGCAGGCGGTAGTTTTGCCGTCCTTGCCCTCGACAATATCGCAGGATTTCGGGTCAATACCCGAATAGTAGCGGATAAAGAAATTCCTTATATATTCCTCATTCAGATCTTCGGCGGATTTGAACGCCGGAATATTAGTGTATATTTCGCCTATAGCCGAGACAAAATCGTTTACAGTACCGGGCTTTTCATAGCCGAGGTCATAATCGAAATCGAGTTTTTTATCAATCTTTGACTGAAACTCGCTCTGTTCGGGATTCATTGTTGTTTCCTCTGTAGCGCTCTTTGAGGAGCAGGAGCAGAGCAGCGCGCTCATAAGGCACAGGAGAGCGGCAAAAAGGCAGAATACTCTTTTTTTCATTTTGTACCTCCGTGAATAACTGTTCGTGTTAATTATAATATTACATTACGCTTTCGTCAACACATTTTAAGGGATGTGTTCCGCTTTGGTTGACATTTGTCCCTTTTATTAATATAATATAATAGTATTATTATGGATTAGTATGGGTAAATATGACTTAAAAGCGGGTGAGTTTTTGTACAGCGTTTCAATAGTTATTCCCGTAACGGACGAGGAAGCCTCGCTTAAAAGCAACGTGGAGCAGGCTGTTTCGCTGTGCGGGAGCGGCGATATTGAGGAGATTATATTTGTTCTGTGGGAAAAGACCACGGAGCGCTGTATTGAAATAATCGACTCGCTCATTGATGAATTCCCGCAGGTCAAGTTTGTGAAATATACTCAGAAGGCGCCGAAAATCAAAGGCGCGCTATACGAATCGCTCAACATAGCGAAGGGCACGCACACAGCCCATTTCACGGGGGATCCCGACACCTCCCCCGAAGCGCTCGCGAGAATGATTGAAGCATCAAAACAGAACCCCGACGCGGTGGTTATCGCCTCAAGGTGGATTGAGGGCGGCGGCTTTGAGGGCTACGGCAGGTTCAACAAATTCTGCAACTTCGCCTTTCAGCAGATGCTGAGGGTTCTCTACGGCGCGGATGTGCACGACTACACCTATTCGTTCAGAATTTTCCCAACCGAGAGCATGAAAAAAATAACCTGGGAAGAGGAAGATTTTCCCGTTGTGCTCGAAAACACACTCAAGTTAAAACGGCTCGGCTACAGATTTATAGAAGTGCCCGCCGTGTGGAGAGCGGATAAAAACGTGACCTCGCGCAATTCATTTTCGCTCAGGGCGTCATATCTGCCGGTTGTGTTCAGGGTGCGGTTCACCGGTAAAAACAAACTTTTAAAATAATCAAAAGGGAGGTGCCTGATTTGAAAAATGTATATATGTTCCAGCCGAATTACATCTACGGCAATCAGGCGCACATTCCCTATGCCATCGGCACGCTGGCGGCTTACGCCTGGCACGAGCCGGAAATAAAGGAAAACTACTGCCTTAAAAAACTTCATTTTTTAAGAGACGACATTGACAAAACCGTGGCGGAAATGGAGAACCCATTCATCGCGGCGTTCTCGGCATATATCTGGAACTTCACCTACAATATCACGATGGCGAAGGCGATTAAAAAAGCCTACCCCGACTGCGTGATTGTTTTCGGCGGGCATCAGATTGCCCCCGACAACTCTACGCTTACCGATTACGACTTTATTGACATAGTCATTCAGGGCGAGGGCGAGGAGCCGTTCCTGCGCCTTCTGCGCTCATATATCTCGCTTGACAGAATTGAGGATATTCCGAACATCGCCTACCGCAAAAACGGTGAGCTGATTATCGCGAAAAGAGAATACTATAATTACTGCGACTACCCCTCACCTTATCTTGAGGGCACATTCGAGCCGCTTTTCCGTGAATATCCCGACATTGAGTTTGTGTTCCTCTACGAGAGCAACCGCGGCTGCCCCTACCACTGCGCGTTCTGCGACTGGGGAACGCTCAAGGGCAAGATGAGGCAGTTCAGCGAGGAGAGAACTCTCGCGGAATTTCGCTGGATGGCGGACCACAAACTTGAGTTCTGCGGCTGCGCCGACTCAAATTTCGGGTTGTTTGAAAGGGATTCTTACTATATAGACAAACTGATTGAACTTAAAAACGAGACGGGCTACCCGAAAAAATTCCAGGCGTCCTTCGCGAAAAACAACAGCCAGCGTATTTTTGAAATCGGGCTGAAACTTTCGGAAAACGGGATGAACAAGGGAGTCACCCTCGCTTTTCAGTCCATGTCGCCGGACGCGCTTAAAATCATAGGCAGAACCAACATAACCGTTGACTTTTTCAAGGAACTTATGAACAAGTACAACGAGGCGCATATTCCGACCTACACGGAGCTTATACTCGGTCTGCCCGGCGAGACATATGACAGCTTCGCGGGCGGCATTGACGAACTGCTTGAGGCGGGTCAGCACCACTCGATTTATATTCACAACTGCGAACTTCTGCCCGGCTCAGACCTCGGCGACCCGGAATTCATAAAGAAATATGATATAAAGGCGAATATTATTCCGCTCAATCAGCCGCATATGAGTTTTCTTCACGCGGACTCAATTCCCGAGTATTCACGGATTGTAACCTCCACTTTCTCAATGAACGAGGAGGACTGGATAAAGACAAATATCTTTTCCGATTTTGTGCAGTGCTTTCACCACCTCGGAATGCTGGAGTTTTTCGCGCTCTATTCATATTTTGAACTCGGGATAAAATACAGGGTGTTTTTTGAAAATCTGATTGAGTATTTCCGCTCGCGGAAAGAGGGCTTTGTTCACTCGGTTATTGCCGACATAGAAAGCCGCTATCGAAAGATTATTGACGGCAACGGCGAGCTTACCGCTCACGATGACCGCTTCGGCGATGTGCTCTGGTCTTTTGACGAGTTCGCGTTTCTCAATATTATTGACAACTTCCGCGGGTTTTACAAAGAGGCGAAGGGATACCTCGAAACGCTCGGGATTGAGAAGGATATACTCGAAAATCTGCTGGAATTTCAAATTATTATGCTCAAGAAACCCGGCGACAAAAGCGAAAACGAACTTGAATGCGATTACGATTTTCTAAAATATTTCTCGACGGCGTTCTTAAATGAAAAGCCCGTTCTTGAAAAGAGAAAAACTCATTATAAAATCAGCGGAGCGAAAACCTACGACAGCATTGCCGACTACGCGCGTTTTGTTGTGTGGTACGGCAGGAAGGACAGCAGAAACATTTACGACAAGGATGTCCGCACAGTTTAAAAGAAAGGCGGTGAACGGACATGAAAAACATATATTTCATTCAGGCAGGTCTCAACTACGGCGCGTCCGTTTACCTCCCCTACGCTACGGGCTGCCTTGCCGCCTACGCTTTCAGGCACGATTTTATAAAGGAAAACTACCGCCTTGCGGGCTTTGTTTACAGGCGTGAGGAGCCCTGCAAGGTCATAGAACAAATAATTGACCCGTTCCTTGTCGCTTTTTCCTGCTCGAACTGGACTCAGGAATACAATAAGGTGCTCTCAAAGCTTATCAAGGAGCGCTACCCCGACTGCGTAATCCTTTACGGCGGTCACAATGTTCCCGACAACAACGACCTTCTGGACAACAACGATTTTGTGGATATTCTCATCCACGGCGAGGGCGAGGAGCCGTTTTACGGGGTTCTGTGCGCTTACGCCGGCAAGGGGAATATGGCGGATGTTGAAAACATTTCGTGGCGCAATGAAGACGGCAGAAGCGTAAAGAACGCTTACAAATACTATGAGAGTGTTGACGACTACCCCTCCCCCTATCTCTCGGGCACATTTGACGAAATAATAAAAAAAGAGCCCGACACGGTATTCTGCGGAATATGCGAAACAAACAGAGGCTGCCCCTATCAGTGCTCCTACTGCGACTGGTGCTTCAGCCCGAAAATAAAAAAATTCCCGATTGAAAAAATCAGGGACGAGGTTGAATGGATGGCGGCGCACAGGGTGGAATACATATTCTGCGCCGACTCAAACTTCGGCATTTTCAAAAGGGACCTTGAAATAGCGAAGATAGTTACCGAAATAAGGCAGAGAACGGGCTACCCGCACATATTCGGCGCCTGCTACGCAAAAAACAGCAACGACACGGTTTTTGAAATAAACAAACTTTTCTACGACCACAAGATAAACAAGGCGGCTTCGCTCGCCTACCAGTCTTTGAATCCCGAAACGCTCAAAAACGTTCACCGCGAGAACTTCACCCTTGAAGCGTTCGCGGATATAGCCAAAAGATACAACTCGGCGGGCATTCCCACATATACCGAAATGATTCTCGGTCTGCCGGGCGAGACATTTGAAAGCTTCTGCAAGGGGCTTTGCGATCTCATGGAGGCGGGGCAGCACAGCGCCCTTACGGTTTACAGCTGCCAGGTCTACTGCAACTCGCGCCTGGGCAGTAAGGAATACCGCGAAAAGTTCGGCATAAAAACTACAACGGTGCCGATGAACCACCTTCACGCCTCCGAGCCGAAGGCGAAGGAAATAACCGAATATGTTCAGCTCGTGATTGAAACTGCGAGCATGCCGCGTGAAATGATGGTCAAATCGCTGATGTTCTCCACAATTCTTCAGGCGTTTCACCACATCGGTCTGCTGGAATTTTTCGCGCTTTATCTCAGACACGAAAAAAATATTTCCTACCTTGATTTTTATATGTCGCTGCTCGAGTATTCCATAAGCGCAAAAGGCACGCTGCTTTATGAAATGATGATGAAAATAAAGGATATTCTCAGCGACTGCGAAACGGGCGAATGGACCTATACGGATAAAAAATTCGGCGAACTCGGCTGGTTTACCGAGGAGGGACTTTTCCTTGAGCTTGTTTACGGCTTTGACAGATTCTGGGAGGAGATAATGCCCTTCCTTGACAGGTTCAATCTGGAGCCGGAAATATACGGGGAACTTGTGAAATACCAGAAATTCGTAATACGCAAGCCCGGTCAGGAAACCGTGGCGGAGGAATTCGCTTACGATTTCTATGAATATTTCAGGCATATTTTATCCTTCAGTTACAGCCCGCTTGAAAAGAAACACAACAAAATTACGGTCACAATACCCGAACCCGTTTATGACTGGAAGGATTACGCGGTAAAGGTTATGCTCTACGCAAAGCGCAGGGGCGACACAATTATCGTCAGGGCCAAACGCGATGTTACCATAGAATACTGATTTTTTGAGAAAGGAGTGCCGGGAAATGAAAAATGTCTATCTCGTGCAGGCGAGCAATACCTACGGCGAAGGCGTCAAGAGCGTCTATCTTCCCTATGCCGCGGGCTGCCTTGCCGCCTACGCCTGGGATGACGAAACCATACGCCGGAACTACGACCTCAAAAGAATCATATTCACAAGGGAGAACATAGCCGATGCCGTCGATTCGCTCGAAGACCCGTTCTTTGTCGGTTTTTCGTGCTATGTGTGGAACTACGAATACAACAAGGCGCTCGCCGCTCAGATAAAAAAGAAATACCCCGAAACGGTAATCTGCTTCGGCGGTCACAATGTAGCGCCCGATTTCACGGCTTTTGACGAGTGCCCGGCGATAGACATTCTCTGCTACCGCGAGGGTGAGGAATCCTTCAGGGAACTGCTTCTTCACCTGCTCGATGGCAGGGCGCTTGACGACATTGACAATATATCCTTCAAGCGGGACGGCGAGTATGTTCAGACCGCTTTCAGCCGCCACTGCTTAAAGGATTTCCCCTCGCCGTATCTTACGGGCGTGTTTGACGATATTCTTAAAGAGAACTACAATTTTTCGGCTCTTGTTGAAACAAACCGCGGCTGCCCGAACAACTGCGCCTATTGCGACTGGGGCTCGCTTAATATGAGGGTTCGCCTTTTCCCGATTGAGAGAGTAAAGGCGGAGTTTGACTGGATAAGTGAGCATAAGATTGAGTATATTTTCTGCTGTGACGCGAACTTCGGTCTGTTTGACCGCGACAACGAAATAGCCGATTATATAATAAACCTGAAGGTCACTACGGGCTACCCGAAGGTTTTCAGAGTCTGCTTTACCAAAAACCGCACGGACTTTGTAAAGATGATAGGCAGAAAGTTCAATATCTACGGGCTTGACAAGGCGCAAACTCTCTCTTTCCAGAGCATGTCGCAGCCGGTGCTTGACAATATAAACAGGAAAAATATTCCCGTTGAAAACTTCAAAAAACTTATGCGCCTTTACAACAAGGACAAGGTCGCTACTTTTTCCGAACTGATTCTCGGCCTGCCCGGCGAGACCAGGGAGAGTTTTGTTGAGGGACTTTGCAGTCTTATTGAATGCGGTCAGCACGACTCCATATTTGTTTACCCCTGTGAGCTTCTTCCCAATTCGCAGATGGGCTCACCCGAATACATTGAAAAATTCGGCATAAAATCAATAAAAACGCCGTTCGACGCGGTTCACGTCGACAACAGCGCCGAGAGCCACGAAATAAAGGAATACTCGCGCTTTATAATCGAGACGGATACCTTGAGCGTTGACGACTGGGTTTACTGCATAGTCTATTCCACAATGATTCAGGCGCTTCACAACATGGGACTCCTCAGGTGCGTCGCGGTTTACACAGTAAACGAAACGGGTATTTCGTACAAGGATTTTTATGACGCCTTCGTGCGCTTTTCACAGGATGAAAACAACCGAGTGTGCAGCGGCATTTTCAATCTGATAAGAGACTACTCCCGCGGAGTTACCGACAACAGCAATCCCTGGGTGGTGCCGTGCGAGCCGTTCGGCAAAATATCCTGGCGTTTTGAGGAAGTGTATTTCCTTAAATGCATACTTGAAATTGACGGCTTCTATGAGGAAATCGGCCGCTTCTTAAACAGCTTCAATCTTGACGGTGAAATAAAAGCCGCACTGCTCAGGTACCAGTATGACATTGTCAAAAAGCCCTCGGAGAGCGGAGAGAAGGAAATAGTTTCGGACTATGATTTTTACGACTATTTCCAGAATATTTATATTGACGAGTACAAGCCGCTTGAAAAGGTTAAAACGAAACTCACCGCCCATGACAAATGGGATGTCAAAGATCTTTTCGAGTATTCAAAGGAAATAGTATGGTACGGCAGAAACTACGCGAGAAGTCTGCTTTCAAGCAGTTGCTATTCGCCGGAAGTAAAACGGAACACGGAGGTATGATATGAGAATTCTGCTTATCAACCCGAAGTTTCCCGTTTATCAAAGAATGCCGTCGGTGCCGCTTGGGCTTTTGTCAATAGCATCATATCTCAACGCAAACGGGCATGAAGCGATTATTTTTGAGAGAAGCGAAAAAGGCAGTCTCACGCAAGCCGTCAAAAACTTCAAGCCTGATATTATCGGTATTTCCGCAATGTCTTTTTCAAGCAGTATGGATGCAAAAAAGGTAACCGATGAGTTACACGCTCGCTTTAACTGCCCTGTTGTGTGGGGCGGTCAGGCGGCAAGCGCCCTGCCCGACCTTGTTATGGAAAAGGCAAACCCCGATTATATAATTGACGGCGAGGGTGAAATAACCTGGAAGGAATTTGCCGACACGCTTGAAAACGGCGGCGACATTTCTCTTGTAAACGGGCTGATTTATAAAAGAGACGGAAAACTTGTTAAAACCCCCGTAAGGCCCGTTGCGGATTTAAAAGAATTCCCCGACATAGACTGGACTTTGATTAATCCCGAAACCTATTTTTCCACGTTCTTTAATTGCAGTAAAATGCTTTATCTCTATGCCTCAAAGGGCTGCCCCGCAAACTGCACTTTCTGCTCCAACAGACATTTTCACCAGGGCAAAAACAGATGCCGCGCACCTGAACAGGTTATGCGTGACATTTTATACCTTACAAAAAACTACGGAATGGACGGAGTGTATTTTTCCGACGAACTGTGGTGCCCGAACAGGGAACTGCGCACTCAGCTTTGCAACCGTCTGATTGAAGAAAACACAGGTATTGTCTGGGGCTGCCAGATGCGTCTGGGCGTGCTCAACGAGGACGATGTGAAGCTTATGTACAAAGCGGGCTGCAGATGGATTCTTTTCGGCATTGAAAGTGCCACAAAAGAAAGAATAAAAAGCATCAAAAAAAGTATTGATATTGACATAGCGGAAGAGACCGTCAGGTGGTGTGAGAACGCGGGAATAACCGTGCAGGCCTCATTTATTATCGGCTTCCCCGGTGAAACAAAGGAGGAAGTCAGAAGAACGGTGGAGTTTGCCGAAAAGATAAACGCCAGCCTCACCTTAATCAATATTCTTATACCTCTGCCAAACACCGAAATACTCGCTGAGGCAGAGGCGTCAAGTGTATATAAATTCCCGCGGACCTTCAAAAGAATTGCCGAAGAAATAGAAGGCAACGGCGGTGAAAACATACCGGTCAATCTTTCCGCGGTTAAGTCACGGGACCTTAAAGTATTGCATTTTTGCTATCAGTGGAAAGCGTTTTCACGAAGAGATTCCGTAAACGGCGACAGTTTCGGAATTATCAAGAAAATGGCAAGCGATACATTCAACCGTATTTTCAGGCACGGCCTCAAAGGCTTTGTGTTTGGCAGCATGGTTTCAATAAGGCAGTTCTGTACCGTCTTTTATTACTCGCATTTTTTCAGAAAGACAGCAAGAGAATACGGAGTCAAGTTTAAATAAAGCGGAGTAAAAATGAAGAAAAACCTGTCACTCTTAAAAAGCAATATATATTTCTTCGTTGCCCTGTTTCTGATGCTTGTAATCGGACTTACGAGATACGACAGCGAGGCGGGTCTTAACGACTTCCGTCTGCTTCTGTATCTGCCCGACTACAGTCTCGGATTCTGCTCGCGTTTTCTTGTAGGGTCGGTGCTCTCTGTTTTCAAAAAAACATTTACTGTAAAATGGCTGACGGATTACTGTGCATATGTTTATATATTCACCGCTTTTCTCACAGCATTCCTTTTTAACGCGCTTGTTAAAAAAACGGATGAAAAATACCGAAATGCCGTTGCCCTGTCCGGGCTTATGGTAATGGCGATGGCTGTCGGCTTCGGTTATTTTGCTTACTGGCTGGGTATGACCGACATTTACTGGTTCATATTCACCCTGCTCGCACTCGCCTGCCTTAAAAACAGGTATCTGCGGTGGCTCTTCCCTGTTTTTTCGTTTTTGTGCATAGCCAACCACTATATGGCGGCGATTATCGTTTTTCCCGTTTTCGCTGCGGTTATGATGATGAAAACCGAAGATAATCCAAAGGATAAAAAAACAACCGCTCTGCTTGTTCTTACAATTGCGGTGTCTGTTTTATCAGGTATTTATTTTGTGTTTTTTGCCACAAAAACCGTCACCGTGCCTATGGAAGAGGCGCAGAGATATTTAAACAGCAAACTTGCCGTTGATCAAAGACCGACTCTCTTTTATATGTACGGTAAGGCGCGCTATGAAACAGTTAACACTTTTTCGGGAATAATACGGGAGGCCACATCGGAAAACATTTCCGAATTTAACGCAAAAAAGTTTTTTTCATTTCTGACATCAATGCTGCCGATAATGAGCGTTTTCTCCTCAGTGTATTTTTTCGCGTTCAAAAAGGCAAATCATTTTCCCGGCAAAATAACCTGTGTGCTGTGTGTTCTCTTCAATATCGTTCCTTTCGCGGTAAGCGTGGTTTCCTCGGACTATATACGCTGGTTTTCGCTCCTGGTAATGTCACAGACGCTGATAATATTGTATCTTGTATATGACAGGAACGAGGCAATATGCGAGGGCTTCGGAAAAATCAGTGACTTTTTCGCAAAAAATCCCGTTCTGCTTGCCGCCTTCGGATATATCACAATCATATACGCTTCAAGAATAATATAAAAAGACTCTCTGTAAAATCTACAGAGAGTTTTTTAACGTAAATATTTAAGCCCGGCACCGACGGTGATTATAAGAATCACAGCTGCTGCGAAGGAAAACTTTTTAACTGCCCGCGAGACTTCGCCGGCGGTTTCTTTTTTATGCTTCAATATAAAAGTGTGAGCCGAAAGGGATATTATCAAAGGCAGGGAAATGTAACCCGTCGCGGTAATATGCGACATCGGAAAAACAAACTGAATTGAAAGGCAGGCAAGGGATGCGGCGGCGCAGATAAGCAGTTCTTTTATATATCCGCGGTTCTGCCTGATAAAACAAATCCACAAAAGCAGGGAAAGAAAATAAAACGGCATAAAGAAAACAAAGATTTTTATAAACTCCGTACCCGTCTGAGCAGCTGTCTGCGCATTTAACATAATATCGTACGGATTGCGCGCGCGGTAAATAACGAACGAAAGCGCGAACAACACCGCAAGAATAACGGCGCTGACTGCGGGCGGGATTTTTGAAACCGTTGAAATAATACTTTCAAGAATATTTAACTGCTCTTTTTTCTTTTTATATTTGTTTTTATTCTTCTTGATTTTCTTAACGCTTTTGTTGCCGTTTGGTTTTTCATCTTTTTTTCGTTTTTCAATGCCGAAACATATAACGCCGATAACCGCCGGGAGAATGAGCGCTGATGTTTCGGGGCTTACAAAAAGAGCGATAAGGCAGGCGGGAACCGTGAAAAAGCATGCTTTGCGTTCGGGCGCAAAAGCCAACGCGATAAAAAGAAAAGCCGCCGAAATATAGTTTTCGTTCTGCATTGAATAGGCGAGAGTCTGATTAAAACAGCAGTAATATATAAACAGTGAAATTCCGCTGAAATAAAACGCGGCTTTATTGTTTTCCTCACCGAATGAAATGTGTGCCGTGTAAAGAAGCAGCGCAAAGCCAAAGGCAAAGAACAGAAAGCAAAAGAATTTACCCGAGAAAAAGGGCGCTACGCTGCCGCTCGTTTCAAAATAGACCTTTATTGAAACAAGCAGCCAGAAAAGCAGGAACAGCTTTTGCTCTTTAATATACTCTTTTGCCTTTGACATAAGAGCCGTCATATCATTCTCCGGAAATTATAATATCTGTGAAAATTCAAAAATGTTTTTGTACACGGGCGCGTTTTGAACCGTTTCGCCGTTTTCGTTTATGAACACGCTTTCGCACCCCGCGTTAATGCCCGCGAGCACATCGCGCTCGGAGTCGCCCGCCATAAACGAAGCGGAGAGGTCAATATTGAAATCGCGGGCGGCTTTAAGTATCAGACCCGGTTTGGGCTTGCGGCAGTCGCACTCGATTTTCAGTTCCTTCACCTCGCCCTCAAACCCGCGTTTCGGGTGGTGGGGGCAGAAATAGATGCCGTCAAGGTAAGCGCCCTGTTCGCCGAGCAGCATCTCAAGGCGGTTGTGAATCTGATTAAGGGTTTCGAAAGTGCACATACCTTTTGCGACAACGGGCTGATTTGTAATTACAATAACAAGATAGCCGAGCTCGTGAAATCTGTTTATCGCCTGAGCGGCGCCGTCGAGAAGTTCCATCTGCGAGGGGTCGGTTATGTAATCACGGTGAACATTAATTGTGCCGTCGCGGTCGAGGAAAACGGCTTTCCGCTTCTCTTTGAAAATGCTTTTTACCATGCCGTTTTCAAGGTCGCTTTCCGCCTTTTCGAGGCGTGAGGGCGTACCGATATCAAAAACATATTCGGCGCTTTTGTAGGAGTAAATTCTTCCGCTTTTCACAAGCGGGGTGACAACATCGCCGTCAAAATCCGCGGCGGATTCAAAACTGAGATAATCGAATATTTCGGGTGAAACAATCTGAATCCCCGCGTTGCAGAGATTCGGGTAATTCTCAGGTTTACGGGTTTTGTCATAAAAAGCGGTCACTTTTCCGCTGCCGTCCGCGAAAACTACCGAACTGTCGGCAGGGTGGTTGTTCGGGTGGGTGAAAAGAGTTATCAGCGCGTTGGTGCTTTTATGGAATTCCCGCATCCTTTGAAGGTCAAAATCAAAAAGCAGGTCGCCGTTCAAGAACAGAAAATCGCTTTCGGGGCGTATTTTGAAAAGAGCGCCCGCGGTGCCGAGCGGCGTGGATTCGACAAAAAAATCTATGTTCACGCCTGACTTTTCGCCACAGCCGAAATACCGCTCAATCACCTCGTGGTGAAGGCAGGTGACAATCGTAAAGTCGTCTATTCCGTTTTTACGCAGGGCTTCAATCTGGCGTTCAAGAACCGGCTTGCCGCAAAGCGGAACCATCGGCTTGGGCAGACCGGGAAAGGCGTTGCCCATTCTTGAGCCGAGCCCTCCTGCGAGAATAACTGCTTTCATACTACGCTCCGGTGTTCTTAATCGTTGTGCTCATACATTATCTGCGTGCCGCTTTTTTCAAAATCAAAAGGCACAAATCTGAGCGACGGCAGTGCCGCTTTTATTCCCGGCTGATTCTCCTTTGGCACATAGAGCAGCATAAAGCCGCCGCTGCCCGCGCCGAGAAGTTTGCCGCCGACGGCGCCGTTTTCAAGCGCCTTACGGTAAATACATTCTATTTCGTCGTTGGTTATTATTTTTGAGAGGGTTTTTTTGAGTTCCCAGGTGTGGTTGAGAAGTCTGCCGAAATCGTCAAAATCGCCGTCCATAAGAATTCTTTCGGCAATGCCCACCATCTCCTTCATCTCGTGGAGCCGTGGGAGATTGTCCTTTATTCTGCTTTTCTGTTCCTCGGAAACCTCGCCCGAGAAATGCGTGAAGCCCGTAAACACGAGCATAAGGTTTTCACGCAGGGCTCGAAGGCGCCTTTCGGATGTGATTATGGGATTTACCTCGATTTTGTCCTCATAGAAATTAATGCGGTTTATGCCGCCGTAAGCGGCAATGACCTGGTCCTGCGCTCCGCCCGCTTCGCCGCAGAGATCCCTTTCAAGGTGAATCGCCTCTTTTGCGAGAGTCATTTTATCGGGATATTCGTTGTGAATGGCGTGAAGCGCCTGTAAAAGACCGACGGCGAAGGACGAGCTTGAGCCGATGCCCGAGCTCGCGGGAAGGTCGGCGTCGTAGTTTATCTGTACGCGGTCGGCGGGAATGAATTTGAGCGCGTTTCTCACAAGAGGGTGGTTTATCTCATCAACCTCGCTGAAGCGCTCGATTTTCGAGTATGAAAGCTGGCTCTTGTAACTGAAAATCGGGGGCAGGGAACGGATGGTTGTGTAGCAGTATTTGTCAATGCTCGTTGAGAGCACGCTGCCGCCGAATTCGTCGTAATACTCTTTGAAATCGGTGCCGCCGCCGAAAAACGATATTCTGAAAGGAGTTCTTGTTATAAGCATTTATTCACACTCCCATTTGATTTCTTCCGCTTCGAGAATATTTTTGAGAAGGGTGTTATCCATAACACCGGAGGAGGCGCGTCTGTCAACAAAGAACTTCCTGCCCTCCTCCTCGCTGATTTTTTCAATAAGCGAGGAATCTGCCCCGAAATGAGCGGCGAGTTTAAGACCCATCTCATACTTCGTATATGAATCGTCGCCGCAGACATTGATGACCTTCGGGACGCCGTCTTTCCGTGAAAGAGCGCAGAGAATTTCCGCTGTTTTTTTGTAACTGAGCACGGAGCGCGAAAGCCCGTCAATCATCTCAACGCTTTCGCCCCGCGACAGTTTTTCTTTTATCCTGTCGTAAAAATGCGGCTTTGACAAAAGGGATTTTCCTATCATAAACGGAAGCCGCGTGACGGTGAATCCGTTTTTTATTATCTCTTTTTCCGCTTCGATTTTCTGAACGCCGTAGGTGTTTACGGGGTTGAGAGGCGAGGTCTCGCTTTTCTTTTCACCATGTGCGCACTCGCCGTAAACACAGTCCGTAGAGGAGAAAAAGAGTTTTTCTATATTGTCGGACCCGTTCAGAAAGTTTTGCAGGGCGAACACGTTTATTTGCCTTGCCGCTTCGGGATTTTTAAAAGCATAATCGATGTTGTGGCAGGCGGCAAACCAGAAGACCGTCGGTTTTTCGTTATGTATCAGGGCGAGAAGCGCCTTTAAATCGCGCGGGTCGGCGACATCGCACCTTACATATTCAACGCCGTCTGTTTCACAGGGCTTTAAGGTGTTGTATGTTGCGATGATTCTTTCATCCGTATTCTGTTTTAAGCAGTTTACAAGGTAACTGCCGAGAAAGCCGCAGCCGATAATGAGATAGATAAAATCACCTTATTCAGTCTTTTTTATTTCGCCGTCGTGATAGACGGTCATTCCGCGGCGCCTGCCGAACCAGACGGCGCGTTTGGCGTAATCCTTTATATCCTCACAGACAAATGAGGAGTTGATTTCATATTCACCGCTCCGCTTTTCGAGAGGGATACGGTCGCCCTTCATAAAGGACGAGAAATAATCGCGGAAGTTGTAATCAAAGCGGGCGCGCACGGTCTCTTCGCCCGGCTTTCTCAAGAAAAAGCGCTGGTAGGAGAGCAGGTCGGCAATAAAGCCGTCGTCAAAATACCGCTTTAAAAACGGCATAAGCTCGTTGTAGAAGGAATCGAGGTTGTCGATTATTTCTATGAACGCGCCCTCCTCGAAAAACCAGGTGACATTGCCGAATTTTTCGTTGTAGTAGTTCCAGTCGCCCTCGAGCGAGCTTTCATATTTTGTTCTGAAATTGCTCCACAGAGCGTTCAATCTGCCGCTGCCGTTCAGTATATATTCAAGCAGAGATGTGTAGAAATCGTAGTACGACGCCCTGCCCGTGCCGTAAAGATAAATGGCAAAAAGCCGCAACACGCCCAAGCTGTGGAAGCACTGCACGCAGATTGAGAAGAGGTTTGAGTAAACCCAGTCCTCCCGCGGCAGAGTCGCGGTTGAGCGCACAAGGTAGGAATACTCCTGAACCTCCTCGTTGCGCTTTATCGCGGAGTGAATGTGGTTGAATTTAACCTTGATAACCTCAATGCCGTGCTTTTCAATATAATCGGGATGCGCCATATCGGAATTCGGGAGCATCTCACAGTGATAGACGCTTATGGAATTGTGCTGGCCGCTCTCGATAAGGCGGCATATACCTCTGCAGAAACTCTCCTTCGTCTCGCCCGGGAGCCCGAGAATGAGTTCCGAATAAGTCGGAATGCCCGTTTCGTTGTATTTCTTCAAAAGCGATGAAAAGTGCTCCATCGTCAGGTTCTTACGCCCTATATTTTTCAGCGCTTCGGGCGAGAGTGTCTGATAGGCGAAAGTGGCGCCCTTGTCCATACCCACGCTGTTGAGAGCGCTGCAGATATGATAGACGCGGTCGGCGCTGTTTTTTTCATAACAGGGTCTGAAAACCTGCGGATAGCCCGTCGCTTTTTTTGTTTCAATGAGTTTTTCGGCTATATCCACATCGCGTGGGAACATACCAAAATTCGAGTCGGCGCAGAAACAGTAGGCGATTTTGTTTTTTGAAAGCCATTCGATTTCGGCGTAAACCTTTTCAATCGGAAAATGGCGCACCTTGCGCCCGGCGCACCAGTCGCAGTAGGCGCAGTTGTAGGGGCAGCCCCTGTTTGTTTCAAGCACTCCGAGAAACTCCGTGCCCTCGTTCGCGGCGATTATTTCATCGAACACTCCCGTGGTGTAGGGAGAGGGATACTCGGAAATGTCACTGTAGTATTCGCGCTTTGTAGCGACGGTTTTTCCGTCTTTTCTGAAGGCGATGTTGCTTACGGAGGAGAGATCGCCTCCCTGCGCGAGGCAGTCGAGCAGCGAGCACATAACCCGCTCGCCTTCGCCGAACATAAGAAGGTCAATATACTCCTCGCTGTCAAGAAGAGTGCCCTTTTCATCCACGCTGTGGCCACCGAAATTGATGATTACACCGGGGTATTTTTCTTTAAGGAGCGTAGCGAGGGTTTTGTTATACTCCATATTCCACACGCTGCACGAGAAGGCGACCAGATAAGGGTCCTTTATTTTGCCGAGAGCGGTCTCAAGCTTTTCACGGCTGAAAACGATGCCGGCAAACTCATATTCACTTTTGAAACGCAAAAACTTTTTGCAGTAAGCGATCATGGTTCCCGACGCGTACGGCAGATATACCGAGCCGTCGAACTCGAAACCGACCTGAACAAAATAAATCTTTTTCATAAGCCCAACCGATTTGCTTTTTATTGCGCGCTGATTATATCCTTTGTGCCGTCCTCATTTTCAATGCGCCTGTCATAGAGCGCCACAAGATAAGTGTCCTCATTATAGACGAAGGTGTGCATAATGTTGTTTCTTATAAGAAACATGTCCCCGCTTTCAAAACGCGCGGTCTCCTCCGCCTCATCAAGGCGTGCGGTCACATCGACGCTGCCCGAGATGATGTAGAACACCTCGTTGCTGTTTTTGTGGCAGTGCATATTTCCGCGCACGGCGCCTTTTTTTGTAAACACGGCGTTTACCTGCTCATAGCCCGAATGCACAAGCTGGGCAAGCGTTCCGCGCTCGTCGTCAAAGACGAAATCGGGAGTAAGTTTTTCAATAAGAGGCATATCACACATTCCCGTAAAATGAATTTTTTATAATCGAATAAACTTTTATCAGTTCCTCAATGCCGTCGTCAAGCGAATACTTCGTTTTAAACCCCGCGGATTTGATTTTTTCGTTGGAAACGATGTAGTTGCGCTTGTCGGGGTCTGTTCCTACAGGCGCCTCAACAAATGTAAACTGAGGAATGAACTTCTGTATTTCGCGGCAGAGGTCAAGTTTTGACATATTCGCCTCGTCAAGCCCGCAGTTGAAGGTGTTGCCCTTCATCTTTTCAAAGTTGTCTATAGCGAAGATAAACGCGCGGGCGGCGTCCCTGACATGAAGATAATTGCGCATAAAGTTCCCCTCAAACACAACGAGCGCCCTGTCAAACACGGCTCTGTAAACAAAGTCGTTTACAAGCAGGTCCGTGCGCATACGCGGGGAGGCGCCGAATAAAGTTGCGAACCTGAAGCACACGCTGTTGCCCGCCTCGAGCACCGCTTTTTCCGCCTCCATTTTTGTTTTGCCGTAGAGCGAGACGGGGTTAATCGGGGATTCCTCCGTGCAGAACTGCTGACCCTGCCCCAGGCCGTAGCCGCTGTTTGTACAGGGGAAAATTATTTTCTGCTCCGGTGAGCGCAGTTCAATAATCTTTTTGACGGCTTCCCTGTTTGTGGTTACGGCGGCGGTTTTGTCCCTGTCGCAGACGGGAAAGCCGACAAGGGCGGCGAGGGGAATAATGATATCCGCGCCTTCCATACCTCTGAGAAGCGTTTTCTCATCCCTTGAGTCGCCGTTGATTATTGTGAAATTTTTATATTTGCAGCAGTCGATAAGCGAGGACTGTCTGTAAAGGAAATTGTCAATTACGGTAACATTGTTGCCGAGAGAGAGCAGTTCCGGCACAAGCACGCTGCCGATATATCCCGCTCCGCCGGTTACAAGAATGTTCAAGGAAAACACTCCCCTTTTTATACATAGTTATACATTATAAGATTATATCATAATAAGGGGGAATGTCAAGGAACGGGGAAATGAGATAGAACAGAAAGAATAAAGCCGCCCCTGGGGGCGGCTGTGTGAAAATGCCTGATTAAACTATATTGCCTTTTTTGCGCTCGGATTTTCTTCTTATCGCCTTGCCGATTTCGAACACGGGCACCGTGCTGGCGGCAAGCAGAAGTGAAATAAGCAGTTCGTTAAGTTCAAGATGGAATGAACCGGTCGCGTCCGCTACGGGGAAGAAAATATCACGCAGGAAGGGAATATAAAGCGGAATAAGGGTCATACCCGCGGTAACCACAAACGCGCCGACGAGCCACCAGTTGAAGTTCCTGAACATACTCTTTGAGAACAGCGAGCCCTGACGCGAGCGCATATTGATAGCGCAGAACAGTTCGCCGAAGTTTACGGCGAGGAACGCCATAGCGACGGCGTTGAGGCACATATTGTTGTTTGCCTCACTCGCGCCCCAGATTGCCGAAAGTTTCGCGCCCGGATTTTCGTACATAAAGCCGATGACATAAGCCGCTATTTCGACTATAGCGAGATATATGCCCTGCCATACCATATCGATACCCGCGCCGTGCGAGAAGATGCCGTCGGTGGTTGCCCTGGGCTTGCGGCGCATAAGGTTGCCCTCCGCCTTTTCCATACCGAGAGCGAGACCGGGAAGCGAGTCGGTTACCATATTGACCCAGAGAAGGTGGATGGGACCGAGAATGGTGAAGTTGAATATAGTTGAGAAGAACATTATGAGCACTTCGCTCATATTTGTTGAAAGCTGGAACTGAAGCACCTTGCAGACGTTGTCGTAAATCTTTCTGCCCTCTTCAACGGCGTTGACTATTGTTGCGAAGTTATCGTCCGCGAGCACCATATCAGAAACGCTCTTGGTGACATCCGTGCCGGTGATGCCCATACCGATACCGATATCGGCGGATTTGATTGAGGGGGCGTCGTTTACGCCGTCGCCGGTCATCGCGGTAACCATACCGCGCGCCTTCCAAGCCCTGACTATGCGGGTTTTGTGCTCGGGCTGAACACGGGCGTAAACCGAGAATCCGGTAACCGCCTCAACAAGCTCCTCATCCGTGAATTTGTCGAGGTCGGAGCCGAGAATGGCTTCGCTCTGGTCAGTGATTATGCCGAGCTCTCTGCCTATGGCAACGGCTGTGTCTCTGTGGTCGCCCGTAATCATAACGGGGCGGATTCCCGCTTCGCGGCACTCGTCGATAGCCGCCTTTACCTCGGGACGGACGGGGTCAATCATACCCGTAAGACCTACGAATACGAGTTCCTCTTCAAGATCCGACGCCTCGAAGGACGCGGGAGCCGAATCGTATTTACGCATTGCGACGGCGAGCACGCGCAGCGCCTTATCCGCCATCGCCTTGTTGGATGTGACTATATCCTGCCTGACCGCCTCGGTGAAGGGAACGGTCTGACCGTTTATAAGGGCGTATTTGCAGTGGTTTAATATCACATCGGGAGCGCCCTTTGTGTATTGAACAATGCCGTCGGCTGTGTCGTGAACCGTGGACATCATCTTTCTGCCTGAATCAAACGGCGCTTCGCCGATTCTCGGGCAGGCGGCAACAAGGTCGTTCTTGTTGAGCGAGAGTTTGTAAGCGTAAGCGACAAGAGCCGCCTCGGTGGGTTCGCCCGTTACAACGCCGCTGTCGTCTATGTTCGCGTCGCAGCACAGCGCCATTGCCGTGGCTATAAGGTTTTCGTCGTCGCCGTAATGGTCAACAACGGTCATTTTATTCTGGGTGAGAGTGCCTGTTTTATCGGAGCAGATAATCTGCGTGCAGCCGAGGGTTTCAACCGCGGTAAGCTTGCGGATGAGCGCCTGGCGCTTGCTCATTGCGGTAACGCCGATTGAAAGGATAATCGTGACAACCGCGGGCAGGCCTTCGGGAATAGCCGCGACAGCGAGGGCTATAGCGGAAATGAAGGTTGTGAGCGCGACATTGCCGAAATGAGTCCATGTGAAGGCGGATTTTTCGGTAATGAGGTTTTCCGCAAGGCCGACAATCAGAACGAACACGGAGATTCCGATAACGAGTTTGGTGAGGAATCTTGAAAGTTCCGCCATTTTAATCTGAAGAGGAGTCTGTTCCTTTTCCGCCTGTGAGAGAGCGTCGGCGATTTTGCCCATTTCGGTTTCCATACCGGTGTCGGTAACAACCGCTTTGCCTCTGCCGTAAACCACAACAGAGCCGCTGTAGAGCATATTTTTACGGTCGCCGAGGGGAACTTCGGCGTTGCCTTCGCTGCACATAAGCACATCGACCGCCTTTGAAACGGGAACGGATTCGCCGGTCAGCGCCGCCTCTTCGACTTTCATCGAGTAGCTTTCGAGAACGCGGCAGTCCGCGGGAACTGCGTCGCCCGCCTCAAGAACTATGACATCGCCTTTTACGAGGTCTTCGCTCTTGACCGTTTTGACTATTCCGTCACGGATGACATGGCTTGTGGCGGCAGTCATTTCCATAAGAGCGTCCATGGCGGCTTCCGCCTTGCTCTCCTGAACAAGACTCATTATTGTATTGATGATAACAACAACGAGAATGACGAGAACATCGGCGAAATCGACCAGTTTGAAGCCCTCGCCCGCCTTGACCGCCTCAATGACCGCAACGCCCGCCTGAATGAGCGCGGCGATGAGAAGCATTATAATCATCGGGTCGGCAAGGGAGTTGATGAATTTTTTGAAAAGGCTGTCCTTTTCGGCTTCCTTCAACTTGTTTTTGCCGTTTTCGTTGAGCCGTCTTTCCGCTTCCTCTGAAGTCAGACCGTTTTCGTTGCTGTCAACTTCCCTGAGGACCGCTTCGGCGGATTCAAGATAATGTTTCAAGAACATTCCTCCTTTATGTTAATGGTGATTAATATACAAGAAAAGACCTCTGACAGAGATAACGCCTCTGTCAAAGGTCTTGCTTCACTGAACAAGAGGGCCGGCGCCAGGTGAAAACACCGGTTGTTGACCACCGACTAAGGGAAAACCCTTCAAGCTACTCCCCTTTAACGGAATGTATTTTATCATAAATGTATATTTTTTGTCAATATTATTTTAAGCGATGCCCTCGTTTAAGATGTTATGAAATTCGGGAGTTTTTTTTAAAGCCGATTCGTATTCTTTAATCCATTCCCTGCCGCCGCGGGTCTTTTTCAAGCCCTCAACAACAATATCGTGGGCAATGCTGTTCGCGGTTTCGGTTTTGTTCCCGGATTTGCGGATTCGGCGGTACTGTGAAGAGGAAATGAAAAGCGGTTTTTTCTCATCCTCAAACATTATCGCGTAGTTTACATTCACCTCGGGCAGAAAACCCGTTTTTCTGCAGGAGCGGATGAGGGTGGCTTTGCTGAGTTCCTTCGAGAAGGGAGAAACGGCTTCAAACCTCGCTCCGACAGCCGTGCGGGTTCTTATTTCAAATATGTTCTTATTCATCAGAAGCTTCCCTCCTTGAACGCTTTTTTAACCTTTGCCGCCTGCCTGCGCGCGCGTCTGAATCCGAACGAGAGCACCATAAGCCCGGTGCCGAGCACAAGCAGCGAAATCAGAAGCAGAATTGTGCCGGTGACCGCCTTTGATGTGGCGGGCGAGACGGAAATAAAGTTTTCGGGGCTGAAATTCATTTTTGAGGAATCGAATAATTCTTTGAGAATCTTTGATTCCTCGCTGCCGAGTTTTGTGACGGTGCCTTTTATCTGAGCGGTCTTTTCGCTTGCGAAAGCGTCGCCGCCGTAATTCTGCTCGGTGTATTTGCCGTAGAGGAAATCCTCGGGCAGGGCGGACACGGCGTAGGTGCCGTCGGAGCCCTTTGTAAGGCAGTATATTGTTTTGCCGTCCTCATCGGCAAGGTCAACTGAATAATGGCTTTCGGCAAGGGGAACAAGGGCTTTTATCTCGTAAGTGACATAAGTCCCCTCGGGCACATCGGAACGGTAGCCGACCGCCTTGGGCGTTTTGCCCGCCGCCGAGTAATTCAAAACCGCGGCATAGAGAACAGCGGCGAAAACAAGCGTGAAAACCAAGCCGCAGATGAAAGCGGCGCGCGACCTGCCTTTCGTGACTCTCCTGATTGCCTCTTTCTGCGTTTCGCCTCTGAAAACAACAACGCTGTCGTTCTCAATGAGCGAAGCGGTGTCATAGTCATAATATCCGCTCAACGCGTCAAGCGCCGTATGGACATCCGACGAAACGAGAGCCGTTTTACAGTTGGGGCAGACCGGTATATCGCCATCACATTTATAACCGCATCTGACACATTGTGACATACGATTGCTCCTTAAAATAACCTGTAGGGGTATTGTAACACATAAGCACAAAATTTGCAACCTATTTACTGAATATTGACAATATATTGTGGAATATGGTATTATTACTTAGTATCTCAAGAGGTGGGATTATGGTTTCTTCAGACGGGTTTACACTTGAATACGGCACCGCCCCCGCGGGTGAGATTTTCTGCCCCTACAGAGTCTGCCCCCTGGGCGCGCACACCGACCACAACCTCGGAACACAGACGGGTTTCGCTCTTGACAGAGGAATATATATTTCATACTCCCCTTCGGGCAGCGAAACGATTTCCGCCTCATCCGCTCTGTTTGACAGAAGAATTGTTTTTGAAATAAGCAATATTCCGTCTGTAAAACAGAACGACAAAGCGGATTATCTGCGCGGCGCGGCGCTGATATTAAAACAGAAATACAATATAGAAAACGGAATAAACGCGTTCATTCACGGCACCATGCCCGTAGGCGGGCTTTCCTCATCGGCGGCAGTGACCCTCGGTTTTATCAACGCACTGTGTAAAGTAAATTCACTTGTCATATCCCGTGAGGAGATGATTGACTGCGCCCTTTTCGCCGAACGCGAATATGTGGGCGTGAGATGCGGAAAACTCGACCAGACCTGTGAGATGTACGGCAAAAAAGACAATCTTTTGTATATCGACAGCGCAGCGGACTCACACACGCTTATACCCGCGGGCAACAAGGATTTTGACATAGCCGTGTTTTTCGCCGGAAAACAGAGAGTTCTCGCGGGCGGAAAATACAACCTTCGCGTTGATGAGCTGAAAGCCGCCGCCTATGTGATAAAGGCGTTTTCGGGCGGTGATTACGGCACCTTCGCCGAAACCTTTATGGCTGATGTGAGCCGTGAGGATTTTGAAAAATACGCTTGCAAACTTCCCGATAATTTCAGAATGAGGGCGGCGCATTTCTTCGACGAGTGCGAAAGAGTTGAGAAGGGCGTTGAGGCGTTCAGACAGGGCGACCTTGAGCGGTTCGGTTCGCTTATGACGGCAAGCGGGTTTTCCTCAATAAATCTCTGGCAGACGGGCTCGGACGAACTCAGATGCCTGACGGAGATTCTCTCAAAAACAAAAGGCGTTTACGGCGCGAGGTTTTCGGGCGCGGGCTTCAACGGAAGCTGCGCGGCACTGACAGACCCCGAAAAGCGCGAAGAAATAGAATATGAAGTGAAAAAAGAATATCTTAAAATATATCCGCGGTATGAAAACGAGTATCTGAGCGCGTTTTGCAAAAGCGCGGACGCAATGGAGATATGATATGATAAAAACAGAGGAACTCTATGACATGTCGCACACGGCGGCGGCGGATTATCTCAAAAAATTCGATTATCCCTGGCAGGCGCTCGCGGGAATAAAGGAACATATTATCACTCTCGGCAAAGCGCTTGACGAAGCCGATTATGACGAAATAAGCGAAAACGTGTGGGTGCATAAAACCGCCCGTATCGCTCCCACCGCTTTCATCGGAGCGCCCTGCATAATCGGAGCGGGCACGGAGGTGCGCCACTGCGCGTTTATAAGGGGCAGCGCCCTTGTGGGCGAGGGCTGTGTCATAGGCAATTCCGTTGAACTTAAAAATGTGATTATATTTGACGGCGTTCAGGTGCCGCACTTCAACTATGTGGGCGACAGTATACTCGGCTATATGTCGCACACGGGCGCGGGCGCGGTGACCTCAAATGTAAAATCCGACAAGAAAAATGTTGTTATAAAAGGTGAAGGAATAAGAATCGAAACGGGGCTTAAAAAATGCGGCGCCTTTCTCGGCGATTATGTTGAGGTTGGGTGCAACAGCGTATTGAACCCCGGCACGGTCGTAGGCAGAAATTCACAGGTTTATCCCACCTCGTGTGTACGCGGGGTAATACCCGAAAACAGCATTTTCAAAAACGACGGCACAATCATAAAAAAAGAGGACAGATAAAATGGGAAAATATTTCGGAACGGACGGCTTCCGCGGAGAGGCGAACGTAACCCTCACGGCGGACAACGCTTATAAGGTAGGCCGCTTTCTCGGCTGGTACTTCGGCGAAAAGAAAAAGCGCGAGGGCAGCAGCGAGCCGCCCTGCGTGGTAATCGGCAAGGACACGAGAAGGTCAAGCTATATGTTTGAATACACCCTCGTAGCGGGGCTCACCGCTTCGGGCGCGGACGCCTATATGCTCCATGTAACCACCACGCCCTCCGTTGCCTATGTTGCGAGAATCGACTCGTTTGACTGCGGAATTATGATTTCCGCGAGCCACAATCCCTATTATGACAACGGCATAAAGCTCATAAACTCCCACGGTGAGAAAATGGACGAGGAAACGATAGGATATATCGAGGACTACCTCGACGGAAAACTTGAATTGTTCGGTCGGAAGTGGGACGAAATCCCCTACGCCACGCGCGAGAACATCGGCCGCACGGTTGACTATGTGGCCGGGCGCAACAGATATATCGGCTATCTCATCTCCCTCGGAATGTATTCCTTCAAAGGCAAGAAAATCGCCCTCGACTGTGCCAACGGCAGCACCTGGAATGTGGCAAAGGCGGTTTTCGAGGCGCTCGGCGCCACTACCTATGTAATAAACGCTCAGCCCGACGGTTTCAACATAAACGACAACGCGGGCTCAACTCACATCGAGGGGCTTCGCAACTATGTTGTGAACAACGGTATGGATGTGGGCTTTGCCTATGACGGCGACGCCGACAGATGCCTGTGTGTTGACGAGAAGGGCAACATTCTCACGGGCGACCACATTCTCTATATCTACGCGAAATATATGAAGGACCGCGACAAATTAATAAACAACACGGTTGTAACAACGGTTATGTCGAATTTCGGGCTTTACAAGGCGTTTGACGAGCTCGGCATAAACTATGAAAAGGTTGCCGTGGGCGACAAATATGTCTATGACTGCATGGAGAAAAATCACTACATTCTGGGCGGCGAACAGTCGGGGCACATCATTTTCTTGAAATACGCCACAACCGGCGACGGCATACTCACAAGCTTAAAAATGATGCAGGCGATGATGTCGCAGAAACTGCCTATGAGCAAACTCGCGGAAGGGCTCACGATTTATCCGCAGGTGCTTGAAAATGTGAGAGTGACCGACAAGGCGGCGGCTCTCGGCGATGAAAAAGTAAAGGCGGCTGTAAAACAGGCGGAGGAAGCCCTCGGCGACACAGGCAGAATTTTAGTCAGGGAATCGGGCACGGAGCCCGTTGTGAGAGTTATGGTTGAGGCGCAGGAAAAGGAAACCTGCAGCAAATATGTGAATCTGGTGGCGGACGCCATCAGGTCGGGAGGATACGGTGCCTGATATGAAAAAGATAACAGCGGTTTTACTTGCAATAGTTCTTCTGCTTTCATCCACCGCTCTTTTCGCTTTCGCCGGGGAGAGCGAGCCGCTCAACTACCTTCTCATCGGCGATTCAATCGCGCAGGGCTACGGCGTTGAAAACAGGAACGAAGCGAGTTTCGGCAAAATAGTTGCGAACACGAACGGCTACAATTACAGAAATCTCGCCTACTCCGCTTCCGACACCGGCGACTGGCTGAAAAATCTTGACAATGAATACTACATAAGCGCCGTTGCGGAGGCGGATATAATCTCGCTCTCGGTCGGCTCGAACGACTATCTCGCGAGCAGCGATGTTGTTCTGCTTGTTCTTGAGGATATGGTCGGCTATATGAAGGAAATAAAGGCGAGGGAAGAAATTATCCTTGAGAATTTCTCAAAGATTATTGACAGAATATACGAGATCAATCCCGATGCGGTGCTGCTCGTAAACAATGTTTATGTGGCGTGGAGATTCATAGGCGGCAAGGTTTTCACCGACGCTTCGAATTGTGTGAACGACGCCTACGACAGATATCTTGAGGCGCACCCCGGCGCGTTTTATCTTGTTGATTTCGCCTCCGCCATGAACGGAAAACCGCAGCTTATAGCCGACGACTGCGTTCACCCGAACGCCGAAGGGAATATTGTGCTGGCGAAGGTTGTACTGGAGAAACTCAAGGAAATCGGTCTCGGCGAAACGACAGAGCCGGTTATACTTGTTGAGGGAATCGACTACAATTATTACATCAAATATTACGGCAAATTCGCGGGCACGCTGCTGACGTTCATCATTAAAACGCTCACGGGCAACCTGTTCGATTATTACCCGTTCCCGATATAAAGGTTAAATAAATTATTAAAGCCGCCCTCGGGCGGCTTTTGTTATGGAAATTTTCGGTGTGTTGGGGATGAATCGCCACACCCGTCCTGCCTTTGGCAGTCCACCCTCTCCGTTCTCGGAGAGGGCTATTGCGAACGGGTTTTTTGTTGTAAACTCAGGACGGTGTTCCACTTTAACGAACACTCTTTGTCTTCAGAGTGAAAAAGGACGCCTGAAGGCGTCCTTTCTATATTTTCACGGTTCCTTTTTCAATTTTCTTTTTGACAATCGAATAAACAATCAGATATGCGGGGACGAGGAAGATCATTGCCGAAAGCCAGGCGGAGGGGTTCGCGAAGCAGACCGCCGTGTAGCCATAACGCGGAATGATCACATAACCCATAACCGCTCTCGCGGCAAGTTCGAAGGTGCCTGTGAGCATGGCGGGCACGGAATATCCGAGCCCCTGAATGGTGTTTCTGAATATGAACAGAAGCGATAAAAACGGGTAAAACCACGAGCAGGTTCTGAGAAACAGACAGACGCAGTTTATGACATTTGTCTGTGTGGAAGGTACAAACAGAAGTGCCGCCTGCCTGCCGAGAAAATGACCAACGCAGAACGAGAACGCGCTGTAAACAAACGCCGTTATTATACTTGCCCTTATGCCCGCTTTTATTCTGTCAATCCTGCGCGCGCCGAGGTTCTGACCGCTGTAGGTAGCCATTGTGATACCGATTGTTTCCGACGGAAGAATCAGCATAAGCTGCACCTTTCCGCCGACCGTTACCGCGGCTATTACATCCTCGCCCAGACGGTTGACCGCGGACTGGAGCATAATAGAGCCGATAGCCGTGACGGATATCTGCAGAGCCATCGGAGCGCCTACATATATAAGGCGCAGGCACATTTTTCCGCTCGGTGCCCACTCGCCTTTAAGCGGCTTTAAAATGCGGTATTTTTTGACTATTACGAAGCCGGCGAGCACCGCGGAAATGCCCTGAGCGATAACCGTGGCTATACCCACGCCCTTTACGCCCATGCCGAATTTTATAACAAAAAGCAGGTCGAGCGCGACATTTACAACGGAGGAGAATATAAGCAGGTAGAGCGGCGTTTTGCTGTCGCCGAGCGCTCTCATAACACAGGAGAAAAGGTTATAGAACATTGTGGCGGCAATTCCGCCGAATATTATTGAAATGTAGTCGTTCGCCTTGCCGAGAATTGATTCGGGCGTGTTCATTACAACGAGAATCCGCTTTACGAAAACGAGCGTGACGGTGGTGAGCACCGCCGAAATAACAACGGTCAGATAGACCGAGTTTACAAAATAGCGGCGCATTTTGTCGTAACTCTGTTCGCCGAACGCCTGCGACACGGGAATTGAAAAGCCCGTGCAAAGACCCATAACAAAACCGATTACCATAAACGACAGCGCGCCCGTTGAGCCGACAGCCGACAAATCCGCCGTGCCCGCGAAGCGCCCGACGATGATGCTGTCCACCATATTGTAAAGCTGCTGAAAAACCTGCCCGGCCATCAGCGGAAGGCAGAATTTTAATATTACGGAAAAGGGCTTGCCCTTTGTTAAATCAGTTACCATTTGTCAATCGCAGTTATATCCCGCTATTTCGCCCACGCCCCTGAGTATGTAGCGCGGTCTGTAGGGGAAATCTTCGGGAGTTTTTTCGTCCGACACGCCCGAGAGCACAAGCACGGTGTCAAGACCGCTCTCAATACCGCAGATAACATCGGTGTCCATCCTGTCGCCTATCATAGCCGTTTCGGATGAATGCACGCCGAGTATCTTCAAACCCGTGCGCATCATAAGGGCGTTCGGCTTGCCCATATAATACGCCTTTTTGCCCGTGGTTGCCTCAACGGGAGCCACAAAGGCGCGGCAGGCGGGTATAAGCCCGTTTTCGGCGGGAGTGGTTATATCGTAATTTGTGGCGATTAACCTTGCGCCGTTGTTTACGAAGGTCATCGCCTTGACGATGTGGTCGTAGGAATACTCGTTTGTTTCGCCCACAACAACAAAATCGGGATCCACCTCGTTTATGGTGATGCCCGCGTCATAGAGGGCGTTGTAAAGCCCGTGATCGCCTATTACATAAGCCGAGCAGCCGGGAAGCTGATTCTGAAGGAATTTAGCCGTGGCGAGGGCGCTTGTGTAAAAATGGTCCTCGCTTATGTCAAGCCCCATTCTCGCGAGTTTTAGTTTGAGTTCAAGCGGGCTCAGGCCGCTCGCGTTGGTGAGAAAGAGGAATTTCTTTTCGTTGCTTACGAGCCACTCTACAAATTCCTTTGCGCCGTCGAGCAGACAGTTGCCGTGATAGATGACACCGTCCATATCGCATATAAACGCTTTTTTGCTTCTTAATGATTCCACGGTATTCTCCTTTAAACGCTTATTTTCGCCGTGAGCGAGTTGCGGCTGAAGGTGTGCCAGAAACTGCGCGCCTTGACCTCAACTGTGTATTCGCCGCTTTCGGGCAGGTCAAACAGCACGGTCACGGTTTCCGGCATATCGGCAAAGTAGTATTCGCTCCAAACGCTCTGCCTCCCAATGATGAATCCCCTTGAGTTTCTGAGATTCACAAAATAGTCGTCAACATAGCCCTCTTCGTCATCCTTCGCCTGAGGGATGACGACTTTGATTTTGCCGTTATCTATGCTGACATCGAGTTTCGCGCCGTCCTCAAAATACGGCTGATATGTGCTTTTCCACCTGTCGTCGGTGTAGAGGAAGGAATCGGGATTCCAAGCCTCGTCAATCGCCCAGCGCTTCGGGAAGAAACTGTCGGTGAGCACATCGTAGGGATAAACCCTGACTCTGCCCTTTTCATCCGCCTCAACTATGAGCATCTGCGCGGCGTTTTCATCCTTCGGCGGCACGGTGCCGTAAACCTTGTCATATTCATCGCATTCAAAATACGAGAGCGTGCCCGTGCCGAGCGAGGTGAAATGCTCCTGATGAACAGAGCGCGGGTCGTTTACCGGCGCGTGGGAGTGACCGGAGAAATTGATAATCTGCGGGTAGTTTACGAGGATGGGGATAAGGTCCTTTTCGCCCCAGTCAATGCTGCCGTAAACGGTGTCGGTTATATGGGGATGCTGGAAGAAGAAAATCGGCTTTCCTTCGTCCTTTGACGCGATTTCAAGCTGTTCCTTCGCGTATTTCTTTTTCGCGTCGTCAAAGTGACAGCCGCGGGTGGTGGTAAGACTTATGAAATGGAAGCCGTTTATCACCCTGTGGTCGTCATAAGGCATATTGAAAATGCGTGAAAAGCGTTCGAGAGCCGCCTGCTCGCCGCCGTTTCTTTCGCTGAACTCGTGGCTTGCGAGAGTGATGCAGACCTGCGTGCCCTCCTTTACATTATCATCGAGGGTCTTTTTAATTGCGAGCATCTGCTTTTCGCTGCCGTCGTTCGCGAAATCGCCGACAATATAAAGAGCGTCGAGATTCTTATATTCCTGCTCCCCGCTCAGGCGGTAGGCGATTTTGATTGCCTTTTCAAACCTTTCGTTTTCAACGCCGGGTTCATCCTTGTAATGGATGTCGCTGACAACCATAAACCTCAGGCAGGGCCTGAAATCCTTATCTATATACATTATATATATCCCCTTTTTCTTTATCGCAAAAACAGCCGTCCGAGGACGGCTGCTTTATTGTTTGTAAAAACTATCGGATTATTTTGATGAACTCGATTACACGCTTGATGGCGTTGTACCAGATCTTGACCGACGCTACCCAGTCAATGTTCTTGAGCCAGTCAAGGAAGGGTTTCCACGCGGACCAGTCAAGATTTCTGATTGTTTTGACGAGGTTGATGATTATAGTGATTATGTTCATCGGACCGGGATCTTGTTCAAAAGTAAGGAAGACGAAATAGTTCTTGTTTGAGAACGCGGATGAAACGCCTGTTACGCGCACATAATATGTGCCGGGTTCAAGTGTTTCGGTTTCGGACATATCCTTGTAGCTTGTGAAGCTCGATGAGATAATGTGCTTTGAAAGATCCGCCGCGTTGTAAACTTCAACATTCCACTTGTACTCGGAAGGATCCTTTACACCCGCCACCTTTTCGGCGTTGGTGTATTCTCTTCTGCAGTTGACCGTAAATTTAATCTTCTTTTCGGTTTTGAACTTGAACCAGTCATTGTCGGAAGTGTCGAAGCAGGAGGCGTTGATGTAGAGCATGCTTTCGCCTTTTTCGAAATTATCGGCTGTTGCGGCGGTGTTGTTTAACTCGGTTTCATAGCCGTTGTATTCGGTGTACTGAATACCTACGCCGTACGCGCCCTGCTTGGTGGCGTCGTATGACTTGTGGTCAACAACAATATAATATGTGCCGCTGTCGAGGCCTATGCAGCCGCTCTTGAACTGACCGTCAACATAAGTTACGTCGAAGTCGAAAATCTTGTAGTGCTCAACAAGGCCCGCGTTTTCGGAAAGGACATAGATAGTTGCCTGATAAACCGTGTTGCATTCGCCGCCGTCTTCACTGAAGAAGTTGACATAGACATAGCCGCGGTTAATTGTGAACTTGAAGTAGTCCTTGTCTTCAGCGGTCTGGAGAGACGCGTGATAATATGTGCTTTCGGTCGCTGTTCCGCATCTTATTGCGTTTGCCGAAGTGAAATCGTCGTTGGCCTCTTCCTCAGCGCCGGAAACCTTTGCTATTTCAACGTTGAGCGAGTAGGTGAGAATGGAGTCGATATCGCCCGCGCTGGGATCTCTGTAAACATGGATGTAATAAGTGCCTACGGAGACGAATTTCTTTGAGCCGGCTACCGTTGAGTCGTTGCCGAGTGACTTGAAAGAGTCAATCTGCTCGCCCGCTGTGTTGAGGAGCTCTACGCGGTAGTAAACGCCCGAGCTGCTCTTTACGGCGTGTGAAAGGGTAACACCTACAATTGCGGGAGTGTCGATTGTGAATTTGAAGAAGTCGTCGGTATCCTTTGTGCCCTCTTTGGTCTGGTTGAGAGCCGCGAGCATGGGCATACCGCTTCTGATTGCGTTCGCGGTGGACTGAGTGTTGTTGTTTTCAACCTCGTCGTCGTGATCGGGAATGGGAGTTGTGATGGCGGTAATCTGGTATTCAGCGCCCGAAACCGCACCGCCGTCTTCAACCTTGATGAAATATTTGCCCGGGGCCAGAGGAACACCGTATTCGCCTACGCTGTCAAGGTCGCTGAGCGAGCTTGTTGCCTGCTTGCCGAGGGACTCGAAGGATTCAACGCGGGTTGTGCCGTCAGAGGCGAAAATCGTAACGATGAAATATTTGGATGTTACATTCGGAACTGCCGTATGGGCAAGTTTGACATCAAGATATAATGATTCGGAAAGAGTTACCGCGTAGTAGTCAACATCGGTGTTGCTTGAGCAGACGCCCTTGGTTGCCGCGCCGATAGTGAGGTTTGTAGCGGAAGCGGTGGTGTCGTTGCTCTCTTTTTCCTGGTTGACAGCCGCGGAGTACTTGACTGTGTAGCTGAGGTTTACTGCGTTTGTTGATGTTGCTTCAACTGAAACATAGTAGGACGAGCCCTGGGTTGTGTTTACGCTGATGGTCTTTGTGCCGTCCGTGCCGAGAGAGTCTTCCCTGGCGTTGGGGCTGGTTGCGGCAGCGGCGTTTGCCTCGGTGAACACCTGAACTCTGAAATACGCGCCGGTGTCGGACTTGGCGTCGTGAGTAAAGGTGATTTCCGTGCTTGAAGCGGGAGCGGTGAACCTGTACCAGTTCTTTACGCCCGTTTCGGTGAGGCTGCCGGTAGTCGCGATACCCGAAAGAAGGGTTGACGCGCTTGTGTAGTCAGCCGCGGAAGCAATCGCGATGTTGACTGCACAGATACCGCTTACGGCAATAATTACCGCAAGAAGCAGGGATAAGAATCTTTTGCCTGTTTTCATTTTCTTTCCTCCTGTTGAAAAATGCATAAATTTGATTTGAGTGGATTTTGTTCCAGTGTATTCTGCATTTTAACACAATGCAAGTTAAAAGTCAAATAATTATTATATATAATTAATAAATTATTTGAATTTCAAAACAATGTTTCCGTCCTTCGCGGTGATGTCAACCGCCTTGAGAGGCGAGTCGGCGGAGTTTACGATTCTGTTGGCTATCTTGTCCTCAACCTCGCGGCGAACCGCGTTGCGAAGGTCTCTGGCTCCTCTTGTGCCGTCGGTTGACATTTCGGCGAGTGCCGCCTCGGCGGCGCTGTCCCAGGTGAGTTTTATGCCCTTGTCGGCGAGAGGATCGACAATCTCGTTAAGCATAAGCCCCGCGATTTTCTCAAAGTCCTCACGGGTTAAATCGTTAAACACAACTATCTCGTCCACTCTGCCGATGAACTCGGGACGAAGGAAGTCGCGAAGCGCTTTCATGGCGCGTTCACGGGTTGCCTCGCCCTTGGATTTCGCGAAGCCGAGAGCGCCCTCCCTGCGGTCGCTGCCCGCGTTGGAGGTCATTATGATAACCGTGTTCTCAAAACTCACGTTTCTGCCGTGGGCGTCGGTTATTTTGCCCTCGTCGAGAATCTGGAGAAGGATGTTCATAACATCGGGATGCGCTTTTTCAATTTCGTCAAAAAGGATTACCGAATAGGGCTTGCGCCTTACCTTTTCGGTGAGCTGACCCGCCTCGTCATAACCGACATAGCCGGGGGGCGAGCCGACGATTCTCGACACCGAGTGTTTTTCCATAAACTCGCTCATATCAAGGCGTATGAGTGTTTCGGGTGTGTCAAAAAGTTCGTTTGCGAGCAGTTTTACAAGCTCTGTTTTGCCCACGCCCGTGGGACCCACGAATATAAACGACGAGCGTCTGCGGCGGGGGCTAATCTGCACCCTTCCCCTGCGGATGGCGGCGGCTACAAGGCGCACTGCCTCATCCTGACCGATAAGCTTCGCTTTGAGATTGTTCTCAAGTTCGGCAAGGCGCTTGAGATCGCTTTCAATGACCTTGGAAGCGGGTATTCCCGTCCAGAGCTGGATGACCGTGGCGAGGTCGTCCTCGCGCACCTGATTGTCCGAAGCGAGTTCCTCGAGTTCCTTCATACCGTCCTCAAGTTTCATTATCTCGGTTTTGAGTTCGGCTATTCTCTCGAAATCCTGCTCGCCCGTGTCGTCGCTGAGGGACTCCTGCTCTTTCTTGAGCGAAGCGAGTTTTTCCTGCGCTATTTCGAACTCGCTTATATGCTTGTTGCGCAGATTCGCGCAGGTGCACGCCTCGTCGAGAAGGTCTATCGCCTTGTCGGGCAGAAAACGGTCGTTTATATAGCGCTCGGAGAGCACAACCGCTTTGCCTACAAGGGTGTCGGTGATTCTTACTTTATGATAGTTTTCGTAATAATCCTTGACGCCGATGAGCATTTCTGTCGTCTGCTCAATAGAGGGTTCCTCAACCTTTATGGGCTGAAGACGGCGCTCGAGGGCGGCGTCCTTTTCGATGTATTTGCGGTATTCCGTGAAGGTGGTGGCGCCTATAATCTGAATTTCGCCCCTCGAAAGCGAGGGCTTGAGAATATTCGCGGCGTTCATTGAGCCCTCCGCGTCGCCCGTGCCGACAAGTGAGTGAACCTCGTCGATGAAGAGGATGATGTTGCCTTCGCTTTTGACCTCATCGACAAGCCCTTTTATACGGCTTTCAAACTGACCTCTGAACTGCGTGCCGGCCACAAGAGCGGTGAGGTCGAGAAGATGAATCTCCTTATTCGCGAGTTTCGCGGGAACATCGCCGTTTGCTATTCTGAGGGCGAGACCTTCGGCTATGGCGGTTTTGCCCACGCCCGGCTCACCGATTAAACACGGGTTGTTTTTGGTGCGGCGGCAGAGAATCTGAATGGCGCGGTAAATCTCGTTTTCGCGCCCGATTATGCGGTCGATTTTGCCGCTGCGCGCTTTCGCCGTGAGGTCGGTGCAGTACTGGTTGAGAAACTTTCTCTGCTTCTCCCCCTTCTGCTCCTGCCGCCTCTCTGCGCGTTTTTTGCGTTTTTCCTGCGGCGCGCCCGCCTGTTCGGACGAATCGGATGAATCCTGATTCATCGCGGAAAAGTTCTGCATAAACGGCATTGTTCCCGCGCCTCCGGGCATAAAGCCGCCCTCCTCGCCGAACATCTGCTCAAACTGCTCGCTGACCTCGTCGATTTCGTCTTCCGAAATGCCCATACTCTCCATAATCTGCTTTACGGGGCCGATGTTCATTTCGAGCGCGCATTTTATGCAGAGACCCTCCTGCGTTGTTTTGTCGCCGTCAACCTTGGTGACAAAAAACATAGCGGGCCGTTTTTTGCATCTTGAACATAAAACCTGTTTCATTTTTTCTCCTTAAAATCAGTCTTTGGAAAATCTTTCTTTCGCCTGTCTGATAATCGCGGGGATGTAGCTCGCGAACGCGACCAGCGTGCACACGGCGCTTATCGCCACAAGCACGAGAGCTGCGGGCTCGGGCATAAACTGACCGAAAGCGCCCACCTCGGGGCCTATGAGGAGTATGGCTATCATAACGACATAGAACACGAAGGTTGCCACCTTGCCCCAGATTTCGGCGGCGCCCGGTCTTATGCCGAGGCCTATCATAACCGCTCCGCCGATGACAAAAATGAGTTCCTTTACAATGAATACTATGAATATGAGACCTGCCGCTCTGATTACGGGGCTCTGAGCTTTTCTGAAGAGAATAATCATCATAACGGCTATTGTGAGCATTGTTATCTTGTCGGCAACGGGGTCGAGGATTTTGCCGAGCGGGCTTACCTGATTGAATTTGCGGGCGATTTTGCCGTCAAGAAAATCGGTGATGCCCGAAAAGGCGAGAATCGAGATGGCGAGGATTTTGTCGCCGTTCAAAAAGAAATATGCGAAGAAGGGCACAAGGATAATTCTGATAACCGAAAGCAGGTTGGGAATTGTCATGCACCCGTCAAACAGATTCTTTACGAGATGTTCTTCTTTTTTCATAATTATACCTCCGAATAAATGCAAAATCATTTTATATTACAGACGGGATTAACCCGACTATTTTTGAATATCCGACCGCCTGACCTGCAGGTGTATCGGGAAACGCGCACGCAATAATCACAGCCGCGGTGGCGACAATGATTACATAAAACACCCCTTTTACCGCTCCGAGCGCCGCGCCCGCCGCCTTGTTCGCCTGCTTCAGTACAGGCAGTTTGACAAGTTCTTTGACCGGGATGAGCGCTATGTTGAGCAGAACATATATGAGCGTTCCGCTGACGGCGAACGATATGAAACCGAAAGCGGGGATAATAAGCGGTTCGGCGAGAGCGGACACCGCGCGTGAGGCGATTTCACCCGCGCTCTCCCCCGTGAGAGTAAGCCCGGGAAAAATTTCGCCGGGATCCACTCCGAAAAAACCGGCAATCGCGATAACCGGCTGCGGAAGCGCCGCGGATATCTGCCCGGCTCCCTCGGGAACCGTTTTGGCTATTTCATCCGAAACGGCGGAAATAATGCGTTCCCTCGCAAATGAATCATAGAGCCATCTGCCTATGTCGGGCGCGAATATTCTCGCGACCAGGAACGCGGCAATTGCCGCCACGGCGGAAATAATCATTACTATCAGTCCTCTTTTGAGTCCGGAAAGCACCGGAAGGACAAACAATAGCAGGAGTATGCAATCCAACCCGTATTTTATAACATTTTCGTCCATCGCATTCCCCCTTTAATAGCGTTTCATTGTATTCTCTTCAAGTGTGAAGAAGTGATTTGACGTAAAAATTACTTTGTCGGGCACGCTCTCGAAGGTGACGGTTTTTATAACCTGACCCTCCCTGTTGAGCACCGTAGCGTTTCTGCCCGAGACCACGGCGACGGAATTGAGATAACTGCGCACATAATCGGCTTCGCCCGCTACCGTTGTTTCGGCGGTTTTCAAGCCTTTTGCGGAGTAGCGGTAAATCCTTGTCTGCGCGCCGCCGAATTCCTTTAAAGCGAGCACGGCGTTGCCGTTGTCGTCAAACGATACGCCGTTGAGCTGATCCTCGCTGTATTCGAGGGTGTCAATTCTGTCGTAGTTTTTATCATAAACAATAAACTGGTTGTCGCCTGCGACCATCGTAACATTTTTCGAGGTCACGAAGACTCTGACCATCATGGAATATTCATAGGAGAGGTTCTGAACCGCCTCGGTGCTGTCGGTGTCAAAAACTGTAAGGCGGCTGTAGATTGAGGCGTTCTGCACGCCTACGGCGAGAATGGATATTCTTTTGCCGTTCGGGGAGAAGGCGGCGTCGATGATTCTTTCATCGGCGCAGTTCCATTCGAACACGGGCTTGCAGGACGGGGAATAGACGGTGATTTTGCTCAGCACATTCTCCCCGCCGTTTGTAACGAGGGCAAAATTGCCGTGAGACGAAAGAGCGGCGGTGATTATTTTGCCGTCCGATTTTATTTCGCCGAGTTTTTCCGTGCGGCTGAGAAGCAGGACATTTCCCTTTATTGTGTCGTAGGAAAGCGACCTGCCGTTATTTGTTATCACTCTCGAGTTTGAGGCGTCATACTGTATTGAGCCCATTGTTCTGGCTTTGTCGGTGATATACTGCGCCTTGTCGTTATAGAGGAGCAGTATGTCGTTGTTGACGGGCTTGATTTCGTTTAAAGTGAGACTTTCGACTTCAAGCGGCCAGCCGCCGTTTGACGACGACATAAGCGTTTTGCGGAAAAGGTCTGTAACATTTGAGACGGCGACATTCCCGACTGTTTTTGCCGCCACAAAAGCCGTGGCGATAACCGCGATTATGACGGCGGCGATTATCAGAATCCGTCTGATTTTTTTGAACCGCTCGCTGTTTTCGCCGTCGGCGTTCTTTTTCGCAAACGGGTTTTTAAGTTGTATTTTCAACGGATTTCACCTCCGTAATTGACTCTGTTTAAATATAGACCCTGAGGGGGAGCCGTGGGGCCCGCGAGGGCTCGTTCGTGCGATTCGATTATCGCGGGCAGGTCCTCTTTTTTTATTTTACCCTGAGCGACCGCTATGAGCGTGCCCGTGATGATTCTTACCATATTGTAGAGAAAGCCGTCCGCTTCGATTCTGAAAACGACCTCGTCGCCCTGCCTTGTAACTTCACTTCTGTAAACGGTGCGCACGGTGTCCTCCACGCTGCTGCCCGCCGAGCAGAAGCCCGAAAAATCGTGAGTGCCGAGAAAGCATTTCGCGCATTCGTTGAGCAGGTTTTCATCGAGGCGGTATTTGTAATGCCATACAAGGCCGTTCAGAAACGGCGAGGAGACGGAGGAATCGAGTATTCTGTAAATGTATTCTTTTGAAACGCAGTCGTACCTCGCGTGAAATTCACAGGGTACTTCCCTGCAGCTTTTTACGACTATGTCATCCGGAAGCACGGCATTGAGAGCCGTGACGAGTTTTTCGCATTCAAGAGAAGTGTCTGTTCTTACATTGCAGAAAAACATATTCGCGTGCACTCCGGCGTCCGTTCTCGAGCAGCCGACAACATTGTCGCGCACACGGCATATCTGCTGCCAGGCATCCTGAAAGGTCTGCTGCACGGTGGGCGCGTTTTCCTGCACCTGCCAGCCGTGATAGGCGCGGCCGTCATAGGCGAGTTCCACAAGCAGATTGCGCACGGATATGTTCTCCTTTCATAAAATTATATTACGGCTTCGAAAAAGTGATTGAGTACGAATATGCCCGCTATAACGGCGATTACCGTGAAGAGGGCGAGAAAATCGCGGGCGCGCAGTTTCATCTGTTTCATTCTCGTTCTGCCCTCGCCGCCGGTGTAGCAGCGGCAGGTCATGGCGAAGGCGAGTTCGTAAGCCCTGCGGAAGGATGAGACCATAAGCGGAATGAACACGGGCACAAGCGCCTTTGAACGGGCAATAAGACCGCCTGTTTCAAGTTCCGCTCCCCTCGCCTTCTGCGCGTTCATAATACGGTCAATCTCTTCAATGAGAGTCGGTATGAACCTGAGCGCGAGGGTCATCATCATGGCGAGAGTGTGAACCTTGATATGGAACACGGAAAGGGGTGAAAGCAGTCTTTCAATGGCGTCCGTGAGCGATGTGGGCGTTGTGGTGTAGGTGAGAAGCGAACTGATGACCACAAGCAGGATAATTCTGACAGCCATAAAGATTGCCGTGTTTATGCCCTTTTCGGTTATTTCTATTGAGCGCCATTTGAAATATGTTTCGCCGCCCGTTGTGTAAATGATATTCAGAACGGCGGTGAACAGAATGATTATGACAATCGGTTTTATGCTTCGCAGAATCATTTTAAGCGGTACGGACGAGAAGAGAATCGCTACAAGGGTGAACATCGCGACAAGAGCGAGCGAGAAAAAGCTCTTGCAAGCAAAAACGAAAACAACGAGCAAAAACGTGAGATCGAATTTCATTCTCGGGTCCATTCTGTGGAGAAGGGAATCGCCTGTGTAATACTGACCTATTGTGATTTCGCTTATCATACGCCGCGCCTCCCCTCAATGTAGTTTCTTACTGCGGAGACGGCGTCGTCCGGGGAATAGATATCCGCGGGCACATCAATACCCTTTTCGCGGAGCATCAGCATTATTCTTGTAATTTCGGGAACATTGAGACCCATTGAGCGAAGCTCGTCGCCCTTTGAATAGACTTCTTTTACCGTGCCGTGCATCGCCACTTTCGCGTTAGCCAGCACGCATACGCGGTCGGCTATTCTCGCTATATCCTCCATACTGTGGGAGACGATTATGACGGTGCAGCCCGTAACATCGCGGTAGTGCCTTATCATCTTTATAAGATCCAGCCTGCCCGCCGGGTCAAGCCCCGCCGCGGGTTCGTCGAGCACAAGCACCTCGGGCTCCATTGACATAACGCCCGCTATGGCAGCCCTGCGCTTTTCGCCGCCCGACAAATCGAACGGGCTTTTGTTGAGAAGTTCCTGCTTTACGCCCGCGAGCTTTGCGGCGTTCTGAACGCGTCTGTCGATTTCCTCGGACGGGAGTTTCATATTTTTGGGACCGAAGGCGATGTCTTTATAAACGGTCTCCTCAAAAAGCTGATATTCGGGATACTGGAAGCAGAGCCCCACCTTGAAGCGGGATTGCCTGAGCGTTTCCTTGTTCTCAAAAATGTTTTTACCGTCAACGATAACCTCACCCTCATCGGGCTTGAGAAGGCCGTTGAAATGGGAAATGAGCGTGCTCTTGCCCGAGCCGGTGTGACCGATTATGCCGAGCGTTTCGCCCTTTTCGACTGTTAAACTGACATTTTCAACCGCGGCGATCTGATTCTTTGTGCCTTTATAATAGTAGTGAGTAAGATTCTTTATTTCGAGAGCGGGAGCCATCATACGACACCTCCGCACAGTTTAATTATTTCCTCAACCGCCTCCTGCGCGGTGAGAACAGTTCTTTTTACGCCGAGCCGCGAGCAAAGCTCCGTGGACTGCGGAACATCGAGCCCGCAGCTTTTTACGGCGGCAGTGTTTGAAAACACCTCGCGCGGGGTGCCGTCGAGCACGATTCTGCCCGCGTTCATCACGATAACCCTGTCGGCGTCAACCGCCTCCTCCATAAAATGGGTTACCATAATTACGGTTATGCCGAGTTCCTTGTTGAGTTTGTGTATTGTTGAGAGAACCTCCTGCCTGCCCACGGGGTCAAGCATGGCGGTCGGCTCGTCGAGCACTATGACTTCGGTCTGCATCGCGAGCACGCCCGCGATGGCTACTCTCTGCTTCTGACCGCCCGAAAGATTGTGCGGCTGGCGAAGACGCAGGTCGTACATATTGACCGCTTTGAGCGCCTCGTCCACCCTGCGCCTGATTTCGGACGGCTCAACGCCGAGGTTTTCGGGGCCGAAGGCGACATCGTCCTCAACAATGGTGGCGACAATCTGATTGTCGGGATTCTGGAAAACCATACCTACCTTGCGGCGGATGAGGTCTCCGTTTTCCTCTTCCTTCGTGCTCATCCCGGCCACGATAACCTCGCCGTCCGTCGGTTCGAGAATGGCGTTGCACATTTTGGCGAGCGTGCTTTTGCCCGAGCCGTTGTGACCGAGCACGCAGAGAAACTCACCCTTTGAAACGGTGAGATTGACACCGTCAAGAGCGGGAACGGAGGGCGCTTCGTCCTCTTCGTCGGTTTCGTATATATATGTCACATTTCTGAATTCAATCAGTTTTTCACTCATAGTTATTCCGCCGGAAACATTATTTTGAACTGCCGAGCCAGATTGCGCTCGCTCCGCAGGGAAGGACTCTGCCGGGTTTTGACGAAACGGGAATGCCGATTTCGTCGCTTTGGGTTGTGCCGCCGAATCGCGACTCCACGGTTTCGCCGAGGATATACTGCATAACGGAGGGCGACAGCCCCGTTGTGTAGGAATTTACAAGCACCATAAGCGCGTCGTCGCTCAACAGCTGTGAGCAGCTTTCGACAAAGGAGTAAACCTCGTTTTCGAGTTTCCACACCTCGCCGCCGGGACCTCTGCCGTATGAGGGCGGGTCCATAATGATAATGTCGTATTTATTGCCTCTGCGTATTTCGCGGGCGACGAATTTCATACAGTCGTCAACTATCCAGCGCACGGGTCTGTCCGCCACACCGGAGGCGGCGGCGTTGTCCTTCGCCCAGGCGGTCATGCCCTTTGACGCGTCAACATGGGTTACCGCCGCGCCCGCTTTGAGGGCGGCTGCGGTCGCCGCGCCCGTGTAGGCGAATAGGTTGAGCATTCTGACGGGTCTGCCCGCGCTTTTTATAAGGTCGGCGGTGAAATCCCAGTTTACCGCCTGCTCGGGGAAAATGCCCGTGTGCTTGAAGCCCATCGTCTTGATGTTGAAACTCAAATCGCGGTAGGCAATGCTCCAGAAATCGGGCATCTTCTTATTGACGCTCCAGCTGCCGCCTCCCGTGTTCGAGCGGTTATAGACAGCGTGCGCGTCGAACCACAGTTTATTCTTTTTAGGGGTTTTCCAGATTACCTGAGGGTCGGGACGCACAAGAATAATGTCGCCCCAGCGCTCGAGCCGTTCGCCGTCGGAGCAGTCGATAAGCTCATAATCCTTCCAGCCGTCTGCTGTTCTCATAAATTATTCTCCGAAATCAAAGTTCTATCATCTGCTGACCGGGCATCTGCAGCCCGAGATGTCTGTAAGCGGCGGGAGTCACCACCCTGCCGCGCGGTGTTCTGCTTAAAAAACCGAGCTGCATAAGATACGGCTCATATACATCCTCTATTGTAACGGATTCCTCGCCGATTACCGCCGCGAGGGTTTCAAGACCGACGGGGCCGCCGTTGTAGTTTCTTATCATAGTTGTAAGAATCAGTCGGTCGATATTGTCAAGCCCCAGGCCGTCTATCTCCATTTTCTCAAGCGCGAGACCCGCGGATTCCTTTGTGATTACGCCGTCGCCCTTTACCTCGGCGTAATCGCGCGCCCTGCGGAGAAGGCGGTTGGCTATTCTCGGCGTGCCTCTCGAGCGGGAGGCGATTTCGTCCGCGCCCTCCTTATCGATTTTGACACCGAGTATGCCGGCGGAGCGGTTGACTATCTGAGCGAGTTCCCCGGGCGAATACATCTCAAGGCGGAGAATCACACCGAAACGGTCGCGCAGAGGGGAACTCAACTGACCCGCCCTTGTGGTTGCGCCTACAAGGGTGAAACGGTTCAAATCGAGGCGAATTGACCTGGCGGAGGGACCTTTGCCGATTATAATATCAATGGCGCCGTCCTCCATAGCGGGGTAGAGCACCTCTTCTATTGACCTTGAAAGGCGGTGAATCTCGTCGATGAAAAGCACATCGCCCTCCTCGAGATTTGTGAGAAGCGCGGCGAGATCGCCCGGCTTTTCAATCGCGGGTCCGCTCGTAACTCTGAAATTCACGTTCATCTCGTTTGCGATAATGCCCGCGAGAGTGGTTTTGCCGAGACCGGGAGGGCCGTAGAGCAGCACGTGGTCGAGCGGCTCGTTTCTGCCCCGCGCCGCTTCGATATAAACGGATAAATTCTCCTTCGCTTTTTCCTGACCGATATATTCGCTCAGCACGTGAGGGCGCAGCGACAGTTCAATGTCGGCGTCCTCCCTGCCCGAATATGATGCGGACATAAATCTGCTTTCGTAATCCTGTTCCATATTGCTCTCCGTTTATTACAGTTTTTTCGCAAGGGAGTTGAGCGCCTTGCGGATTAAATCGTCCGTTGAAAGGTTGGGGTCGAGTTTGCCGACCGCTATGCTCGCCTCGGAACGGGAATAGCCGAAGGCGACAAGCGCCTCCACCGCGTCCTCACCCGCGTAGCCGACAGACGCTTTTGAAGCGGCGGCAACATCGGAGGCGACACCCGAACCGAACGCGGAAATGTCGAGTTTGCCTTTCAGTTCTAGCACGACTCTCTGGGCTATTTTCGTACCGACGCCCTGAGCCGCGGTTATCGCCTTGACATCGCCCGATGAGACGGCAACGGCGAGCTGCGAGGGTGAAAGCGCGCTGAGTATGGCGACAGCCGCCTTGGGTCCCACGCCCGATACGGTTATGAGGGTTTTGAAACTTTCGAGTTCATCCTTCGAAGCGAAGCCGAAGAGATCGAGCGCGTCCTCGCGCACGGCGAGATAGGTGTATAAGGTTGCCTCCTGCCCCACGGGAGGAAGTTTTGAGAGAGTTGAGAGGGTGGTAACGGCAAGAAAGGCGACTCCCGAGCATTCAATCGCGACGCTCGAGGTGTCCTTCATAACGACCGTGCCTTTTAAACTGTAAAGCATAGATTTACCTCTTGTTGAGAATTGATGAGATTGCCGAGCCGCTTGTGTGGCAGTGGCAGATTGCCATGGCGAGAGCGTCCGCCGCGTCGTCGGGCTTCGGGATTTTTGAAAGCCCGAGCATAATTCGGGTCATTTCCTGCACCTGTTTTTTCTCTGCTCTGCCGTAGCCGACAACGCTCTGCTTGACCTGAAGCGGAGTGTATTCGAAAATCGGGATTTTACGAAGCTGGGCGGCAAGCAGGATAACTCCCCTCGCCTGAGCGACATCAATCGCCGTTTTCTGGTTTGTGTTGAAAAACAGTTTTTCTATGGCGAGCGCCTCGGGCTTGCACCGTTCGATGAGCGCCGCTGTTTCGCTGTATATCTTTTCAAGGCGCAGATTAAAGGGCGTTCCCGCGTCCGTGGTAATCGCGCCGTAGTCGAGCATTCGGAAATGATTGCTTTTATATTCGACAATTCCGTAACCTACAATGGCGTAACCGGGGTCAATACCGAGCACCGTCATTTGCTGTTCTTGTTCCTTTCCCTGATTATTATTCTTGTGGGAGTGCCTTCAAGCCCGAACACGGCTCTTATCTGATTGTCGAGATAACGCTGATAGCTGTAATGGAACAGTTCGGCGTTGTTGACAAAATAGACGAATGTCGGCGGCCTTGTGGAGGTCTGCGTGACATAGTAGATTTTAAGGCGCTTGCCCTTATCCGTAGGCGGCTGCACCCTTGCGGTGGCATCCGCGAGCACCTCGTTCAACTTGCCCGTGGTTATGCGCATGGCGTTCTGGCTGTCAACGAATTTTATAAGCTCGTAAAGGCGGTCGAGACGGATTTTCTCCTTCGCCGAAATGAAGATTATCGGTGCGTAACTCATAAACGAAAAATCGTTCATAAGTTTTTTGCGGTAACTGTCCATGGTCTTGCCGTCTTTTTCGACTATATCCCATTTGTTTACGGCGATTATGCAGCCCTTGCCCATTTCGTGGGCTATGCCCGCCACTTTGGAGTCCTGCTCCGTGAAGCCCTCCACGCCGTCAATCATAATAACGCATACATCCGCTCTCTCCACAGCCATACGGGCGCGGATAACGGAATATTTTTCTATCTGGTCATAGACGCGGCTCTTGCGCCTTAAACCCGCGGTGTCGATGAATATGAACCTGCCTGCCTCGTTCTCAACATAGGAGTCGGTCGCGTCGCGCGTTGTGCCCGCTATGTCGGAGACTATCATTCTGTCCTCACCGAGAACGGCGTTCACAAGCGAGGATTTGCCCACATTCGGCTTGCCGATTACAGCAACTCTTATGTAATCGTCCTCATCCTCGTTTTCATCCTCCGCGGGGAGATATTTGCAGACCTCGTCGAGGAGGTCGCCCGTGCCGAGGCCGTGAACGGAGGAGACGGCTATGGGATCGCCGAGACCGAGATTGTAAAACTCGTAGTAATCGGCGGGCAGTTCGCCTATGGTGTCGCATTTATTGACGCAGAGCACTATGGGCTTGCCGCTTTTCTGAAGCATTGTCGCCACTTCCATATCGGTTGAGACAACGCCCGAGCGCACATCGGTCACGAGAATTATAACCTGTGCGCTGTCAATCGCGAGCTCCGCCTGACGGCGCATCTGTGAGAGGATGACATCGTCCGAATAGGGCTCAATGCCGCCCGTGTCTATAAGTATGAATTTTTTGCCGCACCATTCGCAGTCGCCGTAGATTCTGTCTCTCGTGACGCCGGGGGTGTCGTCAACTATCGCCGTGCGTTCGCCCGTGAGCTTGTTGAACAGAGTTGACTTGCCCACATTCGGGCGGCCGACTATCGCTACTATATTGTTCATTGTTTTTCCTTTCGGGGTTATACGTTTATCATTTCGTAAAGCAGCTGCGCGCCGTCGTTCGGTACGGGCACAACCGGTCTGCTTATTTCTTCTGAAAGTTCGGTGAGAGTCATATCGTCAAGGAAGGTTTCGGTGTTGTGCCTGAGCGCCACGGCGGGTATGAGCACCTTTGAGCCGAGGTCGGCGCTTCGGGCTGTGCGCAGGATATCGCCTCCGCTGAGAAGACCCGCTACCGTCACGCTCTCGCCGAAAAGATTGTTCTGCACCCGGAGGACCTCAACATTGAGATTCGCGAATTTTTTCATTGCCGCCTTGGCGAGTTCGCTTATGAGCGGATATGCCGCCTGACCCGTTACGCATGTGGTTTTTGTTCCCGGTTCAAATGAGCGCTCTGGCTCGTCCTCGAGCGCCTGCAGAAATTCATCCCTGAAAAGCGACCACATACCCACTCCGTTTTCAAGCTGCGGAAAATCGCCGTAATAGTCGGGCGAGGGTATCTCGCGGCCCGCGCAGATAAAGAACTCATCCGCCGCGAACGCGACCGGCTGCTTTCCGCTTTCGCGAAGGGCGTTATTGAAAGAATCGATTGTGTCTATAACCTTCGCCGCTTCTTCGGGGGTGTATTTTCTCAGCGGCGAAAGCCCCTTTCTGTGGCAGGTAAGCCCCACGGGCACAGCCGCTATGCTCTGCACCGCCGGGCAGAGTTTGCCGAGTTCCTCCAGACTGAAATCAAGTTCGGCGCCGTCGTTTATGCCGGGGCAAAGCACAAGCTGGGTGTTGAGTTTTATGCCCGCGTCCGCGAGGGAGCCGAGATATCTGAGCGATTCGCCCGCTCTCGGGTTTTTCATCATCTGCACGCGCAGTTCGGGGTTCATTGTGTGAACCGAAACATTGACGGGGCTTATGTGCATTGTGATTATACGGTCAATGTCCTCGTCGCTCATATTCGTAAGAGTTATGTAGTTGCCGAAAAAGAACGAGAGGCGGGAATCGTCATCCTTGAAATAGAGGCTGTCCCTGAGGCCGTCGGGAAGCTGGTCGACAAAGCAGAAAATACACTTGTTTTTGCAGGAGTGCTGCTTGTCCATAAGATAGGTTTCAAACTGAAGACCTATGTCCTCGCCCTCATCCTTGCGGATTCTGACTTTGCGTGTTTTGCCGTCGGGCTTCTCAATTTCAAGAGTCAGCTTTGAATCGTTGAGATAGAACCTGTAATCGAGTACATCGGTGATGTCGTGACCGTTGATTGTGAGCAGTCTGTCGCCCGCGCTTATTTTCTTTTTGCCGGCAATACTGCCCTGCGGAACACCGCTTACCGTAACAGCCACTTCGCTCACCTCCCCGCTTCAAGTGACAAAATCCCAATTTAATGCATTCTACACTATATCACAAACAATCCCTAAAAGTAAATACAAAATTTTAAATAATTATAAATAATATATAAACAAGTCCGCGAAGCATACGCCTCGCGGACCGTGAAAAGTATTCTGTTTGGTTTGTCAGAAAGAGATAACGACCTTGTGTTTGCCCGTGCCGGTTTTTACCTTTAAGATGAACGATTCGCCGTCCTCCACGGGCTCAAGGGTGTATTCGCCGTCCGCCTCAACGCGGGCGGGCTTTTTGTGAACAAAGATCTCGGTCGGCTCCTTGAAATCATAGCCCTGGGTGTATTTGAGCACGAAGGAGCCCGTGCCCCTGTCGGTCTTGTAGCTGTCAATTGTGCCGCTGACCGCTACGGGAACGGTGCGCACAAGGCTTTCCATAACCACGGTGTCAAAAATATCGGGCGTGTAGCACCAGTAGGTCTGACCCCACTGGTTGGAGTCGAATTTGTCGAGCAGGAAGTTTATGTGGTTGAGCCAGGTCTTGTCCTCGTTTCCGCCGCTTCCGCCCCATTCACCGACTATCACGGGAACATTCAGGCGCTTCTGTGTGCGCAGGTGCTCGTCAAAAATGGCGCCCGTGCGGGAGTTGCTCGCGTATTTGTAATCGGGCGTGTCAACCATAAGGTCGTAGCCGTGGGGAGCGAAGCAGAGCTGCGGCTCTCTGGCTCCTTTTACCGTTACGGCGGGAGTTGAGCAGGGAATGGAGGTGTTGGAATAGTAGCAGTTTTCCATTATGATAATGCCCTTGTCCGTGACCTCTCTTATCGCCTCGGCAACTCTGTTTATGAACGGTGAATAATAGTTTTTGTCGAAATCCTCAATGATTTTTCCGCCCGCGCGGGTAACGATTGTTGAGAAGAATTCCGGGTCCTCAAACTGGTCGAGAACACTGTGGCGCGTTTCCGCCTTGAGAGCGTCCTTTACGAGGCGGATGCGGTTTACACGGCGGTCGAACATACCCGCTCGCACGACGCTGCCAATGAGTTTGCGGAAGACTTTTCCGCCGCTTGAACCGGGGAAGGGTTCGTTGAGAATGTCGAAGCCGAAAAGCGCGGTGTTATCTTTGAAGCGCTCCGCTACATGCTTCCACATTTCGCAGAAATGCTCCTGAATGGGCTTTCCGCAGCAGACATCGTTTGCCCAGAAATGGTCAAAGCAGCTGTGAATCGCCTTGCCCCAGAAATAGCCCTCCGCCCATACGAATTTAGTGGGCTTGAACTCGTGGCCGTCGGTCATGCACGCCCACATCGGAGCGCCGTCTGCCGGGGTGTCGGTAGCGCCGCCGTAGAGGTCCTGATGCATATCGAGATAGAAGTAGATGCCGTGTTTTTCACAAAGGTCGGCTACCTTCTGCACCCTGTCGAGATAGTCCTCGTCATACTTGCCCGCCTCGGGCTCAACGCCGTCCCAGGTAAGACCCAGACGCACAAGGTTCACTCCGCGCTTTTTAAGGTTTACAATGAGGTTTTCGTCAAAATCCAGTTCATAGACTTTGTCGGTTTTTTCCTCATTGGCGTAGCCCTTGTCGCAGAGATTTATGCCGTTGAATATGCGCTGCCTGCCGCTTTCGTCAACAAAGCGTTCGCCCTTTGTGAAAATGCGTTCCATAGATAAATCTCCTTTTTTTGAAGAATTATATTTATATTTTACCATTTTTTGCGCGCTTTTGCAATATATCAATTGACTCACATAAAAACTGTATGATATATTAAAATGTGAGGTGTGTTTATGAAACACTTTATTGATGATTTTTCAATATACGCAGACGGTGGGGAAAGCAGCATCGCGGCTGAACTTTTCGCGGCGGAGCTTGAAGCGAGAACGGGCAGAGCGCCCCGTTTTACGGATAATTCCGGTAAGGCAAGGTTCGCATTTTTCACCGACGGCAGAGATAATAAAGACAGTTTTACCGTTAAGTCGGAAGGCGGCAGAACGGTATTCGCCGCCGGCGGCGTGAGAGGGCTCGTTTACGCCTTCGCGCTGTTTCTCAGAAAGAGTGTTTTTGACGGCGTTTTTTTTGAAACGATATGTGATATAAGAGGTGAGTACTCACCCGCGAAGAGAATAAGAGGGCATCAGCTCGGCTACCGCACCACGCCCAACACCTACGACGCGTGGAGTTATGACGACTACCGCAGATACTACCTTGATATTATGTTTATGGGCTGCAATACGGTTGAGCACATCCCCTATGAAAGCGGAAAATCGAAGCGCAACCCGCTTATGAAATATGACGAGGAGGAGTTTCTCACAGAGGCGAGCCGTATGGCGGATGAACTCGACCTCGATGTTTCGCTTTGGATACCGAATTCTGCTGACGAGACGGACGAAAGCGCCGCGGAAAGGCGGAAGGCTCTTGTTGAAAAACTGCCCCGCGTAAACGCCGTGTTCCCGCCCGGAGGAGACCCCGGATGCCTGCCCGCGAAAGAGTTTCTGCAGCGCTGCCGCGCAATCGGCAAGGCAGTGAAATCCGTGCGGGAGGATGTTGAAATATGGCCTTCTGCGCAGGCGCCGCATGAGTTTGATAATTGGGGCGAGGAGTTCCTCGCCGAACTCAGAAAGGATTCCTCCTATATCGACGGAATTATAATGGGACCCAACCACATACTGCCCCTCGACAAACTCAGGGAGAGCGTTCCCGATTGTCTGCCGATAAGGTTTTATCCCGATATAACGCACAATTTAAGGTGCGAATATCCCGTGCATTTTGACCGCGATGACTGGCATTTCGCCCTTTGCGCGGGGCTCGGCAGGGAGTGCACCAATCCCCGCCCCTTCGAATACGCTCACCTGCACAAAATCACAAGGGATTTCGTCTGCGGGAGCGTGAGTTATTCCGAGGGCGTGACGGACGATGTAAATAAATTTGTGTGGAGTTCGCTCGATTTTGACCCCCGCGCGGATGTAAAGGAGATACTTGCCGATTACGCGAGGCTGTTCTTTTGGAGCGTACCCGAGATTTTAATCGTTGAGGCAATAACCGGGCTTGAACAGAACTGGGAGGGCGACCCCGCGGAAAATGAAGGCATTGAAAACACATACAATCTTTTCCGCCTGCTTTCGGAAAAATATCCGCGGTTAAACGAAAACTGGCGTTTCGTTCAGCTTCTTTTCAGGGCCGAGTGCGACCTTATTCTGAGGCATCGCAGATGTTTTGAATTATCGCTCATTGAAAAGGCAAAAGCGCTTATTCTCAAGGGTGATATTGAGGGTGCTAAAGCCGTTCTAAGCACGGATTATGACGGTGATTACAAGGAACTGAGAGCGGATATCGAACGGCTCGGAGAGCGACTTTTCAAACTTATCGGGCTTCAGCTCGATGTTGAGCGGTATTTCGCCGACAACCCCGAAAGAGGCGCCGTGCTTGACACAATCGACCTGCCCGTAACGGACAGAATGTGGCTTCTGAACAGGATTGAATACTCTGAAAAGTTTGACGAAAACGAGCGCTTGAAATTCCTTGAAAAAGTTGTGAACCGCAACAGGGTTGAAAGCGATGAGCTTTATTATTCCGTTGCCGAAAACGAAATCGCGGGCGCGGGTCTTTCGCAGGAGGGCGAGGTATATATCAATGTTCTCGCCGACAGGGTAAACATAAATGACGGACGGCTGCCGACCTGCCTTTTCAAGATTTTCGACAACACCTCGTTTCGTATGAGGGCGGACGGTTTCACGCCCGGAAAGGATTACCTGCTGATTGTCTCATTTGTTAAAAAGAACATAGAAACGGCTGAAAATCTGACAATCACAGCGAACGGAAAAATGATATGCGCTTCAAACGCCAAGGGCTTTGAAAACGCCGAATATGATGAGGAAATGCTCTGCGATATTTTTTCATCGAGGGAGTATTTACTGCCCGCCGGTGTGTTCAAAAACGGCGGTCTGACGCTTGTAATGGAAGAAGAGAAAAACTGCGTGATGTTCGCGGAACTGAGAATTGTCCGCGCCTGAGAAAAAGGAGAAGAAACTTTGAAAAAAATCATTGCCTTTCTGCTTGCCGTGTTTTCGTTTTTCGGGAGCTTCACGGGCGGAATAAAGGACGCTTTCAATGTGCGCGCCTCGTTTGAAATAAACCCCGACGAAGAAGGCGCTCTGCTCGGCAACATTTCGTCGTGTATGACGGTGTGGAGTCTTGAGGGCAATCCCTTTGTGAATATGACCGTCAATGAGGATTACAATGTTTTTGAGTTTGTGAGATACATTGAGGTTATGCAGTGCACGGGCGGCAGCGCCGGGAGGGATTTATTCAAGAACCCCCTCGACTTTTCCGTAACCGATGACTATGATTTTACACAGCTTACCGACAACTGCGCGGGCATTCTCGCCCTCGGCGCGAAGCCGTATCTCAAGCTCGGGAGCGTGCCGCTCAAATATACCGAGAACGCCGTTGCGGGCGCGGATTTCGGCACAAATCTCTACCCGCCCGACAATTATGATATTTATTACGATTATATTGCCGCCGTCGCCCGCGAGCTTGTTGAAGCCTTCGGCAGGGACGAGGTGCTAACCTGGCGCTTTTCGGTTATGACCGAGTTTGAGAACGCCGACTGGTTCAAGGCGCAGAGCGGCGACCCGGAGGAATCCTGCGAGGCGTATTGCAAACTTTACGATTACACGGCGCAGGCGCTGGTTGACGAAATCGGAAGCGATGTTTTTGTGGGCGCTCACGCCATGGCGGTAACCGAAGGGCTGTGGGATGAAAGGGATTTCATAAAGCACTGCGCCCTCGGCACAAATTACAAAACGGGCAAACAGGGCTCGCCCCTCAGGTTCCTGACCGCCTCATATTATGACACCGCTCCGGGAAAATACACATCCGGTATGAACCCGGTTGAAACAATAAATCATCTGCGCAAAGCGGCTGAGGAATACGGATTTGACAACCTTGTTTACGCCTTTGACGAAGGCAGGATTCTCAGCAGCTCGCGCGGAAGTGAATCCGACGCGCTGCTTTCGAGAACGGTAGGTCAGACATATCAGGCGGGCTATGACGCGAGAATGGCGAAAATGCTGTTTGAAAACGGAATTGAATATTTCTCCGCGTGGGAATATCTCTCCGATTCGTTTGCCGACGGCAATCCCACGGTGAGTTATTATGTTGCCCGCCTCGCCTCATTCTTTGAAGGGTCGAGAACGGCGAAAACAAAGCGGGTTAAAAACGCACTCGCTTTCGGCACCGAGGCGCAGGCGTTCTCCGCCTTCAACAGTTCAACAGATACCCTTCGCGTTATGGCTTATAATTTCAAAAACAGTTTAAGTTACAGCCGTAAAGCGAACCTGAATTTCAAAATAAACGCTCCCCGGTTTGACGGCAGGGATGTGAAAATCACCGCCTATGTAATTGACGACAACTGCAACTGGTTTGACGAGTGGGAGCAGGACAGAAAAACATACGGCATAGGCAGCGACTGCTTTTCCTGGTCGCCGGACGACCCGGTAATCGGCAGCACGGCAACCCTCTCCGACCCCGCGGCGAGAAAACTGTATTTCGGCGAACTCAAGGAAAAATATGCGAGGTGCTCGGTTCTGACACCGATTGAAACAACGGCAAAAGTCGGGAACTCAACGCTCGAACTCAACATTACACTGGAACCCAACGCGGTCGTGTTCTATGAAATCACGCCCGTAAACTGATTTAAATTGATTAAATAGAAGGAGGCGGAAATATGCCCCATTCATCGGGTGGCGGCAGCCACGGAGGCGGCGGACACGGAGGCGGCGGCAGCCACGGCGGTCACGGCGGCTCAAGCATAAGCCCCGGCAAAACCAGCAACCGCTATTTCGCGGGCGCCAGAACCTTTGTAAGATATAAAAACGGCAAGGCGAAATTCGTCTATTCCGACTACGACATAAAGAACCGCAAAAACTACAAAATCAGCGATATCATTGTGGTTTTCGCCGTTGTGATTCTCACAACATTTCCCATATTAGGCGGAATCTTTTCGCAGACCTCGCTGACAAAGCCGAAAAAGCTTTCCGCGAATTACGACACAAGCATTATTATTGAGGATAAAGCGAATATCTTTCTCACAACGGATACGCTGAGAAAAGAACTTGAAAGATTCTATGAAAAAACAGGTATAACCCCCGCAGTGCTTACTGTAAACAACGAGGACTGGAAGAACTACTATGTTGACCTTGAGAGGTACGCCTACGACTGGTATGTCAATCACTTCCCCGACGAAAAGCACTGGCTGATTGTCTATTCCGAGCCGAAGAATCCCGACTCCGCCTTCAACGACTGGTACTGGGAGGGAATGCAGGGCGACGACACCGACCGCATTCTCAACGACTATGTTCTGGATATTTTCAACACGAACATGCAGAAATATCTGCTGCAGGACTCGAAGTATATGACCGAAACGTCGATAAAGCTCTCCTTTGCGGCTATCAATCCCGTGCTTATGAAGCGGCACTTTGACATAAAACAGCTGGCGCCCGAACTTTTCTCGCTCTTCTTCTGCGCCGTTGTGGGCGTTACGATGCTCGCGGTGCCGATAAAACTTCTGCTGCAGATGAAGGATATAGACAAATACAGCGAAATACCGCGCGGTCAGGCAGTTTCAATCGTGCAGGAAAAATGCAGATACTGCGGCGGAGTCTATGTTGTGGGCACCTGTCTGAACTGCCCGCACTGCGGAGCGGAGGTCACCCCGCACACGATTTACGAAAACGGCACGGTTGAGTAACTTGTAAAACTTATAATAATGATTTATAATAGACGCGATTTTTAATGAAAAGGTAAAACGCTATGGCTGATTCATCATTTGTTGATATTGCTAAAATCAAAATAAAAGCGGGCGACGGCGGCAGAGGAGCCGTCAGTTTCCGCCGTGAGAAATATGTTGCGGCGGGCGGTCCCGACGGCGGCGACGGCGGCAGAGGCGGAAATGTAGTTTTTCAGGTTGACACAAACCTCTCCACCCTTTCGGATTTCCGCTATAAACGCAGTTATAAGGCGGCTAACGGCGAGCCCGGCTCGGGCGGCAGAAAGAACGGCAAAAGCGCCGAAGACCTCATTATCAAGGTGCCGAAGGGCACGGTTATACGCGAGGTTGAGAGCGGCGCAGTTATGGCGGATATGTCGGACGGCGAACCGTTCATAGCGGCTAAAGGCGGCAGAGGCGGCTGGGGCAACACCCATTTTTCAACGCCCACCCGTCAGGTGCCGAGATTCGCCAAAGACGGCTCCCCCGGCGAGGAATGGGAGGTAACTCTCGAGCTTAAGCTCCTTGCCGATGTGGGTCTGCTCGGCTTTCCCAATGTGGGAAAATCGACATTTATCTCCGTTGTAAGCGAGGCAAAACCCATTATTGCCGACTACCATTTCACAACAATCACCCCCGTGCTCGGAGTGGTGAGCATGGGTGAGGGCAACTCCTTTGTAATAGCCGACATCCCCGGGCTTATTGAGGGCGCGAGCGACGGCGTAGGTCTCGGGCACGAATTTCTGCGCCATGTGGAGCGCTGCAGAATGCTTGTTCACATTCTCGACGCGGCCGGCAGCGAGGGCAGAGACCCGATTGAGGACTTTGAAAAAATCAACGCCGAACTTGTGAAATTCAACGAGGAGTTGGCGAAATGCCCGCAGATTGTTGTGGGCAACAAAATCGACCTCGCCGAGGATGAGCAGGTTGAGCGCCTCAAAGAATACATTGAAGGCAAGGGATACAAGTTTATGACAATGTGCGCCCCGATTACCGAGGGCACAAAAGAGGTTATTAACGAGGTGTGGAAAATGCTCGGCGCTCTCCCGCCCGTAAAGCGCTATGAAACCGAAAAAATACCCGCCACCTTCTTTGAGAAAAAGAAGGACGACGGCTTCACAATCAGGGTTGAGGACGGCGTCTATTTCGTGGAGGCGAAGTGGCTTGCGAAAATTCTCGCGAGAACCGACCTTGACGACTACGAATCGCTGCAGTATTTCCAGAGGGTTCTGCAGTCCTCGGGCATAATTGACGCTCTTATTGAGAAGGGAATTCAGGAAGGGGATACGGTATCCGTCTATGACCTGGAATTTGATTTCGTTTATTAAATCGCGCAGAAAAACGCAGAGTGAAGCGCCCGAGGAAAAAGCGGCATCTTCCGGCGAACTCACCCCGCTCGACCTCGCCTTCATAGGCGATTCGGTTTTTGACCTGCTTGTGAGGGAGAGTCTTTTAAGCGGCGGCGCGAAACCCGTAAAGCAGCTTCACTCCCTCGCGGTGGAAAAAGTGCGAGCCGAGGCGCAGGCGCAGGCGGCGCACAGAATTCTGCCGCTTCTGACCGAGGAGGAAAGCGAGATTTTCAAACGCGGGCGAAACGCGAAGGTGGGCGGTATTCCGAAAAGCGCTACTCCCGAACAGTATCATACGGCAACGGGGCTTGAGGCGCTCTTCGGCAAGCTCTATCTCGACGGGAAGGGCGAACGGATTAACGAACTGTTCAACGCGATAAACGAGGGTGAATAAGATGAAGATTAACGTTTCCAAAAACGATGTTCTCTCATTTCTCAAGGACAATATTCTGTGGCTCATCGGCTGCTCGATTTACTCAATTTCGCTCAACTGCTTCGCCGTGCCCAACAACATAGCGCAGAGCGGTATATCCGGCCTCGCCATTGTGGGGAACTATCTTTTCCCCGCAATATCGCTGGGCGCCATAAACTTTATTCTGAATGTTCCCCTGCTGGTTGCCGCGTATTTTTACATCGGCAAAAAATTCGTGGGCAAAACTCTCTGGGTTGTTGCAATGCTCTCGATTCTTCTCAATGTCTGGGGCAAAATACTGCCGCCCTACCACGGCACCGATAAAATACTTGTTTCGCTTATAAGCGGTCTGCTCTCGGGCGTGGGGCTCGCGCTGGTTATCATGACCGGCACAACCACTGGCGGCACGGATATTATAGGCCGCCTTGTTCATAAAAAATGGCAGCATATACCGATTGGCAGAGTCATTATGATAAGCGACGCGGTTGTGGTAATCACCGCCGCAGCGGTTTTCAGGAACATTGAAAGCGCGCTCTACGCGGTAATAGTCATTTTCGTCAGCTCCGCCGTAATCGACAAAATAAACTACGGTATGGGCAACGGCAAAATGCTTATGATTATTACCGACAAAGGCGGGGAGATGTCGAGGGAGATAACGCACCGCACGCCGCGCGGAGTTACCATTGTGCCCGTTGAGGGCGCCTACACCGGCGAAGACAAGCAGATGCTCGTGTGCGTAATGCGCAACCACGAGGTTCAGAAAATGACGAAAATAATCAAATCCATTGACCCGAACACTTTCATTATCGTCAGCGAGGCAAATGAAATACTCGGCAAGGGCTTCCGCAAATCCATATAGCCCGAGCCCTTGACACGGTTTGATATTTGGTTGTATAATTATATGGTTAAATAAAACAAAGAGAGGTTTTCTTATGTCAGGCCATTCAAAATGGAGCACCATAAAACGCAAAAAGGAAAAGACCGACAACGCCAGGGCAAAGGTCTTTACTAAAATCGGCAGAGAGATTGCCGTTGTTGTGCGTGAGGGCGGCCCCGACCCCGCATCCAACTCAAAACTCAAGGAAGTCATCGCCAAGGCGAAGGCGAACAATGTTCCAAACGACAACATTGAAAGAATAATCAAAAAAGCCGCCGGCGAAGGCGACGACAAAAAATATGAGGAAATAGTCTATGAGGGCTACGGCCCCAAGGGCATTGCCGTTATTGTTGAGGCGCTCACCGACAACCGCAACAGAACAGCCGGCGATGTGCGCCACTATTTTGACAAATACGGCGGAAACATGGGTCAGTCCGGCAGCGTTTCCTTTATGTTCACAAAGCAGGGCGTAATCGTTCTCGAGCAGGAAGGCATTGACGAGGAAAAACTTATGGAGGACGCTCTCGAAGCGGGCGCTACCGATTTCCTCACCGATGACGGAATCTATGAAATCCGCACGGATCAATACGATTGCGGCGCCGTAAGCAGCGCTCTGGCGGACAAGGGCTACACCTTCCTTTCGGCCGATGTCGCCTATATTCCCTCGAATTATGTCACCCTTGACAATCCCGACGACATTACCGCCATGGCAAAGATGCTCGAGATGTTTGAGGACAACGACGACATTCAGGGCGTATGGCACAACTGGGAGAACGCCGACGACGCGGAATAATTGAAGACATAACAAAAGTGTGCAGGTTTTAATCTGCACACTTTTTATTTTTTTCTGTTTTTTTTACAAATTATTTCAGGCACTCCTCGATTGCCGCCTTGTAGGTGTTGTAAGCGTCCGCGGGCGCGCCGACAAATGTTTTTTCAATAATGCCGTTTTTTATTATGAGCGTGTAGGGAATACCGTTTGTGGGGTAGAGGTCGCAGATTTCGCCCTTTTCATCGTAGGCGATATCGAAGGTAAAGCCGTTCTCCTTTATAAACGCGTCAACATCCGCCTTGCTCTCCTGGTAATTTACGGCAACAATCTCAACGCCGCTCATCCTGTCGTTTTTAAGTTTTTCAAAGGCGGGCATCTCGCCCACGCAGGGTCCGCACCAGGTAGCCCAGAAATTGAGAACAACAACATTGTTCCTGTTTTCGGATATTGAGAATTTACCGCCGTCCGCGAGCTGAGCCGTGAAGGACGGCGCCATCATACCCTCGCTGAGGCTGCCGGAGCCGTTCGTCTTTGAAACGCGCGAGGTTCTGATTATAAAACCGGCAATCACCACGGCTATGCATATAAGAGCTATTTTAAAATGTCTGCTGCTCATGATTACACCTCAATAAACATCGGATTCAATATAATCGACGCCGAGCGATTTGCAGTAGGCGAGCGAGAACGGGTCGTTTGCCGTCCACAGCCCGACTTCAAGCCCGCGGGAGTGGAACTCCTCAATCATCTCCTCGGTTATTACCTTGTAATCGCAGTCGATGGAAAAGCCGTATTCAAAGCATCTCTCGTAGCCCTCGTCGCCCTCGCCGTAGGTGAGCATAATGCGAAGGTCCGGGAAAAGCTCGTGAGCGCGGATGAGGTTGTCAAACTCGAAGGACTGGAGAATGCATTTGTCAAGCGAATACACTTCGGCTGCAAGGTCGAAAATCTCCTTTACCTGCTCCTCGCTGAAATCGCCCTTGAGTTCTATAAAGCATATCATATCATATTCTTTCATAACCTCAAGATAGCGCTCGAAGGTGCACAGATAGACATCCTCTTTTGTTTTACTCTGTTTTAACGGCTGAGCCGTAAGTTCTGCGAAGGTGTGGTCGGCGACCTCAAGTTCGGTGCCGTCCTTGAGCACAACTTCGGAATTGTGGCTTGTTACATATATTCCGTCGGAGGTAACTCTGATATCCGTCTCCGCTCCGCCCGAGCCGTGCTTCGCCGCTCCGATAAAGGCGGACTCGGTGTTCTGATAATATCTTGACGAGTAGCCCCTGTGGCCTATCATACATATTTCTTTTTGGCTTCCGCCGCCGAAAATGCCGCCTATGGCGGTGAACAGTGACATTATGAAAGCCGCTGCCATTTTAAAAATAAGTTTTGCAGACATCGCGAACCTCCGCCTTTAAATTATTGATAATATTTTACCACCGTGTACTGTTTTAGTCAATTTAACATTTAAAAAGTTAAATTTTTATTAAGTTCGTGCCGTAATGTTTGACAGGGTGAACATAAATGTTGTAAAATGTAACCGCAATCAGAAGATTGTAATCTAATCAGGAGGAACAACAGAATGGATATTAATGCACTCCTTGCTCAGGGTGTAGAACTCGCTCAGAAAATCACAGGTTTCCTTGGCGAATTCGAAGCTGCCGGTATCCTTGCTATGGTTAAGGAATTCCTTACAAAGATCGACCTTTCCGCCATCAGCAACCTTATCTCCAGCATCACAGGTCTTCTTGGCTAATCTGAATTAACCGGAAAACAAACCCGATTAAATGGTAAACGGCTGTCATATTTTGTGGCAGCCGTTATCATTTTGGGAAAAACAATTTGTAAATAAACAGAAGCTATTTTACAAGAAGATTATAGTCTCTCAATCGTCGATAAAATGTCGTCTTGCTAAGGCCGGTTTTTTCGACGGCTTCAGTTAGTTTTATTTTTCCGGAATTGTAGTTAATAACTATTTCACTGAAGTTTTCAGGCACATCAATAGAGGGTCTGCCAAATTTTACACCATTCAGTTTCGCAACTTTAATACCCTCTGCCTGTCGTTTTCTTATATTGTCACGCTCGTTTTCTGCAACAAATGAGAGTACGGACAAAAACAGATCTGTAATAAAAGTACCAAGAAGGTCTTTATAAGGTCTAGTATCAAGAATGGGCATATCTATTACGCAAATATCAATTCCATTTTCTTTAGTCAGATATTTCCACTGGTGCTGTATTTCTTCATAATTCCTGCCAAGACGGTCAATACTCGTAATATACAGCAAATCACCATCATTCAGTTTGCAAAGCAATCTTTGATACTGCGGGCGGTTAAAATCTTTTCCAGATTGTTTGTCAACAAAAATATTATTATATGGCACATTTTTTTCTTTCATTGCCTGTATTTGTCTGTCGTCATTTTGATCTGTTGTAGACACTCTGACATAACCATACACATTCATTTTAATTCCTCCTTTTTTCACCTCTCCTTATTCTATATTTTTGTGTGTACAACAAATGGTCTATTAGTATAGTTATGCAATG
>JAEERC010000070.1 GCA_016285645.1 Clostridiaceae bacterium | reverse complement strand
GAGGGCTCATCTCAGGTGATTGCCGCCGCCATTGAACCTGCCGGCGCAACCGGCACCGTAATCTGGTCCTCAAGCAACGAAAACGCCGCAACGGTCACCGATAATAATGACGGCACCGCAACCGTTACGGCTGCAGGCGTGGGCACCGCAGTAATCACAGCAGCAATTCAGGGCACTGATTTTTCCGATTCCTGCACGGTCCGTGTTACCGAGTATATCTGCCCTCATACGAACAAAACAGAAATCCCCGCAAAAGCAGCCTCCTGCACAGAGCCCGGCAATAACAGATACTACAAATGTGATGACTGCGGCAAATACCTCAAGGCAGACGGCACCACACTAACCTCTCCGGCGGAGGAATCCATCCCCGCCCCCGGCCACGACTGGTCTTCTGAATATCAATCAGATGATAATCAGCACTGGAGAATATGCACCCGCTGCAATGACAATGAAAGCGGCACTGACCACACCTTCGGCGGGGCAATATACACCTGGGCACAAGACAACTCAACCTGCACGGCGGAACACACCTGCTCGGTCTGCGGCAAAAAAGTGAGTGAAACGGTTGACGCAACCTCCTTTATCTCAAAAGATCCCACATGCACCGAAGCGGGCGAAACAACCTTCAAGGCGTATTTCACAAAGACCGGTTTCACAACGCAGACAATATACGAAACCATCCCGTCGCCCGGTCACGACTGGGGCAGGCCCACATACACCTGGGATGAAGATAATAATTATGCCACCTGCACGGCAAGGCGTGAGTGCACAAGAAGCGGCTGCGGGCTGAAAGAAACCGAAACCGTAAACTCATCATATACCTCAACAGCCACCTGCGTTGAGGCGGGCATGATATTCTACACGGCATCATTTACAAACGCCGCTTTTGAGGCGCAGGAAAAAGAGGTTCCTGTTGACGCTCTCGGCCACAACTGGCAGGAAGTTATTATTTATGAGGCAACGGCGGACAGTCTGGGCGAAATTCAGGAAAAATGCTCTCGCTGCGGAGATACGGGTGACAGTTGGTATTACCTTCTTGACGAAACCTCGCCCTCAGAATATCCCGGCGGCGTATATATCAGCGACTGGACCGTATTTGCAAAAGATAAGGTACCACTCGGCGACGGCGACATCACCGTGATTCTTCAGGACCCGCTTGAATCGCTGTACACGAATGAATTTGAGCCCAGGGATGACTTTGAGATTGTAATCAAGAGCGTATCGGCTGACCTCGGCGAAAACTATGACGGCGCTCAGCAGCCCGAAAACGCCTACAAAGCCAATGTGGTTATCAAGATTAACGGCGAAGAGATTTCCGGTCAGCTTCCCGGAAAGGTCAGACTGCTTCTTGAAATCCCCGACGGCTGGGATATAAACGATGTTAATGCGCTTCTCATCAACATCGGCGTGGACCGTGGATTTGTTGAGTGCATTGAATATCAGTTATATGGTGAAGAAGACAATTTCATGGGAACGGTCAGTGAGGATTATGAGCCGGGCGAAGGCGAAAGCGTAAAGGTGTTCGCCGCTATATGGACCGACCACTTCAGCGATTACGCGCTGGTTGATGTTCTCACCGACGAAGAAGCGTTTGAAAAATACAAGGAAGACGCGAAGGACGACATCGACGCTCTCGCAAAAGAAGGCGACAGTGCCGCTGTCGGCGAAATCTTAAGCGGCGCGAAGGATGACATTGACGCGCTCTTATATGACGACGGCAAATCGCTTGAGGAAAACAAGGCGGATGTTGACGATATAGTTGACGCCGCGGGCACCGCGGCTGACGAACAGCGCGCCGCGGATAAACTCGCCGCCGAAAAAGAGGCAGCGAAGGAAGAACTCGATAATTATAAGAACCCCGAGGATTACAGACCCGACCAGCAGACGGAGCTTCAGAACGCGATAAGCAGCGGTAAAGACGCCATCGACAACGCCGAAGACTCAGACGGCGTGGCATCGGCTCTCAGCGACGCGAAAACGGCAATCGACGCTATCAAGACCGACGAACAGCTTACAGCGGAAGAACTTGCCGCCGCAAAGGCAGACGCCAAGGAAGAACTCGATAACTACAAGAACCCCGAGGATTACAGACCCGCCGAGCAGACGGAACTCGAAAACGCCGTGAACAGCGGTAAAGAAGCCATCGACAACGCCGAAGACACGGACGGCGTGGCATCGGCTCTGGCGGACGCTAAAGCGGCAATCGACGCCATCAAGACCGACGCGGATTATATTGCCGAGGAACTCGCCGCCGACAAGGACGCAGCGAAGGAAGAACTCGAAAACTACAAGAATCCCGAGGATTACAGACCCGACCAGCAGACGGAACTTCAGAACGCGATAAGCAGCGGTAAAGACGCCATCGACAACGCCGAAGACACGGACGGCGTGGCATCGGCACTGGAGAACGCAAAAGCGGCAATCGACGCTATCAAGACTGACGAACAGCTTACAGCGGAAGAACTTGCCGCCGCGAAAGAGGCAGCGAAGGAAGAACTCGGGAACTACAAGAACCCCGACGATTACAGACCCGCCGAGCAGACGGAACTTGAAAACGCCGTGAACAGCGGTAAGGACGCCATCGACAACGCCGAAGACACGGACGGCGTGGCGGCAGCCCTGGCGGACGCTAAAGCGGCAATCGACGCTATCAAGACCGACGCGGAATATAAAGCCGATGAACTCGCCGCCGACAAGGAAGCGTTCGAAGAATACAAGAGCGACAAGAAAGACGAAGTTGACGCGCTCGCGCAGGAGGACGACAGTGACGCCGTCAAAGAAATCATAGACAGCGCGAAAGACGACATCGACAATCTCGAATATGACGAGAGCAAGTCGCTCGAGGACAACAAGGCGGCAGTTGACGCGAAAGTTGACGAAACCGAAAAAGCCGTTGAGGATCAGCGCGAAGCGGAAAAACTCAACACAACGGTTGAAATCAAGGACTTCGAAGAGCAGAGCGAAATCGGCTACAGGGAAGATGTGACCTACACCGCGGACGCAACCGACCTTCCCGAAGGCGCGGAAGTCCACTGGTTTGTAAACGGCGAGGATGTAGGCACAGGCGAAAGCTACACGGTAGAAGACCCGACAGAGGATTACACAATTCAGGCGAAGGTAATCGACAAGGACGGCAACACCGTATCCGAATCCTCAACGGCGAAAGTCAAGGTCAGAAACGGCTTCTTTGACCGCCTTAAGGCCTTCTTCGCGGAGTTAATCGAAAAAATCCTCGGCAAGGCGATTATAGACATCCTCACATCAATCTGCTGAAAATGTTAAAAAACAGGGAACGCCCCGGCGTTCCCTGTTTTAATTTTTAAAATTAACGGCGGGATGAGGGTGCGGGTCTCCGGTGGAGACCTCTGCCGAAGGCAGAAGCACCGACCGAGCCGGCAGGCGAGACCATCCCGCCCTGCATTTACCTCAAAATATCCGTACGTCGTGGCCTCCTCCTCTGGGGGTGCGGGTCTCCGGTGGAGACCTTCGGCAAAGCCGAAAGCACCGACCGAGCCGGCAGGCGAGACAGGTGGATTGACCGCTTGCGGTCAAGACGGAAGGAGTCTGTACAAAATTTTATCCTCACGGACTTCCCTGTTGCGGCGGAATGGGGGTGCGGGTCTCCGGTGGAGACCTCTGCCGAAGGCAGAAGCACCGACCGAGCCGGCAGGCGAGACCATCCCGCCCTACATACTATATGAATTGTGATGTAACCGCGCGCACTTGATTTAATTGCCCGCATATTGTATAATCAATATATCTTTTTCCGGAGGTGCGAAATGGACATAAAAATTACCGACAGCATAAAATATATCGGCGTAAACGATTACGAGGTTGACCTCTTTGAGGGGCAGTATATTCTCGAAAACGGCATGGCCTACAACTCCTATCTCATACTTGATGAGAAGGTCGCCGTTCTGGACACGGTTGACAAACTCGCTCTCGACCGCTGGCTTGTGAATCTCGATGAAGCGCTCGGCGGCAGGGCTCCCGATTATCTTATTGTTCACCACCTTGAACCCGACCACTCAGCCGGCATTGACACTCTCGCGGCGAAATACCCGGGAATGCAGATTATCTGCTCGGCGGGTGCGCTTAAAATGTTCCCGAATTTCTGCGACACGGATATGTCGCGCGTAAAGGGCGTTTCGGAGGGCGACACGCTGAATCTGGGCGCTCACACACTCAATTTCATAATGGCGCCGATGGTTCACTGGCCCGAGGTAATGGTCTCCTATGAGAGCAGCGAAAAGGTGCTTTTCTCAGCCGACGCTTTCGGAAAATTCGGCACGGTTGACGCCGACGAGGGCTGGAGCTGTGAAGCGAGAAGATACTACTTCAACATCTGCGGAAGATACGGAAAACAGGTGTCCGCCCTGCTCGCGAAGGCGGAAAAACTGGATATAAATACAATCTGCCCGCTTCACGGTCCCGTGCTCACCGACACCATTCCCGAGGTTATGCGCCTCTATAAAACCTGGGCGGCATATGAGCCGGAGGACAGGGGAGTGTTCATCGCCTGCGCCTCGATTCACGGCAACACAATGCAGGCGGCGGAATATCTTAAGGATGTTCTCGAAAAGAAGGGCTGCCCGAAGGTCGCGCTCGCCGACCTGACCCGCGACGACATAGCCGAATGCGTTGAGGACGGCTTCCGCCACAGCCATCTCGTGCTTATGGCTTCGAGTTACGACACGGGTGTTTTCACGCCGATGAGCGATTATCTGCACCACCTCGCCCACAAGTTCTTCCGCAACAGAACGGTTGCGCTTGTTGAAAACACAAGCTGGGCGCCCACGGGCATAAGAACAATGAAATCGCTGCTCGAGGGTATGACGGATATAACCGTTCTCGACAAAACCGTATCAATAAAAACGAGAGTCACCGATGATGCTAAAGCTCAGCTCGATGAGTTTGCCGACGCCGTGCTCGCGACTTTCTGAATAAAATGAAAAATGCCGTTTCACTGTGTTTTTGCACAAAGAAACGGCTTTATTTTTTATATTCCGGTCAAAGCAAAACGGGGCTGATTTTATTGAAATGGCGCCCGCTTTCATTTATAATTATTATATTAACCTCAAAGGAGGCGTTTTATGGCAAGAAGAGACAGCGCACTGCCCAGCCCGGATATAGGCGGCACGATGAGTAAAAAAGGAAAAGTCGCCTTCGTGATTTTCCTTATCATTGTTCTCGGCGCGTCCGTGGTGTTTTCGTTCAACACTCTCTCGCGCAAAACCTACGAGTTTGAATATACGGAGAACTATAACGGCACGGGTAAGGCGGGCTATGTTTTCAAGGGCTTCAACGGCAACTCGACAATCACCGAGCTGCGCGTCGGGCATCCGTTTGAGAAATCCGACGGGGAGTGGAATGAAACGCAGGGGGATGTAATCGCCGTCAAGCAATACACGGTAAACAGCGACGAATATCTGCAATATATCTACATAGACAAATCGGTCGAATATATCGAACCGATGGCTTTCGTCTATTGCAAAGCCCTCCGCGCTTTCTATGTAGATGAGGAAAACCCGAACTACTGCTCCGTAAACGGCATTCTTTACACAAAGGATATGAAGGAGATTATATCCTACCCGATATGCCACTGCACGCAGGTTGTTTTTGACGACATCAAGGCGGGCGGAGAAGTTACGAACATCGGCAGGGAGAATGTCGAGCCGTTCACGATTGAAGGAAAATATGTGAAGGGCGATGAGGACGCGAGCACGCTTTACCGCTCGTTCAGGGATTACATCAAGTCGCATTATCAGGGCGATTTTGAATATCTCAACACCTTTGACGGCTTTGAAAAGTTTATGGAAAACAAAGTGTGCGTCCCCTACATCGGCACATACTATATGATTACCAAGAACGGTGAAAACTCCGTTGACATCGAGCGCTTCTGGACCTGCGACGAGAAATACGAAGTGCCGGAGGGAGTAGAGAAAATCGCTTCCAAGGCGTTTTATAAATGCGACCGCCTCGTTTCGATAAAACTGCCCTCAACGGTTAAATCAATCGGCGATATGGCGTTTTTCAACTGCTGGTCAACGGCTCTTATCGAGTTGCCCGACGGTCTTGAAACAATCGGCAACGACGCTTTCAGCTACTGCTCGAATATGAAATACGCCATGTTCATACCCGCGAGCGTCAGATCCATCGGTCATCACTGCTTCTACAAATGCAATGAAGATATTATTTTCTATATGGGCGCGAAGGATGAGAGCCAAATCGAGCTCGGCGGCAGATGGCAGCCGAGAAGCGACAACTCCTTCAGCGCGAAGGTAAAACCCGTATGGGACGCCGAAAGAGCGCAGTGCGATGAGTTCAACGCAGGCAAATACGCCGAGGATGAAGCCGCGGCGGCACAGGCAGGCGAAACACAGGCGGCGGCTCAGAGCGAAACAGCCGCGAACGGGCTCAACAAAAAGGCGCTCGCCGTACTCATAGCGTTCTTCATTCCGTGCTTTGCATTCATCGGCGTTCAGATTATAAGAAGCGTATTCAAAGAAGATTTCCTTATGACGAAGAAGGGCAAGGAACGGCTCGCGAAACGCAAGGAGGAAAACGAGAAAATCCACCGGGCGTATATAAACGGCGAGCTTGAGGAGAGCCCGGAAAACACAGAAGAAAAAACGGATAAAGACGAAGAAACAAACGAAGAAAGCGACAGGGGAGGTGAAGATAATGAGTGATAACGAAAAGACCTCGCTCGGCGTTAAACTCAAATCATTCGCGGGCGAATTCACTCAGCACTGGAACACCCCCAAACCCGGCAGATATGTTCCTTATAAGGAATATCTGTGGGATTTCCTCGCCGTCGGCGGCGACTACGCGCTCAGAAGGGTGCTTGGCTATCTCTCGTTCTCGCAGTGGTGCTTCCTTGTAATATTCTATTATGAGGTGCCGGTGCTGACCTTCTCGGTCCTAAACATTCTTTTCCTTATTCAGGGCAAATTCTGGGCGCTTATCAATATGATAGTCTGCGACAACCTGGGATTCCTGCCCAAAAAGACGGAGCGGCTGCTTTATACGCTTTATCTCTTTTTCGCGACGCTGGGCGTGCTTTTCCTCGTGTTCGATTTTTCAACTATTTTTTCCATACCCGCGTCGGTTGAAAGCTATGTGACATCACTGCCCGGCATGAATGTAAGGTCGCTGTTCAAGTTGTTCGCAGCCCACTGGATTGCTGTCGGCTGGGGCGGAGCGAGAGCGATATTCATACGCAAAAAATGGCTCCCGAAACTCGGCAGATACAAACTTTTTGCCTATTTCAATGTGCTTCCCTGCATGCTGTTCGTGCTTCTTATCTCCTGGCTTCCTCTCTATGAAAAGCCGCTCACGGAACGCATATGGCAGCTTTTCCTGCTGTTCCAGCTTTACGGCATCTACCCCTGCTGGGACGGCGCGGTGAACATTTCAAACACCATTTCACCCGACCCGCACGAGAGAATGCTTGTGCGCGCATATCCCGAAAAATTAAGCCACCTGCTCAACTCCATACTTGTTGAGTCAATGCTTCCCATACTTGCCGCAGCGCTCACGGGCGACATAACAAATATAAACACATACCGTTACATTATCCCGATAATGATGATGGTCTGCACCGTGGTAATGTTCGCCGGTCTCGGCAACATAAAGGAAAGAATTCCGCAGCCGCCTGTGGAAAAGAAAAAATATATTCCGTTCTGGAACGGCGTGCACGGAATATTCAAGAACAAATATATCTGGATAAACGCCCTGAGCGAACTCATTGACGCCCTGGGCAACGGTTCCCTGGGAATAAAGGATATTATTCTTATCTACACCTGGCGCGAAAAGGGAATTGTTATGGTAATAGTCAAAAACCTTGTTGCCATGATGGGAAACCCCGGCGCCTTCCTTTCGCCGTGGATAAGAAAACGTTTCCAGTACAGAACGCTTATTCTTTTCAAGCGGTTTGTGCTCGCCGGGCAGTCGCTCGGATATATCATCGCCTGCTGGGTGTTCTCCGACAACTACTTTATGTCCGGTCTTATCATGCTCATTTCACTGTGCCTGGGCGATATGCTAAACTCCGCAATTTCGCTTGCCCAGACCGATATGGATATACGTCTCAAGGACTATCAGATGTATCTCAGCGGCGAGCGCCTTGAAAACTATCAGGGCACAATAAAGGACTGGTTCGTAAGTCCCTTTACCACTCTTATTTCGCTGGTTATTCCTCTGCTGTTCTACCGTATCGGCTTTACATCGGACTACGACATTCTGTTTGTTGACAGTATAAGAAGCAAGTGTATGGTGGTGAGCATTGCGTTCGACTTTGTGGGTCACATTCTGTGCTGCCTGCCCTACATACTGTTCTGGGACTATTCGGACGAAAAGCACAAAAAGGTTATCGCCGTGCTTGAGGAGAGAGAGCGGCGCGCTGACGCCGGAGCAACGCAGGAGGAGATTTACGCCGTCACCGTTGACGACACAGCCCTGCGCGAAAGCGGAGAAAGCGCGGAGTAAAAACCGTAAAAACAATATTTATCATAACGGACGCTGTTCCCTGTTACGGAGCGGCGTCCTGTTTTTATCCGTTTCGCGGATTACCGCCCTCTATTTCACCGAAGCGGAGGAATACGCGCTTTGTTTTCACCCGGATAATTATTTATTCGGGCGTGTTCCGGGATTATTATATATATGAAAGCGGAAACACCGCCGGTTGAATGACTTGAACTTAAAAAGGAGGATGATTGTATGTCATTTTATACCGCACCGGTTGACTATATGGTCGACCTCAACGAGGATCTCGATTTTGACATCGACATCGAAAACGAAGTTTCGGGCTATCTCTGGATGAACGATGACGGAGGCCTCAGCAGAAACGATTATGAGGATATGATGCTTCTTCAGTCATCGGGACTTCTTGACGGTTTCGAGGAGCCGGAGTATCTCGACGAAATTGATATCTGAAAGCAGTAAAATCAACCGTCGGAAAAAATTAGCGTTCCGCTCTTTTCAACAGCAGAATAATGTTGTATAATACCCATATAATTTCCGGGAGGGATTATATGGGTAAAAATTCTGTTAAAGACAACAAAAATATTTATCAGCTCAGCAGAGAGGAAAGCGGACTTACCAGAGCGAAGGCGAGCGAGCTTCTCGAATGGATATCCGACAGCAGGATTGAAAAAATCGAGAGCGGCAGGTCCTCCGCCACGCCGGATGAGGTTGTGGCTATGCAGAAGGCGTATAAAAAGCCGAATCTCTGCAGTTATTACTGCGCAAACGAGTGCGCCATAGGCGCGGAGAACGGGGCGCAGGAGGTTGAGGAGAAGACCATTGCCGAAATTGTGCTGGACCTTCTGGCGGCTCTCAATAAACTCAACGCCCGCAAGGACAGACTCATTGAAATAACCTGCGACGGCAAAATAGACGACGAGGGCGAACTCAGGGATTTCGCTGAAATCCACCGCGAACTCGGGCGCATAATCTCCAACGCGAACTCCCTCAAACTCTGGGTTGACGACCGCATAGCCGATGGCAATATCGACGAGGCGAAGTTCAATGAGATATCGAAGAAATTATAAAAAACGAACCGTCCTGAAGGGTGAACCTTTAAGACGGTTTTTTCTTTATTTTTTAAAGAAGTTCCACGGCGAAATGCCGTAATCGGGGGATATTTCAAAACGCAGTTTTTCGCCCGTGAGGGGATGCGTGAAGGCAAGCGAGCAGGCGCACAGCGCGAGGTCGCCCCTGCAGCCGCCGTATTTTCTGTCGCCGTAGAGCGGACAACCGCGTGAGGAAAACTGCGCCCTTATCTGGTGGGTTCTGCCCGTGATGAGAACTATCCGGGCGAGCGAAAAGCCGCCGCTTTCGGCGATGATTTCATATTCAAGTTCCGCCTTTTTTGCTCCTTTTGTGTTTTCGGGCACAACTTTTGTTAAATTCTTTCTTTCATCGTGAAGAAGAAAATCCGCCATATTCCCGCTTCTTTCATTCAATGTGCCGCAGACAACGGCGAGATATTCTTTTTCAACACCGCCGTTTCTTATGCTCTCTGAAAGAGCCGCGGCGCATTTCCTTGTTTTGGCGTAAACTGTTATTCCCCGGGTTTCACGGTCAAGGCGGTGAACGGTGAAGGGCTCGCCGCCCGTATGCTCCTCTATGAGCGAGGGCATACTGAGCCCCGCGCCTTTCTCACTGAGAACTCCGGCGGGCTTTACGCAGACAATCAGGTTTTCATCCTCAAAAAGTACGGTCATAATCCACCCCGAAAATGTTATATTTTATCTATATCATATTATTCTCACCCGCGCAAGAAAATCTTTGCAGCGGGGATGAAAAGAGCGCCGAGGTTGACAAAACCGTTGTTTTTTTGTATAATGCAATCGTCAATAGTGGTATTATGCCGTTTTGCGCGGCTGTACTCCATATGCCGGTGTGGCGGAATTGGCAGACGCAAGGGACTTAAAATCCCTCGCTGGCAACAGTGTACCGGTTCAAGTCCGGTCACCGGCACCAGGATGTTCTGCTTGCGTTTTAAGGAACATCCTTTTAAAACAGAACGACGGAATTATCAGAGTTATAATTATTGCAGGCAAGAGCGCAGTTGTTGACTCGTGATTTTTCAGTCGTTCTTTTTTATTTTCAAATGAAAAGCCGGACTCAATGTCCGGCTGTAATTATATCTTTTTCAGTTCAACCGTTTCGGCAAGTTTCAGCCCGTATTGCCTGACTATTCTCTGCGCTTCGGGGAGGGAGGCGCCGTCAAACGCGGAGGGAACATCGTGGGCGTCAAAGCCGAAAACAGCGGTGCAGCCCTCTTCACCCGCCACCTGCCAGAAGTCGTCCCTCGGGTAGTGCCTGCCGTCCCTTATACCGAGAAAATTGATTTCAAGCGGAATTTCCGCCTTCGCCGCCGCCCTGCAAAGGCGGCGCATTTCTTTTTTGTAAACGGCCGTGTCGCCCGTGAAATTGAAAACATCCGGGTGGCACACGTAGCTGAAAACTCCCGTGCCGATTGCATCAATGACATTGCCGGCGTAATCGGAGAGCGTCTTTTCATCCGCGCACGGCGTGCCCGTGTAGATTCCGTCGGGGTATTCTGTATTCACAAAATGCTGACCGAGTATGAGATATTCGGCGCCCCATTCTCTCGCGTTTTTGAGCATTTTCTCAAATTCGCGCGGGAGATACTCAGACTCCCAGCCGATGTGAATTTCAATTCTGTCTTTATACTCTTCCCTGAGCGCTTTAAGCGTGTCGAAATAATCTTTAACCTTAGATGTTCCGACTCTGAATCCCGATTCGTGACCGTCCGGGTAGGCGTAGGCGATGTGGTCCGAAAAGCCCATAATCTTTATTCCGCCCTCAATCGCCCGCTCGATATATTCCCTCTCCGTGCCCGATGCGTGACCGCATCGGAAGGTGTGGGTGTGGTAGTTCGCAATCATTTTTTATACCTCAGTCTGCGCCTGGCGGCAAAGCGGCAAGCCCGTTTGAACGCCTCGGCGATGTAGTTTTCAATGCTCATTTCGCAGTAGATGTCGTTTTCGTGCCTGCCCGGCTTCGAAAGGCGCTTTACCTCAAAGGTCATAACGCCCTGAAAACCGCAGGTGTCGAGGTCGGCGGCGGTTCTGTTCCAGTCCCTTATGCCGTCGTAAGGCAGAAGGTGAAGGTCATCGTGCCAGGTGAGCGCTCCGCCGTAATCCTTTATCCCGAGGTTGTCGTTGAGGTGCGTTGCGATCAACTTTCCGCCGTAGCGTTTGAGCAGATTCTCACTGTAGTTATAGCACATTTCGTGCCCCGTGTCGAGGCAGAAGCCGACGCTGCCGCTGTGTGAAAAAGCGCTCATCACCGCGTCGAGATATTCGAGCCCCTCTGTGTTCTCAAAGGCGATTTTGACGCCGAGCGCCTCGGCTGTTTCAATAACGCGGGCAAAATTCTCAAGCCCCGTGTCGTTCGGAATATACTCGCGGTCAAAGCCGTCAAAAACGTGGCATACCATTATTTCAATGCCGTTTTCCGCGCAGTCGCGAAGGCAGTCCTCAAGCGTTTTCACAACTTTACCCTGCTGCTCGGGATTGCCGTGCCAGATATGGCTCGTGTTGTCGTGCGGGGCGTGAATCGACTGGTAAATCATACCCGTCTCGTCCGCGAGTTCACGGTATTTAGCCGTTTCAAAGCCGTAATTCCACGGCGTGAAAAAAGCGTCAAATCCGCTCTCCGAAACAAGGCGTATCTGCTCTTCAAAAGTCAGGTCAAATTCGGTGCTCAGCCCGATACCGAGTTTCTGCCCGTACATAAAGCCATCCCCTTTGTGAATAATCCGTAAATATTATAGTTAAACGCCCCGTGAGTGTCAATATAATCATTGACTAATCAAAACGTATATTTTATAATTAAATGAAATATATTATTCGGGGGGAACTCCATGAAAAGAATTGTTTCTCTGCTTCTCGCGCTCGTTCTTGTCGCCTCATCCGCGGCGGTTTTCACATCCTGCTCGGGCAAGGACAAGGTGGTTGAGGGCGAGTTCTATGTGGGCGAGGGGATGATGACAATGCTCCGGCTTCTCGTTTCATCCGATCTTGAAATCGTGCAGAACATAGCGGTTCACTCAAAACTCAAAACCGATGACAAAGGCATTGTTACAGACGAAAAGATAAACACCTACGAAACGCTCGACACGCTCTTTAAATCCGTCTATTCAGCCGACAAGGCGGAAAAACTCATCAAAAGCGCCGGCTATTCCGACTCGGACGGCAAAATAAAGCTCGGCTCCTCAAAATGCAGGGATAAGGGCACGACCTACGACCCCGAGTCAATTGAGATTCAGGTTTTCTCCAAAACGGACACAACCTGCGAATTCACCGCGAAGGTAGCCAAAACATCCGCTAAGGGCAAAACGAAGGATGTTGAAATTGACTTTACCGCGGTTTACGAAAACAACACCTGGCTTCTCGCCGATATGTATTATTGAGTGAAGGGGAATTGATATGACGGTTCTTAAAACAAAATGGACGGACACGGTTGACAACACCTGCCCGCGCAACGAATATCCGCGCCCTCAGCTTGTGAGGGATGAGTGGCTCTGCTTAAACGGCGAGTATGAATACGCCGTAACTCCCGAACAGTCCTCGCGCCCCGCGAGATTCGACGGCAAAATCACAGTGCCGTTCGCCATTGAGTGCCTGCTCTCGGGCGTGGGCAGAAGAATTGACGAAAACGACCGCCTCTGGTACCGCCGTTATTTCACCGTGCCCGATTCTTTCAAGGGCAAAACCGTGCTTCTGCATTTCGAAGCGGTTGACTGGCAGTGCGAGGTGTGGGTGAACAGCGTCAGGGCGGGCGGCCACACGGGCGGCTACTGCCCCTTTACCTTCGACATAACCGATCTGCTCATTGACGGCGAAAACGAGCTTATAGTAAAGGTCTATGACCCGACCGACGCCGGCTGGCAGCAGAGAGGCAAGCAGTTCCACAAATCCGTCGGTTTCTGGTACACAGCCACATCGGGCATCTGGCAGCCGGTATGGCTTGAGGCGGTAAACGCCGATTATATTGAAAAAATCAAAATAACACCCGATATAGACAAAAAACGCGTTTTTCTCAAAACAGATATCAAAGGCGGGGGCGCTCTCTCGGCGAAGATTCTCAAGGAGGGCGAGGTCATATTCGAGGGCGGTGTTGAGCCCGAATGCGAAATACCCGTTGAGGATATGCGCCTGTGGAGCCCCGAGGATCCGTTCCTCTACGACCTTGAGCTGACTCTCACAAACGGCAGCGGCTCCGACACCGTAAAATCCTATTTCGGAATGCGCAAATACAGCATAGGCAAGGATAAAAAGGGTCTGCCGAGAATTATGCTCAACAACGAGCCCTATTTTATGAACGGCCTTCTCGACCAGGGCTACTGGCCGGACGGCGGACTCACGGCTCCGACCGACGACGCAATGATTTTCGACATTGAAAAGATGAAGGGACTCGGCTTCAATATGCTCAGAAAGCATATAAAGACCGAACCGCACCGCTGGTATTACCACTGCGACCGTCTGGGTATGATAGTATGGCAGGATATGATGAGCGGCGGCAAGCCCCTGAATCTCATCTACGCGGGCGCGTTCCCGAACATCAATGTTCACGTCAGGGACAATCAATATAAAATGTTTAACCGCGACAAGCCCGAATGGCGCGAGCAGTTCAAAGAGGAACTGTTCGAGATGATTGACTCGCTTTACAACTTCACATCAATCGCATGCTGGGTGCCCTTCAACGAGGGCTGGGGTCAGTTTGACGCCAGAGAGATAGGCGAGAGCGTAAAGAAATACGACCCCACAAGGGTTGTTGACCACGCCAGCGGCTGGCACGACCAGGGCGGTCCCGATTTCAAGAGCGTTCACAAATACGTTTTCCCCGTCCATCTGCCCACAGAACGCCGCAAGGCGGGCAGGCCTTTCGTGCTCAGCGAATTCGGCGGTTACAGCCGCACAATCGAGGGTCACGTATGGAACTTCAAAAAGAGCTTCGGCTATATTAAATTCAGCAACGAAAAAACGCTCACTCAGGGCTACCAGCGCCTTTTCAACAACCAGATCATCCCGCTTATCGAAAAAGGGCTTTCCGCCACGGTTTACACCCAGGTAAGCGATGTTGAGTTTGAGGTAAACGGTATTTACACCTACGACCGCAAAATTCTGAAACTCGATGCGAGCACAATAAAGGCGATAAACAAAAAGATGAAATATTGATTCACACTCATATAAAGGAGATGTATTCTCATGCTTAAAAAGATAACCGCTCTCGTTCTCGCGGCGCTTATGATTGCCTCGCTCGCCGCCTGCGGCAAAAAGGGAGGCACAAAAACGCTCGACATAAAGAGCGACAAAAAGGTAGCCGTTCTCGTCGCGCCGGAGGATGAATTCGGCGAGGATTACAGAGCGGCAAAGGAACTTGCCGAAGCGTACCCCGACAATGTGGTGCTCAGGGAATATTCCGACAGCCGCCTGCTCAAGGCGGGCGACAGTGAAATAATCACCCTCTCCGAAGAAATCGCCGGGGACAAATCCATCGGCGCGATTATCTACGCGAGGGCGACCCAGTTCACATACGAGGCGATTGTCCGGGCAAAAACCGGCAATCCCGCCATTCTCGCCGTAGCGATAGAACCCGAGGACGACCTTGAAAAAATCGCCTCCGTAGCTGATTTCGTTATAAGATGCGACCGCGCCGCCGCCGCGAAGGATATTGTCGCAAAGGCAAAAGAGGCGGGCGCGCAGTATTTCGTGTTCTTCTCAAACGAATACCTCAACAGACTTTCGCAGACGGAAACCGAGCGCAAGGCGTTTGAGAATGAGTGCAAAGAGCAGAAAATCAAGTTTATCGCCGACAACGGCGTGTCCGCTCTCAACGGCACATCAGACGGCTCGGGCATTGAAAAGGCGAAGAATGTGGCGAAGGAGCGCCTTGCCTATCTCAAAAATAACAAGATGATTGAGGGCGAAAATGTCGCGCTGTTCTCCGCCGATGTAACCGTGCAGTCAACGCTCGCTGGCCTCGCCGCCGACAACAAAATGATTTATGTAAGCCCCGAGTTCCCTTCGGCGCTTGATGAGGCAACCCTGAAACTCGCGTCGGAGAGCGCGGGTGCCAGGTTCTTCTCCTACAAATTCGGTCTTATGACCTCGTTCATAAAAGCCGCGTTCACCGCGTCCATAGCGATTCTTGACAAGGCGGAGGGCTCGGACAATCTCGCGAAAACCGTGAAGGACGCCCTCACCGCGCAGGCAAATGACGAAAAATTCGCCATCGCCGCCCAGACGGGTTATGAAAATGTTTTCGCGGCATACTGCCCCGCGTTTGAGAAGGTTTAAGCAGGTCGGCATAATCCCATTACAGAACAAGGAGGCGGGAAATGAGCAAGGCAAAAACTTCACTCAGATTTTTTGACGATATTCCCGTGCGCTCCGTATGGGATGATGAAACCGCAAAATGGTGGATGTGCGCGTCCGATGTTGTCGCGGCGCTTGTTGAAACAAATAATCCGAGAATATACTGGGCAACAGTTAAAAGAAGAAACGCTGAGTTGTTTGCAAATTGCAAACAACTGAAAATGGTCGCTCAGGACGGAAAATCATATAACACCGATGTCATAGACGATACTCAGTTGAATGCCCTTATCGCTCTTGTGAAAAGCGGTAAAAAGGATGTGTTCGTCAAATGGCTCTCAGCTCTCGGCGATTCGGTTGACGAGAAGAGCAAAGTCAAGGCGTATGAACTTTATGAAAGCGGAATGATAAATGAAATCGAGGTCGGAACCGTTAAAGGGCTTCAGCAGATTCACGCCTATATTTTCGGCGGTCTCTATAATTTCGCCGGGCAGATAAGGGATAAAAATATCAGCAAGGCGGGCTTTACTTTCGCAAGTGCCCGTTATCTTAAAGATAATCTGAAGAAGATTGAAGCGATGCCCGAAACCGACCTGCGCAGTATAGTCGGCAAATATGTTGAAATGAATACCGCCCATCCTTTTATGGAGGGCAACGGCAGAAGCACAAGAATATGGCTTGACCTGATACTTAAAAAGAATCTTTCACTCTGCGTTGACTGGAGCTTGATAGACAAAAAGGATTATCTTACGGCTATGGAAAAAAGCCCTGTTGACGATTCAATGATTTTCGGGCTGATTGAAAAATCACTGACCGATAAAATCAACGACCGCGAACTTTTCATCAAAGGCATAGATTATTCTTACTATTACGAGCAGAGCGAGTAACAAGGTTCTGCGAAGCAGGTTCTTAATATGAACAAAGCGAATAACAAAAAAAGCCACCCTTACGGGTGGCAATTTTTTATGTTACAGCGCGTTTACGAGTCTTTTGAAATGCTCGCCGCGCTCCTCAAAGCAGGTGTATTGGTCAAACGAGCTTGTTGACGGGGAGAGGAGAACCGTGTCGCCGCTTTCGGCCGCCTTGTTCGCTTCGCCCAGCGCCTGTTCGAGATTTTCAACAACGGTGCCGTCTTCACCCACGAGTTCGTCAACGAGCCGCCTTCCGCAGGCGCCGAAGCCGATAACCTTTTTGACACAGCCGAGATGCTTCTTCACCTCGCCCATGTCGAGCCCCTTCTCAAAGCCGCCCACAAGCAGTATAACGCCTCTGTCGAAAGCCTTGAGAGCGGTTATTGTGGCGTCGGTGTTAGTGCCCTTGGAGTCGTTGTAGTATTTTATTCCGTTTAACTCGCGCACAAACTCGATTCTGTGCTCAACGCCTTTAAACTCGGAAACCGCCGCCTTTATCGATTCGTTGTCAACTCCCGCCGCCTTAGCCGCGGCAACAGCGATAATCACATTCTGCAGGTTGTGCCTGCCAACGAGTTTTATGCAGTCCGCGGGCAGAACATCCTCGCCGTCTATCCGCACAAAGCCGTCCTTGATTATACAGTCCGCGTTTTCACTCTCAACGCTGAAGGTGAGAGTCCTGCATTTTACGGGATATTTCTCCGTGTACTCAGTAACGGCGGGGTCATCGGCGTTTTTGAGGAACACCCTGCCGCCCGTCATATTGCGGTAAACCTCGGTTTTCGATTTGTAGTAGTTGTCAAGCCCGCCCATAAAGTCGATGTGGTCGGGCGTGAGGTTTATTATCGTGGCTACATCGGGCGTGAATTTATCAATGTTGATTAACTGAAAATTGCTTATTTCGAGGGCTATGTAGTTGCCCTCGTTTTCCATAAGGTTATAATCCATAACCATTTCGCACAGCGGAATGCCGATGTTTCCGCACAGGAGCGCCCTGTCGCCGTACGCTTTTTTGAGAATCTCATAAACGAGAGTGGTCGTGGTGGTTTTGCCGTTTGTGCCCGTTATCGCTATATAATGCTGGGGCTTTGAAACTATATAGGCAAGCTCGATTTCGGTTATGATTTTTATGCCGCGTTCGTTCAGGCGCTCAATCATCGGCGTGCGGAAGGGCACACCGGGATTCTTTACGACAAGGTCATAATCGCCCTCAAAAACGGACATATCCTGATTAACGATTTCAACGCCGAGCGCCTCAAGGGCGTCGGCTTCTTTTATTTCATCCCTGCTTTTTGATTCGGAAAGCGTGACCTCGGCGCCGAGTTTTTTGAGCACCTTTATTGCCGCCATTCCGCTTCTCGCAAGACCTATTACGAGCACTTTTCTGCCCGAAAAATCCATTTTACCGTCCTCCGGTTGAATTAAGTTTTTCTATTATTGCGGGTATCTCCGCAACGGTGTCCGCCTGCAGTTCGGGTTTTTCAAATTCGGGGTAGCACCACACGCCCGTTGTTCTTATCCACACGGGTATATAGCCCGCCCTGCGCGACGCCTCAACGTCGTTGAGCGGATTGTCGCCTATGTAGAGGCACTCGCCGTTTTCAAGACCGAGCCGCGCCGACATAATGTCAAACGGACCGCGTTCGGGTTTGTGAACGCCTATATCCCTTGTGGCGATTATGCTGTCAAAGCAGTCGTCAATGCCGACCATCGCGAGTTTTTTATACTGCAGCTCGTGCGAGCCGTTTGTTATAAGCCCGGTTTTTATGCCCTTCTCCCTGAGCTTGAGAAGCATCGGGCGGGTAAACGGGAAGGGCACCGCGTAGCAGTGAAACCTGCCGAGCAGAAAATCGCGGTATTCCTCAAACGAAGGGGGATTCGCGAAAATTCCTTTTTCTACAAGGTGAGCGTGTATTTTTTCCCAGCCGAAATGAACATACTGTTTATCCGCCCAAGTGAGTTCACCGGCAATGAATTCGTCGGTTACACCTTCGCTTATCTCAAAGAATTTTCTGAAATCGCCCGCCACGATTCTAAGTGTAGCGTAGCGGTCGAAAAGGGTGTGGTCGAGGTCGAAAACTGCTGCTTTAATCTTCATCGCGTTTCTTTTTCCTTCTCGGTTCGTCAATAATAAGTATCACAATAAACAGTATGAACGCGGCTGTGCCCGCGGCGGTCAGATAAACCGTCTTGTGGCGGCTCACGGGTGCTACAACCCTGCCGATTGACGGGAAGTAACTGCCCGCGTCACCCTTTATGAGCGCGGAGGAAACAACCTTTTCGTTTACCTTGTTTGAACGGTCAACATTCTTTACGGTAACGGTCAGGTCCGCCGTGTCGGTGTTTTTCTTTATGTCGGTTATTGTGTAGTAGCCGTAGGTCTTCGTCTCCTTGTCAACCACGGCAACAATCATTCCGTTTTTGAGGCTCTTTACGGGCTTTACGAAAACTATGTCGCCCTTGCTTAAAACGGGGCCGTTCGTATTTGCCTCAACACTGCACACATATTTTCCGAAAAGCTGTTTTTCGCTGTTGTAATACACCGCGAGGGTGCCGATAACAGCCGTTGCGAGAACAATCAGAACAAGCAGTATGGATAAAACCGCTTTCGCTACCGTGTGTGTTGACTCCTCGCCGGAATCGTCCTTTTCCTGCGCGCGGGGCTTTTCGCGTTCGGGTTCCTGCGGGGCGGGGGGAACCATTCCCGCCTCCCTGCCGTAAATAGCGTAATCCTTCGGCATTACGTAGGGGCTGTCGCCCTGCGGGTCAATCGGAGTCTGCATCGGAGCCGCCTTGTAAAGCATCGGCTTTGGCAGAAGGCTGTCGCGCTGAGCCGAAGGGGTATTGAAGCCGCCCTGCTGCTGAGGAGCCGCGTACTGCCCGGGCGCGCGGTAAGGCATATTACGGGGCGCGGAGTTCGAGTCCTGAGTGTAGGGCATTCTCTGCGGCGGAGCGCTCCTCTGCGGAGTGTAGGGCATATTCTGAGGAGCGTTCATATTCGGAATATAAGGTGTTCTCTGAGGCGGAGCGGGCGGATTCGCGTTTGCGGGTGCGGCGGGAGCAGGTTCGTCCGCCTGCGGATTACCGCTTTCGAGCGAGCGCTCGTTCTCAAAAAACATATTGTCAATATCATCGAGGGATTTCGGAACAAAATCAAAATTATCCACGGTATTCCTCCTTAATCAATCAAAGCCCCGCCTTGATAGCGTCGAGTTTGGCGCGGAGTTCGCTGTTTTCACGAACAACTTCCTCGCTGAGAAGCTGCATTACCGAAAGACTCTTGAGCAGGGCGTCGTGCTCGGCTGAGGGCGCGGGAGCGCTCTTTTCCTCCTGCGCGGGCGCCGCCGCGGGGGCGGGGACCGGCTCATCTTCCGCCTTGCTTACGGGGCTGTCCGCGTTCTGCGAAAGGCCGGCGAGTTTTTTCTCGAGTTCCTCCGCTTTGTTTCCGGCTGCGAGCGCCTCTTCTTTCGCTTTGTTGTATGCCGCCTCGACATTCGCCGCCGCCTGCTTGCATTTTTCAAAGTTCTCCGCAAGCCGCGCGTTTTCCTCTTTAAGGGCGGATATCTCGGAATCCTTCTCCTTTATTTTTGCGTCAAAGCCTCTTGAGTATTCATAGAGTTTCTTGTACTCCGTCTTTATGGAGGCGATATAACTGTCCACCTGAGAACAGTTATAGCCCTGTTCGCTCACCTGAAAAAGCTTTGAATTCTCCATAACGATACTCCTTTGCATTTTTGTTTACACTACATTATATATAAAAACACCTAAAAAGTAAATATTTTTATTTCAACGATATTTCATTCTCTATTGAATAAAATTTTATGTTGTGCTATTATCTCATTAATAACAATCACGGAGGAAAACGAAATGCTTGAAAGACCGCAATTCAACGAAAATAATGTGAAAATTCTCTGCGAAATGGGCGGCAAAAACGCCGAAATGCTGATGAATATTTATGTAAAGCGCCTCGAAAAGGGCGGGGTTTATACTCTCTTCGATGAGAAAAACGAAACGGCGTTCCTGCTCCTCGGCGGCAAACTCGCCTTTGACTGGGGCAGCGGCAGCGCCGAGACCGCTTACCGTGAGAACCCGTTTCAGAAAACGCCCTACGCCCTGCATGTGTGCAGGGGCACAAAGGTCACCGTGACCGCGCTTGAGGACAGCGAATTCATCATAGAGCAGACGGATAACGAAATGGAGTTCGAGCCCGTTTTCTACACTCCCGAAAAATGCCTCTACCAGGAGTTCGGAGCAACCCAGTGGCAGGGCACGGGCAAACGCACCTGCGCCACAATGTTCGACCTCTCCAACGCGCCCTATTCAAATATGGTGCTCGGCGAGGTGTTCCACAACCCCGGCAGATGGTCGAGTTATCCTCCCCACTACCATCCCCAGCCCGAGGTTTACTACTTCCGTTTTGATTATCCCCAGGGCTTCGGAGCGGCGTTTATGGGCGATGATGTGCAGAAGAGCACCGACGGCAGTTTTATATGTATTCAGCCGAACAACGCCCACCAGCAGGTCTGCGCCCCCGGCTACACAATGTATTATGTGTGGATGATCCGCCACCTCGACGGCGACCCGTGGGACAAAACCAGAATCTACGAGCCCGAGCACGAATGGCTCGCCAACGCGGATTGAAAAATTAAAACGGAATAAGCAAAGGAGAAGAATATGTTTTGCGGAAAATGCGGTTCTCAGGTTGAAGACGGCAACGCGTTCTGCACAAGGTGCGGCGCGCCTTTGAACGCTTCGGCAGCCCCCGCGCAGTATCCTTACCCTCAGCAAAGCCCCGTTTATCCCGTCGCCCGGCCGAAGAAAAAGAGCAAGGGTCTTATAATTGCGATTGTTGCCTGCGTGCTTGTTGCCGCCCTGATTCCCGGCGTGTTATTGCTTTCACCCGTTGCGGTTAAAATGATTAGGGTTAAAGAAGCCAAAGAAGAAAGTGTTACCGATTCGGTAGAAGTTACTAATGAAATATCGGTAAACACTGGGAAGTTTTCAGACGCAGGTGTGGGCGATACCATTACATTCGGCAGATACGAGCAGGATAACAATACAAGCAACGGCAAGGAAGAAATCGAATGGCGGGTGCTCGCGAAGGAAGGGAATAAGATACTTGTAATAAGCGAAAAAGCCATTGATTGTCAGCAGTATAATACCGAATACACGGAGGTTACCTGGGAAACCTGCACGCTCAGGAAATGGCTCAATGAGACATTTTTCAAAGAGGCGTTTTCCGCGGATGAACAGAAAATGATTCCCGAAACCAAGGTAACTGCAGACGCCAACCCGAGTTACAGCACAAGCCCCGGCAATGACACTACAGACAGAGTTTTTCTGCTTAGCATTACGGAAGCCGAAAAGTATTTCGGCTCCAATGATGACAGAATGTGTGTGCCGACAAAGCATGCTATTGAAAACGGCGCATGGACAAGCATCAGTTATAAAAAAGATGGCGAAGCCACTTGTTGGTGGTGGCTGCGCTCGCCCGGCTATGATTCTTATGACACTGCGAATGTCGACGATGTCGGCTACATCTACTACAGTGGCGGCAGTGTCGATAATAGTGATGGCTGTGCGCGTCCGGCTTTGTGGATTGAAACCTGAAAGCCTTAATTATTACATCAATAATCTTACGCGGAGTTGATTTTACAGGGTCGACATTTATGCCGACCGCTTGCGGCACGGATTCTTCCGTGCCGTTTTTATTAATGAGCAGTGAGGAGTGAGCGATTAAGGGGTTCCGCCGATTATATAATTATATGGAGCGCGGTTGAGTGTTCCGTCGTAGGGGCGGATATTATCCGCCCGCCAGACCATCGCAAACTTCATTTACACTGTAGGGCGGGATTCCCAAATCCCGCCGCGCATGAAACAAAGTTTCATGTCATTGCGAGGCAGTGCGCACAAGTGCCCTCTTGCGGTGCCCGGAGTCTCGCCGCTGTCGCGTCTCGCTTTCCGACCGCTGCGCCGACAAACACTCGCTGTTTCGTCTTGCCGACCCGCCCCCCTTTGTCCCTACGGGACATTTCCCCCGCACCGCGGGGGAATCTTCCACCGGGCGCGCTCGTGTGTGTTGCCCGGAATGACATTTTTAATGCAGGGCACGGATTTTTCCGTGCCGTATTTATTAATGTGCTATGAGGAGCGAGCAGTTAAGGGGCTCCGCCGAATATATAGTTATAGGGAGCGCGGTTGAGCGTTCCGTCGTAGGGGCGGATATCATCCGCCCGCCAAACCAACGCAAACTTCATTTACACTGTAGGGCGGGATTCCCAAATCCCGCCGCGCATGAAACAAAGTTTCATATCATTGCGAGGCAGTGCGCACACTGCCGTGGCAATCTCGAGAATGTCTGCTGAAAAGCTGAGATTCCCACGGTCGGAACAGGTTCCTCCCTCGGAATGACATTTTTAATGCAGGGCACGGATTTTTCCGTGCTTTTTCTTTTGTTTTTTGCCTTTTTTTACCGAAAAAAGTTCACAAAATTTTGTGTGAACAAATTTTGAGTTTGTTAAAGCCATGTTCACAAACCGCGTTGTGCCCGCAAAACCCTTGTGAAATCTGCACAAAACTTGTTTTCAATGTGCGTATGTAATGGAACATCTCTATAATTCCGACACAGCAAATACTTGTGCAATATATACAAATCAACGAGTCGGCATTTGTGCAAAATAACTTGACTTCTGCGGCGAAAGTGGTATAATCGGGTCAAATCCAAAAATGAAAGAAGGCAAAAAGAATGAACGATTATCTTGATTATCAGAAAGCGCTGTTTGATATGGAGCAGGAGCTCATCGACAGAATAGCGAATCAGAAAGGATTGACATGGAAAAAGATTAAAGCGGTAATCACACTCGATTGCCTTATGCGCGCAATCTGATTTCCGTGAAGGTGCCTTGAGGGCGCCGGCAATCTCAAAAACAGCAGCGGAGCTTCGGCCCCGCTTTTTTTATTGCATGTGAGATATTTATGTTGACATTTATATAATAAAGGGAGTATTATACCTTTAATTGATTTCTTAACGGAGGTTTATTATGAAAAAACTTCTTTTAGGCAACGAAGCGGTGGCTCGCGGTCTTTACGAGGCGGGCGTGAAGGTGGTTTCAAGCTATCCCGGCACCCCCAGCACCGAGGTCACCGAAGTTGCGGCAAAATATGATGAGATATACTGCGAATGGGCGCCCAACGAAAAGGTTGCCATGGAAGTCGCCTACGGCGCGGCTGTGGCGGGCGCGCGCTCCTTCTGCGCCATGAAGCACGTCGGTCTCAATGTGGCTGCCGACCCGCTCTTCACGGCCTCCTACACGGGCATTAACGGCGGACTCGTGATTCTTGTGGCGGACGACCCCGGTATGCACTCCTCGCAGAACGAGCAGGATTCAAGGCATTACGCCATGGCTTCAAAGCTCCTTATGCTCGAGCCGTCGGATTCCGATGAATGCCTTAAATTCGCGAAAATCGCCTACGATCTCTCCGAGCGCTTTGACGCCCCCGTTATTCTCAGGGAAACCACGAGAATAGCCCACTCGAGAAGCGTGGCTGAACTGAGCGACAGGGTTGAACTTCCCGACAAGGAATATGTAAAGAATCCCCAGAAATATGTCATGGCTCCCGCGAACGCCAAAATCAAGCACGTTGTTGTTGAAAAGCGTATTGCGGATCAGACTGCCTTCGCCGAAAAAGAGGCGGTTGACCTCGGCATAAACAGAGTTGAGTATAACGACAGAAAAATCGGCGTTATCGCCGCAGGCGTGTGCTACGATTACGCGAAAGAGGCGCTCGGAAGCAGGGCGTCCTACCTCAAACTCGGCTGCGTATATCCTCTGCCCGTAAATCTCATAAAGGATTTCGCCGCTCAGTGCGAAACGGTCTATGTTCTTGAGGAACTTGACGATTTCATCGAGACGCACTGCCTCAAAAACGGAATAAAAGTTATCGGCAAAGAAAAGTTCAGTTTAATCGGCGAATACTCGCAGTCGCTTATAGCGAAGGTCATCCTCGGCGAGGAGAAGCCGACGCTCAAGGCGGATATCGACATTCCCGTAAGACCCCCCGTGCTCTGCGCGGGCTGCCCCCACAGAGGACTTTACTACGCCCTCAAAAAGGCGGGCGTTGAAACAGTTACGGGCGATATCGGCTGCTACACTCTCGGCGCCTCAAAGCCGATAGGTATGATGGACACCTGCCTTTGTATGGGCGCCTCAATCTCCTCCCTCCACGGCAGAAACAAGGCGAACCCCGCTAAGGCGAACAAGAGCGTTGCCGTTATCGGCGACTCAACCTTCATCCATTCGGGCGTAACGGGCCTTATCAACATCGCTTACAACAAGAGCAATTCCGTCAGCATAATTCTCGACAACTCCATTACAGGTATGACCGGCCACCAGCAGAACCCCACAACGGGCTACACAATCAAGGGCGACCCGACCTCGGCTGTCAATCTTGAAAAGCTCGCCTGCGCGGTCGGCATTCCCGAGGGCAATGTCTTCGTGTGCGATCCCTACGATTTAAAACAGAGCGAGGAGACAATAAAGAGCGCTCTCGCCTGCGAAGGCCCCGCCGTTGTTATTTCGCGCAGACCCTGCGCCCTGCTCAAATATGTAAAGCACAATCCTCCTCTCAAGGTTGACAGAGAGAAGTGCAGAAGCTGCAAAATGTGTATGAAAATCGGCTGCCCCGCCATCAGCATAAAAGACGGCAAGGCGGAGATTGACGCCACACAGTGCCTCGGCTGCAATGTCTGCAGTCAGCTGTGCAGCTTCGGCGCGATAGAATAAGAAAGGAGAGCTGAAAATGAATAAATCCGTAATGATAGTCGGCGTCGGCGGTCAGGGCACACTGCTCGCCAGCAGAATATTGGGCGCGGCGCTCCTCAACAGCGGTTTCACCGTAAAACTCTCCGAGGTTCACGGCATGAGCCAGCGCGGCGGCTCGGTTGTTACCTATGTTAAATACGGCGAGGAAATCGCCTCCCCGATAATCGAAAAAGGCGAGGCGGATATAATTCTCGCTTTCGAACAGCTCGAAGCGGCAAGATGGCTTGAATATATGAAGCCGGACGGTCAGGTTATAGTCAACACCCAGAAGATTGACCCGATGTCGGTAGTTATAGGCGACGCGGTTTATCCCGACGGCGTAATCGAGGCGATTGAAGCCACGGGCGCGAAGGTGCTCGCGTTTGACGCACTCCCGATAGCCAACGAAGCCGGCTCCTCAAAGGCGGTCAATGTTGTTCTCATCGGCGCCATGGCAAAATATACCGACATACCGAAGGAGACTTGGATTGACGCGGTGAAGGAATGCGTTCCCGCCAAATTCCTTAACCTCAACCTCAAGGCGTTCGAACTCGGTTACAACTGCTGAAATATAGATTTCACAGCCCTTTCCTTTGCGGAAGGGGCTGTTTTTTGCATTTTATACCCCTCTTTTCGCGAAATTTTTTAAATTTTTCAAAAAATTTTTCAAAAACATATTTACTTTTAAACTTTTATGCAGTAAAATAAAAAAGTAATAAATTGTGAAAGAGGGGCGTTTTTATGAACTCCAAACTCAAAAACGAAGCCAACGATTACCTTTTTGAAGCGATTCTTCAACTCAACAATGTTGATGAATGCTACGACTTTTTCGAAGACATCTGCACGGTCAACGAAATCAAGAGCATCTCTCAGCGTATCGCGGTTGCGAAAATGCTTCGCGAGGGTCATATCTACAGCGACATAGTCGCGGCTACCGGCGCGAGCACCGCGACCATAAGCCGTGTTAACCGCTCGCTGCTTTACGGCAACAACGGCTATGACACTGTTTTCGACCGCCTTGAAAACAAGAAAGACTGATGGCGTACGAAACCTTTTCCCGCTTTTATGACACACTGACGAATAATGTTGATTACGAGAAGCGTGCAGATTATTTTTGCAGGCTTCTTTCGCCTTGTAAAAAGAGCGGTTCAATTCTGCTTGACCTCGCCTGCGGCACGGGCTCAATGAGCGTTGAGATGGCAGAGCGCGGCTTTGATGTTATCGGCGTTGACCCGAGCGCGGGTATGCTCACCGCCGCCCGCGAAAAAATCGCGGAAAGCGGATATGACATACTGCTTCTCTGCCAGAGCGCGGGCGAACTCGATCTCTACGGCACGGTGGACTGCGCCGTCTGCTGCCTTGACAGCGTCAACCATTTTGACGGAGCGGATGAGGTGAAAAAGGCGTTTTCAAAGGTCTCGCTTTTTATGAATAAGGGCGGGCTGTTCGTATTTGATGTAAACACGGTTTACAAACACCGCGGCGTGCTCGCCGACAACACCTTTGTATACGATTGCGAGGGTGTTTACTGCGCGTGGCAGAACTCTCTGAACCCGGATTCCAGCGTTGACATAACCCTCGACTTTTTCGCTGAAAATGAAAACGGTCTGTGGGAGCGCTCGGGCGAGGAATTCACCGAATATGCCTATGAGATTGACGAAATTAAAAGTATGCTTGAAGAGGCGGGCTTTTCGGTGCAGGGTGTGTATGACGATATGACGGAAAATTCCGTAAAGTCCGACAGCGAAAGAGCGGTATTCGTTGCGAGAAAGGAATAAAAATGGGCAAACTTGTAAGAATGATTTCATCCGACGGAACGCTGACCGTAATGGCGGCGGACACAACGGATATAGTTGAAAGAGCGCAGGCGATTCATTCAACAACAAATGTCACAACCGCGGCTCTTGGCAGACTTCTGACAGCCGCGAGTTTTATGGGCGCGGTGCTCAAGGGCGAGAACGATTCGGTCACTCTGCGCCTGAACGGCGACGGCCCCGCGGGCTCGGTAATCGCCGCCTCCGACAGCAGCGCGAATGTGCGCGGATATATCTCCGACGCCTCCGTGACGCTTCCGCTCAACGATAAGGGCAAACTCGATGTATCGGGCGCGGTGGGCACAAACGGCACGCTCACGGTTATGAAGGACCTCGGTTTGAAAGAGCCGTATATCGGTCAGGTGCCCATTGTTTCGGGCGAGATAGCCGAGGATATAACCAATTACTACGCCGTCAGCGAGCAGACTCCGACGGTCTGCGCCCTCGGCGTGCTTGTGAGCAAGGAAAACTCCGATGTTCTCACGGCGGGCGGATTCATAATTCAGCTTCTGCCGACGGCTGAGGATGACACAATCGACAGAGTCGAAAAATGCCTGGAAAAAATCGAGCCGGTCACGACAATGCTTTTAAAGGGGCTCACTCCCGAAGAGATTTGCCGCACGGTGCTTGAGGGCTTTGACCTTGAACTGCTCGACGAAATGCGCCCCGCCTATGTCTGCACCTGCTCGAAGGAGCGTGTTGAAAAGGCGCTTTTAAGCACCGGCGCACAGGAACTTGAGCAGATGGCGCAGGATGAAACAACCGAGGTGCGCTGCCATTTCTGCGACAGGGTTTACACATTCACGGCGGCTGAGATAAGGGCTCTGGCGGCGAAAACCGTGAAATAAAAATAATTTTTAAAAAAGTGTTGACAATCGCATTTCTTTATAGTATATTATATTTCGCCGCTGAAAGCGGCAAGAACGGGAGCATAGCTCAGCTGGGAGAGCACCTGCCTTACAAGCAGGGGGTCACAGGTTCGAGCCCTGTTGTTCCCACCACATGGCCCGGTAGTTCAGTCGGTTTAGAACGCCAGCCTGTCACGCTGGAGGTCGTCGGTTCGAGCCCGATCCGGGTCGCCAGAATGGCCTGGTATTATTTATATCAGGCCATTTAATATGCCTTTGTAGCTCAGTTGGTAGAGCAGTGGACTGAAAATCCACGTGTCGCTGGTTCGATTCCGGCCGAAGGCACCATTTTGCGGATGTAGCTCATCTGGTAGAGCGCCACCTTGCCAAGGTGGAGGTAGCGAGTTCGAGCCTCGTCATCCGCTCCATTTTTT
>JAEERC010000069.1 GCA_016285645.1 Clostridiaceae bacterium | reverse complement strand
GCAGGTCAGAAGGCAGAGGAGAAGGGCTTCACCCAGGTTCTCTGGCTTGACGGCGTTGAGAGAAAGTATATCGAAGAGGTCGGCTCAATGAACGTTATGTTCAAGATCGGCGACGAAATCGTTACCCCGAAGCTGACCGGCTCCGTCCTTCCCGGCATCACCAGGAAATCCTGCTGTGAGCTTCTCAGGGACAAGGGCTACACCGTTTCCGAGCGTCTGCTCTCCATCGACGAGCTTGAGGACGCCGCAAAACAGGGCACTCTCGAAGAGGCATGGGGCACCGGCACAGCAGCCGTCGTCTCACCGATCGGCTGGCTCAGCTACAAGGAAGACGAATTCGAAATCAGCAACGGCAAGATCGGCAAAGTAACCCAGATGCTCTATGACGAGCTCACCGGAATCCAGTGGGGTAAGCTCGAGGATAAATACGGCTGGATTCACAAGGTATGCTGAATCTTACCCCAAAAAGAGTAACCCTTTTTTCGGGTCACTACGGAAGCGGCAAAACAAACATAGCGGTAAACTACGCGCTCGGACTCAAAAAACAGTTTGACAATGTGTGCATAGCCGACCTCGATATCGTAAACCCCTATTTCCGCACAAAAGACAGCGAGAAGGTTCTCAACAGAGCGGGCATAAAACTGATTTCATCGGAATACGCAAGCTCCAATGTCGACCTTCCCGCCCTTCCCGCCGAAACCTACGCGATTCTCGACAACCCCGCTTTACACGCGGTTATTGATGTAGGCGGCGACGACAGAGGCGCCCTTGCCCTCGGCAGGTACGTCCCTTCGCTTTTAAAGGAAAACGATTACGATATGCTGTTTGTTGTAAATCGCTTCCGTCCGCTTACAAGAGATGTCAAAAGCACTCTTGAGGTTATGAACGAGATTGAGTCCGCCTGCGGCATGAAATTCAACGCCATAGTCAACAACTCGAATCTCGGTGAGGAAACAACGGTTGAAAACATAGTTTCCTCTTTTAAATACGCAGATGAGATTTCCGGAGCGACAGGCCTGCCGATCAAGATGACGGCTGTAAACGAGCCCCTCGCCGCGGAAATCGCTCAGATAACAGAAAATGTATTTCCGATAAAACTGTATGTAATGCAGTCCTGGAAATTACAGGAGGACAGATAATGGCAAAAGTAACTTTCAAAGTTGACACCTGCAAGGGCTGCGGCCTGTGTGTCAACGCCTGCCCGAAAGGCATTGTTGCTATTCTCAACGATGTGATTAACGCAAAGGGCTACCACCCCGCGGGCATTACCGACCAGGAGCAGTGCATCGCGTGCGCGTTCTGCGCCACAATGTGCCCCGACTGCGTAATTAAGGTTGAGAAATAAGGGAGGACGGAAAAATGGCAGAAAAAGTATTGATGAAGGGTAACGAGGCGCTGGCTGAGGCCGCCATAATGGCAGGCTGCCGCCACTACTTCGGCTATCCCATTACACCCCAGACGGAAGTCGCGGCTTATATGTCGAAGAAGATGCCCAAAATCGGCGGCACTTTTCTTCAGGCGGAAAGCGAAATAGCCGCGATAAATATGGTTCTCGGCGTTGCGTCAACCGGTAAAAGGGTTATGACCTCCTCTTCGAGCCCCGGAATCTCGCTCAAGAGCGAAGGTCTTTCATATCTCGCGGGCTGCGACCTTCCCGCCCTCGTTGTGAATGTTCAGCGCGGCGGCCCCGGTCTCGGCGGCATTCAGCCCTCGCAGTCGGATTATTTCCACGCCACCAGAGGCGCCGGTCACGGCGACTTCCATATGATAGTTCTCGCCCCGAGCAATGTTCAGGAAATGGTTGACCTTACATTCAAGGGCTTTGACCTTGCGGACAAATACAGAATGACATCGATGATTCTCGCCGACGGCACAATGGGTCAGACGATGGAGCCCGTTTCGCTTGAGATGGGCGAGGTCAAAACATACGACAAACCCTGGGCTACCACGGGTACTAAGATGGAAAGACCCCACAATATTGTAAACTCCCTTTTCTTAAAGCCCGAAATTCTCGAGGAGGAAAACTTCAAGAGATACGAGCGCTACAAGAAGATTGAGGAGACGGAAGCGCTTTATGACGAATATATGATGGATGACGCGGAAATCTGCGTTGTCGCGTTCGGCATCGCCGCGAGAGTTTCCCACAACGCGATAGACGAGGCGCGCAAGGCGGGCATCAAAGTCGGTATGATCCGCCCGATTACGCTCTGGCCCTTCCCGAAGGCGGCTCTCAAAGCGGCGAGCGAAAAGGTCAAGGCGTTTATATCCGTTGAGCTTTCAATGGGTCAGATGGTTGAGGATATCGACCTCGCGATACGTTGCGCGAAGCCCGTTCTTCTGTGCAACAGGGTCGGCGGTATGATTCCCACGGTCAAGAACGTTTATGATTCAATTATGCAGGCAAACGAAATCGGAGGTGACAGATAATGGCAGTTGTATTTGACAAACCTCACGCGCTCACGGACGCGCCCTTCCATTACTGCCCCGGCTGCACGCACGGTATAGTTCACCGCCTTGTTGCCGAAGCGATTGACGAGCTCGGCATTGAGGGCAGAACAATCGGTATTGCCCCCGTCGGCTGCTCCGTTATGGCTTACGACTATTTCAACTGCGATATGATTGAGGCGGCTCACGGCAGAGCCCCCGCCGTCGCGACAGGCGTCAAAAGAAGCGACCCCGAAAACATCGTTTTCACCTATCAGGGTGACGGCGACCTCGCTTCAATAGGCACCTGCGAAACGGTTCACGCCGCGGCGAGAAATGAAAATATCACAATCATTTTCATAAACAACGCCATTTACGGCATGACGGGCGGTCAGATGGCTCCCACCTCGCTTCCCGGTCAGATTACCCAGACATCGCCCTACGGCAGAGATGTTGAAAAGGTCGGCTATCCGCTCAAGATATGCGAACTGCTTTCAAATGTTGACGGCGCCTCCTATGTTGAGAGAGTTGCCGTAAACAATGTCAAGAACGTAAAAGCGGCGAAGAAGGCGATTCTTCACGCGTTCAGGAACCAGGTTGAGGGCAAGGGCTTCTCGCTTATAGAGGTTCTTTCCACCTGCCCCACAAACTGGGGTCTCACGCCCGACAAGGCGCTCAAATGGCTTGAGGACAATATGATTCCGTATTATCCTCTCGGCGTTTACAAAGACAGATACAGCGGGGAGGAGAAATAATATGACAAAGTCAATACTTCTCGCGGGCTTCGGCGGTCAGGGCATCCTTTTCTGCGGTAAATTTCTCGCTTACAAAGCTCTCATAGAAGGCAAAGAGGTCAGCTGGCTGCCCTCCTACGGCCCCGAAATGAGAGGCGGCACCTGCAACTGCAGCGTCATTATGAGCGACAGGCAGATTGGCTCCCCCATCATCACCAACCCTGACATCCTCGTCGCCATGAACCTCCCCTCGCTTGACAAGTTCGAGAACGATGTCATCCCCGGCGGTCAGATTTATGTTGACAGCACTCTTATTGAGCGCAAGGTTCAGAGAGACGACGTTGAGGTCTTCTACATTCCCGCAACAAAAATGGCTTCCGACAACGGTATGCGCACACTGGCGAATATGATTATCACGGGCAACATCATCAAGCACTGCGGCGACATTCCCCACGAAAACATTGACGCCGCCATGGCAAAGGTTGTTTCCGCAAAGCATCAGGATCTTCTTGATGTTAATATCAGTGCCGTTGAACTCGGCTACAATTATTGAATTTTCAAAAGGCAGGGCACTTCTTGTACCCTGCCTTTACTGTAATTTTTGAAAAAGGGTGAGAATATGGATTACAGCAATTATCTTTACTATGTAAAAGAGGCGGACGCCTGGACCCAGTGCCTGCCCATAGGCAACGGCACGCTCGGCGCTATGATTTACGGCGGAGTTACAAAAGAGGTGCTCTCCCTCAACCACGATGAGCTGTGGACGGGGCATCCGGCAAAGCATGTTGTCGACTCCCCGCAGGAGACGCTGAAAAAGGTAAGGGAATACGCCCTGGACGGCAGATTCATCGACGCGCAGAAACTCTGCGAAAAGAAATTTCACGCTAACTGGACTCAGGCGTATGTTCCGCTCGGCGATATGGTAATTGAGTTTGACCACTACGGAAAGGCGGTCAATTACAGCCGCTCATTGAATCTTGAAACCGCCGTGGCGAAGGTTTCATACACCTGCGAGAGCGCCGACTTTGAAAGGCAGTATATCGCCTCATACCCCGACAAGGTGATTGCCGCAAAGTTCACCTGCACCAAGCCGCTGCTCTCATTCACCGTTAAACTCGAAAGCAAACTGAGACCATCCGTATTTATTGAGAACGACACCCTCTGCCTTGAGGGCGAGTGCCCCTCCGAAAACAACCTCGATTACGAATCGGACAAGCAGGGTTACTTTGACGACGACGCGCTCAGAGGCATACTCTTCAGGGCGGCGCTCAGGGTCGATACGGACGGCAAGATAAAATATAACAAAAAGAGCGTCAGGGTAACAGGCGCAACGAGGGCGGAGATAATATTTACCGCCGCCACAAGCTTCAACGGCTTTGACAAATCCCCGTTCCTTGAGGGCAAGGATTTCAGAAAGCCCTGCGAGAAGGTTTTAAGCACCGCCGGATCCTTTGACGAAATAAAAGAAAAGCACACCGCCGATTATAAAGAACTGTTTGACAGGGTAAAACTCAATCTCGGCGACAGCGAAAAATCCGCTCTGCCCACCGACACCCGCCTTCGCAGATACAAGACGGATAAAAGCGATTTCTCGCTCATTACGCTTATGTTCAACTACGGGCGATACCTCGCGATAACTTCGTCGCGCCCCGGCTCACAGCCCTCCACGCTTCAGGGTATATGGAACGACCGTCTCACCCCGCCCTGGCACTCGAATTACACGGTCAATATCAATACCGAAATGAATTACTGGCCCGTGCTTATGTGCCGCCTGCCCGAGGTGAACGAGCCGCTTGTTGAAATGGTTAAGGATCTTTCCGTGACGGGCGCGGAAATAGCGAAGGAATGGTATGGCGCGCCCGGCTTTGTAAGCCATCACAATGTTGACCTGTGGCGCTTTGCCGCCCCCGTTCCCGGTTCCGCCTGCTGGAGTTTCTGGCCCGGCTCTTCGGGCTGGCTTTGCAGACATCTGTTTGAGCACTATGAATACACGGGAGATGTCGCTTTCTTAAAGAAAAACGCTTATCCGGTAATGAAAAAAGCGGCGCAGTTCTATCTCTCCCAGCTGTGCGCGGATGAAAACGGAAAACTCATCTACCCCGCGGGCACATCGCCCGAAAACGAGTTCAAATTCAACGGCAGGGATATCGCCATAGGCAAAACATCGACAATGCTTATGTCGATTATAAAGGATCTGTTCATCTCCTGCGTAAAGAGCAGTGAAATACTTGATAAGGACAAGGCGTTTGCCGACAAGCTCCGGAAGGCGCTCGACAATATGCGCCCGTTTGAGACCGGCAGCAAGGGTCAGCTTCTCGAGTGGGACGCGGAAAGACCCGAGTGCGAGCCGCACCACAGGCATGTGTCGCATCTCTACGCCCTTCACCCCGCAAGTCTCATAACCGCGGACGGCACACCGGAACTCGCGGACGCCTGCAGAAAAACTCTCGCCCTTCGAGGCGACAACGGCACGGGCTGGTCGCTCGGCTGGAAAATCAATTTCTGGGCCCGTCTGTTTGACGGTGACCACGCTCTCAAGCTTATTGATATGCAGCTGCGCCCCGTCAAGAGCGTCGGCTTCAACTACACAAACGGCGGCGGAACTTACGAGAATCTTTTCGACGCGCATCCGCCCTTCCAGATTGACGGCAACTTCGGCTTTGTCAGCGGCGTCGGCGAAATGCTTATGCAGTCGCGCGACGGCAAAATCTACATTCTGCCCGCCCTGCCCTCCGCCTGGAAAAACGGCAGCGTAAAGGGTCTGCTCGCAAAGGGTAATGTGATTGTTGACATTGAATGGAAAAACGGCAAACTCTCAAAATGCGAACTGACGGGCTCGGGCAAGTTCGAGGTCATTTACAAGGGCAAGTCAACCGCTGTCACGCTCAAGGGCAAAAAGCACAGAATAGTTATCTGAAATGGAAGAGGAATTACAGCTTAAAAAGAGATTTTCGGAACTTTACGAGCGCAGTGAATCACGGGGCTGTTATGTCTTTACGGATTTTCTCAACCTCGCGGAGCAGGATATCCTCATACGAAGCGTGCCGAAATACTCCTTCACCTTTTTCGGCGGATATGAAAACGCGGAGCGGAAACTCGCCGTTTTCGGCAATGAGGAGAAATGCGGCTACACCGAAGAGCCGCCCGTTGTTTGCGTTGAGATAAGCCCTCTGCAGCAGAAATTCGCGGACGAACTCACCCACCGCGATTTTCTCGGGGCGCTCATGTCGCTCGGCATAAAGCGCGAGACACTGGGAGATATTATTGTATATAATAACAGAGGTTATCTTTTCTGCCTTTCATCCGTTTCGCGCTATATAGTTGAAAACTGCGTTTCGATAAAACACACGACCGTTAACTGCAAAGAGGTTGACTCCCCTCCCGTTGAGAGCATAGCCCTGCCCGATGAGAGCGAAATCGTTGTTCCCGCGCTCAGGTGCGACGCGGTGCTGGCGGCTGTTTACAATCTGTCGAGAAGCGAGAGCAAAAAGTTTTTTTTGCAGAAACTCGTGTTTATAAACAGCGCGTGCTGCGAGGATCCCTCGCGTGTGCTCAAAGAAAACGACATCGTCTCCCTCAGGGGAAAAGGCAGGTTCATCTACTGCGGTGAAAAACTTGTTACAAAGAAAAACCGCCTTCGCGTGACGGTTCGTGTATTTTGACGGTTGACAATTCTGCCATTATGAGTTAGAATAGGTTAACAACTGAATAAACCCTTATTAAGAGCGGCTGAGGGACAGGCCCTGTGAAGCCCGGCAACCTGGATTTTCCAAGGTGCCAAATCCTGCGGTTTAACCGAGAGATAAGGTATATTACCCGTGTTAAGCCCGCTTGACACGGGATTATTTTTTTGGAGGAAACACATACAATGGCAGACTATTTCTTTACATCCGAGTCCGTAACAAACGGACATCCCGATAAAATCTGCGACCAGATTTCGGACGCGGTGCTCGACGCCATACTCGAGCAGGACCCGATGGGCAGAGTTGCCTGCGAAACCTGCTGCACTACCGGTATGGTACTTATTATGGGCGAAATATCCACAACGGCCAATGTCGATATCCCCGCCATAGCGCGCAAGGTTATATGCGACATCGGCTACGATTCGTCCGAAAAGGGCTTTGACGGCAACACCTGCGCCGTTCTCACCGCGCTTGACAAACAGTCCGGCGATATAGCTATGGGCGTTGACCGCCTCGGCGCGGGCGACCAGGGAATGATGTTCGGATTCGCCTGCAACGAGACTCCCGAGCTTATGCCCCTGCCCGTCTCGCTCGCCCACAAACTCTGCGCAAAGCTTACCGCCGTGCGCGAGAGCGGAGAACTCGACTATCTCAGACCCGACGGCAAAAGCCAGGTCACCGTTGAATATGACGAGAACAAAAAGCCCGTCAGGGTTGACACCGTGGTTATTTCCTCACAGCACAGCCCCGACGTTACTCTTGAGCAGATAAGAAAAGACATAATCGAGAAGGTTATAAAAACAACCATTCCCGCTTCGCTCCTCGATGACAGAACAGTTTACCACATTAACCCCACGGGCAGATTCGTAACGGGCGGCCCCAACGGCGACAGCGGACTTACCGGCAGAAAAATCATTGTTGACACCTACGGCGGATATTCGCGCCACGGCGGCGGCGCCTTCAGCGGCAAGGACCCGACAAAGGTTGACCGCAGCGCGGCTTACGCGGCAAGATATGTGGCAAAGAATATTGTCGCGGCCGGTCTTGCCGACAAATGCGAGATTCAGGTAGCTTACGCCATAGGCGTTGAAAAACCCGTTTCCGTTTTCGCGGAGACCTTCGGCACGGGCAGAATACCCGACACCGATATTGCGGCAATAGTCAATAAACTGTTCGATTTAAGCCCCTCCGCCATAATCAAAAAACTCGACCTGCGCAAACCCGGTTACAGAAAGGTCGCGGCCCTCGGTCATATGGGCAGAACGGACCTCGATGTTTCGTGGGAGAAGCTCGATATGGTTGACGCCATCAAAGAGGCGGCAGGTATTTAAGAGGTAGGTTTATGAAACTTTCACTTGTTGTTCCCTGCTTCAACGAGGAACAGAGCGTTATTCCGTTTTATAAAGAGGCGGTCTCCACCTTTGACGCCCTCGGTTACGATTACGAAATTGTTTTTGTAAACGACGGCAGCAGGGACGGCACTCTCGATATGCTCAAAAAACTGCTTGACGGGCCCGCCGCGGTAAAAGTTGTTTCCTTTTCGAGGAATTTCGGCAAGGAGGCGGCTATGCTCGCGGGGCTTGAGAACGCGCAGGGCGACTATGTTTCCGTTATAGACGCCGATCTTCAGCAGCATCCTTCGGTTGTCGCCGATATGGTTAAAATCCTCGATGAGGAGCCGGATGTTGACTGCGTTGCCGCCTACCAGGAAAAGCGCGACGAGAGCGGGTTTATGTCGCTTTGCAAAAAGTCCTTTTACAAAATAATAAACCGTGTTTCCGACACGGAGTTTGTTGACGGGGCGAGCGATTTCCGCACCTTCCGCAGGCAGATGGTTGACGAAATTGTCAATATGAAGGAGTATTTCCGCTTCTCAAAGGGCATATTCTCGTTTGTCGGCTTCAACACAAAATACATCCCCTACACCGTCGGCGAGCGCGTGGGCGGGGAATCCAAATGGAATTTTACAAAGCTTCTCAGATACGCTTTGAGCGGAATAATTTCATTCACCACCTCGCCGCTCCGCATTCCGCTTTATCTCGGAATACTGTTCATCATTCTGTCACTCCCGCTGTTCATCGTTCTTCTTATATTGCACAAGGGGCTGACAATTTCGGCTGTGTATTTCGTGGGCGGAGTAATCCTTTGCTCAATCGGAATAATCGGCGAATACCTCGCCAAGGCATATATTCAGGGCAAAAACAGACCCGTTTATATAGTTAAAGAAAATCTTTCAAACAGAAAATAACAAAAAACGCCTGCCGTTCCTTCCGAGCGGCAGGCATTAATATTTAGGTTACATTTTTCCCTTTATCAGTCTTGAAAGCGGTTTATAAACCAATATACATATCGCCGCGTCAACCGCGCCTTTAAAGAAGGTGAACGGCACATTGAAAACGAGAAGGCAGTTGAACAGCGCGTTGCCCGTGGGAACTTTGGCTATGGGCGAGAGAATCTCGCTGTACATTCCGATTATCGCCTCAAGCGGGAAGCCGTAGAATTTCACATAGGCGGGATAGACGAGGAAATAGTTTATCGGCAGGCTTACAAGACCCATCGCGAGAGCGCCGATAAAACAGGCGAGTATTGCGGATTTCTTGTTCTGATTATTCTTATAGATTATTCCGGCTACAAGGCAGAACACCGAGCCCAGAAGGAAATTGCTCAGTTCGCCCACTCCCGCGCTGGTTGTGCCTTTGATTAAAATATGCAGAAGATTTTTCACGAGTTCCACCGCCACGCCGTAAACGGGACCGAACGCGAAGCTGCAGAAGAGCGCGGGCAGGTCGGAAATATCGAATTTGATGAACGAGGGGATGAGCATGGGAACAGGAACTTCCACGAACATCAGAACGAACGCCACAGCCGAAAGCATTGCCGTAAGCGTTATTTTGTAGATGCGCTGCTGAGGTTTTGTCATATAAAACACCGCCTTAAAAAAGAATAAGCCCCGACCGGTAAACAGTCAGGGCATAAACAGCAAAACAATCTCTCCCATCCGGACTTTACCGTCGGTTACGGAATTTCACCGTATCAACCGCCTGAGCGGCTCGCGGACTTTACCGCCGGTGGGGAATTTCACCCCGCCCTGAGAATTATTCCGCTATATATTATATACCCTTAAAGAAAAAAGTCAATACTAATTATTCCGAAAAACAAATATATCTCTTTATTTGACTTTATTAATTGATATGATATAATTATTATATTATTGTTTTAAAAGGTGATTTTTATGAATTTTACTCCCACATCCAACGCCTCGGTTGTTGAGGGCTTCTGCATTATCAAAGCAATCGAACAGAAAACCACTGCAAAGGGCGCGCCCTTTCTCGATATGACAATAAGCGATTCCACGGGCGAGATGAACGCCAAATTCTGGGATGTCAAGGAACTTCACGTGAAGTTTTCCGTCTATGATTTCGTAAAGGTGCGCGGCTCGGTTGTAATGTATAACGGCTCGGAACAGTTCCGCGTTGACCGCATACGCCACGTGACGGACGCCGACAACGTAAAAATCGAGGACTATGTTGAGAGCACGACTCTCAGCGGAACGGTTATGCTAAGGCAGATTGAGAACACGGTTGCCGCCTTCAAAAGCGAGGAACTCAAAAAACTCGTTACCGCGGTTATTGACGAAAACCGTGAAAAACTCCTCTACTGGCCCGCGGCGCTCAAACTCCACCACGCGGTCAGGGGCGGCCTGCTTTTCCACACGCTTTCCATTCTGCGCCTCGCCAAAGGAGTTGCGGACATTTACACCTTTGTAAACACCGATTTACTCTACAGCGGAATCATTCTTCACGACATAGCGAAAATCGATGAGATAAAGGTATCCGAAAGCGGCATCGCCTCCGACTACACAGTAAAGGGCAACCTGCTCGGCCATCTCGTTATGGGCGCCATCAATATTGACCGCATCGGCAGGGAACTCGGAATAAGCGACGAGACGCTCACGCTTATTGAGCATATGCTCATATCACACCACGGCAAACCCGAGTTCGGCGCGGCGCAGTTCCCGATGTTCATTGAGGCGGAAATCCTCTCCGAGCTTGATCTGCTCGACGCGAGAATGGAGGAAATGTCTTCGCAGTTAAAGCAGAAGAACGCCGGTGAATTTACGGGCAGGCAGTGGTTGCTTGACAACAGAAAGCTCTATAACCACGGGCTTAACGGCGAATTCATTACAAATCTCGACGAATAACGGGGTGAAAAAATGAGCGAATGGACCGAAATAAAAATAGCCGTACCCGCCCCCGACGCAGAACGCGCGGGAGACATTGCGAATATGGCCGTTCCCTACGGAATATATATTGAGGATTACAGCAACCTTGAGCAGGAGGCGCTCGAAATAGCGCACATAGACCTCATTGACGAGGAACTGCTCGCCAAAGACAGAAGCAAAGCCTTTGTTCACATTTACATATCCCCCGAGGAGAACCCCGCCGAGGCGGTCGCTTTTCTCGAGGAGAGATACACGGCTGAGAAAATCGACTTTGAAATTGAAGAAAAAATCTGCAAAAATTCGGACTGGGAAAACAACTGGAAAAAGTATTTCAAGCCAATACCCGTGGGCGAAAAACTGCTTATCCGCCCCGTGTGGGAGGATGAATTTGACGCTCAGGGCAGAGCGGTTCTGAACCTCGAGCCCGGTCTCGCCTTCGGCTCCGGCACTCACGACACAACCCGCCTGTGCCTGCAATCGCTGGAAAAATACGCGGGCAAGGGCAAGAAGGTGCTGGATATCGGCTGCGGCAGCGGCATTCTCTCAATCGCCTCCATGCTTCTCGGTTCGGAGAACGCAACGGGCGTTGACATTGACGCTCTCGCCGTCAAAACGGCAAAGGAAAACGCGAAGGGCAACGGCTTTGACGAGCCGGATATTGAATATTTAAAAGGCAATCTTACAGATAAAATAAGCGGAAAATTTGACCTTATTCTCGCGAATATTGTAGCCGACATCATCATTAAACTCTGCGGCGAAATAAAGAATTATATGAACCCCGGCGCCGTGTTCATCACCTCGGGAATAATCGAGCCGAGGGAGGACGAGGTTCTTGCCGCCTTCGCCCGGAACGGGCTGAAGGTCGTAAACAGATATGAAAGCGGCGGCTGGCTCTGCTTTGAAGTTACGGCTTAAAGGAGAAAGAGTATGAAAAAGCTTATAAGTCTTATTCTTGTTTTCACACTTACGGCGGGCGCTGTCATTATCGGTTCCGCCGCCGCGGACGGGCCTTTGCGCTTCGCGGTCGCCTCCGACCTTCACTACAACCTTCCCGAGGAGGAGCTGACCGTTACAAACGAGGAGCTGCTCGGCGATTCGGACTATTGGTTTGTCAACAGACGCGCGGCTCTCGAAAACGAGAGCGGATTTATAATTGACGAGTTCCTTAAAGAATGCGCGGAGGATGACGGCATTCAGTTTGTTCTCATCCCCGGCGATCTCGCCGACAACGGCAAAGTTATTGTTGAGGAGCATGAAAATGTAGCCGAAAAGTTAAAGGCGTTCGAGGAGGAGAGCGGCAAGCCCGTCTATGTTATAAACGGCAACCACGACGCCTCCCTCAACGAGGGCGACACGAGTTTTGACGATTTCAGGCGCATTTATCACGATTTCGGCTATGACGAGGCGCTCGACACCCTTGAGGGCACCTGCTCCTACACCGCCGACCTCAACTCGAAATACCGCCTTATAGCCCTCGATTCCTGCAGCGAAACAAAATCCACCGAGGACGGAATGACGCTCCGGAAAATTCAATGGGTTCTCGACAGCGCGAAAAAGGCGAAGGCGGACGGCAAATACCCCGTGCTTATGATGCACCACAACATTCTCGACCACCTGCCCGTGCAGAGAGTTTTAAGCCACGATTTTATTATAAGATTCCACTACACCACGGCTGAACTTTTCGCCGACAGCGGCATAAAAATCGTTCTTACGGGTCACGAGCACTGCAACGACGCGACCTCATTCACGAGCGCCGCGGGCAATAAAATATATGATTTCACCACAACCTCGCTCACGATGTATCCCGTCGCTTACAGGGTTTTCAGTTTCAGCGATGAGAGCGTTGACTATGAAACAAGGAATATAGAAAGTATTGACACCGAAGCCCTCACCGCAACCGTTGCGGGCTACCCCGACGAGCTCGTTGAACTGATGAGTGAAAACTTCGGCGAATACGCAAGGCAGTTCTTCAAGGCGGGCATTCAATACAGGCTTTCGCTGAGTCTTACAATGGAAAAAATCGGCATTGACGAGGGCGAGGCGTTTTACAACCTTGTAAACACGGCCGTGGGAGGTCTTACGGATATTCTCGCCGCTCCCCTCTACGGCGATGGCGGGCTGCAGGAACAGGCGAAGAAATACAATGTCGATCTTCCTGACAGCGGATATGAAAACGCGTGGGATCTCGCCACCGAACTTGTGGGGTGGCACTATAAGGGCAGCGAGCATTTTCCGCTTGATTCAACCGAGGTCACGCTGTTATTGAAAATTGTCGATTATATTCTTCTGAAGGTTCTGTCAACCGTCAACGACGAGGTATTTTTAAAGGACTTAAACGCTCTGCTTGAAAATATCGATTTCTCGGACGGACTCTGTCAGAGTGTAACCAAAAACATAACCTCTGTCGCGGGTCCCGTGACTGTCGGGGAATATGTTCTTCTCGGCATAGCGACCCCGATTATTGTCGATTTCACGAACGATGACGATGTTGACGACAACAACGGCTCAATTCCCGGTTACGGCGCGGATTCCGCCCGTTCAAACATAAGCAGCATTTCGGGCAGCTTCCTTTCGGTTATTATGAAAATCGCGTCGTTCTTTACGGATTTCATTAAACTGTTTGTAAAAATATTTGTTTCATAAAAAATGCCCTCTGCGGTCTGAATGCCGCAGAGGGTTTTCTCTTTAAAAATATTCAATTAATTCTTGCGGTGAATCAATTACCGTCTTTGCGCCGAGCGCTTCGAGGAACTCACGCCCCTTGAAGCCCCAGGAAACTCCGATAAAATCAAGCCCCGAGTTTTTCGCTGTCATAAAATCAACATCGGAATCGCCGATATAAACGGACTCTTCCTTTCCGCTTCCGAGTGTTCTGAGCGCGTCAAACACGCTGTCGGGAGCGGGCTTTTTTTCTATGCCCTCCTTCTGACCCACGGCGTAATCCACCGTGCTGCCGAAGAATTCCCTGCAAAGCGGTTTGGTCTGCTCGTCCATCTTGTTGGAAACAACGGCGGTTTTTATTCCCTTTTCTTTGAGAGCGGCAAGAACATCAAGAACACCGTCATAGGCGTGAGTTTTGTTTTTTAAGTTTTTGCCGTAATGCTGTGTAAACTGCTTTGAATAAGCCCCGAAATTATTCATATCCGCGTTTTCGGGCAGACTTCTTTCAACAAGTTTCGCCATACCGTTGCCCACAAAGGTTCTTATTTCGCCTAAGGTTCTCAGAGGGAAGCCGTTTAATGAAAGCATATAGTTTATGCTCGCCGTGAGGTCTTCGAGCGTGTCAAGCAGTGTGCCGTCGAGGTCGAACACGGCTGTTGTATATTTCTTGTTACTCATCTGTTATTTCCGTTTTTCAAATTTGTCGCGCAGGTTGCTCTTTTTGCCCGAGCCGACGGGTGCGCCGCGTTTAACATTCAGATCCTTCTCAAGTTCGGTGAGAAGCTGTTTTTCGTGCTCCGTCAGTGACTTGGGAATTTCAACAACGATTCTTACAAGCTGGTCGCCCTTGCCCCTGCCGTTTACGGATTGAATGCCCTTGCTCTTCATACTGAAGATTTTGCCGGGCTGTGTGCCCGCGGGCAGGTCGAATTTGACATCGCCGTCAAGCGTGGGAATCTGGATTGTGTCGCCGAGAGCCGCCTGTGTGAATGACACTTTAAGGTCATACCATACATTGTAGCCGTCGCGCTCAAAGAACGGATGAGGGCGCACATAAACGGCTACCTTGAGGTCTCCGCTCGGTCCGCCGTTGATGCCCGCGTTGCCCGCTCCCGGTACGGTGAACACCTGACGGTCGTCAATACCCGCGGGAATGTTCACGCTGACCTTCACGGCGTGCCTGATTCTTCCGGTGCCGCGGCATTTCTGGCAGGGATGCTCAATGAACTTGCCTCTGCCGTTGCACTTTGAGCAGGTTTTCGAGGTCTGTATCACTCCGAAGGGCGTGCGCTGCTGAACATTGACCTGACCCCTGCCGTTACAGTCCGGGCAGGTTGACGCGGTTGTGCCGCTCTGCGCTCCCGAGCCGCCGCATTCGGGGCAGGTTTCGATTTTCTGAACCTCAACATCACGCCTGCAGCCCTTTGCCGCCTCCTCAAAGGAGACGGTGACTCTCGCCTGATTGTCCTCACCGCGTCTGGGCGCGTTGGGGTTTGACTGCCTCTGACCGAAGCCGCCGAAACCGCCGCCGAAGAAACTGCCGAACAGGTCGCCGAGGTCAAAGTCAAAGCCCTCGCCGCCGAAACCGCCCGCGCCGAAATTCGGGTCCACGCCCGCGTGACCGTACTGGTCGTATCTCGCGCGCTTCTCCTTGTCGGAGAGCACTTCATACGCCTCGTTCGCCTCTTTGAATTTCTGCTCCGCCTCGGCGTCGCCGGGGTTTAAATCGGGGTGATATTTCTTCGCGGTCTGCCTGTATGCTTTTTTTATTTCATCGTCCGAAGCGCCCTTCTGAACGCCGAGCACTTCGTAGTAATCTCTCTTGTTATCTGCCATTTGCGGCTCCTTTTTATACCCGTATAACCGCTGTTTTACCAGCGGTTATACAACAGTATGATTTTACTTTATCAGCCCTCGGGCGGAACATCGGTGTAGCTCGCGTCCGTATAGCCCTGGTCGGGACCGGGGCCGTAGCCCGCGGCGTTCGGGTCAAAGCCCGCGGCGTTCGGATCGCCCTGAGGCGCGTTTGCTTTATAGAGTTTCTCGGAAATTTCATAGAATTTCTGAGTGAGCTCGTCCTTGCGGCTCTTAATAAGGTTGATATCCTGACCCTTGAGAGCTTCCTTGAGAGCTTCGACTTTTTCGTTTACCGAGGACTTGTCCGCCTCGTCAAACTTGTCGCCGTTTTCGCTCATAAGGCGCTCGCACTGGTAAACCATCTGATCCGCCTCATTGCGGGTGTTCTGCTCGTCAAGACGGGCTTTGTCCTCCTGAGCGAAGCGTTCGGCGTCGGCTACCGCCTTGTCGATATCCTCTTTGCTCATATTGCTTGAAGCGGTGATGGAGATTGACTGCTCCTTGTTTGTGCCGAGATCCTTGGCCGACACGTGAACAATGCCGTTTGCGTCTATATCGAAGGTTACCTCAATCTGCGGAACGCCTCTGCGCGCGGGAAGAATGCCGTCGAGGTGGAACACGCCGAGGGTCTTGTTATCCTTCGCGAATTCTCTTTCGCCCTGAAGAACGTGAACCTCAACCGAGGGCTGGTTGTCCGCCGCTGTTGAGAATATCTGGCTCTTCTTTACGGGGATGGTGGTGTTGCGCTCAATAATCTTTGTGCTCACGCCGCCGAGAGTCTCAATGCCGAGTGAAAGCGGAGTGACATCGAGAAGCAGAAGACCCTGAACCTCGCCGCCGAGAACGCCCGCCTGAAGGGCTGCGCCGACCGCTACACACTCATCGGGGTTGATGCCCTTGAAGGGTTCGGAACCCGTGAACTTCTTGACCGCTTCCTGAACGGCGGGGATTCTTGAGGAACCGCCGACCATAAGCACTTTGTTTATCTGTGAAACCGAGAGACCGGAGTCTGACATCGCCTGGCGTACGGGGCCCATTGTCGCCTCAACAAGGTCGGCTGTAAGTTCGTTGAACTTTGCCCTTGTAAGAGTCATTTCAAGGTGCTTGGGGCCGTTCGCGTCCGCTGTGATGAAGGGAAGGTTGATGTTGGCGCTTGTTACGCCCGAGAGCTCAATCTTCGCTTTCTCCGCCTCTTCCTTGAGTCTCTGCATAGCCATTTTGTCTCCGCGCAGGTCAATGCCCTGCTCCGCCTTGAAGGAGTCGGCCATCCAGTTGATTATTCTCTGGTCGAAGTCGTCGCCGCCGAGACGGTTGTTGCCGGCTGTGGCGAGAACCTCCTGAACGCCGTCGCCCATTTCGATAATCGAAACATCGAAGGTGCCGCCGCCGAGGTCGTAAACCATAATCTTCTGGTCGTTTTCCTTGTCGATGCCGTAGGCGAGAGCCGCGGCTGTGGGCTCGTTGATGATTCTCTTTACATCGAGACCCGCGATTTTGCCCGCGTCCTTGGTCGCCTGGCGCTGCGAGTCGGTGAAGTAGGCGGGAACGGTGATGACCGCTTCGGTGACCTTTTCGCCGAGATACGCTTCCGCGTCGGTTTTGAGTTTCTGAAGAATCATCGCGGAGATTTCCTGCGGGGTGTATTTTTTGTCGTCGATTGTGACTTTGTAATCGGAGCCCATCTGCCTTTTGATGGACGAAACCGTTCTGTCGGGGTTGGTGATTGCCTGGCGCTTCGCGACCTGACCCACCATTCTTTCGCCTGTTTTGCCGAACGCAACAACGGAAGGTGTTGTTCTGGCGCCCTCGGCGTTCGCGATAACTACGGGCTCGCCGCCCTCAATAACCGCCACACATGAGTTTGTGGTTCCCAAATCGATGCCTATAACTTTTGACATAATATATTCCTCCTGATCTGTAAAAGATTTTATTTACTTATTTAATTTGCGACCTGTACGGTTGCGAATCTTATTACCGTGCTGCCGATTTTGTAGCCCTTCTGGAAAACCTGAGCCACCGTGTTTTCGCCGAACTCATCGCTTTCGATGTGCATAACGGCGTTGTGCATATTCGGGTCAAACGGGTCGCCCGGTTCGCCGAATGTTTCCACTCCGGTTTTTTCGAGGATTTCGAGAAACTGCGAGTAAATCATTTCAACGCCCTTTTTGTAATCCTCAAACGAGGCGTTGTCATTGCCCGCCGCGCGCTCGAAATTGTCAAGCACGGGAATGATGTTTTTGATTACCTCCGCCCGCGAGGTTGTATAGACATCCTCTTTTTCCTTCTGTGAGCGTTTGCGGAAATTGTCGTATTCCGCGCGGAGTCTTAAATAGAGATCCTTCTGCTCGTCGAGCTGCTTACTGATTTCCTGCAGTTTCGGGTCTTCGTTTTCTTTTTTGCCTTTTGCTTTTTTGTCGGCTTTTTTCGCCTGTTTTTCTTCAGCCTGAACTTCGGTTTTTTCTTCGGCTGCCGCTTCGTTTTCTTCGGGATTTATCTTTTCTTCACTCATCTTTTATCCTTTCTATTCCTCAAGCGCCTGTTCAATCAGCCGCCCCACAAGGTCCGTCAGGAAACGGACGGAGGGAATAATCGTTTCGTAGTCAATGCGCATGGGTCCTATAAGCCCTATGGAGCCGGCGTCCTGCCCCCTGACATTGTACTTCGCGAGTATAACGCTCGAGTTTTCGAGCTGGCGGTAGATGTTTTCCTCGCCGATTGTGATTGAAACATCCTTTTTGGAATTGGTGATTATTCTGTTGAGCGGCTCCTCCTTGCTCAGGAAGTTCATAAGTTCGAGCGCCCTGTCGCCGTATTCGCCGCTGGTTAAAAGATTTGACCTGCCCTCAATCATAATCTGGGTCTGCGCCGTGCTCTGCGCGAGATCGCTTACAGACGCGAGCATCGGGAACAGCACAAGGGCGTCCGAGCCGAGGGAAGCGGCTATGGTCTGCATTGAGGCAACGCTTATCTCACTCGCCTGCTTGCCCACAATCGCCGATTCGGTGATGTTGTAAAATGTTTCGCATACCTTTGTGTCAAGCGGAACATCGAGACGGCAGAGTCGGCTTTTTAGTATTCCGTTTGAGGTCAGCAGCACAAGCATTGCCGTGCGCGCCCCGATGGGAACAAGCTCAATTCTGCGGATTACCGTGCACTCTCCGCCGGGCGTGGTTGAAAGCGCCGCGCAGTGGGTAAGTTCCGCCAGAACGCTTCTCGCGTGCTCAATGAGCATTTCGGGGTCCCCCGCCGCGGAAGCGATTCCCGCTTCAATCATACGGCGGCTGACATCGTCAACGCCGCGGGCTTTCATAAGGTGGTCAACATAGTAGCGGTAGCCCTTGTCGGAGGGTATTCTGCCCGCCGAGGTGTGCGGCTGAACGAGATAGCCCTGAGAAGATAAATCGCTCATTTCGTTTCGCACGGTGGCGGATGACACCTGCATACCCGTTTTGCTTATCAGTTCCTTCGAACCGATCGGCTCGCCTGTTTTGATGTAATGTTCAACAACGGCTGCGAGTATGAGTTTTTTGCGTTCGCTTAAATCGGTCACAGGCTCACCTTCTTTCATTTAAAATGTTGTGATCGGTCAAGTGCTAATTTTAGCACTCATAGAGGGCGAGTGCTAATTTCATCTATTAATATACTCCCGCTTTGCGGGTTTGTCAATAGTTTTATTTGTAAATTGTTTATGAATTCGGAGATTTTTTTACACCCTCAAAACGCTTGACCTTGCCCCTGTTTTTTGTTATTATTATTTTATATTTATTTTATACCGAATTTATAGTTCCGGAGGGATTATATGGGCAGAGTCGGGAACAAGGTAAAAGACATTCTCGGTATCGAGGGCAACACCAAAGAGGTATTGCGCCCGATGCTCAACTACAACTGCGCCAGCATTACGCTGGGCGGAGCGGGCTACCCTCTTGGCCAGTTCCATCAGCAGTTCCTCGCCTATGTTGAGGGGATGAAGACGGGCAAAGCAGGTCAGATTACTCTCATAGCCGGTCTGTGGGACGCTGTGAGCGACCCGGTTATGGGAATGCTCACAGACAGAACAAGGTCAAAGTACGGCAGACACAGACCTTATTTCATCATCGCCGCCATACCGTTCGCGATTTCCTACCTCTTCAAATGGACATCGTTCGGCATTTCCTCGCACGGCAATATGACCGCCACCTGGCTGTGGTATCTCTTTTCCGCGCTTATGTACTGCACATTTATGACGATGCTCAGTATCCCACACACCGCAATGCTGCCCACCGTGGCGCCGAACTATTTTGAAAGAACGCAGTATAAAATAGTTGAATACGCCTTCAACTCCGTCGGTCAGGTAACGTCCTATGTTTTCACGGCTCTCGTTCTCAGCGGCTTCAGCGTAAAAACGGCGCTCACCGACCTTCCGACTCCGGGCGCGGGCGACAAGGGCAAATATATGCTTGTGGGTCTTGTGCTTATGGTGTGGTTCTCCTGGTCGCCCATACTCTGCTTTTTCAAAACGAAGGAGCCCTCGTCCGAAAACCAGGTAAATGAGAAAATCGATTTCAGATATCTTTTCAGCGAGTATAAGCTCGTTTTCTCGAGCAGGGCTTTCAGGCAGTATTTCATCATCTCACTGTTTTACTCAATGAGCCGCTATTTCTGCAGCTACGCCGACCAGTACTTTATGGTAAGCGTCACGGACACCTACAATATATTTATTTCAATGAATATTATTTCGGGCATTGCCGAGTTCAGCGGCTCGCCGATAAACTATCTTATTACAAGATACAAGGGCAAGACCGCCTGCGGCAAGGTGCTCGGCCCGCTTATGGTCGCGGGTATAGCGATGAACTCATTCCTGACCTACGGCACGCCGAGAGTAATCAAATACGCCGTAATAATCGTGTCCTCAATACTCTATAACATCGGCTTCTCGGGACCCGGCTTTGTAGCCGAAAACATACAGCCCGACATAACCGACGTTGACGAGCTTATAACCGGGCGGCGCAGAGAGGGCGTTATAGCCACATTCAAAACCTTTTTCAGCAAAACAATCAGCAGTTTTATGGGCTGGGCTGTCGGGCAGTCGCTTGAATCGATTTTCAAATATGACCCGAATGTCAAAAGCCCGCTCAAACAGGCGCCGCTCACAACTCTCGGTCTGCGCCTCAATTACGCTGTTATTCCCTCCATACTCGCTCTGTTCTGCGTAATCTCGATTTACCGCTACAAGATGACCAAATTCGACCACGAGGAGATAAAGCGCATTATAGCGGAGAAGAAGGAGACGGGCACCTGCGAAATATCCGACAACGAGATAAAACGAATTGAATATATCACGGGCAGAAAATGGGAGGAAATGTGGATAGGCAGACCGGATGAAACCCGCTCCCTCGATATAATGTCATAAAGGAGAAAGACCTTGGCAGTTTCAAAAGATAAAATAAGGAATTTTTCAATAATAGCGCACATAGACCACGGCAAGTCCACTCTCGCGGACAGGCTGCTTGAATTAACCAAATCCGTTGCCCTGCGCGATATGACGGAGCAGATTCTCGACGATATGGACCTCGAGCGCGAAAGAGGAATCACAATAAAGGCGCACGCGGTAAAACTCGACTACACCGCCGAAGACGGCGAGATCTATGAGTTAAATTTAATCGACACTCCCGGCCACGTGGACTTCAACTATGAGGTCTCGCGCTCGCTTGCCGCCTGCGAGGGCGCCGTACTTGTTGTTGACTCAACCCAGGGCATTGAGGCGCAGACTCTCGCGAACACCTATCTCGCGCTCGACCACGACCTTGAAATTGTGCCCGTAATAAACAAAATCGACCTGCCCTCCGCCATGCCCGATGAAGTTGCAAAGGAGGTTGAGGATGTAATTGGTCTCGACTGCTCCGACGCCCCGCGTGTTTCGGCGAAAACGGGGCTCAATGTTGAGCAGGTTCTTGAAAAAATAGTTACAGCCATCCCCGCTCCGAAGGGCGATGACTCACTGCCGCTTCGCGCGCTTATATTCGACTCCGTCTATGACAGCTACAGGGGCGTAATTGTTTATGTGCGCGTGATGGACGGCAAAATAAAAGCCGGCGACACAATGCTTATGATGCAGACGGGCGCCCGGTTCACCGTTGTTGAGGTGGGCTATATGCGCGCGCAGTCAATGGAACCCGCGAGCGAACTTTGCGCGGGCGAGGTCGGCTACATAACCGCTTCAATCAAGACCGTGCGCGACGCCAATGTGGGCGACACGGTAACTCTCGCCACTAATCCCGCTCCCGAGCCGCTTCCCGGCTACAGGAAGGTTCTGCCGATGGTTTTCTGCGGCGTTTATCCCGCCGACGGCAACGACTATGAGGCGTTGCGCGACGCTCTCGAAAAACTCAGGTTAAACGACGCCGCCCTCTCATTCGACCCCGAAACATCGGGCGTGCTCGGTTTCGGCTTCCGCTGCGGATTCCTCGGGCTTCTGCACCTTGAAATCATTCAGGAGCGCCTTGAGAGGGAATATGATTTAGACCTTGTAACAACAATACCGAGCGTTATTTACAAGATTCATATGACGGACGGCACCGTTGTTGAAATAGACAATCCCACGCATTACCCGAACCCCGCGAACATCGACTACTGCGAGGAGCCGTTCACAAACGCCCACATCTACTCCCCTTCGGAATATGTGGGTACGATTATGGATCTCTGCCAGTCAAGGCGCGGCGTGTTCAAAGGAATGGACTACATCACGAAGGACAGGGTGGACATATTCTACGAGCTTCCTTTAAACGAAATAATCTACGATTTCTTTGACTCGCTCAAATCGCGTACAAGGGGCTACGCCTCTTTTGACTATGAGATATGCGACTACCGCCGCTCGAACCTCGTAAAACTCGATGTGCTTCTGAACGGCGACATAATAGACGCGCTCTCGTTTATAATCCACTCGGATATGGCTTACGCGAAGGCGCGTAAAATTGCCGAAAAATTAAAGGATAACATTCCGAGGCAGATGTTTGAAATACCCGTTCAGGTGGCTATAGGCGGCAAGGTGATAGCGCGCGAAACAATAAAGGCAATGCGCAAGGACGTGCTGGCGAAATGCTACGGCGGCGACATTACAAGAAAGAAAAAACTGCTTGAAAAGCAGAAGGAAGGCAAAAAGAGAATGCGCTCCTTCGGAAGCGTCGAAGTTCCGCAGGAGGCGTTTATGGCTGTTCTCAAACTTGACGACAACTGATTGTAAAAGGGGTGAGGCGCTTGGCAAAAGGACTCTATATACATATTCCTTTCTGCGGGAGCAAATGCCCCTACTGTGATTTTTTCTCAATCAGACCCACGGACGAACTGATTGAGAAATACACTCTCTCGGTCTGTAAAGCGCTTAAAAATGTTCCGTACGAATTTGACACGGTCTATTTCGGCGGCGGAACCCCGTCACAGCTCGGCGCTGACAATATATGCAGAATTCTGGAGGAAGCCCGTGTTGAGGCAAAAGCGGAGATAACCGTTGAGTGCAACCCGTCGGACTGCTGTGAGGAAAACTCATTTGATTTTTCCGCTCTTTCAAAAAGCGGTGTCAACAGAATCTCGCTGGGTCTTCAGTCGGGCATTGATACCGAACGCAAAGCCCTCGGGAGACGCGCGGGCGTAAAGGAAGCAGAGGCGGCAATTAACCGCGCAAAAAAAGCGGGAATTGACAACATCACTCTCGATCTTATGCTCGGCGTACCCGGTCAGACCGCGGACACGCTCAAAGAATCGGTGAACTTCTGCGTTTCATCCGGAGCGAAGCACATAAGCGCCTATATTCTGAAAACCGAGGAAGGCACTTATTATTATAAAAACAGGGATAAACTGAATCTGCCCGATGAGGACGCCTGCGCTGACCTCTATCTCGAATGCTGTGAGCTTATTGAGAGAAGCGGAATGAGGCAGTATGAGATTTCAAATTTCGCTTATCCCGGTTTTGAGAGCAGACACAATTTAAAATACTGGCACTGCGAGGAATACCTCGGCATAGGCCCCGCGGCGCATTCCTTCATTGACGGCAAAAGGTTTTATTACCCGCGCGATATTGATTCGTTTATGAACGGCTGCGCGCCCGTAAACGACGGCGACGGCGGAGATTTTGAGGAATACGCCATGCTCGCCCTGCGCCTGACAGAGGGCCTGTCGGACAAGAAGACAAGGGAGCGTTACGGTTTCGGTATTCCGAAAAAAATATTTGACAGGGCGGAAAAACTCACGGATATCGGTCTTCTCAATATCGACTCAGGCAGAATATATCTTACAAAAAAAGGCTTCCTTGTTTCGAACAGCGTTATCACGGAATTATTGACTTAATAACGGGGTGATTATTACGCAAGAATATGATGTTCTTATTATCGGCGCGGGCACATCCGGGGCGCACCTCGCGAAAGCGGTCGCCTCAAAGGGGTGGAGCGTGCTGGTGATTGAAAAACTGCCGAGGGAAAAAACCGGCACAAAATACGACATCTTCCACATTGAGGAAAGGGAGTTTGAGCGCCTGGGCATCCCCCGCCCGCAAAAGGGCGAACCCGGGTGGGCTTTTGAGTTTGAGAAAAACTACAACGCCGACCCCCGTACGCTTTACCCCAAACTCCAGACAAACCCGATTGTCGGCTTACATATGCACGAATACACTCTGCTTCTCTGCGACCTTGCCGAAAAGGCGGGCGCTGAAATAATGTTTGAAACGGCGTTTGAGGCGTTCACTTCTGACAGCTACGGCAAAATAAGCGGTGTAACCGCCGTTAAGAACGGCGAGACGCTCTCAATAAAAGCGAAAATTGTTGTTGACTGCTCGGGCATAGGCGCGGCGGCGAGGACCTCCCTGCCCGACACCTGCGTTATTGACAACAAACCGCTCGGGGATGACGATATGTTCTATGTCATTCTCCGCTATGTAAAAATCAAAAACGCGAAGGATTATCTTGACGGCTCAACCTTCTGGGCATATTACAAAAGCTGGATTGCCCCCTGCGCGGACCCCGAAGGCGCGATTATCGGAATAGGCGCCTGCCACTCGTACGAATACGCCGAAAAGATATATGAGGAGATGGAAAAGACCGTTCCCCTGCCCGAGTATGAGCTTGTTAAAATCGAAAAGGGCAGAACGCCCTACACCAAAAGCCCGTATTCGCTTGTAACCGACAATTTCATTGTTTCGGGTGACGCGGGCTGTCTTACAAAATCGGTAAACGGCGAGGGCGTTACATCCTCAATTTATATGCTCAATATCGCCGCCGACTGCATCGACAGGGCTTTCAAAATAGGCGACACATCGAAGGATACGCTCTGGAAAATCAACACGGAATATAACCGCACTCAGGGGGCGGAGTTCGCCTTCCTGCGCGCGCTTCTTGTGGGAGTTGTAAACGCCGCTGATTTCAATGAATTTGAATATGTGTTCAAAGAGAACATCATAAACGACGAACTTCTGAACGCTCTGAACGGTTCCGCCGTGCCTGCAAAGGTTCTTATCAAAGCGGCCGCGAATTTCGTTAAAGGAATAGCGACAAAGAGCATCCGTCTCTCAACGGTCAAGGCGGCAGCCGGCGCTTTTAAGAACGCTGTCGACATTTCATCGCACTATAAGAAATTCCCCGATTCGCCGGAAGATTTCAACGAATGGCGCAAAACTGCCGATAATATTTATTCAAAAATCGGTAAAATACAATAAATTTTATTGTTAAATCATAGTTTTCCACAATTATTTTTTACGAGGTGACAAAATGGCTGCAATTATCAATGGAGAAAGCATTAAGAATCTGCCTTGGCAGGACAAGCCCGAGGGATATAAATATCCCGTGTGGAGATACACACAAAATCCCGTTATCACGCGCGATAATCTGTTTATGGCAAACAGCATTTTCAATTCGGCTGTTGTGCCCTACAAGGGCGGCTTTGCCGGAGTTTTCAGGGTTGACACCCGCACGAGGGACCAGGTTATTGTAACCGGCTTCAGCGATGACGGCATCAACTGGAACTTGAGCGAAAAGGTCATTTTTGAGGGCTATGACCCGAGAATCTGCAAAATTGAGGATAAATACTATCTCTCCTGGGTAAAACTCACGCCCAAGGGCACGGTTATAGGCGTTGCCGAAACGGCGGATTTTGAAACCTGGGCAGAGCATGAAGAGGCGTGCTATCCCGTTGCGAGAAACGGCGTGCTTTTCCCCCGCAAAATCGATAACGAGTATAAAATGCTCATAAGACCGTGCGACAGAGGCCACACCCCCTACGGCGACATTTTCATTCAGAGCAGCCCCGATCTTACATTCTGGGGAAAATACCGCTTTGTTATGAGCCCGGTCAAGAACTGGGAAATGACCAAAATCGGCGCGGGCCCCACACCGATTGAGACGGACGAGGGCTGGCTTGTTTATTACCACGGCGTGCTCACATCCTGCAACGGCTTTACATATTCCATGGGCGCGGCTATACTTGACAGAGACGACCCGTCAAAGGTTCTCCACAGGGCGGACAGTTACCTCCTTGCCCCTCACGAGCTGTATGAAACCGTGGGCGATGTTCCGAATGTTGTGTTCCCCTGCGCCGCTCTTGTTGACGCGGACACAGGCAGAGTCGCAATCTATTACGGCGCCGCCGACACCTCGGTAGGTCTCGCGTTTACCACAATCGATGAGACAATAAAATATATCAAGGATAACGATTTGATAGGATAAAAAAGAGCCACCCGACGGGTGGCTTTTTCTTTTACAGTTTCGTGTAATATAAACTCAGAATCATCTCGAACAGCGCCGTGCGGTCAACGTGATATTCCGCGAGCACCTCACCCTGCACATATTCGCCGGGCACGGTAAGATAATCGCTGATTCCGACATCCTTGCTTATTGCGGTTGACGCGAGGTATGTGACCTTGTCGAGCGAAATATCGGTTACCGTGTAATTCATCGCCTGATTATAAAGCTTTGTTACAAGGGTGAAATTCTTTTTTATCTGCGAGAGCGCCTTGTCAATAAAGCACTCCATATACTGCTTCTGGCGGGCGCGTCTTGACGAATCGGAATCAAGTTTGCTCATATCCCTGTCGCGCACATAGGCGTCCGCGTCCTCACCCATCAGGGTTACGGTTTCGCCCTCGGTGAATCTGCCGTAGGTTTCGAGGCAGGTGAGAGTCACACCGCCAACGGCGTCGTTGAGGGCGGGAATGCCGTCCAGATCCATGGCGAGGTAATAATCGACAGGCACGCCGAGCATAAGGCGGTTGATGCTTCTTATTGTGTTCTCGCAGCTTGACTGCCTGCCGTCGCCGTAGGCGTAGGATAAGCATATCTGCCCCTCTTTTATATCGAGGAAGCCGCCCGAGGTGTCGTAGGTGTTTATTTCGGCCATTGTGTCTCTGGGTATGACGGCTACCTTGATATTGCCCGTTGATGTGTCGTAGAGCGCCAGCGCTATGGTGTCCGCCTGGCCGCCTGTGCCCACAACGCCGTAGTCAAGCCCCAGGTTTTCCTTATCCACGCCGAGCAGGGCAACGGAGACGATGTTTTCGTTGAACTCGTATCTTTCGCCCTTGTATTCGACGATTCTGCCGTTGTCATAAACAACGGGCGCGGTGTCGTCGTCAACGCCTATTGAGTCGGTGTTGAGGTTGAGCGCTTCGTTCGGGTGAATGTTTCTGCGGCTTCTGAGCATAAGGAAACAGAAAAGCAGAATAAGCAGAACAAACAGGCAGAGCAGAACGGCGAGCACGATTTTTGCGGCGCTTCGCTTTTTCTTTCTGCCCTTTTCAGGGTTCTTTTTATCCCGCTCAATCATCTGTTTGCGGATTGATTTGGGGTATTCGGTATATTTAAACCGTGAGAACATCTTTAATCAACACTCCGTTTACAAGGTATCGGACATTTGAATTGCTTCGCGCCTCGGCGCAGGTTGAGAGCACAACCACCTCGCTCCACTCATTGAGCGTAACGCCCTCGCGCACGTTTTTCTCCATTGCATCGGGGTTTAAAAGCGACTGCTGAAAACTCTGCAGAACCCCGGGGGCTGAAAAGTCGTATGAATTGAGAATGTGGCGGTCATCGTATGTGTGCGCCGAAAAAACGCGGTAAACGAGGATGTGACCGGGAATGAAAATATAGAAAAGCTCATTTTTGTCAAAGAAATTCTTATCCTGAAATTTGAGCAGTTCGCTGAACATATCGCCTTTATATGTGTTGTGCCCGTAAACCACGGTTATGGGGTCTGTAAACTCCCTGGCGTTCGCGGACTGGGTGAATATGCTGCCCGTTTCGCTTTTGTTGCGTTTCCAGTCGCGGTCAAGATAGTAATTGTCGTCAATCCCGCTCTGAACTATGGGATATTCAATATTTGTACCCGGTATTTTTATGAAGGCGTAAACCTCATCATTGACGGAGGTGTACTTCCTGAAATTCACGCCGTCTGTGTACTCCTGCGTTGAGTCGTCGGAATCGGCGGAGGGCAGTGAAACCGCGGTTGTCTGCGCGGAGGTCGCCGCTGATGTGTTCTCCCCCTGCTCCGCTTTACCGCAGGAGCAAAGAGCGAACAACGTTAAAACAAGCAGTATTGAAATAAGTCTTTTTCTGAGCTTCATAACACATACCGAAAAAAGAGCCCTTTGCAGGCTCTTTATCTTTCTGTCAGTTTTGTTTTGAGAGTTTTTTGCGGGCAAAAAGCGCAACCGACGCCACTAAGCAGAGAATAATCACGGATGTGATTACCGCGCCGAAATTGAGCGGAGCGGAGGTTCTGGGAGATGTGGGCGATCTGTCGGATGTGACATTGCCGTTGTTGCCCTGGCTGCCGCCTGCGTCCCTTGTGGGGCGGGCGATGTTGCCGCCTGCGGGGCTGTTGTAGCCGGGGGAATTGTAGCTTTCACCACCTGCGTTTCCGGGTGCCTGAGCGCCGGGCTTGACAATGACGCCCGCGCCGAAACCGATATCGGAGGACTCGGTTGTGGTTACTGTTGTGTATGTGGGCGCCTCCGGGCTGGGTGCCGCGAAGCACACAGTTGAGAACACCGAGAAAATCACGAGAGCCGCGCATAAGAATAATAATGCTTTTTTCATTTTACTGCCTCCATAGTATTTAACCTTATGTATTATATCACAGTATATTATCAATTACAAGTGTTATTTGACAATTCCGTATTGTTCAAAAAGATTTTTCCTGCGCTTTGCCTGATATAGCGTATTGCCCGCGCTCCGGCGCGAAAACACATAGGCGAAAAGTCTCGCGATATATGCCGCGGGCAGCAGAACGGGATGCTTTTTCGCGAAGGGATATTTTTTCATAATTTTTTCCTTCGGCGGGAAAAGAGCTGAGGAGCGCTTTTTCTCAATTCCGAGCGAAGAAGCGTATTCATTGAAGGTGATAATGCCCGAATGAATACTGTCGAGGTCGTTCGGGCCGTAAACTCCGCCGTTCAATATATCCTCGAGTATTCCCTCGCAGTCAATGTCTTTTTGGAAACCGGGCGATGTGACAATATCCGTGTTAAAGTCGAAATACCGTGATCCGATAACGAGCACGGCGCTTAAAAAGCCCGTGAGATTGAGCTCTTTGCAGGAGTCAAACACAAACTGCCAGTCGATTCTGCCCGCCTTCGCGAAAAGGGAGATGTCGGCAATCTGCCTTATGCCCACGCCGGAAATGAGAAAATGCTTGAACGCGTGCAGAACAAGATAGAGAAAGTGTATATCGGCGCGGGGGCAGAATATTTCCGTCCGCTCCACGCGCAAGCTCGCGGGGCGCTCAAAAAGGTTGCCGAGCGCTGAATTGAAGCGCGAGTACACTCCCCCGTCCTCAGGGAAAAGAGTGCGGTGAAGTTCAATCATACAGCCGCTTTGCTTGTGAAGAAAGCCCGTTTCGTATGAGCCGTCGGAATCGTTATATATTTCAAAGCCGAGGTCAAGAAGAACCGCCTTGCATTTTTCAAAATCATCTTTTTGCGCGACGAGGTCCTCATCGGAAGAAATGCGCAGGTCAAACTCGGGGTAAAGCGAGCGGCAGATTATGCCCTTTACGCAGAGGGGTTCAGCGCCCGCGGCAATCATCCCGCGGTACGCGCGAAGGAACATTTCCGTTTTACGGGTCTGGTAAACGACCTGCGAGAGCGCCTCGTTCCGGATGCGCTCTTTTTTTTCTTCGGATAAATCCGAACTGCCGCCGAGCAGGGCTTTGCAGGTCATGGCGGATATTTTGTGCTCATAAGATTTTTTGAGAAAAGCGCCGACATTTTCCGAATCTATTTTTTCGTCAAACTCCCTGCCGCCGAGATAATCCGAAAAGGCGCCGAGCACAAGGGCGTTCGCCTGAGCAGGGGATATCCCGCTTTGAGGCGCGGATTTTTCCGCCTTGCGTCTGAGAATTACATGCAGTATGAACACCACTGCAAAGGCGCCGAGGGTATCGGCGAGCACATCGGAAAATTCATAAGCCCTGCCGGGCACGAAATACTGATGAATCTCGTCCGAGAAGGCGTAGAGCGCGCAGAACGCGGTTGCGATAACGCTCCTTTTGAGCGGAGGAAAAGCGAAGGTTGAGAAAAAGAAGAACACGGGCACGGCGAGGGCTCCGAACTCAACCATGTGAGCGCCCTCACGGATTAGACCGTTTAAAATTTTCGCGGAGTCAAAATCCCTGTTGAAGAGCAGGGAAATAAAGCCCGTGCTAGTCTCGTCGGAGGCATCCCCCGCCTGGGCGGAGAGATAAAATACCGCGAGCATAAGAGCGAGCGAAACCGCCCCCGACAAAACACGTATTATTCTGTTTTGCTTTGCTGTTTTTTTCATTTCGGGTTTCGTTTTCCTCGCAGATAACTGTAATTAATAATACTCATCATTTTCCCATTTAGCAGGATTTTCTTCTATATAAATCCAAACATTATCAAAGTCCGCTTCATTTTTAATTATATGGTCATAGAAGCCCTGTTGCCAGACACAGTAACCGGGTGAAATATTATGTATTTCGCGTGTAACGCCTGCTTTATATGAGCCGATTATATCAGACAGTGTAGGGCACGGATTCTTCCGTGCCGTTTTTTCGTCGGTGACGGTTTCCGGATTGCAACCGACTGAAATAACCGCGTGAATATGATTAGGCATTATAATATATTTTATAACATTTATTTCATTATAAAAACTGTTCAGTTTTTTCAGGTGGTTTTCGGCAATATGACCGAAAAGTGAAAGATTGTCTGCCATTCCGAAAATCTGTTTTCTGTTTTTCGTGCAAATTGTAACAAAGTAAAAATTTTCAGATGAATAGTCATAATCTTTAAGACGCAAACGTTTTCTCTTTGGTAAATCCTTCATAATCAGCACCTATTAAGAGCACAGCTTTTTTCGGCACGGAATAATCCGTGCCCTACGAGCGTACTTTTTAAGATTGCTTCTGTAATAAAAAGCATGTTTAATCGCAACGTTTTAATGCGTTTCTATTCATCTTTTTTCTTTAGAATACCGCAAATAACAAACGACAATGTGCCTATGGCTGCCCCGAGTGTGTTGCAGATTATGTCGTCCGTCTCCGCCCTGCCGATACCGAAAGCGAACTGAACCGCCTCGATTACAAACGAAAGGCAAACGGCAAAGATTATTGTTGTTAACACGGTTTTCCGCGTCTGTGACGCGGGCTCAAAGCCGTTTCTGAGCAGCGCGAACGGTAATGTTACACCCGCCGGCACAAACAGAAAAACATTCATAAGCATTTCGCGGTACATCTCCTTTTGCGCTTTCGCCTCAATGAAGGAGTGAAAAGGCATAAGGAATATTTCGCGCGTGTGCGAGGGCGAGCGTATGAGCGTTGCGTAAACTATTCCCGCGAGCGATACGGCGGCGAGAACGGCGTTCACCGTTCTCACGGCACGGGGATTTATTCCCGAAAGCAGGCGCATTGCCCCCGCCCACAGCGGAACGCTCACGGCAATCACGGCAATCACAGCCGTGAGGTCAAGACGGTAGATGTAGTAGAACATAAGATTATCTTATTTTGGTTAATGAATCTATAGCGGAAGCTTTAATTATTTCCAATCCTTCCAGAAGAACATCATCTTCGATTGTCAAAGCCGGCATAATTTTAAGAACGGTATCATGCCTGCCGGCACGTTCAATAATCAATCTCTTTTTAAAACAATCAGAAGCAATTATATGTGTTAATTCTCCTGTTGCGTCAATTTTTGAGAAATCAACTCCCCAAATCATTCCTATGCCGCGAAAACTTATTTCCGAATTAAGAGGTAATAATTCTTTTTCTAAAAAGTCGCTTATTATAACAGCTTTTCTTTCAACTTCATTTTTTAAATTGTTTTTTTCTCTGAATTCCAAAGCAGCTTTTGCAGACACAAAGGCAATCTGATTGCCTCTGAATGTTCCGTTATGCTCAGCAGGTTCCCAAATATCATATTTACTCTTTATAAGCAGAATCGACATCGGGAATCCGTAGCCGCTTATTGATTTTGAAGAAGAAATCAAATCGGGATGAATTCCCGCTCTTTCAAAAGAGTAGAAATCTCCTGTTCGTCCGCACCCGACCTGGATTTCATCACAAATAGTCAGGATTCCGTACTTTTCGCAAATATGTTCAAGTCTTTTCAGCCATTCAATGTCAGCAACATTTATGCCGCCCTCGGCCTGCACCGTCTCAAAAATAACCGCCGCAGGTATATCAACGCCGGAATGATCATCATTCAGGATATTTTCCATATAATCAAGGGTATCAAACTCAAATCCGCTTCCTGCACAATACGGCATAAATACAACATTATCAAGCGGAACGCCCGCACTGTTCCTTATTTCAACGCCACTGGTTACGGACATACTTCCTAAGCTCATTCCGTGAAAAGAGCCGGTAAAGGCAAAAACTGTTGTTCTGCCTGTTATTTTACGCGCAAGTTTGAGCGCCGCCTCATTTGCGTTTGTTCCCGTGGGTCCGCAGAATTGAACTTTGTAATCACCGAGTTTTGATAAAACGCTTTGATGGAATTTTTCAAGAAAACTCTCTTTTGCGGCAGTAAACATATCAAGAGCGTGAATTATACCGTCGTCTGACAGATAATCAATAACTTTATCCTTAATATAATCATTATTATGCCCATAATTCAATGCGCCGGCTCCGTCAAAAAAATCAATATATTTATCTCCGGAGTCGGAAAAAATAAACGAACCTTTTGCCTTATCAAAAACACAGGGAAACGACCTGCAATATGATTTCACTTGCGACTCATACAACTCACTGTAATTCATAATCAAACCTCTTTATCTCATCTTTTCGGGTAGTTTTAAATAATCACCTATTATCCTGTTATATTTATCCGGAACATATAAGTGTCTCCCACCGCCATCAAAAAATGTCAGTTCAGTAAAATAAAAATAGCCCTCAGCTACTATATAGTCCACCCTGACATGTGGAAATCCGGCAGAAAGAGTCCTGCTGAATTCTTTCATAATTTGAAACGAACTGCTTTGAATTATTGAGGGCTTTCGCTGCATACCTTCTTCACCAAATGGTAGTTCTTTCCAGTTCATATCATAATTGTTTTCTTTAAGACCGGTATCACTGAATCTATCAGAACAAATCTGAACATATTTTGGTATCCCGTCAAAGCAGAAAAACTTGTAATCGGGCAAATCGCCGCTTTTTTCATCAATAAGATATTTCTCGATAATAATTCTCGGTTTAACATTTTTATATGGCCATTCGCGGCTGAGGTAAAACTGATTGCGGGCAAGCCCCGCTTCGATTTTCTTTTTCGCGGCATCGTAATCGAAGGTGCTTTTATCCTTACAGATTACCACACTGCCCGAGTCGTGAGTGCATTTTATAACGAACGCATCCGGCAGAGCGTCAAAATCGATTTCGTTCCAGTTGTCATACACACCGTAAAGAGGAACAAGGTATTCCTCCCCGATTTTTTCCCTTACATAGTCGCGCACCTCATATTTGTCAACGAGTTTTGTGAATTCGGGATTGCGGTAGTAATACTTCATCCACTGAAGTTTTTCCTGAAAGGTTACGGGATGGCGCAGATTGAGTTTTCTGCCCGTGTGTATTTTATAATCCCATTTCTGGAACGCCTTATCCGGGAAAGGAATCCTGCCGTGAGCAGCCGCCCTGTAAATTTTCACCTTTATCCTTTCGGGAATCCGCACGATTTTAAGTATTAAGTTTTTAACCGGACGAGGGATAAATTTACCTGTTTTCACGGTTTGTCTTCCTCTTCTTTTTCCATCATATAAACAATTTTCGAGTCTATATCATTGTTGAATTTTATTCTTTCTTCTTCGGTCATATCTGCCCGGTAAGTATTCCAATAAACATTTTCCGGGTGTTCCTCAATGGCTTTTTTGTGCTTAAGGATATACTCGTCGCAAGTGCATATCACTTTTGCGGGATTGCCCACGGCAACCGAATTGTCGGGTATGTTTTTTGCAACAACACTCCCCGCGCCGATAACGACATTATTCCCTATGTGTACATTAGGTAAAATAATGGATTTCAAACCTATAAACACATTATCGCCGACAACAATACGCCCGATTTTATTACAGTCATTGCCGATAAACTTTTTAAGACTTGCGTCGTGCGTTAAAAAATGAGTGTAAACGCAGGTTACATGACTGCCAATCTGCAAACAGGTAGCGTCTTTTCTGTTACAGCTGCATTCAATCAAATCCACATCGTCGCCAATCACCGCGCCCCATTCTCTGTAAATATCAACCGGTGATCTGGTTACCTCGGGAGTTTCTTTTTCAAACAGCCATTTTATTATTTTTTTGATTTTCTTAAACATTTTCTCACCTGTAAACAATTAAATCGGGATATCTTATAAACCCGCCAAGACGGTAATCGCCAACAATTTTTTCTTCGGTAGGTGTGTCGACAATATTAATTTTCAATGCCTTTCTGCCTAAATCAACAGTGTTGCTCATTCCCAAATTATTCGCGTAATAAAGCGCAAATGTAAGGTTGTATTTTCCCGAACTCAGCAAGGATGTATCAAATCCGAAATTAACTGCTTTTGTTTCGTCCGCCTTTAATAAACCTATTCTTTCAGAGCAGGATATCCCGAGCATCGACTCAGTAGCATTAAACACCTCAATGCGCAGCCTCAGATTATCAATATCGATATCGGAGTGAATATTCAGGCAGCACTTTACTGTTTCGCCGCTTTTAAATATACAGTCTTCAGTGTTCAGAATATTCACATCCAGCATCTGAACGCTTCTCGGATAATAGTCCCAATAATCGGCTTTTTCAAATTTATGAAACGGTGAAGCATCCGTTTCATTGCTCGAATAAATGTCAATAGCGGTTGCGACATCCCCGTCGAAAATCACCTTGCCGTGGTCGAGGACTATGCAGCGGTTGCACAGGCGCTTTATGGTGCTCATATTGTGGCTGACATAGAGCACCGTTCTGCCTTCCTGGCTTGAGACATCGCTCATTTTGCCGAGGCATTTGTCCTGGAATTTCATATCACCCACGGCGAGGACTTCATCCATAACCATTATTTCGCTGTCAAGGTGTGCGGCTACGGCGAAAGCGAGCTTTACATACATACCGCTTGAGTATCTTTTTACGGGCGTGTCAATGAATTTTTCCATTTCGGCGAATGTGACAATATCGTCAAATTTTCTGTCAATTTCCGCCTTTGTCATGCCGAGAATGGCACCGTTCATATAGACATTCTCGCGCCCCGTGAGCTCGGGGTGAAAGCCCGTGCCGACCTCGAGCATGGAGGCGATTCTGCCGTTTATGCCGATTTTGCCGCTTGTGGGCGCGGTCACGCGCGAAAGCAGTTTGAGTAAAGTTGACTTGCCCGCGCCGTTGTGGCCTATAATGCCGACGATTTCGCCTTTTTTAACATCAAACGAAACATCGTCAAGCGCAAGGAATTTTTCGTTTTTACGGTAAGCGGCATCAGACCCGATTTTGCTGTTCGGGTCTTCCTCGCCCTTTCTGCGGGCAATAAACGACTGAATGTCGCCTTTGAGCGTGCCGCCGCCTATGGCGCCGAGGCGATACTGCTTTGAAACATGTTCAATTCTGATTGCAAGATCGTTCATATTATTTTCCTTTATTCGTTTTCGCCGAGAATCGCTGAGAGCATTTCACCGCATATTTTATCCGGCTCAAGTCTTTGGCGGATTTTTACGGCGTTTTGCGAAAGTTTCTGAGCCAGAGCAGGGTCAGCGGCAATTTCTTTCATGGCGCTTGCGAGAGCATTCACATCCCTCATAGGCACCAGCAAACCGTTCACATGGTCTTCAATCATCATTCTCGCTCCGCCGCCGGCGCAATCCGTGCACACGCAGGGAAGACCGATGGCAAGCGCCTCGAGCATGGAGTTTGAAATACCCTCTCTGTCGGACGAAGAGACAAACATTGCCGCGTCACTTATTTTAGAATGCACATTGAGGTCAAAATCATAAAACGTCGCCTTGTTTTCAAGACCGAGGGACGAAATCTTTTTAAGCAGTTCACCTTTGAGAGACCCTTCGCCGTAAATCGCAAGCGTGTAATCGGGATAATCTTTATTCAGCAGAGCGAAGGCGTCAATAAGAAGCGGGAGGTTTTTCGCCTTATTCAGTCGGCAGAATGTGACAATCTCTTTTCTGCGCTCCCCTTCATACCGCGATGGCAGACCGTCTGATTTTACGAAATTCGGAATGACATATTTTTTTGTTCCGGGCAGAAATGTGTAATAATCCTTCTGCGCCGGAGTCTGAAAAAGGGCCGCGTCTGCCCTGCGGTAATATTTTTTACGCAATGCATTATACGGCGAGCCGGCGGGATATTCGTTGGCTACATCGGTGCAGTCACCGAACAAAACCCGATTGCCGATATTCTGAGCCGCCATCATAAGCGAAATATTCGGAACTGTCATAAATGAGATTATTACGGCGTCCGGGAACTGTTTTATATAATCGTAAAGTGGCAGAGCGTATCTGTATTTTACAAACATCTCCGTTTCAGCAAACGCGGCGGATTCGCTGCCTTTAAGCCGCGCAGCGCGGAGACGCAATTTGTCCGCAAACGAAGTTTTGTATGTTTTTTCCGACTTGAACAATTCACATTTTTCAGGGTCATAACCAACTGATTGCGGGTTCTGATTGACGCACACAACTTTAATTGCGGGGTTTAGCGGGAAATCAACAACAGGGTTGTCAATGAGCAGAATTGTGACGCGGTGACCTGCAGCGGCAAAATAGCCCGCGGCGGTGGAAATTCGTCTCTCCGCGCCGCCGACAGCAAGAGTGTGAATAACAATAATAATGTGTTTCATACTATTTATCTTTACTCCGACTATCAGTCAATATATCCGCAATTCTTCCGCAGGCAAAACCGTCACCGAACGGATTGACAGCTTTTGCCATTTTATTATAAGCGTCGCTGTTTGTAAGTAACTCCGAAAAGCTGTTATAAATAACATCCTCGTTTGTTCCCACAAGTTTAAGTGTCCCCGCCTCCACTCCTTCGGGGCGCTCGGTTGTATCGCGCATAACGAGCACGGGCTTGCCCAGCGAGGGCGCTTCCTCCTGTATTCCTCCGGAATCCGTGAGAACCAGATAACTTTTTGCCATTATGTTGTGACAATCAAAGACATCGACAGGTTCGGTCAGGTGAATTCTGTCGCATCCGCCGAGTTCTTCCGCGGCAATCTGCCTGATTACGGGATTCATATGAACAGGGTAAAGGGCTTTGATACCGGGATTTTCATCCAGAACTCTTTTGATTGCGCGGAACATATTCCGCATAGGTTCGCCGAGGTTTTCCCTGCGGTGCGCTGTAATAAAAATCAGCCTGCTGTCGGATGCCCATTCAATTTCGGGATGGTAATAATCTTTTTTTACCGTGGTTTTCAAAGCATCAATAACCGTATTGCCTGTAACCCATATTGATTCAGGCGCTTTGCCTTCACTGAGTAAATTTTTTTTCGCTCTCTCCGTAGGGGCAAAATTATACTTTGAAACAATTGAAACGGCTTGCCTGTTGAATTCCTCGGGGTAAGGGCTGTAAATATTATAAGTACGCAGACCCGCCTCAACATGGCCCACGGGAATCTGTAAATAAAAGCAGGCAAGAGCCGTAACAAAGCTTGTTGAAGTATCACCGTGAACGAGGCAGACATCAGGCTTCTCTTTCTCTAAAACGGGTTTAATCCTTTCAAGAATATTGACTGTAATATCAAAAAGAGTCTGCTTCTCGGTCATTATTGAAAGGTTATAATCCGGTTTGACACCGAAAACTTCCAGAACCTGAGTGAGCATCTGTTTATGCTGACCGGTAACACAAACTTTCGTGTCTATGTTTTTACGTGTTTTTAATTCGTTGACGAGAGGACACATTTTTATCGCTTCGGGTCTGGTACCGAATACCGTCATTATTTTCATAATCTATTCACCAAAATTAACAATAATACAATTATCTTTTTCAGTTATATATCCGTTTTCCGGGTAAGCGGCAAGGCTGCCGTAATCGCCGCTGAATTTCTGATAATCAGCTTGTGTGCAGTGCTTAAGTTCATAGCCCCTCAATTCAAAGAGCTGATAAAGTTGCTCCGACACACCGTGTTTTTCGTATTCACTGAACCAGCTGTCGCCGCCGTATGCCCAGGAAATGTAAGAAACAGATGCCGATGTTCTGTTCTTTATGCGCTGTGTATACTCAAACAAATCGCCGGCGTTGTTTATTTCTTCGCCGTAAAAATCACCTATGCTGGTAAAATACTTTTTCGGAAGCACTTTATCCGAAACGGCAACAAAGGCTTTCTGAAGCTTTTTAACGACGGGCAGGCCGGTTTTTGTGCGCTCATCCACCTGACCGGGTACACACGGAGCCGTTTCGCCGCCAATAAACACAACAGGCTTGTTTTTGACATCATGGTTTTCTTCCAGTTCCTGACCGATATTGTCAATAACGGACATCTCGTAGGAATGGCGCTCATAATTTGTTACCGACCAGTTGTTGAGTGTTTTTGCCTGATTGAGCACGAGCAGACAGATTATAACCGCTGATACCACGCGCAAAGCGTGTTTTTTCTCGGCCAAAGTATAAAGAACAGTCACCATAAATGAAACAAACACAACAAGAGTCTGTGCCATCGTATAGTAAGCCGCAATTCCCATAATAACATTTAATGACAGAGTTGCCGCAAGCAACAAGAAATAAGCGAGGATGGGAACGGCGTTTTTTCTTTTTACGGAAAGCACTGTAAACACAACAATTCCCAACAAAGTGCATGCCGCAAAAACAAAAACAGGCAAATAATTGACTCCTGCCCAGAAATAATAGAAGAATACCGTTCTAACAAGCCAGATAAAGCAGTCAAAAACACCGAGCTGGTTCCAGTAAACCTGATTGTTGCCGCCGTAGCCCGCGTGGGTTGTTCCGTAATAAATAAACAGCACGGCTTTCGCTATAATAAATCTGATAACTATGGCGGCAAGCATTATTAATGTTGCCGTAATAATTCTTCCAGCTGTTTTTTTGAAAGTGAGCTGTTTTTCTTCTTCTGAAAAGCAGAATCGGGTTATAACGGTGACCATCATAAGTGTAAGGAACACACTTGCGAAAGCCTCATAAAAATCTACGGATATAATAATCAGCACTGCGGCAATCAGAATATTACTCAGTGACTTTGATTCAAAGAAGCCGTTGATAAGATAAACCGCAACCGTAATCATCAGATATCCGAGCGCGAGAAGAACAATAATAGGATAAACGATCTGCTCGCTTATAATCGGATATGTTACAAACATAATCCAGAATATAAACAAGGCGTTTGAAGAAAGTTTGCCGTTTGCGCTGCCGTTTATGACAACCGCCATTGTAAGCCCGGAAACAAAATATATGCACAGAGCCAGAAAAATTGTAAAAAACGGGCTGTAAGTCATAAATCCGGTAACTGCCTGAATCAGATAGCCCGTAAATCTGCCGGCGGCAATAAGCCTTCCGCCGTTCCAGAAAGAGTCAAAAACATCGTCGACATTTATAGTATATGATGTGCAATAAAAGCCGTAGGCCAGAACCATCGCAACAACAACCAGCATTGCCTTTGCAATGTTTTTGCGGAAATAATCGCCGCATTCAATATACAGTGCTTTTAATGATTTCATACCGTCCTCTTTATTTTTTTATAAATCTGAGCTTAACCGCCGTTAAAAGACTATCCTTTGCAGTCTTGAAAACATTCATTTTACTTTCACCGAGTTTATAATCGTAACGAAGTTCAAAACCGACCTCGCCGAATTCAGAGCCGCTCAGATGGAGTTTGTACAAAAATTCCATCATACAGGCAAAGCTTTGTTCTTTAATCGGTTCACTGCCGAATTTTTTCACGAGATTCGCAACAGAGCTGTAATTATACAACCTGTATCCGCAGGTATAATCCTTTACACCGGGCACTCTGAGCATAAACGAGTAGTAAACCTTCGCCATATCACTGAAGAATTCCCTGTGCGTAGCAACACCGACAACGCCCGAATCACTGCAGTAACGGGACGCGATAACGCAATCCAGATTATTCTGTTTAAGCTTATCAATCATGCTGTGAATATATTTTGGATTGTGGGTATTGTCGCCGTCCATAAACGCCATCAAATCGGATTCACCGGCATTTTCAAGGAAAAACGAGATTCCTGTATTCAAGCCGCCGCGTAGATTTTTGTTGACTTCGTGAGCAATAAGAGCCACATTTTCAGGATATAAAACGGCTTTTTCTTCAATAATCTTTTTTGTGTTGTCTTTGCTGCAATCGTCAATGGGTCTCAAAAGGAGTTCATAGCCGCTTTCGTTCAACTTTTCTTTTTGTTTCATCCACTCTTCTATGAGTAATCCTATGTTATCTTCTTCGTTATAACAGGGCAAAAAGACATACAGTTTATTCATTTCCTGCACCCTCCTGTACATTTTTTTCTTCATTTTTTTCATCCGGTTTTGACGGTATAAGCGCTTTCCTTAAAAAATAAGTAAAGAAGAAAGGTATTACAATTGAAAACGCCTTACCTACAAGGAAATAAACAACGCCATCGGCATCCTTGAAAATCAGCGTTCTCACAACATAGATAATTCCCTCCGCGAGCCCGAGGCTAAGGAGCCAGGTAAGGAAGAAAATAATCAGTGTTTTCGCATTGCTGCCGGCATATACTTTTTTTGTGCATAAAAAATACTGAACTATAAATCCCGTAATCACGCCCGCTGCATTTCCCGCGAGAGCGGCTTTTGAAGCATCGGCTTCAAAGAACAAAACCAGACATTTTTCCAAGCCGAAAGAAACGGCTATATCGAGCACCGTAACAAAACAACTGATGAGAAAATAGTTGACGAATCCCTTATGTTCGTTTATCCATTTTTTTGCTGTTTCAATCATTTTTCCACCTCATTCACACTATTGATACAAGTCAAACGATACAACCGGAATTCTCCGTTCTCGCCTTTTGCTTCGGCTTTAATCAGTCCGGTGATTCGACAAACAATTCATATCAAACCGTATCCATAAATGTTTTTTCCACCCTGCTGAAAAGGAGGATGCCGATAAACAGAATAATAAAAGTGGTAATCCAGCTTATGCCCCACATTTCCGGGCGGAACTGCGCGGCGCTGCCGCCGAGGAAGGCGTAGCGGATTGTTTCGATTATCGGGCAGGTCGGGTTGCACCAGTAAAGGAATTCGACCTTTGAACCCGAGAACATTTCGGCGGGGTAGGCAACGGGTGTCGCGTACATCCACAGCTGCACGCCGAACGACACCAGCATAGCGAGATCGCGGTATTTTGTGGTGAGCGCCGATATGACGATTCCGCAGCCGAGCCCCAGAAGCGCAAGTTCAAAAATCAGGAGCGGCAGAAGCGCTATCTGCCAGCCGGGGGTCATACTGCCGCCGGGAATAAAAAGGAAAATCACCCAAGCGACAAGGAAAAACGAAAACTGAATGGCGAGCGATATAAGATTTGTTATAACGGTTGACACGGGCAGAACCATCCTCGGGAAATAGACCTTGCCGAAAATACCGGAATTGCCGGTAAACGTATGGCTGACCATCGTCAGGCACGAGGCGAAATACTGCCAGAAAACATTGCCGCAGAGGTAGTAAACAAAGCTGTTCACTCCGCCGGGAGCCAGCCCCGCTATATTGCCGAAAACAATAGTAAACACCACGGTTGTAAGCAGCGGCTGAATAATTGCCCAGGCGGGGCCCAGAACTGTCTGCTTGTATTGCGAAATGAAATTTCTTTTAACAAAAAGCAGTATAAGATCCTTGTATTTCCACAGTTCTTTAAGGTCGAGGTCGAGAAGTTTGTTCTTCGGCTCAACCACGGTGTCAAACTGCAGGTTGTCGTCAAAATCAGGTTTTCCCACTTGTGTTCTCCTATTTTATAAAATCTTCGAAAGCAATGTCGCAGCCGTCGAGCTCAAAGCCGTCCGTTTCTATGAAAAGCTTTTTGAATATAATCAGATAGGCGGCGCAAAGATAAGCGCGCAGTTTCATTTCAACAAGATAGCTGTCATCGTTCTTTTTGTGAAGAAGCGAAAGAATAATGTTGCGGATAATTGTTTTAATGCGCTTTGAAGCGCTTAATTTTTCCTTTTTGAAAGCGCTGTCGCTGAGAATCAACCCGGAATACTTTTTATAAAACTCCGTACCTTCGATTTTTTTGAAAAACGCTTTTATCTCTTCATCGTTTTCAAACAGTGAGCGGCAATCGGTTGAGCCGCCCTTTTTGCTCATATTTTTAAATATTTCGGGGTTGAGGCAGGCGCGGCAATTTGCGACATGCACGCGTTTGTCTTTCATACTTATTGTGCCGAGCGGGGCGCAGACGGAAATAACATTTTCGTCAAGATACGGATAAACCGTTTCAATCCCGAAGGAATTCGCGAGGATTCCGCTCTTTTTGAAAATGAGATAACTGCTGAAAATATAGGGATATTCGCTGAATTCATAATAAATCGGTTTGCCGTCGGGGCTTTCGGGGTAAATTCTGTCTTTTTTATGGTAGTTTACATTCATCACCTGGTCGGCGCACTCGCCGCATACAAGCTTTTTCACTCCGCTTTCGCTTACAAGCTTCATAAGCTCATACTGAAGAAATATTCCGCTTTCGTAAACATTGCCCTCAAGACGATATACTATATCCGGCAGATTTTTAAGCGAGCCGCCGTCCGTGACAGCTGATTTAAGCTCGAGGTTTTTATAATACTTTACATTCTCTTTAACAAGAGGCAGTTCGTTTTTACCGCGTTTGCCGCCCACGGAAAAGGCGGTGGATTGTTTGCCGCATATTTCCGTTGAAACATAGGCGATATAATTTGAATCGTATCCGCTTGAAAGCGGGAAACAGGCGGTTTCGTCACCGTCAATACAGTTTTTTACGGCGTCATCAAGAGTCTGTTTGAAACAGTCAAGCGCCTGACCCGGAGTCATTTCCCTCATGGGATAAACCGCATCGATATGTTTAACCGTACCGCACGACGCTTCAAGGGATTTGTACGCCCGCAGTTTTTTTACGCCCTCAACGAGAGTGGCGTCGCCGTAAATAAAACCGTTTAGCAGAAACTCCTCCACGGCGCTCTCGTTAAACGAACGGCTGATTTTCGATTTTTTCAGCAGTTCTTTAAGCGATGTTGATAAAAAGAGGATGTCTGCGTTCTGAACATAATAAAGCGCGACGGGAGAAGTGGCGCGATCGTGGAAAAGACGGAGAACGCCCGTTTCTTTTTCATAAAACGCCGCGATGTATGTACCGCTCAGATGCTTTGTGATATCCGTGCCATAGCTGCTGTATAAACGCAGAAGTGTGCTGCCGTTGTTAAGCGTGTTTTCCGCTGTAACGCTGCCGTAAACATAAACCGAAACGCCGTTTTCAGAGTGTGAATAAACACCGCACGAGCGGTCGGTGTATTCGCCTGTTTTGAGATTGTAATTGCCGGAAAGATGCTTCATAGACATTACTCCCGTGAAAAGTTATATATTTCGCCGTTTAAAAAAGCGACATAGTCAAAATCGTCAAGATAACGGCGTTTTAAAAAACCGGGTTTCCAGTCGGAGAGGACTCCGACTTCTCCTTCGTTTTCAAATCCCTTCATATAATAAGCGCTTTTGAATTCGGGATATGGTTTGTGGGTGAAAATGACTTTGTGGGCGTACGGCAGAGAGTCAAACTCGGCGATTTGGTCGTAAGTGCAACCCATTTTATCGCAGAAAAGAATAAACATATTATCGGGATTAAAACGCTTTTTTCTTCTTTCCCAATTCGCAAGTGACTCCTCATATGTTTTTGTATGACCTAAAAGAATCTGAATATCATCACACTGAGCGACAAACCAGCCGTCTTTATCATCTTCAATGCGTTTTAACTGTTGATTAAAATAATGTTCAATATCGCGCAAAAACTTAATGTAGTATTCCGCATACATTCCGGCATTAACAAGCGGGCTGTTGAACTGCAATCCAAGATCGTGCGCAATTGTTCCTCCGTTGCAATTATTTGCGATAATCGAAGGGCTTTTATTCTTTAGTTTTCTGCGTTTGTTATCGATGTAAAGCCGATGCTCGGCGCGGGCAATAATGCTGTTTCCCATTTCAGAACCTCTTTATCAGCCGGTAATTTTTTTCACAATCTTCAGAAATTTGTTTTTACGCAGTGCTTCGTATTTTGCGGCGGTTGTTATCATATAATCGAAAACATCGGGAACAAACGGCTCGGGAAGTTCAAAGCCGCTTTCTCTGAGCCAGACGGTGTCAATCACAGCGGTTGCTTTGATTAAAAGGGAGATAATCTGTTTTACGTCGTCTTCCTGCAGGTTCTTTATTGCCATAAACGAACCCTCTCCGTCGAGCCGTTTTGTGCACAGGCAGTGAAGTTTCGCGAGATTGTTCCGCCGTGAAAACTCAATATTGTCGATTAACCCGTGAAGAAAATCCACCGTATTTTTTACGGAATATTTTGTTTCGGCGGGGACCATTCTGTAACAGTAGCTCTCGCACTCCGTCATATAAAACTCCCCTGCCGCAGCCATCGCCCTGACGAAAAAGGGCGGATCCTGAAAGCGTTTATACGGCGGAAAGCAAATGCCGTTTTCCGTAAGCAGCCTGCGTTCAAATATAAACTGAGTATATCCGTAATCATACTGGTAATCGGTATATTTTGTAAGACCGTTTGCGTTAAACTGAAGCCCCGCCTCTTCAAAACAGGGTTCCTGTTTTTCGAGAGAGCCGCCGATGTTAAGCTTCACTTTTACCCCGCCGCAGATTTTCACGCCGGTTTTTACGGCTGAGTCATAAAGAATCTCAAGCACTTTTTCGGACGGATAATAATCGTCCGAATCCATAAAGGCAACGAACTCGCCTGCGGCGGCTTTAATGCCGTCGTTTCGCGCTTTGCCCACACCTTCGTTCTGCTTGTCGATTATTTTTACGCGGGTGTCTTTTGCTTCATATTCTTTAAGAATTGAAAGTGAATTGTCGGGCGAACCGTCGTTTATCGCGATTATTTCTATATCGGCGAGAGTCTGTGAAACCACGCTGTCAAGGCACTCGCGCAGATACTGCTCAACATTATAAACGGGAATGATAACACTGATTTTCGGGCTCATTTTTCATCCCAGCGCCAAAGGCATTTCCTTTCCGAAAAATTTTGTGTGAACCGCGGGCAGATATCTCAGCAGGAAAAGGCGTATTTTCTGCTTTACTCCGAGTGAACGGTCATTCATCAGCACGCGATAGCAACTTATATAAATATCCTTTATTTCACGCAGTTTTTCTCTGTTTTCGGGAACGGTTCTGTCGAGATTCGCGTAAGCTGCCGCCACGCGGGAATATACGAACAAACGCGCTTCGTTCGCGAGTTTTTTCTGCCCGATGGAATCAAGCCACTCGTAACGCTCCTTTATAGCGAAAACTATATCTGTAAAGCGGATGTTGTACTCCGAGTGCATAATGCTGTCCTGCCGGATAAGATAGTAATAATCCGTTTTGCCGGTAAACACCATACGCTTTGTCTGTGAAAGAATTTTGTGATATACAAAAACATCCTCATAAAGCCGCCCCTCGGGGAAGCGGACATTTCTGAATATTCCCGCTCTGTAAAGGCGGTTGCAGGCGCAGGGCTGATTCATCGTTGATAATATTTCCTCGCCCTCGAGCACCTTTCTTTCTTTCGTGGGAGTGTAAAAATCCTTTGTTTCGCCGTTTTCGTCTATGCTCACCATATTGCCGGTTGCTATATCGGAGCCGGTCTCGGTAAGGGCTGTGTAAAGAGTTTCGAGAGCATCGGATGTAATGTAATCGTCGCTGTCAACAAAACAGATATATTTGCCCGCTGCCCTGTCAAGCGCCGCGTTGCGCGCGGAGGAAAGTCCGCCGTTTTCCTTGTGTATGACTCTTACCCTGCCGTCTTTTGCGGCGTAAGAGTCGCACAACGCGGGGCAGCCGTCCGGAGAACCGTCATCGACAAGCCAGAGTTCAAAATCGGCAAACGACTGACAGAGAATGCTGTCAACACAGCGCTCAAGATATTTTTCAACTTTGTAAACGGGGACGATTACACTGATTAAAGGCATTTTTACAGTCCTATTCTGAGAAGATTTCTGATTCTGCAGGTTAGCGCGGGCATAAGCCGGAACGCGGTGTACCATAATATATATTTTAAATCCGTTACCGAATAAACAGCTCTTAAATCGCGCGAGAGGAACTCTTTATGCAGGCGGCGGCGAAAGTCTTTATATTCCTCCGTATTGCCGAGCCGGCAGAGCCACTGGTAATGGTACATACACAGTCCCGCGCAGGCGCGTTCCGCAAATGGGAAAAGGTCGGGATAATCGGTCTTTATCTCTCTCGCACGCTGTGATGAGGCGTGGATGGCGTCAAAGCGTTTTTCGGTGTAGGTGCTGTTCATAGTGCTGCCATCACGCTGATAATACGCATAGAGCACCTCATCGGTCAGCAGTATTTTTCCCGATTCGCGGACGGCCCGGTAAACCCACATAACATCCTCATTTATTACGCCGGTGTCGAATTTGACTTTCTTTGCCGTTCCGGCTTTTAAAAGAATGCTCGGGCAGGTTGAGGTTATCGCTCCTTCCGCGATAAGGGCTTTTACGGCTTCACCGTTTGTGAGAACACGCGGGCGATTGGTAACCGCCCCTGCGGAACCGAAACCCGCGAACGGGTAAGTGCCGAATTTAACCATTGCGCATTGTATAAAATCGGCGCCGTTTTCCGTGAGAGCGTTCAGCAGGCGCTCATACATCACGGGCGAGATAATATCGTCGCTGTCAACAAAGCCGATATAATCGCCCGCGGCTGCGTCAATGCCGAGGTTTCTCGCTTCCCCCTGCCCGCCGTTTTCCTTGTGAATAACTTTAACGCGCGGGTCTTTTGCAGCCCATTCGTCGCAGATGCGCGGGCAGGAATCCGTTGAGCCGTCGTCAACAAGGATTATTTCGAGATTGTCATAAGTCTGGGAGACGATTGACTCAACGCAGGTATCGAGATATTTTTCCACATTGTAAACGGGAACAATTACGCTGATTAAATCCATATTATCACCCTGCGGAATAACCTATTTCAGATAAGAATTCCGTATATCTTTCAAAAAAAGCTTCTGCGCCTGCGGAGTTCATATGGTCGCTGTTGGAGTAATAATCCGGATTTGCCGAAAGCTCGGAATCATGCGACAAATCGAGATACGGAACTCCTGTTGCCTCAACAACCCGGTTTATCGGTTCAAAATAGCATTCGTTGATTTCGTTTTCAGCAAACCTCTCATTTAACGCATAATAAACCGGAGTGGTAACAAGCAGCGGCTTAAAGCCCATGTCGTAACAGTAGTTTACCATTTCAATTAACAGTTGTGTGTTTTTTTCGGTGTATATTTTGCCCGCGACCATATAACCCGAACGCCAGCTTTCCGCTCTGCCTTTTGCGTGGGCGACTAACTGCGCGTCGGAATTTCCGCTCTCGGATTGCGCGGGAATATTGCCGGTAACTTCCGTAAGGGATTCGGTTGATTCCTTATCGGCGGCAGAGTTATCCATCATTTCGGCGCCGATGTCGCGCTCCTGGTCTTTAATTAAATCCTTTATTATGAATTCACCGCTTCTCAGTACCGGAATGTATTTAGCGTTAATCAGCGATTCAAAGCTGAAACCCCTGATATATTTGCGGTCAAGATAAATATAATATCTTTTCTGAGAAGGCTCATCTGTTGACATACAAAATGAAAAATACGAAGTGGGTATCGCTACTATGCATCCCTTTTCAAGATGGCTTGTAAACTGTTTCAATGTCGCAAAATCGTGGTAGATATCCTCACCCGAAAGAGCGAAATTAAATTTTGATTTATCATTTTCAGGGTATCTGAAGCAGGAAAGACCGTGGCTTGTGCCGAAATTTGCCATTGTTATATTATAAGGAACATTTTTCATTTTATCTATTTCGCCGTAGACGTCCCGGTAATAATAACCCCTCACATACGCGAAATTGATTGTTCCGACCACTATGCAAACCAACAGCAGCAGTGCCGCTAATTTCACTATAAATTTCAAACAATTATTCTTCACAAACAAGCCCCTGTCAAAACTGAAAATATATAAAATCCTGCATCTCGGCGCGTGCGAAAAGCAAAATATATGTTACAAACAGGACATAAATTACAGCCCTTACCGGCAAACGCAGTTTTGAAAAAGCCGCGTTAAGGGATTTATACCTGTCAAAAACCGAAAGAACAATAAAAAGCGGAACCGTGGCCGCAAGCCTGTAAAACTCGGCGCGTGTACCGAAAATGAGTTTTAACTCGCTGAAAATATATGAGAAGCTGAGTGAGCCCCAGTCAAAAAGATGTATTACCGCGTAAACAGCGTCCGATACCGAATCCGCTCTGAAAAATATCCACGCAATGCTCACCGTAACAAATGTTATGATTACGCTGATTCCGTTACGCACACAATACACTTTGCTTTCGGAATTAAATCTGAAAATTCTGTCTCTGAACGGTTTTGTGATTCTGCCGATAATCTGGCACACGCCGTGAATGGCGCCCCAGACAACAAAAGTGATATTTGCCCCGTGCCACAGGCCGCTGACAAGAAAAGTAATAAGCAGATTAATATATCGGCGAAGCTTTCCTTTGCGGTTTCCTCCCAAAGGGATATACAAATAGTCTTTAAACCATGTTGACAGAGAAATATGCCAGCGGCTCCAGAATTCTCTTAGAGAATGCGAGAAATACGGGTGGTCAAAGTTTTTCATAAGTTTAAAGCCCATTACAAGAGCGCAACCCCTTGCAATATCGCTGTAACCCGAAAAATCACAGAAAATCTGGATTGAAAACAACAGTGTTGCAATAATTATCGCCAAGCCGTCAAATACTTTTATATTGTTGAACACCGTGTTAACCGCAACGCAGACCGTGTCTGCTATAACGATTTTTTTGTAATAGCCCCAAAGCATCAGTTTAAGACCGTTCACGGCATTATTATAATTAAAGCTGTGTACTTCATCAAATTGGGGTAAAAGATTTTTACTGCGCTCAATCGGTCCGGCGACAAGCTGTGGAAAGAAAGACACAAAAAGAGCGTATTTGCCGAAATGCCTCTGAGGCTCTATGTCTCCCCTGTAAACATCAATCGCGTAACCGAGCGCCTGAAATGTATAAAATGAAATCCCTACCGGAAGCAGAAGCGAGTAACCTACGGGTGAATACTGCACATTCAGACGGTCAAGAACAAAGTATAAACCGGATGTAAAAAGTTCAAAGTATTTAAAAGTAAACAGAATTGCGAGGTTTACTGTAACACATAATGCGAGCAGTGTTTTTTTTGCGCCTGCGGTCTTTCTTTTGGGAATCAGCATTGAGACGGTGTATGTGACAGCGGTTGATGTAAGAAGGAGCAACGCATAAGCGGGATTCCAGCTCATATAGAAAAAATAACTTGCGGCAAGAAGGAACGCCCACCTGTATTTATGCGGGATAACAAAATATACTGTTGCGACAATCGGAAAGAACAGTATAAATTCCAGTGAATTAAATAGCATCTACTTTCTCCTGCTCAGATAAACGGTATGAATTGCACTGTATAATCCGGGTAAATAAGCCGCAAAAACTGTTTTGATTGTGCTGACTTTGCCCGGCGAGTTTTTAATATACTGTGGCAAAAAACTTTTCAGTTCTTTTCGTGCGGATTTTATGGCGAAAGCAATCTCGCTGTTTTTTTTACCGCCGTACGCAGCCGCGTTTACAAGCTTTATTCCATACAGTCGAGCTGCTGACTTTTTGAGTTTTTGATTATTATCAATATCATAATATATTTTTTTCGCCGCTTTTATCGGGTCCGAAAGTTTATTTACGCTGACCGCCCCTTTTGAAGCAGAGTTACTGCGCACAATATATTGATAGGGGCAGAAATCTTCAAAAACACTTTTTTCCGAAGATTTGAAAAGGAAATAGTTCATCAGTAAATCTTCATTGTTTTTCAGCGAAAAATCCATTTCGGGATTGTCTGTAACATTTGAAAAAAGGGAAGCCCGGAAAATCTTATTCCATAAACCCGGCTCTATTTTTGCGCCTTCAAGCAAATCGTATAACCCCTGTTCGTTATTCTGAACAATCACATCGCCTGTGTTGTAATAATAGCTTACCGTGCCGTCCGGATTGAGCCTTCTGTAACCGCAGTGGGAAATGTCCGCTCTGTATCTGACGGCGTTTAAAATCAGGCGCTCATACATATCCGGGTCGATTTTATCATCTCCGTCAACGAAGCCGATATATTCCCCCGAGGCTGCCTTTATGCCTGTAAGCCGCGCTTTTGAAACGCCTTCATTTAGTTTATGAATAACTTTAAGGCGCGGCTCTGATTCCGCATACGCATCAAGTATTGACGGCGTTTCATCGGTTGAGCCGTCATCAACGGCTATAACTTCAATATCCGTATAGGTCTGCGCAAAAACACTGTCAAGAGTCGCCGATATGTAGTTTTCAAGATTATAAATCGGAATAACAATACTGATTTTCATATTTTCCTTATTAATAAACACCCAAAAGTTCACTCTGATATGGCGAGCTTGCCCATGCAATATTGACCTGATAATAAAAGTAAACCAGATAGCCGAGAATCATAACTATTGTAAACTGCTGCCTGTATTTTTTATAGGGGTGCTTTATAAGCCACGGAAGCAGAATGAAGTTATACATCTCGGTAAAAATCGGGAGCCTGCCTACATAAATGCCGCTGGTGAACGCGCTTGCTATATAAAGAACCGTTGTAACCACGGAGGCGTTGACCGAAAGCGATATTATCGGCGGCAATTCCTCCTTTTTCAGTTCGTTTCTTGCCACAAAGGCCATAACAAACGGAACGGACTCAACAATAACCCTGAACCAGCTTGTGCCGGTGTCTGCGTCAACATATTCCATATCCTTTACATAGGTTGTGTTTTCAACTGAGGTGTCAAGCACGGCGTCCAGCCCGCCTGTGATTACGAGCACGACGAAAACCGCGGCGAGAATCCACACTCTTTTACTGAAAGCTTTGCCCTGAATAAAAAAGCAGCCGAGCAGCATAACGAGGGTTGACTGATGAACGCCGCAGAGATACCAAGGCGGAGCTGCCCAGCCGAATCGCGTGGTTATGGGCAGAACGCCCATCATCAGAAGAACAACGGGAATGTAGAAATACCACTTTTTGTCAATCAGCAGCTGTGTGCAGGCAAAGATGACGCAGACCGCTAAAAACTGGCGTATTCCGTTGCACATCCAGTTACATACAATACCGGAAGCCATAAACATAAACACCGTGAGCCCCATATCGCAGGAGTATTTGCGGAAGGTATAAATAACAAGCACCGACTGAAATATCGCTATTGCCGCTATCCACCACTGGGCATTGTCGCTGATATAGTTTTTGAAAAACATCAACAGAGCATAGAAAAAGTAGGATTTGTCTGTTCTGTTAATGAAATCATTGAACATTGACATATCCGTAGGCGCGTTATTGAATGTGCCGATATAGGAGCCCGTATCGCCGAATTCGCTTCTTACGGCAATAAAAAACAGCGGAACAATAAACAGAATAACGCTGAAGCCGACGGTCGCCTTGTAATCATAAACGCCGTCATCGGCGAGGGTTCGCCGGCAGATCTTCGGCTGAAGAAGGTAAGTGACGGCAAAAATCCATATTAACATTATCCAGAATATCAATGCCGCCGCCTCCTTACTTTATATATCTTTATGTTGCCTTAATAATTTATTGATAACTCTTTTAAAAAATCGTTTTATTTCATATTTTATTTTTAGATAATACAGTTTCATTTTGTATTTGTATAACAGTTTATCAACAATACTTAATCTACCGTTTTTATTGTTTTCTAATAATTTTAAGCACTCGGTATCAAATTGATAAAGCGGACCGTATGTATAGAATGTTCCAAAATGAAGCAAAATGCTGTTTTTAACAAATCCCACATTTTCGTGATAATAAGAAAAATCCGGCATAAACATATCGGTTTTTTTGTGAGACAAATATCTGTAACAACCAAACAAACGGGAATCTTCCTTCACGCTTTTCATATTGTTCATCGGCATTGCAATGTCAAAAACACACTCATCTTTCGAAGTCGGGCATGTGTGGAAATGCAACTTATCAAAATTAGAAATAATATCATTACAATCATCATACATCTTCAAAAGTTTATCGGTTTTTCTGAAAAACATGACACCGGCGTGCATTCTGCTTTTATATTTAATATAATTTTTATATTTCCAGACATCTTCAACATAATACCAAGCGGCGCTTCTGTCGTTCAGCTCAGAATCTACACCAAATGCGGAAAAATCTGTTGCGTTTTCAAACAATTGCCAAAAGATATTTAAGTCACCGTAACATAATGAGTCGGCATCAATAAAAATAGTTTCATCATAAGGACAGAGTTTAAGCAGTAAAAACTTGTCCATAAAAGAATGTGTAGCTTCATCAGTAATAATAACATCATCAAATAAAGCAGTGTATTCATTTTCTTCTTCACATATTACCGCAAATGGCAACGGATTCTTGGAAAACCTTCGATATGATATAACCAGATTAGCCGCAATTTGCTGATAATGCTTTTTCCCGGTCGCAATAGTTATAAATCCTTTTTTCATTTATAATCTCTCTTTTAAAATTTTTCTGAACAGTTCTTCCGCCTGTTTTACGGTGTTTTCCGTGTTGAAAAATGCGGAGCGTTCCTCCGCCTTATCGGCGTAATGTTCCTTTAAACTTTCATCCGAAAGCAGGGCTTTTATGCCGTTATAAAGTTCATCGTCCGTTTTACCCGTTACAATGCCGTATTCGTTATTCTCGCCGAGCACTTCTTTTGCACCGGAAACATTCGTTGAAACACAGGGAAGACCGAGAATAACCGCTTCGGTGAGCGCGGTGCTCAGTCCCTCGGTGAACGAGGAGCAGACAAACATATCGGACTTCGCGAGGTATTTATACGGATTTGTGTCGTAACCGGACAGATAAATATAATCCTCCGCCCCGTTTTCCTTAACCTTCGCGGCTAAATCCTTGTATCTGTCGCCGTCGCCGACAATGAGCAGATTGAGAGCCGTACCTTCGCCGCGCAGCTTAACCGCAATATCAACAAGGCGTTCAAAGCCCTTTTCCTTTACCGTGCGCCCGACGGAACAGATTACCGGAGCACCGTTTTCAAACGGCAGAACGCAGTCCTCTTCCGCAAGAGAAATAATATTTGAAACATCGTTGGTGTTGTAAACGGTAACGGGATTTATCGCGGGGTCAATGGCGTTTCTGAAACTTTCACAGACATAATCGGAAACACCCGCAACTGCGTCGAACTTATTGTAAACAGATTTTAATCCGAGGTTATAAATCCTTTTGCTTTCAAAAAATTCTCCGTGAAGCCAGGCGATTTTTTTCGCCTTTGAACCGCTGACAACAAAGGTCGGCACCCCGGTCATAAAAGCAACCGTTACATCGTAACTGTCGTCATTTATATAATACCTGTATAAAAGGCGTTTTGGCAGGAATTTTGTGAGAAGCCGTATGCCTTTTATTTTTTTGCGCTTTAAGGAAATATATCTGACGGAATCGCCGAGCAGCCGGGAGTTGTGGCCGTCATCAAACAAAGTCATAACGGTTATGTCAAACCGGGCGGAACTCATATTGTTCACAAGATTGACCAACACTTTTTCCGCTCCGCCGCCGGATAGATTTTCAAGAACAAAAAGAATTTTTATTTTTTGCATAAACTAACGCCTGATAAGATTAATCATATATTCGGTGTTATCGCCGAAAAGCGGACATTCATTTACTATCTGCGGAAACCAGACCGACTGCTCACGGCAGTTTGCCTCAATCAAAACTACATTATCATTTTCGTCAAATGTCATATCCCACGAAATAATGCCGAGCTGCGGGGTTACGGCGTGGAGTTTTTCGGCGGCGGATATCATTTTTCTCACATCGCCGACATAATATTTTTCAAACACCATTCCCGTGTCGGGATGGGCTGTGAATCTTGTTTTGCTGTCACCGTACCCGAGCTGATAGGCGTATTTTTTCAAAGTGCCGTCACCGTTTACTCCGGCAACAAGACCGCCTTTATGTATATTGTCAACTTTATTATCGCCTGCGCCTATTCTCAAAGATACAGGGGCTGAACACACTTTGCCATCGACTATATATGTAATCACTCTGAATGTATTAAGCGAATTTGGATAAATATCAAAAAGTGTTTTTGCGTTTTTCAGTATTTTTTGAACAACAAAATCCTTTTTATATTTTGAAAAGATGCTTTCGACGGTTTTATCAGAATTAATATCAATCCCCTTGCAAAACTCAGCGAACATAACGCCCTTGCCCGAGCCGGAATCAACGGAAGGCTTGATAACGCATTTACCGATGTTTTGAAGCAAGTCTGTCGCTTCACCGCTACTGAGCGTTCTTCCCTTGCCGTCCGAAAAGCAGCCGTTACAGTTTGCGAGAATCGTAACGGGAAAATGCACCTCTTCCACACTGCCGTATATTGCTTCAGTAAGATTTTTGTCGCTGAACACCCTGCAGTATTCGGTAGGATTCAAAAGCGGCTCAAGTTCCGTTGAATAAAGGTTTTCAGGGAAATAGTCAAAGTGATAAACACCGTTTGCGCTTTCATAAAGTTTATGCCAATACGGCTTTATTTTTTTGCCGTATGAACTAAGCCAGAAAGCGTCAAACTGTTTCCGCTTTTCATCGCTCCATTTTATCTCTTCAAAAATCTGTTTTTTTCTGCGTATGGCAATCTTTTCGCCGTATCTGATTTTTGAAAGATAAAACTTCTGCGGCAGCCCGTTTATTCTGTTTTCAATTATTCTGACAATTTTGCTCATTAAACAGTTCCTCAATATTCAGCCACTCGCCGAACATTTTATCATATTTTTCGGGGGTTATGCGCCAGAAGCCGCTGCCGGGGAAAAATGTCATTTCCCCGAAATAAATCTTTTCATCCACGTTGTAGAAATCCACACGGACAAAAGGAAATTTCCCGGAAATATTTTCAGCGATTTCTTTCATTCTATCGAATTTTTTCGGTTTATCTATAGCTTTGCCGAAAATATCCGCCGTTCCCGAGCTCATATCCCGGTAAAGATTCCAGTCGGAATCATAATAATCGACATAGTGGATACCGTTTTCGTCGTGATTGACCTGTACCGCCCTGCAAACGCCGTTGAAACACAGGAATTTGTAATCCACAAGCGGTTTGTCGTCAATCAGCGGCTCAACAATAAGGCGCGGGGTCTGCTCTCTGTAATTCCATTCCCTGCCGTAAACATAAAGATTCTGCTTAAGCCAGGAGTTCATTATTCTGCGTTTTCTTTTTAAATCAAAACTGTTTTTATCCGTGCATATAAAATTCCAGCCGCTGCCGTGGGTTGCCTTGATAATGAATTTTTCGGGCAGGTCGTCAGGGCTTATTTCATCGGCGCTGTCATAAACCGCGAGCGTGGGTATGAGCAGGTCGGGAAAGCCCGCGCGTTCAATATATTTTTTCGCCTCATATTTATCCGAGGCGAGGGGGATGTCCCGATTGCGGTAGTTGAGTTTCAGCCACTGGAGTTTTTCGGTGAAGGTGCGCGGATTGTCGAGATCGGGCTTTCTGCCGATCCGTTTTTCATAGAGCGACTCAATAAATTCTCTGTCCGGCACGGTTTTCGCGAGTTTTTCGTATTTTTTGCGCTTGCGCTCCTCAATGAGGATACGGGCAAGGTCGTTTTGTTTTATGCGGTTTTTGAGTTTCGCGGTAAATGTCACAGCCCGTTTCCTCCCTGTTTTATTTTGATTTTTTCGTCTGATAATCGCGGTAAAGCAGCTGAAGCCTGCGCGGGACGAACGCCTTTGAAAGGCGGATAACCGGCATTATATACCAGTGAAGCGGATAATTAAGCAGTTTGTAACCGTAAATTTCTGTCTGAAAAGAAATCCATCTGTCTTTGAAAGTGCGGCGGTTGATTGCCTCGACATCCTCCCTTACAAGATAAAGGGCGTCGGGCATATTGTCGCCTTTGTATCCGGCTTTGAAAAAGCGGAACCACAAATCCCTGTCCTGCCCGCGGACCGTGCGGGGCAGAACCTGGTATCCGCCCAGCGCGTCAAAAACGCTTTTGTAGGCGAGCACCGTAGCATGGTTGAAGGAAGGTCCGTTTTGGTGCGGAGTAAAGCGGTCCGGGTGTTCAGGGCAGAACGCAACCGCTCCGTAGCTGCCGTCGTTATAAAAGCGCTGCATAGCCGTACCCACAAGAGACACGCCCGGGTGCGACCTGAGATAATCAACCTGCTTTTCAAAGCGCTCCGGAAGGCATTTGTCATCGCCGTCCATACGGGCAACAAATTCACCCGTTGCCGTTTCGAGGCATCTGTTGAGCGTGAACGCGAGTTTTGAATTTTGCTCGTTTTTAAGCAGAATGATTTTTTCGGGGTATTTCGCGGCGTAGGTTTCGGCAACCGCGTAAGTGCCGTCTGTTGAACAGTCATCGCACATAATAAGTTCCCAGTTTTCATAGGTCTGGGCAATTATCGAGTCAATCGCGTCGGGAAGCGTTTTTTCGCAGTTGTATATTCCCATCAGAACGGATATTCTGCCGTCTGCGCTCATTTCAGATTCTCCTTATACCACTCAATCGCTTCTTTTATTCCGCGTTCAAACGACCATTCCGGGCTGTAGCCGAGAAGGCGCTTCGCCTTGGAAATGTCGGCGTTGCTGTGCTTTATATCCCCCGCCCTGTCGGGGCCGAAAACGGGTTCAACATTTACGCCGAGTGCTTCGGTGAGCCCGTAGTAGATATCAATGAGGTACTCCCTGCCGCCGTAGGCGATGTTGAACGCCTCACCCGCCGCCTCGTGCGAAGCAAGGCACGCCCTGAGATTTGCCTCGATAACATTTTCAATGTATGTGAAATCCCTGCTCTGTTTCCCGTCGCCGTTTATGACGGGGGTTTCGCCATTGAGCAGTTGTTTTATAAACTTCGGTATGACCGCCGCGTAGGCGCCGTCCGGAGACTGTCTTCTGCCGAAAACGTTGAAATAGCGAAGGCCGTATGTATCAAGAGAGTAATGGCGGGTGTATTGCTTTGCCCACTCCTCGTCGCAGCGTTTTGTAAGGGCGTAGGGTGAGAGGAGATTGCCCTCAACGCCCTCGGTTTTGGGGAGGTTCGGCTCGTCGCCGTAAACCGATGAGCTTGAGGCGTAGACAAATTTCTTGACGCCGCTCTGCCTTGCCGCCTCCAGCATATTGAGAGTGCCCTGAATGTTGTTGGCGCAGTAGAAAAGGGGCATTTCAATACTTCTGGGTACGGAGCCCCACGCCGCCTGATTGAGAACATAATCCACGCCCTCGCACGCTTTGAGGCAGGTGTCGTAATCCTTTATGTCGCCCAGTATGAACTCATAACGCGGATTGTCCGAGAACATATCGGCGTTTTCTTTTTTGCCCGTTGACAGGTCATCAAGGCATCTCACACGGCAGCCGAGGGCGAGAATCGCCTCGCAGAGGTTTGAGCCGATAAAGCCCGCTCCGCCCGTGACGAGAAAAAGTGAGTTTTCGGGGAATTTCAGTTCTTTATATCCCATTTTCGCACCCCGCAATCAGAGTCTCCAGTAGATATAGCCGGCTTTTTCGTATTCGCCGCGGTCGAAAACACCCTTGATGTCAAGGAGTACTTTTCTGCCTTCGCCGAACATTGAGCCGATATCGTTCATCGTGAGTTTTTTGAAGCAGTCGTGAGAGACGGCGAGAATAACGGCGTCCATATTCTTTATATCCTTCATATCGCAGAAGTCAACGCCGTAAAGCCGTTTTGCCTCGGCGCTGTCCGCCGCGGGGTCGGCTATAACGGGATTTATGCCGTACTCGCGCAGTTCGTTATAAATATCGATAACCTTGGTATTTCTTGTGTCGGGGCAGTTCTCCTTGAAGGTGAAACCGAGAATCGCCACCCTGGCGTTGCGCACGGGCTTTTCGGCGCTGATGAGTTTTTTGACGGAGTTTTCGGCAACATACCTGCCCATATCATCGTTTATGCGCCTGCCCGCGAGGATGACCTGGCTGTGATAACCGAGCATCTCCGCTTTGTAAGTTAAGTAATAAGGGTCAACGCCGATGCAGTGGCCGCCGACAAGACCGGGGAAGAACTTGAGAAAATTCCACTTTGTTCCCGCCGCTTCGAGCACGGACTTTGTGTCGATTCCCATTTTGTTGAAAATGATTGAAAGCTCGTTCATAAAGGCGATGTTTATATCGCGCTGGCTGTTTTCAATAACTTTAGCCGCTTCGGCAACTTTTATGCTCTCTGCCCTGTGAACGCCCGCGTCAACCACGAGCTCATACACTTCAGCAACGCAGTCGAGAGTCTCCTCATCCATACCGGAAACTATTTTTGTGATTGTTTCAAGGCGGTGAACCTTGTCGCCGGGGTTTATTCTTTCGGGCGAGTAGCCGATTTTGAAATCCCTGCCGCACACAAGACCGGATTCACTTTCGAGTATGGGCACACAGACCTCCTCGGTAACTCCGGGATATACCGTTGACTCGAAAACAACAACCGAGCCCGCCGTGAGATTTCTGCCGAGTATTCTGCTCGCGCCCTCAACGGGAGTCAAATCGGGCGTGTGGTCATCGTTAACCGGAGTGGGCACGGCCACAATGTGGAACTTCGCCTCACGAAGTTTCGTTTCGTCCGCGGTGAAGTCAACCGTTGAGGCGGCAATCGCCCCGTTGCCGACCTCGTTAGTCGGATCAACGCCGTTTTTGTAGAGCTCTATTTTCTTTTCGTTCAGGTCGTAGCCGATGACATCAACCTTTTTGGCGAAGGCGACGGCTATCGGCATTCCGACATAGCCGAGACCGACCAGCGAAAGCTTTTCTTCTTTGTTAATGAGTTTTTCGTAAAGATCCGTAAACATTTTTATACCTCACTCCCCGGTAAATGAAAGCATTGCTTCTGTAATCTGTTTGTTTACCTTGCCGACCTCGAACTTCCCGAGGCATTTTTTATAGGATTCCTCCGCCATGGATGAGCGCAGGGCGGAATCGTTTGAAAGCAGAATCATTTTTGAAGCGAGCGCTTCGGAATCGCGCACGGGCACGAGAAAGCCGTTTAAACCGTCGGTCACCGTTTCCCTGCAGCCGGGAACATCCGTTGTTATGACCGCCCTGCCCGTTGCCATCGCTTCAAGAACACTTCTCGGAAGCCCTTCGTGGTATGACGGCAGAACAAAGACGGAGCACTGCGAAAGATAAGGTCTTACATCGTCGCTGTAGCCGCAGTATTCTATTACCGACTCCGATATGTATTCATCGAGCTGTTCCTTTGTAAGCGCTTCGTCGTTGCTGTCGAGCCCGCCCACAAGCAGCACTCTCGCTTCGGGGTTTGCCTGCCTGAGTTTTTTTGCGCCCTCAAGGAATTCCCTTATGCCCTTGCTCCGGAGCAGACGGGCAACCATAAGAAAGACTGGTTTTTCGGGCAGCGGCTGTTTTGTGAAATAATCCATATCAACACCCGAGCCGCCCACAACAGAGGCGTTTTGTTTTTTTAACAGACGGTGCGATCTGAAATATTCGAGATCATCGTGATTCTGGAAGAACACATTGTCGGCGTGCTTTGAAGCGAAGCGGTAGCCGGAAGACATAACAAGGCGGACCAAAAAATCCTTGAGCCCTTTTCTGTAAAAGGCGTTTTCAAGACCGTTCACAAGTATATTGATATGTTTCATTCCGCTTTTAACCGCCGCGAGCGAGCCGAAAACAGTGGGCTTGCTCATATAGAAAAAGCAGATATCCGGCTTTACGGAGCAAAACAGTTCTTTGTATCCTTTAATCATCTTCAGCCCGTCACCTATGCCTATGCCCACACGGCTGCCCGAAACCTGCATATATTCGGCGCCGAGACCCGCGATTGCCGATTGCATTTTCTCTTTTTCCTCAATGGAAACGCAGATTACCCTGTGACCCGCGGCTGACAGCGAGCGGATGAGAGGACCGCGGAAATTTATAAGCGACCTGCCGTCGGAAGCGACGACCGCTATTGTTTTTGATGAACCGTTCATCAGACGATACTCCTGATATACTCAATTTCCTCCCTGCCGTAACGCTGGTCAATTGTTACGGGGATAATATAGCGGGAGAGATAATATTCAAAACTGTTTTCGGGCATTTCATCGAGGAGATAACTCCACCAGTGCCCCTGGAAATGTCCGTTGGCGAGAAGCCGTTCAAGCAGAGAGTCATCCTCGTAAACAAGAGGATAGACCATCGGTACGCAGTTTTTGTCGCAATACTGAAGGCACAGGCGGTTTACGCCGCCGAAAAGGGATTGCGCCGTTTCAAAGTTTTCACGCCGCTTATCGATTATTTCGCCGTAATCCACGGAATCGAGAATTGTGCGCGTGAGTTTTGACATCAGCATTATGTCTTCGCTGTCAATCCGGCTTTCGTTGAGCGTTCTGTGTTCATACGCCCTGCCCTCACAGCCGTATTCAATGCGCTCGAGCAGGAAGGCGGAGGTGTCGCTCGAAAAGCCCTGAGGGTATTCCTCACAGAAGTTCTGAGCGCCCTTGCCCAGAACATACGCGCCGTCGGGCACACCGGCGAACTTACGCGCGGAATATATGTTGAAGGCGTTTTCAACGGGCTTCGCGAAAAACGCCTGACAGTTGTCGATAATCGGGTGTCTATAAAGGGAAGCGAGCGTCTGCATTCTCACATTGCTCATTACGCCGAAGTAATTTACAAGCAGAACCGCCTCATTACTGCCTGGATTCAGGTTGACGGGGTTAAAGCCGCTGTCGATATTGTAGAATTTTAAGGAGACACCTTTTCTTTTTAAAAAGCCGCGCACGGTGTCGCACTGATAATATGGGAGCCAAACGGCGTCGCATCCGCTAAGGCGAAAGGCGTGGTAAACCGCCGCTCTTCCCGTGTTGAGACGGGCGGTGTTGTTTTCATCGCCGTAGTATTCTTTTCCTTTTGCAAACTGCAATTCAATAAATGAGCCGATTTCCATCAATCCGCCGCCTTTTTCTTTTCTTCAACCGCGCGTTCTACACAGTCCCAGTCAAAGCCGCAGTTGAATATATAATCGAGAACCGACATACAGGGCAGAAAGCCCGCCTTTTTCCACTGCTGGGTATATTCTATCGGGGTATAATCCGTATAGACGAGTTTTATTCCGTTTTGCTCAAAATGCTCATCCACCTGATACGCCTTCGCGCCGTGACCGGAAATATAGGTGTCGCCGCCGAGGAGTTTTACTATATCTATAACCCTCTGCTCGCGCACTGTGTCGAGACCCAGTTCGGAGGAGTTGAGCATTTTCGCCGTAAAACCGAAGCGGTGAGCGATTTCGGTGTTAATCGCGGTGTTCATTGAGGCGAGGCTGTCGTAATGAGCCGAAAGAAGTTCTCTAAACGCGGGAAAAAAGTCGCCGAAATATTTCGCGCGGGAGTAGTTCATTTCGATTGTTTTGAGATGCTTTTCCTTCCAGCCGAGTTCATCGCGGGTGCGAACATCCTTTATGAGGTCGCCGAGATGCTGCTCCACGGGTATTTTGAGACGGCACTCGCCCTGAGGAGTTTTTATGCGGTTCCAGTGATGCATATTGTCGTTTGAAAACTGGCAGTCGTCCAGAAACACGAAAACATCCGATTTGCTTATTTTGTAAAAGTAGCCGAGATATGAGATGTAATCCGGCTGATGAATGGAAACAACCATATTTCCCTCACGAATAATTATTTGACTATTTCCTCTTCCCTGAGTTCGGGCGCGCGCAGTTCATCGGGCGCTCTGTCGGCGCCGAGCATTACAGCCGCGGTTCTGAGGATGATTTTTATATCGAACATAATTGACATATTGCGCACATACTCAAGGTCAAACTCCGCCATTCTGCGGCGCGAATCGCTTTTTGACTCGTTGACCGCCTCCCAGCCGGTAACTCCGGGCAGCACGGACTGGCGAAGCGCCTTTTCCTCTTCGGTCATAACTTCCATTTCGTTTTTGAGCAGAGGGCGCGGACCTATCCAGGACATTTCGCCTTTGAGGATGTTCACAATCTGCGGCAGTTCGTCAATGCTCAGTTTGCGTATGACCCTGCCCCAGTTTTTGAGGCGGACGCTGTCGGGCAGAAGGTTGCCGTCGGCGTCTTTTTCGTTTGTCATTGTGCGGAACTTGTAAATAGTGAATTCTTCCTGTTTGTAACCGACACGCTTCTGGCGGAATATGACGGGGTCCTCGGGGGAATTGAAATGAATGACCGCCATTGTGCCGAGCATTACGGGCAGTGCGACTATTCCGCCCGCCGCCGCTGTGCCCGTGTCAAAAACACGTTTTATTGTCAGAAATACTTTTTTATTCAAAAAACCACTTCCGCTCAAAATGTAATTCTTCTGAATACAACCTGAAACGCCTCCGCGTAATCGCAGCCGGACTGCGCGCCCCTGAAGGCGGCGAGGCCTTCAATTGCCTGCCTGCTTCTCGGGTGGGGATAAGCCCTTTCTACTCCCCTGTACCGCGAGAGCGCCTCAATCTTTTTCTCAAGCCCGTCCTTTCCGATTTCAACAAAGGTGTCGGGCTCAAACTTGTTCATTGAGGTATTGACGCACCATTCGGTTGACGAGGGCACTTCCATAAACCACAGTTCTCTGAGCGCGGGCACATCGGGCTGCCTCTGGAAAAGGCGAACAGCCGCCTGGCAGGCGAGAGATGTGTGGAGATGGTCGTTGTTGACATCGGCGGGATGGTGAGTGATGACGATGTCGGGCTGTGACTGCCTTATGGCGTTTTCAATGTGCTTTACAAGGTCGAGATGGGCGACGGTGTTCAGCTTTATGTTCGGGAAATCGCCTATAAAGGACTGCTCTATTCCGAGCGTTCTGAAGCAGGAGAACATATCGCTCTCGAGTTCGTCGTCACCGGGGCGGAACGCTCTGGCGTCCGCCGAGCCGGACATTACGCAGATGTCGGCTTTGTCGCCGTTTTTTGTGAATTTGTATATCGATGCGCCCGCTCCGAGCGCCTCGTCATCGGGGTGCGCGACAACCAGAAGATATTTCATCGTTTTACTCCTTATCGGGATTCGGACGGCTGATAGGTTGAAACCGTCTCCCTGATTATTTCGCGTATGTTCTCATCATTGTCGTAGGACGCGTTCATAAGTTTTACAAGCTGGGTGTTGAACAGATCCGTATCAAACGGAATCGGGTTGCCGATGTGGATAAGGTCGTTATCCGTCTTCTTCAGGCCCTCTTCAGCCATAAGCTTTTCCTCATAGAGTTTTTCGCCCTGGCGAAGACCGGTGTATTCGATTTTGATATCGACATCCGGCTTCAAGCCCGAAAGCTTGATGAGGTTTCTCGCGAGGGTGTCTATTTTGACGGGCGAGCCCATATCGAGAACGAATATTTCTCCGCCTTTCGCGTATGTGCCGGCGAGCAATACGAGCGAGACCGCCTCGGGAATTGTCATAAAGTAACGGATTATGTCGGGATGGGTGACCGTGATGGGTCCGCCCTCCTCAATCTGCTTTTTGAAAACGGGCACAACCGAGCCGTTGCTGCCGAGCACGTTGCCGAAACGCACCGCCACAAACTCCGTTACGCATTTTTCGGGCAGCGGTATATTGTCCGCGTCCTCCTCGGTGTGGGTGAAAAGCTTGATTATTTCATCCGCCCTGCCCTCTTTGATTTTGTGGTCGAACGCCTGAATGACCATTTCGCATATACGCTTGCTCGCGCCCATTACATTGGTGGGATTTACCGCCTTGTCGGTCGATATGAGCACGAAGCGCTTACAGCCGTTCATCATCGCGGCGTAGGCGGTTTTATATGTGCCGATGACATTGTTCTTTATCGCTTCGCAGGGGCTGTCCTCCATGAGGGGCACGTGCTTGTGGGCCGCCGCGTGATATACAACATCGGGATGATATGTTTCAAAAATCTGCTGCAGTCTTCTCGAATCGCGCACGGAGCCGATAAGCGTTTTGAGGTTGAGGTCGGGATATTTCTTCTGCAGTTCAAGCTGGATGCCGTAGGCGTTGTTTTCATAGACATCGAAAATGATTAAACACTTGGGGGAATGGCTCGCTATCTGCCTGCAAAGCTCGCTGCCTATTGAACCGCCGCCGCCCGTTACGAGAATTGTTTTGCCCGAAATGAATTTGTAAATCTCGTCGAGGTTCGGCCTTATGGTATCTCTGCCGAGCAGGTCCTCAACCGAAACATTTCTGAATGAAGCGGAGTTTATCTCGCCCACAATAGAGGCGTAGGCGCTCGGAAGATTTTTGAGTGTGCAGTCCGTCTCGTTGCATATTCCGAGGATCTCGCGCTTTTCGTCCTCCGTGGCGGAGGGAATGGCTATATAGATTCTGTCAATTTTGTATTTGCTGACTGCCGTGAGAATGTCGTCCCTGCCGCCTACAACCTTGACGCCCTCAATGTATTTGCCCCATTTTGAGGTGTCGTCGTCAATTATGGCAACTATTTTTTCGGTTACGTTTTTCTCACGCCTCAGAGCGCGAAGGGTAATCTGACCCGCTTCGCCGCCGCCTACAAGAAGTATTCTGTAAATATAGGCGTCGCCGTTTTTGCGAAGGGTGTTCTTCTGAGTGAATATGAAGCGCCACACAAGGCGGATTCCGCAGATAAGGCAGACCTGAACAAAGAAGCCGAAAACATAGAAGGTAAAGGGCATTCTCTCATATCTGCCGGCATAGGCGATTCTTATGAGCACGGTTGCGAGAACGCTGTAAACAGCGGAGGCGACCGCGCTGCCCATAACGGCGTGAATCATCTCGTCAAAGCCCGCGAACTTCCACACGCTTTTATACATTCTGCAAAAATAGAAAATCACAACGGCGAGTATTCCGTAGGGAATAATCAGCCATTTGAAGGTGTGCACATAGGCGACATCAATATAGTGCAGAAAGCCGTCAAATCGCAGAAGAAGAACAATGCCGTAGGCGAAGTTCACCGCGAGGGCGTCATACAGCATAAGCAGATATTCGCTTATTCTTCCGCCCGGAGTAAGTTTTTTCATAATACCTCTCTCAATCTGTCAGTCGCATTGAACGGTACCGTCGGGATTAACGCTGTAAACTCTTTTGCAGTACCGCAGCATGCTCTCCCTGTGCGTGGTCAGAATGCAGACCTTGCCGGGATCGTTTTTCATTATATTTTCAAGCACCTTCGCCTCCGTTTCGGAGTCGAGTGCCGAGGTTGCCTCATCCATAAGAAGTACGGGTGTTTTTTTGAGCAGCGCACGGGCGATTGATATTCTCTGCGCTTGCCCGGATGATATGTTCTCGCCCATTTCGCCGATAACCGTACCGAGCCCGTTCGGAAGGGACGAAACAAAATCCCACATCTCCGCCTGAACAAGAACCTCTTTGAGTTCATCATCGGTCGCGTCCTGCTTTACAAGACGCAGGTTTTCGGCGACCGTGCCGGAGAACATGCTCATCTCCTGCGGAACATAGGAGCAGAACCTTCGCGTGCTGTCGGAAATATTGAGCGTTTTGCCGCCGCATTCGAGATACAGTTTTCCGCTGTCGGGTTCCACCAGGCCGAGCAGAAGTTTTAAAATCGTGGTTTTTCCTTCGCCCGAGGGGCCCGTTAAAGCGATTGTTTCGCCGGGCGACACGCTGAACGACACATTGTTGAGCACCGCCGAGTCGCCGTCGCTGTAGGTGAAGGTGACATTTTCGGCTTTTACGCTGACGCCCCTGCCCTCGCATTCCCTGAGCAGACGAAGCGCCTCTTTTTTATCGGTGTCCGCTTCCTTGTCATATTGGGTGACCTCCATTATTCTTCCCGCGGATGTGGCTATTGTTACAGCCGAGGGAACAAGACCCGCGAGAGCGGAAAACGAGGAACTCAGACTGCCCGCAATTTGCAGAAACAGGGTCATCGTGCCGAAGGTTATGGCGCCCTGCCAGAGGCGGTAAACTCCCCAGCCGTAGCATAGGTAGGAAACCGCGAGGCCGATTACCGAAAGAATAAAGGTGGTTATTACCGAAAACTTTTCATAACTCAGGCGCACTTTTCTGTACGCGCTCAAGGTGTCCCTGAAATTGTCTATGTATTTTTCCGTTAAATCGAACGCTTTAATAACCTGGATATTTCTTATTGACTCCTCGCTGAACGAGAGCACCTTGCCGTTATATTCCCTGAATTTTGAATTGTACTCGCGCATTGTCTTTATGAGTATGCGAGAGGCGAAGAACAGGAACGGCGCGCTTAAAAGCGAGAGGAAAGCCATTGTTTTGTCATAGTAAAAAACTATTATGAAAGCGCCCGCGAACTGGAGCAGTTTTGTGAACACGCCCGGGAAAAATGTTATTACGCCGTTTGAAACAACGGACACATCGCCCTCAATTCTGTTGAGGAGGTCGCCCGAATGGAACGAGTGAATCTCCTCCCATTTCGATTTAAGAATATTCGAATAAATCTCGCGACGCATCTCATTGTTCGCCTTTGTGCCCACAAGGGCGGAAAGGTAGGAGGAAACGGCGGAAAACACAAACTGGAAAAGGGCGAGGGCTATAGTTACCGCGGCGTACTCGAACAGTTTTGAGTTCATTTTCGAAACGACGGCGTCAATGAGATATTTCGACGCTACCGCCGTGCCGAGCGACATAAGCGTACCGATAAGCCCGAGCAGGATGTAAAGCATAACCGTGAATTTGTACGCTTTCACATACTGCATAACCCAGCGCCATTCGCCGAGCATTTCTTTGAGTAAGGGTATGTATTTTTTGCTTTTGCCCATTTCTGCCCCCTTAACCGCGATTGATTACTTTGTTATTTGCCTGCCGATTTTTGTTTTGCCTTTGTTTTTCCTCTGCGGCTTCCGTAGCCGTAGCCGTAACCGTAGCCGTAGCCGTAACGGGAATAGTTCTTGTAGTGACCGTAGCCGCCGTAGGCGTAGCCGTAGTTTTCGCCGTAGCCCACAAGCCCCGACTGGGCGCCGTTCATAACAGCGCCGATAACGCGTGAGTCCGTGTGGCTGACTGTGTCTATGCCGCCTAAAATTCTGTTTATGCGCACCGTGTCCTGCAGCACAACATAGATTATCGCGTCAACCGTTCCCGCTATGAGCATGGAATCCGAAACAAGACCGCAGGGCGGTGTATCGACTATTATGAAGTCGTATTCATCCCTGAGTTTTCCGAAAAGCCCCGTCAGGTAATCGACATTCATAACCTTCCAGTAGGTGTGCTCTTTGTCGGTGAATCTCAGATATGAAACATTGTATTTTTCAACGGGAGCGATTGAGCACAGTTCGTTCTCCTGCGTGAATTTAAGTTCTTTTTCATTGACATTGAGAGCGCCCGGAACACTGGGATTGCGCATATCGCCGTCAACAAGAAGAATCTTTTTGCCCGAATCCGCGAGCGAAAGGGCGAGGTTTACCGAAACGGAGGTTTTGCCCTCGCCGGGAGCGGTGCTTGTTACCATAATCACCTTTTCGTTCTCTTTTACAAGGTGAAGGAAGGTGTTTCGCATAACTCTTACAGACTCAAGGAAGCCCTTGCCTATGCGCTCGTTTTTAATGAGAATCGACCTGTCGGTCTTCTGATTCTTATAGCGCTTGAATGTGACTTCGGGAAGCGTGCCGACAACATCGAGTTTGAGTTTTTCGGTAACATCCCTTTTGGTTTTGGCTGTTTTTCTGAAAAGCGCGTAAATGAAAATCCACGCCGCGCCGAGCAGAACGCCTATTCCGAAGCCCCTGAAGGCGACGGCAAAGGTGAATTTGTTGACGGGTTCGGTCGGAAGAACCGGCTTTGAAATAACCGTCAGTCTCACATTGCCCACAAGGTATTTGGCAGCCGTCGGGTAGTTCTTCATCGCCGAGCAGAGCACATCGTATGTCGCCTGCGGGTCGCTGCCCGAAGCGGTGAGCGTGAACATATTGGTTGATGATATCGCCTTAGCCGAGAGCGACGCGGGCACATAACTTATGTCGAGGTCGTCGCGGATTGCCTCCGTTAAGATATCACTCTGAAGAATATAGGGGAAAGTGTCGGCGAGGTTAGAGGCGGTGGCGTTGTCATAGTAATAGGCGTATGACGGCAGCCCCTCGCCCGACAGTGAGAGTGTTTCGGTGTTGACGGTGAATGTGGCCGAGGTTTCATATACGGGTCTGAACTTTGAGTAGCTTGTAAGTGAGAGAATAAGGCTCACGATAATTCCGAGAATAACCGCGACCCACCAGAATTTGATTACGCCCTTCCAGATATCGGAGAGGTAGATTACGCTCTGTTCTTCCTTTTTTTCGGCGGAGGTTTTTGTGTTTTTATCCGTACTGCTCATACCTTACCTCCGTCTTCCGTTTTATCAGCCGATATCTTCGGCATATTCTCGGGAGTTATTTCCGTTTCCTCGAGTCCGGCGGGCGACTGATATCTGCCGTATTTTGAGTATCTGCCGTAGGCGGAGTAGTTCGAATACTTTGAATATCCCGAGTATTTCGAGTATCTCGAATAGCCGCCCTCATCGGTGCCGAACTGGCTGAAGAAGGAAAACTCCTCATAAACATCGTTGAGAATACAGCCCGCGAAATTAGCGCCCGTGTTTTTGAGAGTGAGGATTGTATCATTAATAATCGGGGTATATACACAGTCCGTGCGCACGGTGAGCACCGCGGCGTCGCTTAAAGCGGTTATGCCCGTTACCGTGCCGTCAACCGAAACGGGAGCGGTATCGACTATTATGTAATCGGCTGATTTTTTAAGGGCTTTGAAAACCTTTTTGATGTTTCCGCTCTCAATCCATCTGGCGTATTCCCTGTGAGGCCGCGTGTTGAGGGCGAGGAACAGATTGGTCTTTTTATATCTTCTGAATTTGAAATCCTTTTTGTCCGCCTCGCCCGAAAGCCAGAGACCGAGTTCGGTGGAATCGTCCGGCTCCTGCTCGAATATTTTGTAAAGAGCGGGCTTTTTGCCGTCTAAGTCGAGGAGCACAACGACATTGCCTTTTATGGCGAGCGAGAGAGCGAGGTTTGAAGCCACCGTCGACTTGCCCTCGTTTTCAGCCACGCTTGTTATGGCGAACACCTTGCAGTCCTTTGTTCTTTTGAGATATTCGAACTTTGAGGCGAGTTTATTGAAATTCTCGGTGAATTTTAAACTCGTGAAGGCGCTTTCGCTGAAAAGAATGCCCTTCTTTTTTCCTCTTAAAATATCCTTTACGCCGAGGTGCTTTCTCTCGTGGGGAATCGTGCCGAGCAGTCTCGCGTCGATTTTATCCTCAAAATCGGACTCGTTCTTGACCGTGTCCCTGAGTATAGAGAAAAGCACTATAACCGCGGCGGCAAGGATCATGGCGGCAGCCGCTGTTTTTAATGCGCTCGTTGAGGTCATTGAGTTTGAGGGTGATTTCGGAACCCCCGCGGGTCTCAGTACGCTTACAACGCCGTTTGTGTAGAGCGTTGAGGTAATCTGCGGATAAACCTTGAGAAGGGCTTTTAACTCCCTGTACGCCTCTTCGGGATTGTCCGCCGTTACCGAGATATCCATAATGTTTGTGCCCTTGTTGACCTTCGCGCCTATTCTGCCGTCAAAGCTTTCTTTGCCCAGATATTCGCAGACCTTCTGCTGCATTGTGGGCTGAACGAAAACCTCGGCGTAAATCTGGGCGATTTCGCTCGACTGCGCAAGGGTCTGCACCGCGTTGGCTTTACCCGCGGCGCTGTTTATTATAACCGTGGCGCGGCTTGTGTATTCGGGATTATATACCACGTGCTTTACAACATAGGTGCCGAGAATCCCTATTACCGCGGCGCAGAATATCACCCAGATATTCCGCAAAAGGTCGCGGACAATGCTGTGCCACTCGATGCCTGCTTTTTTCTCTGTCATCTGTACTACTCCGTTACTCAACTACTGCAATCAGTCTTGTATGGCCGACATAGCCGTATTCGTCCGTCGCGTAATAATCGACGCTGTAAACGCCGGGCTTGCCCGCTTTGAAATCCGTCTGCGTCTTTGTCTCAATATCCGTTTTGAGCCCCAAAGAATCGTAGGTGGCTTTCACATAGCTTTTCCAGTCGGGCGTTTTGCCTTTTTCGACATAGACAAGATACTGCTTTAACTCTATTTCCGCCGTATCTCTGCCTGTTTTTTCAACGAGTATGGGCAGTTCGATTTCGGAAGTGTCGCCCTTAGAGTTCATAACTGTTGCCTTGAGGGTGTAAACTCCCTCCTTGCCCTGCTCGAAATCCTGCGACGAGATTATCACATTCTGCGAGATGTCGCCGTCAAGGCAGTCCGTCGCCCCGACTATTCCCATAATGTTGAACTGCTTGTAAACCGAAAACAGGAGCGGCTGTTTCATTGTGAACTTGGGCGGCGTGTAGTTTGTGTAGCGGATTCTTCTCTGCGCCGTGGTTACGTGATTGTCGGAATCGCTCACGGCGTAGGTCACCTTGCAGCTGCCTGTTTCGGTGAACTTTCCTATTGACTCCACAATCACCCTGCCGGTAAGGTCACCGTCTTTTTTATCAAAGGCGGTAACGCCTTTAAGCAGGTCCGCCTCCTTGGCGTTTACGTTCACCTCGAGCACGCCCTCTTCGATTTTTATAACGGGCACAGTCTTGTCGGATGTGACCTTTTCATCAATGAACACAACCAGAAAGGCGATTACCGTAACTGCCGTCAGCGCGGCAACTGCTATTCTCAATAATTTCATCAGCATAAGTTTTCCCCCGTCAATAGCCGATTGTTTTTTCGTTTTCAAGTATTCTGCGAGGATTATCCGTAAGCAGAAGCTCGGCGTAATCGTAAGAGTATTCCTCGCATAAAAGCTCGTGCGTGTGAATCATATTCGGTGTGCGGATATAGGGCGAATGAGCGTCGGACGCCACAACATCGGCAAGCGAGCGCGAAACAATCGCGTGGGAGGCGTCAAACGCCGCTTTGCCGAACCTGCCCTCAAGCGAGCCCTTGTTTATCTGCAGAAGGCAGCCGATGCTCTTGAGCTTTACAGCGGAATTCACATCCTCGCTCACAAAGCCGTAGCGCTCGGGATGGGCGACCACGGGAATGATTCCCTCCGCGGCAGCCGCCTGAAGTTTTTCGTAAACCGATTCACCCGTTTCGTCAAAATCAAATTCAAACAATGCGTAATCCGAACCGTTGAGCGTAATCAGGTCTCCGCTTTTGAGGAGCTGAAGGGTTTTGTGCGTAAAGAAAATCTCCTGCCCCGAGTAAATTACGCAGTTAATGTTTCTCTTCGCCGTCTCGTTCCGAAGCGCTGTGATTTTCGCGGAGAGTTTCTCACTCCAGTAGTTCGTGTAGGAGCCGGGCACATTGCAGTGAGGCGTGGCGACAATGCCCGAAGTGCCTCTGTCGGCGGCGAGTTCAACCATCTGAACCGCCGTTTCAAGATCCTCCGCGCCGTCGTCGCAGCCGTAGCAAATATGGCAGTGAATATCGTACATAAGGGCTCCAATCCGCAAAAATCGCATAATAAGACATTATATAAAAAGATTATAACAGAAACAGTCCCCCATTTCAACAGTTTTAATGTAATTAAGTATTAAAAACATTTTATAGTTTTAAGACAAAAAAAGAACGGCCCCGAAGGACCGTTCTCCTGTAAATCGCTGTTATGAATTGTAAATGTTGTGGTCCGCCATGGGAACCGTGTAGCAGAAATCCGAGGGGTCACCCTGTATTTGACAGTCGCTGTTGGTATTTGTGAAAATTGTCATTCCAAGGTCGGGATCGGTTACCGTGCAGTTCTGGTCCAAAGCTTCCCAGTTATAGGAGCAGCCCGTGCCGCCGCCCGTCACCAGCGGTATCTGATGAAAGGCAAATGCCGGTTTTGTGTAATTCAGTTTTGCCATTTCAGTTCACCGCCTTTTTGAAAATGTTGATTACCTTCGCGAAAAGTTCCGTAAAGAACTTTATGAGTTTTTCGAAGAAATTCAGTTCCTTTTCGGGTTCATCGTCTGTGCCGGGGTTGTCGGGATTTTCGGGGTTCTCCGGGTTTTCGGGAGTGTCGGGTTCATCCACTGCGGGAACTTTGACCGTGATGCCGGGTGTTGTTCCGTTCGCGCTCGAATAGCCGAAGATTTCCGTGAGTATTACCGAATACCTGAATACGCCTGCCGATTCGGGTGTTGTTTCAAATATGAACTGTCTGCCGTTTTCGGTTTCGGTGTATTCCGTTATTTCAGTGTCACCGATTGTGACCTTTACTATGTTCGCGGGAG
>JAEERC010000068.1 GCA_016285645.1 Clostridiaceae bacterium | reverse complement strand
CGCGCCGCTTTCGAGATAAACCTCAGTATGCGAGTGAAGAAGCAGTCCTGAAAAAAGATATGTTCCTTTTGGAAAGACAACCGTTCCGCCGCTTTCTTTGCAAAGGTCAAAAACATTCTGTATGGCTTCTGTCTGCAGGTACTCTCTGTCAGGCATAACACCGTAATCGTCAAGTCTGTAGTTCATATTTATTACCTTTTAAACTTTTTGAGATACCGGAATAAGCTAATCTCATATTATTTTCTCCATTATTACGCTTATCCCGATAAACCGGAATTTGTTGAACTCGCTTATATTTTGATTCAGCAGTTTGATATACGGCAGACGTTTATTTATCTTACCATATCGATTATGCCTCTGATGATCTCCGGATCAGGATACCCCTGACCATCCGGACCGTTCATACCATAATACATAGCATATGCGAAGTTGTCAGCCATACATTCTTCGGGGTCGGTCACATAATCGGTGTTTGTTCCGAATATTTCGTCGAAGTCTGATGTCTGATCCGGCGTGTAATAAATATCCGTTCCGTCAATGGGTACAAGCACCGTTGTTTTTTCGGGGCCGGTTCCGGGCTGAACTTCTGAATACTCAGTTTCTGCCATCCAGACAAGAAAGCAGTCGACTTCCTGCCCATCGATATGAAAAGCAGCATATGAATCATGGTGCTCAACATCAGGGTTGCTTAAGTATCTCTCGCGTACGCAGGGCGGCAGTTCAAAATCCAAGTCTGCTACGGTGAAATGAATGAGAGAATACATCTGCGCTCTGAAGTCAGGGCTGTTTCTTGTAAGGCAATGGAAAAACTCATGCCATAAAAGCTTATCAAAGTATTGGCTTGCCCCCGGGATAACGCTGACTGCTATATTGGTAGAATTCAAATATATATCGGTTCCGTGTGTATATCCGCTGGCCGTCATGATTTCCACGGACATATCGCTTTTAATGAATGTGATTTCTTCTGGTAACGGAAGCTCATAGCTTTCTTTTGCCAGTTTTCTAGCCATCTTTGCGATGCGGCGGTCAACAAGATATTTTTCTATAATATTATAATTCCTGATCTCGGCTGTTGACTTTTCAAGCAACTCATCCAGTGTTGCATTGTCATGCCCCAATCTGAAATTCAAATCCGTCTGTGTTATCTGCGAATAATAATCGGTGTTGGAAAGCAGACGCTCTCTTCCTTCTTCTGCAGAAGCAAACCGGTGCGGGATCCTGGCGGCATATATCTCCGTTATGCATATATCACTTATTAACCAGACCAATAATACACCGACTGCAACTAATAAAATCTTTCCAAAAATGTGTTTTTTAGTTTTCTTTTCTTTTTTGCTTTTCATGTACTACCACCTATTTAAGATAACAGCCGTCCATCGATACAAATCCCGATTTGTCGATTTGATTATAGCATATTATTATCCGTATTTAAACACCTTTTTGTGCTTTCATCCAATAGAAATATTTCAAACGATGAAATGTCTGAGTGTATTGACCTGCGCGGTAAATTTGGTATAATGATTATATCTATAAAAAGGGACGGAGATGTGCGTTATGAAAAAAGCCAAAGGCCCCGCCAAAATTGAGAAAGAAATAGCGAAAAGGCAGAAACAGCTTGATAAAAGGGAAGGCAAGGGATACTACTTCTATCTGTTCTTCATCATCAGTATAGTCTATATAACCGATGAAGTTGCTTCGGCAATAGCGTCTTTTATGCAGCAGGACATAGCAAAAGACATCGCTTCCCTGGAAACCCTCAACAAAATTACTCTTCTGTCATTTCCCCTTATGGCGCTGGGCGTAGTCTACAAACCGCTTGCCGACAGATTCGGCAGAAAGCCGTTTCTTATTCTGAACACATTCGGTATGTGCTTCGGTCTCAGCATTGTCTATATGACACATAACCTTGCCGGATATATCGCGGGTACCGTTCTTACACAGTTCTTCATCACACACGATATGCAGGTCGTTTACATAATGGAATCCGCTCCCGACAAACACAGGGCAAAGATTTATTCCTCAATAAAATGTGTTGCAATGCTCGGCGTTACACTTATTCCGCTTCTTAGAAAAACAATGATGCAAAGCACCTCGGAATGGAGAAATGTATTCCTTGTTCCCGCTCTTCTGGGAATGGCTGTAAGTATAGTTGCTATCTTTCTTGCAAAGGAAACAGACGCGTTCAATATTGCCAGAATTAACGAGCTCAAGGGAATCGCCAAGGCAGAAGAAGGCAGTTCAAGCAACGGAGGAATAATAAACGCCCTGAAATTCGGCTTTAATCATAAGCAGACAAAGTGGCTGTTTCTCGCCCTCGTATTCTGCGAGACCGGATTCATTTTCACTCTCGACTATCAGTCCATAATGACATTCGGCTTTGTGAAAAACGCAATGGCTCAGGGGCTTTTCACCAATATTGAAACGGCGAGCGAGAGCATACTCATGAATGAAATCACGACCGCCCTTTTCTTTTATCCCATAGGCTGCGCGCTCAGCCAGCTTATACCCGGATTTATTTCCGACAAGAAGGGCAGAAGATTTTCGGCTATCGCGATGTCCGCTTCGGCTGTTGTTCTCTTCCTCGGTTTCTGGCTGGGAGCGGAAAAGGGACTTCCTCCCCAGCTTGTAGGCTTCCTCTGCGGCGGCAGCGTGGGAACATTCTGGGCAAACATCGACACCATTTCCCTTATGGCAGGCGAGTCAACTCCCACGGAACTCCGCTCCTCCATGCTTTCCGCGATATATCTTCCCCTGGGTCTGGGAATCGGGTTCTCCTTTGGCATGTCCTTCCTGTTTATGCAACTATTCAGCGAGCAGGCAATCGGCATCATTTCCCTGTGCCTCACCGTGCCCGGACTTCTCGCGGACTTCTTTATTCTTTCACTAAGGGTTAAAGAAACCGCCGGAGTCGATCTCAAGGAAATCGACGGTTCCGAATTTGACTGACGATATGCTTGCGGTCTTATTGATTTTCTTAAAGCCATTTTATAACTTTTTGCTCAGCATTATTCCGAAGCAAACAGTCCGTCCTTTGGACGGGCTTTTTCTTTGCGTGAGTCAATGTCCTGTTTTCGGTACAATGCGTAATGTATATTATTAATCGGACGGCAGCGTATCTTTTTAAGAACCGGCGGCGAGTCGCCGCCGGGGCGCATAAACCCGTATGCCTTTGCGAAGGCGCTTGCACGCAAGCGCCGTAAACATCGGCGCCGCCGTGGGCCTTTTCAAGCATCTGCCCGAAAAGGCAATGCACTGACATGCATTTAATCACTGTCGGCGCCTGCGTTATACAATTTTGTGCCGTCCGCCGGAGGGAGGAAAGTGAATATGAACAGAGTTGTTTACAGGGAGCTTTCCTCCCTTGAAAAAGACCTGGGAATAAGCGCGAAAAGGCTTTATACCATATCAAACTCAATAAGCCGCCACTATCTTAAAGTGATTATTCCGAAAAAGAACGGAGGGGCGCGGCTTCTCAGCGTGCCGGATGAGAATCTCAAATCGGTACAGAGAAGAATAAATGATGTTCTGCTTTCGCATATGCCCGTGTCGCCCTTCGCCCGTGCCTACACTCCCGGCTCATCACCGCTTAAAAACGCGATTTCACACATCGGGAAGGATTGGATTATCAAACTTGATATACATATATTCTTTGACAGCGTTATGTATTCGACGGTGAAGGAAAAGGTGTTTCCGCCCGAAATCTATTCGGAGGAAAACCGCGTTCTGCTTTCGATGCTCTGCTATTACCGCGATTCGCTCCCTCAGGGCGCGCCGACCTCCCCTGTCGTTTCGAATATCATACTGTATGATTTCGATATGAGGGTGGGAAAATACTGCGCGGAGCACGGAATAATATACACGCGGTATTGCGACGATATGACCTTTTCGGGCAATGGCGAAATGCCGGATTTAGTTCCCTTTGTGCGCGGTGAATTAAAAAAGGAACGGCTTTTTCTCAACGAAGCGAAAACCGTAAAAGCGAAACGCGGCAGAAGGCAGGAAGTTACGGGAATTATCGTGAACGAAAAAGCCAACATTCCCCGTGAATACAGAAGGAAAATAAGGCAGGATATTTATTTCTGCCGAAAATACGGCTCAGAAGGGCACATTTCAAAAACGCAGCCCGGAGTCAGCGCCCGGGATTATCTTCAGAGTCTGCTCGGCAGAATCAATTACGCCCTTTCCGTCACGCCCGGCAACACGGAATTGAAAGAATACGCGGAATATGTTAAGATGTTAATGAAAACTTCCGCCGTCTGATATTAAACAGGCAAAACCAAAGCCACCGGATTTAACGATCCGATGGCTTTTTTGTCACACTTTTATTCTCGCGATTTTGCCCCAGGGGGGATTGACCTCTTCGTTGTTTATGAGCCAGAGAACGGGGATGCCTTTTGAAAGGGATTTGTCGGGGAAGGGCGCGTAGCCGTCGGTGAGAATAATTATGCTCGCGGGCAGCTCATCCCTAATATATCTGTCAACATATTCAAATATAATCTGAAAATCCGTGCCTCCCCCGCCCGCGGGTCTGATCGCTCTGAACTCCTCCTCGTTGACGAAGGGCTTGGGTTCGATTATAGCGGCGTCAAAGAAGCCGAGCCAGCCCGACAGTCTGCCGTCAAACTGGTCAATCGCCCCTTTTATTTCGCTGTAGGCGGCGGTTATCATATCGTCGCTCATGGAAGCGGAGGTGTCAATCATAAACAGAATTTTATCCACCCTGTCCTCCGAGCCGTTGAAGTCGGGCAGGAAGAACGGACTGTCGGAAAAGCGTCTGTCCGGCGGTGAAAAGGTGTAATCGCAGATTTCCTCCTGAACGAAATCGTTGAGTATTGTGCGCCAGTCGGTCTGCGGCTTTTCGAGTTCCTTGAGAATGCGCTGAGCGAACATAGGCAGCGTACCTCTGTCGTTTGACGCTTTTTTTACGCTTATGGATTTGAGCGCGTCCTCAATATGTTTTACCCATACATCCCTGAGCCGGGTGTCATCCTCGTTGTAAGTCCAGCGGGAGTGGTCATCCCACGAGCCGCCTTTGAAATCCTGCGGGGTTCGCGCTTTATCGCCCGCTCTGCCGAGATTGAAAATGCCGGGTTTATCTTCGTCATCCTGATTCTTTCCGCCCGGATCTTCTTTCTCTTTTGTAACCGATCCGGAGTCCGGACCGCCCGATTTTTTTTGCTTTCCGTTTTTTCCCCGCCTCCTCGGTTCCGGAAGCATTTCATAAACCTCTTCCGCCGTGTAATTGTAACCCTCTTTTCCGTCGGGCGCTATGTGCATCCCCTCGCCGAACTGTGAAAGGGTTATTGTCTTTTTATCCATATTGTTTGACAGCAGAATATTGGAGTTGACCACAATATCACAGGCGATGTTGGCGGTTTCGGGGTCTTTATCCGTCAGACGGGAGCAGTGCTGCAGGGCGATATGCAGTATTTCGTGCATCAGAACAAAATCGAGTTCGTCATCGCTCAGACAGTCGAGAAACGCGGGGCCGAAATAGATGCGGTAACCGTCCGTTGCGGCGGTTTCGCATTTTTCATCAAGGCAGAAAATGGCGTGCATAAGAAGCAGACCGTAAAAGCCGTTTTTATAAAGAATTCTCATTCTTGATTTTATAAGACGGGCGCTGTATTGCCTTACGGCGTTTTCAGACAGTTCCATTCAACAATTTCCCCTTTGTTTCAAGCCAGCGCGAAAACTCCGGCAGAGCCATAAGTTTAAGTTTGTAATCATCCTCTATTTCGAGGTAATCTCTGAACAAAACCATTGAAAAATCCGCGGGAAGTCTGTTGCCGTAGGCGACGGAATTGGCGATTCTTTTCATATCGTCCTTATGCTTTGCCGCGTAATCGGTCATTGACGACACAAGGGCGTAGAGGGCGTCCGTATCCTTTGGCACGACCGGATTTTTGCCGTCAAATATATCTTCAATTGAAGGCAGGGAGGCATAGACTTTATTCCAGGTGCGCAGTTCCACCGCGGCGCCCGTGCCGATGAGCCCCGCTATCATAGGATACATTTTCTCAATATCGTCATCCACGAAGTTGAGAAGGTCGCTCACCATTTCCCAGGTTCTCGGCGTGGCGAAGGCGAGGTCGTCAACGGAGCCGTCGGAACGCATAAGATAATCCTGCCTGAACGAGAGAAAGCCCGTAACCTTGGGATTTATCCCTTTTCTGACAGCCCATTTTTTCCACGCCGAAAAACTGCTCTCAATTTCAATGTGCATAAGTCTGTTGGCAAGCGCCTTGGGCATTTTGAAGGCGACGGATTTATCCGTGACCCTGTTGCCCGCGGCAATAACAATACAGTTTTCGGGCAGTCTGTGCTCGCCCACCACACGGTCCAGAGTTATCTGATACGCCGCCGCCTGAACCGACTGCGGGGCGGCTGAAATTTCATCGAGGAAAAGGATGTTTATAACATCGTCCGAATCATCCATCTGAAAGATCTGCGGCTTAAGCCAGACGGCGAGGGTTTTGTCGGCGTTCGCCGTGGGAATGCCTCTGAGGTCAATCGGATTGAAAAGCAGAAGGCGTACATCGGTGACGGTTACCGCCTTGCCCGTTTTCTTCTCAATATCGGCAGCAAGCTGCCTTACAAGCTGGGATTTACCGGCTCCCGGAGGGCCCCATAGCATTACGGAGGGAATGGTTCTGACTTCAATACCGTTATTGATAACGGCGCAGTACGCGTTTGAAAGAGTTTCGATTGTTTTACCGACGGAGAGCGAGGGAACGCCGCTCATTTTAACATCCTTCGTGCTCATTCTTTATCTACCCCCAGTTCTTTGTCATATTTTTCAACAAGCGCCCTGCAGCGCTCAATATCCCCGGCATAGCTGACCGAGTTGTCTATAGCCGTTCTGAGATTCTTCTGAGAGGCGCAGAGCTCGGTATATTTAGCGTCAAGCTTTTCGGCGTATTCGGCAAGACCGTCTATTCGGTTGTCGATTCTTATGAGTCCGCCCGCGGCGGTGTTTCTCGTTTCAACATAGTATTTGCCGTTGTTGACAAGCCATACAAAGGGCTTTTCCTCGGTCATATTCGCGGGAAGAACCACTCTGAACCCCCTGTAGTTCATAAACTCCGTTTCCTGAGGTCTCAGAACATTGCCCTTGACAGCTTCGTGCAGTTTTTCCCTTATTGCCGTGCGCTCTTCCTTGCTGTATTCAACGGGATTATTCTGCAGGAATCTTATATCGGCGAGGGCGTTCTTTTTGCTGTCTCTGTTTTCTTTGATCTTTCCGGGCATGGAGGCGAGCTGCGCCTCGCTTTCCTGCTTTTCCTCCGTTGCCTTGCGCTGAAGGGAGATGAATTTTGAAAGCTCATTTGCCGCCTCAAAGCGCTTTTTGATAAGCGGATTGCCGACAGCGAGCGCCTTGACCTCGCCGTAATTCAGCACGGTGTCGCTTATTTCGCTGCCGCTTCGCTCGCTCATTGAGCCGGAGAGCAGGTCGCATATAAACTTCTGCTTTGTTTCAAGCAGCTGCCACGAATAGGCGTCGAAGCTGCCCTCGGTGATGTATCTGTAAATGCTGACTTTTTTGTTTGTGTTGCCCTGGCGGAGTATTCTGCCCTCGCGCTGAACCATATCGGCGGGTCTCCACGGAACATCGAGGTGGTGAAGGGCTGTGAGTTTATTCTGGATATTCACACCGAGCCCGAGTTTGAAGGTTGAACCGAACAGCACGCGGACTTCTCCCTTGCGCACTTTCGCGAAAAGGTTTTCACGAGCCTTTTCCGTTGCGGCGTCGTGAACAAAGGCAATCTCCTCACGAGGTATTCCCATACCCGTAAGCAGGCGCGCCGTTTCATCGTAAATATTGAAGCCCAGTTTGGGAGTGGAAGTGTCGCAGAAAACAAGCTGAGTGCTTTTCTGCGCTGATGTTTTCATATAGATATCAAAAATGTTTTCGGCGCAGGTGTAAACCTTTGAGTTGTAATAAAAAGGAGTTTTCGGGTCAGCGAGGCGCATATCAAGAGCCGCCTTTCTGCCGTCAACGGTCACCTTGAGCATATTGTCGTCATCCCTGCTGACAACGCCTTTGCGGATTGATTCGACACGCTTTGAAATGTCGGCAAGGTACTGCTCGAATTCGGTTGTTTTGCCTATCAGCGCGTCGTCGTAGCCGCCGAACTCCGGAATACCCGCAGAGGAATCGGCGCCGTGAAAATCGGCTATGGCGGAAACGAGGGATGTAAGTTCCGGCAGATTGTGGAACTTTGAAAAGCGGGTTACCATACGGTATTCGGAGGTGTCAACATCCACCTCGAACTCCTCCTTTGTTTCGGCGAACATACCGCACCAAGCCCTGAAGTTATCTATGCCGAGCATAGCGAGAGTGCCGCTCTGAAGATACTTCTGAATCGTGTACAAATCGGTAACCGAGTTTGTAACGGGAGTGCCCGTTGCGAAAACGACTCCCCTGCCGTTATTCTGCTTCTGCACGCACCTGACCTTTTTCATCATAAGGTCGCACTTTTTGGAACCCTTATTGGTGACACCCCTGACCGAACTTGCGAAAGAGGTGTCGTTGGTGATGTTTTTGTAGTTGTGCGCCTCATCGAGAAACAAGGTGTTTATTCCGAGTTCGTCGAAGTATATGTCGTCTGCCGACGCTGCCGATGTTATGACTTTATGCAGGGCGTTTTTGACCGCCCTTATCTTCGCGCTTGTCGCCCTTGTTTTTTTGAAGCCGTTCGCTTCGCTCTCCTCAAGTTTTTCGAGGATTATGTTGAGTTCCTCCTCTTTCTCTTTTTTGGAAATGCCGATATTGTCAAAGCAGCTGTAAGCCATGATTATACCGTCGTAATCGCCGTCGCGGATCGCTTCCAGAACAGCCGTCCTCTTTTCGGGAGTGAATCTTTTGGGCTCAACCACCAGAAGTTTTGCGCCCGGGTACATTTCAAGAAAAATCTTTTTCCACTGACCCGTCAGATTGTTGGGCACAACATAGAGATTATTATTTGAAACGCCCATTCTTTTCATCTCCATACCGGCGGCTGTCATAACATAGGTTTTGCCCGCGCCGACATCGTGAGCGAGAAGTGTGTTGGGCGAAAGGATGATTCTCGCCACTGCGTTTTTCTGGTAATCATAGAGTGAGACCGATTTGTTCATCTGAGGGAAGGTGAGAAAGGAGCCGTCATAGTGCCTCTGACATATACTGCAGAACTTTCTCTCATAGATTGTTTCAAGCTCGTGTCTGAGTTCGGGGTTGTTTTTGATCCACTTTTGGAAATGTTCAACAATCTGCTTTTGTTTCTGCTGGGCGAGGAGTGTTTCGTTTTTGTTTATCTGCTTTTTGATCTTGGAGCCGACCTTTATTTCATCCCTGATAACTACGGGATTGCAGTTGAGCGTCTTTTCAATGATTTCAAGGGCGTTTATCCGTTTTGTGCCGTAAGTGTAGGTCGCTTTCTGGCTGTAGCGGTTGTAATTGTATCTGTTTTTGTCGGGTATTTCCCAGCTGCCCGTCTCCTCATTGTGCCTTACAACAAAATTCTCGATATATTTAAGAGTTGATTTGCCGTCGTGACCCTCAATGAGCCGCACGATGAAACTGTCGATGTACTGCGGAGGAATCCAGGGAGTGCCGAGGGTGATGTATATTTCATCGGCGCTGACAGCCTTGGGAAGAACCTTCTGAATAGCCGCGAGGTTGTCGGCGAAATAGCCGTTGTATTTCATATTCGCCTTCATCGCGGCGGTCCACTTTTCCACCATATTGCCCGAGAGATATTCGTCTGCTGTTTCCCAGCCCTTGTAGAAGCATTCGTTCCACGTTTCGGGGTTCTGATAAATCGAGCCCTTGAGCGTGTTTATAACCTCCTTGCAGGTTGAGCCGGTGATTTCGGATATGTATTCTATATCCACTCTTCCCAGGGCGTTGAGGCAGAGAATCAGTGCGTCGGAGACGCTTTCGGCGTGAACGCCGGCGGCGATTTCGGAGGATGAAAAAACGTTTTCCCAGTCAAGGGGCAGATCCATGCTTGTAACGTTTTTGATGCGCTCCTTTTCTTTTAATCTGTTTTTAATCTCTTCTTTTCTCTTTTCTTCCTCCCGCTTTTTTCGTGCTTCCTCCTCCTTGGCTTCTTTGAGCTGAGAACGGTAAAGCACGAGCGACTCTATTGCCGTGTTGAGATCCTCAATTGAAAGGTTTTCGCCCAACTGAGCCAGGTTTTTCGCGAATTCCTTTGCTATGTCTGTTACCACTCTTTTTTTCAAGGTATTGCCCCCTTCCGTTTTTTGTACAATTATCCGTCGGATATATTGTAGCGCCGTTGATGACCCATAAAGCGGACAATGATTCCGTTTTCGGATATTGCATATCGTTTCAAAAGAATTATACAGTGCGCGATGGTCGGAAAATGACATGTTTCTCTGTTTTCCGTTTTTCGCGGGCACAAAAACAACCCGGTGCGTAAATGCACCGGGTTGTATGGGTTTTAAGGCGGTTATATTATTTTGTTTCTTCTTTTATCTCATCCCTGATTGTCATCAGGATTTCGCCGAGCCAGTTCTTCGCTTCCTTGGTTTTACACCTTTCGCAGGTGCAGCGACCCCAGCGGTTGTCGTGCCAGTGGTTGCCTTCCACAAGCTCGGCATCGCCCGTGGAGAGAAGTTTTTCGCGCATTTCGGGCACGGAGAATTTTGCCTTTAGCACATCATACATAATGCCGTAAGCGATTTCGTCCCAGTTTTCGGGAAGATTCGGCTCCTTTTTGCCCATGCTTTTTATAACAACGGGATTTTTGGTTGTTGTGTATTTGATTTTCGCCTCCTCCGTGGCACACTTCTGAGCCTGAAAAGCCGCCTCGGAGTTCGGATAAACAAGCCCTTTGTATTCAAAAGAGCAGGAACAGTAATTTGATAAAAAATTGTATTCTCCCCTGAAGCTGTCAATAGTTTTCATTCTTCTTCCTCCCAACCTTCTTCTTCGGCTAGTGTTTCTTCATTATCGTCTTCATACATTTCAATAAGCGATTTTAATTCTTTTTCAAAAGTTTCATAAGTGCTCATATCCGCCCAGCCGTTTGAGCCGTGGGTGTAAAAATCGTGAGGCATTGTTTTTTTAAAACCGTACGCCTCCTCAAAGCCGTGTTCAATCGCCCACAGCAGGCTGTCCGTAAACGATTGGCAGGAGCACATATTGATTTCGCTCCTCATCCCCTCACGCCAATTTTCAAGAGCCGTGAATTTACTCATATAGTAAATGATTTTAATATCGGAGCGAGGAACGCCTTCGCTGTCTTTTTCCTTGTAAAAATAATCAAAGGTTTCATAGAGCAGCGGCTTGAATTCTTCAATTCGTTCGTTGCCGAACTTTTCGCCCATGTCTTGCACGGATTCGGTAAAATTTTTCCATCTCTCCTCAAGTATTTCTCCCTGAGATGTTTCTGTGCATTTTTTCATTTTCATCGCTCCTTAATTTATTGAATTGATTACATAATACATCGGGGTATGTGACAAAAAGCGGACATTAATAATGAAATAATGCGATTGCAAAAAATAAAAAGGAGTATTTGTTATGAAGCTGTTTGAAAGCCGCGCAAAAAAGCGTTTAAGCCCGGGAAAACTTATTGTTCCGAAAGACGGGTCGCAGCAGGTTGAAAAACTTGAAAATATCCCGCGCGAAGCGCTTTGGAGAACGGATATGATTCTTGCCGTAATAATCCGCGATTACCTCAGGGCTTTTATCGGGGAATCCCCCTGCGTGGGGAACTGCGTGATAAGAGATAACACGGAGGGAAAAAGTTATTTTGAAACGCTTATGGAGATAAGCGAAAACGCCGAAGCCGAAAAGGAATACGCCGGGCGCTGGGAAAAGCTTGTGAACAAAACGGCGGACGAATTCGACGACCTTATAAACGAGATGAAACAATCATATACCGATAGAACAATAACAATTGAAAAACTCAATGAGTCCGCGGCGAAAGCGTTCGGCGACCTCGCGTATATCTTCAACGACCTGTGCTGGTGAGCGGAAACAACAGCGTTTTAAGGATGGGACGAAAAGCGGACATTGCTCCCGTGCGGTTTGTGGTATAATGCACACGAAATCAAGAAGAAAAAACGAACCGGAACATTTTACCGACAGGAGGAAAAGCAATGAAATTCTACAAACTGACCTACAAGGCCAAGGAAAAAATCGAAAAGATAATCAACGAGCACGGAGACCGTTTTGAGTCTCAGTTCTCTTCCCTGCCCGACGAAACCTGGGAGGAAACAAAAGGCGGGTTTTTCGCATTTATTTCGGATTACTCGACAAACAAAGTGAAAATTGCCGCCTGCGTAAAAAACGGAGACATTTCGGATTATAAGGAAATGATAACGGATTATATTCCCGAATATATCTGTGCCGAACCCGATATTGAGGAAATCACCGGCGGCAAATTCGCGGATTATATTGACAGCTCCCGCAGACTCAACTATTTCGATGATGACGAAATGAAGGAAGCGCTCGGCATTGAAAACGCTTTCTGCTGCAAATGGGGATCGAACCTGGAAATGGAGGAGGATTTTATAAAAAGCGAATTGTCATCCGCCTGCGTCTCCCCCGATCTCGATGACGAAATTAAAAGAATAAAAGCCGTCGGCAAGCCGGAGATTGAATGTATTCCCGTTCACTACATCATAGGCGGCAGCTGCAAGAACAGCGAAGAGAAAATGCTTAACAATCTTCTGATTAATCTTGAAGAAAACAGCCGCCTTACTCAGGCAAGGTACACAACCCTTTCCGTCAGGGAACGCCGTTTCGGTATTGTAAATCCGAAAGACGCGGCGGAGACGGCGAAGGAACTTTTCGGCTTATGCGAAGGCGGAGCGGTGATAATTGATGTTGAAAGCAATCTTTCATCGTCGGATGAGAAGCGCTCCTTTTCCTACGACCTGCTGAGGGCGCTTTGCAAGGCGTGTGAAAAACACGCGAGAAAAACTCTTTTTATCTTTCTGCTGCCCGACAACAACCGCGCGTCGGCAACCGTAATCCGCCGGCTTATGCCCGGGGCGGCGTTTGTTGAAATTTTTGAGGATTCGCTCAGAGGCGATGAGGCGAAAAAATACCTTTCATCTCTCGCGAAGGGCGACAAAATCCGCGCGAACAAAGCGCTTTATAAAAATTTAGAGGCAGATAATACCTACTATATTGAAGAACTTGAGACCGTTTACGGCGAATGGCATAAAAAAGCCATTATCAACAAAAACTTCCCCGCTTACAGCCGCTGTTATGAAGAAAGCGAAGCAAAAGAGGTAAATGAAACGGAAAAACCCGCCGAGAGCGAGGCGTATGATGAGCTTATGTCCATGGTGGGGCTTTCCGGCGCCAAGAGAATTATAAACGAATCCATCGATTATTTCAAGGCGCAGAAACTGTTTGCCGACATGGGATTTCACAATTCCGCGCCCTCGATGCACATGGTGTTCATCGGCTCGCCCGGCACGGCAAAGACCACGGCAGCGCGACTTTTCGCAAGGATTATGAAAGACAACAAAATTCTTACGGACGGAGTTTTTGTTGAGGTTGGCAGGGGCGACCTTGTGGGCAAATATGTCGGCTGGACGGCGACTATAGTAAAGGAAAAATTCCGTCAGGCGAAGGGCGGAGTGCTTTTTATTGATGAGGCGTATTCCCTTGTGGACGACAGGGACGGCTCATACGGCGACGAGGCGATAAACACCATAGTTCAGGAAATGGAAAACTGCAGGAACGACACAATAGTCATTTTCGCGGGCTACCCCGACAAAATGGAGGCGTTCCTCAACAAGAACCCCGGCCTGCGCTCGAGAATCGCCTTCCACGTTCAATTTGACGATTACACCCCCGAAGAGCTTTATGAAATTGCCGGGCTTATTTCAAAAGGCAAAAACAACGTGCTCGCCGAAGGTGTTAAGGAAACACTTATTCCGATTTTTGAAGAGGCGGCAAAACAGAATGACTTCGGCAACGGCCGTTTTGTCAGAAACCTCATTGAAAAGGCGAGAATGAAGCAGGCAACCCGCCTTGTTCACTGCGGCAAAAGGGTTATAACCCGCGAACAGGCGGCAACACTCCTCCCCGGGGACTTTGAAATGCCCGTTATGTGCGCCAAAACCGAAAAGCCGAAAAACGCCATAGGGTTCTGAGAAGAGCCCGGGATAACAAACAAAGCCCGCAAAAGCGGGCTTTGTTTTTTAAATATTATCTACTTATTCTCCGTGCGGTTCTTATTCATTTCAGAGCGTTTGCGGGCGCGTTCCTGCTTTTCTTTTTCATACTCTTTTTCATACTCGGCGCGCCTCTCTGCGGTCTCCTGCGCGAATTTGTCGGCATATTGTAAAAGTGTAAGAAAATCTTCTTCAAAATTGTTTATATCAAGTTCAATGTAACCCCTTTCGCCTTCTTTCAGATGCCTGTAAAAGCGCATAATATTATCGGGCATTTCACGCCTTTTTCTGAGTTCGTATCTTTCGTGCTCATTCAAAAGTTCCCTGAGCAGAAGATATACGGCGTAAGGTATCGGCTTTTCAAGGGAAAGAATCTTTTTTCTCAGTTTCTCAAGCGTAAAAAACAGTTCCGTGTACTGCCCCTCGGGTTCTTTGCCCTTAAGCGGCAGAATAATCAGATGTGTTTTGCGCACGGTTTCGCCGAGATGTCTGATATCGACCTTGCCCTCAAGCGCGTCGGAACATATCTGTTTCCAGTCTTTTATGAGTTTCTTTATACCTGATGAAGGCTCAATCAGTGTGTCTTTGCCGTTGTTATATTTGCTCCAAGCGAGGCGAAGGGACATTCTCAGATCCTCACGCAGGTTTTCGGGCACAAGAATTTCAACATAATCCGAATACTGCATAGCCCAGAATTTCATTGCGCCGGGGTT
>JAEERC010000003.1 GCA_016285645.1 Clostridiaceae bacterium | reverse complement strand
TTGGTTATATAGGAGAACAATTAGATTTGTATTTAGTTTCTAAAAATATTGGTACTTTATGGTTTGGAATTGGTAAACCTGATGAAAAAGAATTAGATGGTTTAGATTTTGTTATAATGATTGCGATAGCTAAAGTAGATTCAGAAGATAAATTTAGAAAAGATATGTATAAAAGTAAAAGAAAAGAATTATCTGAGATATGGAACGGAGATAATTACTTAGATATAGCCAATATTATTAGATTTACTCCAAGTGCTTGTAATACACAACCATGGAAAGTTGAGACAACTGAAAAAGAAATAAAAGTATATAGATATCGTAAAGAAGGTAAAAGAGGAATAATGCCTAAAGATAGAGTTATTTATTATAATCAAATTGATATTGGCATCTTTTTATGTTTTGTGGAGTTGTGTTTAGAGCATAATAATATTGATTATAAAAGAGAATTATTTGTTGAAGATGATCATGATAAAGAATACAATTTGACTGCAAGTTACCATATTTGAGTTAGCACTAATACGCAAACAACTAGGGTAGTTTAATAATTAGGAAATATTCCTAATACTGAAACAAGGTTAGAGCACTTAGCACTGACACTGATACAACCCACGTCGAATGCGTGGCACTGATAACAAAACAATAATACAGGAACAAACAACTATGAAAATCGTTACACTCAACGGGCAGAATCATAAGGGCAGTTCATATCATACCGGCAGAATGATTGCCGATAAAATACCGGGTAAAAATGAAATAAAGGAGTTTTTCTTTCCGAAAGACCTGAATCATTTTTGCTCCGGTTGCTATCAATGCATTGAAGATGAAACCGCCTGCCCTTATTATGATGAAAAGAAGATAATAATTGACGCAATGGATGAAGCGGACATTCTTGTTGTCACAACTCCGACATACTGTCTGCATGTTTCCGCTCCTCTCAAGGCGTTCATAGACCTGACATTTGATTTGTGGATGTCTCATCGCCCGATGGAATCCATGTTCGGCAAAAAGGCGGTAATCGTTTCAACAGCGGCCGGCTCGGGAACAAAAAGCGCAATAAAAGACATCAGAGACGCCCTTTTCTATATGGGTGTTCCAAAAATAATAAAATACGGGGTTTCGGTTCAGGCGATGAACTGGAATCAGGTTCCCGAAAAGAAAAAAGCAAAAATTGAAAAAGACACAAGTTCCATTGCCAAAAAGATTAACGGCAAAAAACCTTTCGTCGGAATAAAGACAAGTTTTATGTTTATGATGATGGGCAAAATGCAGAAAAAAGGCTGGAGTTCTTCCCCTGTTGAAACGGAATATTGGAAAGAAAAGGGCTGGCTTGACGGCAAAAAGCCGTGGAAATAAACTGTTTTATTGATATTTACCACCTCATCCGACGGCTTCGCCTTGAGGGGAAGCTGTCACGCAGTGACTGATGAGGTGGGAATTATATAAATCGGTTTTGCCGTCTTCTCACCAAAGAAACAGCTATAAACATCAAGGAGACGGTTTGCCTGCTCGGCAAAAAATAAATTGCTCTGAAGAGCATTGCGGCGCGAACCCATTTATGATAAATTCCCGTTTGACGGGATATCGGGGAAGCGGATTTTTCAAAGACAAGAAGAAAGGCAACAGATGAAACTGAAAAATGTATTGATCGTTGTGAAGGACATTGAAAAATCGAGGCGGTTCTACCGTGATTTGTTCGGCCTTGAGATGATTCTTGACAATGACGGAAATATGATTCTGACAGACGGATTGGTGCTGCAGGAGGAGAAATATTGGAAGGAGTTTCTCGGCAAGGATATTATTCCGGAGAACAATTCCTGCGAGCTCTATTTTGAGGAATCTGACATTGAAGGATTTATCGATAGGCTTGAAAAGTATTATCCGGATGTGAAATACGTCAATCAGCTGATGACGCACAGTTGGGGACAAAAGGTCATACGCTTCTATGACCCGGACGGCAATCTCATCGAAGTCGGCACACCGGTTTAATATGGCAAATATAATAACCTGTATAAGAATCGTCTGCGGCGCTGCTCTGCTGTTCTGCCCCGTGTTTTCACCGGCGTTTTACGCCCTGTATATCACCGCCGGGGTCAGCGATATGGCGGACGGGATTGTTGCGCGCAAAACGGGCACCGTCAGCGCGTTCGGCTCAAAACTCGATACGGCGGCCGATTTTGTTCTGGTTGCCGTGTGTATGATAAAGCTTATTCCCGCCGTTCACGCGCCGGGTTGGCTTATCATATTGACAGCCGTGATTGCCCTAACCAAGGCGGTCAACCTGATTTCCGGATATGTAGTGCGCAGGGAACTTGTTGTTTTGCACACGGTAATGAACAAGGTGACGGGAATACTGCTTTTCGCGCTCCCGCTGACATTAAATTATATCGATCTGAAATACAGCGGGGCTCTCGTCGGCGCCGCCGCGACATTCGCGGCGATACAGGAAGGGCATTACATAAGAACGGGAAAAAGCTCTGACAATCGGATTACAGACGATCATCAATGAAAAATGTTAAATTTAACACGAAAAGACACAATCTACAACTGAGGTATAAAAATGTTTAAATATCATGAAATAAATTCGGAAGGCTGCAACATAAGGTGCAAGCTTTATTACAATGAAAAGAAAACTGCCGGAAAGGCAGTTATATTTTGTACGGGCTTCGCCGGGCACAAGGACAACAACGCGGCGAATGTGTTCGCTCAAAAACTGCTTTCCAAGCAGAAGGATGTTATTGTGATTGTTTTCAACTGGCCCGCGCACGGCGACGATGTGAAGAAAAAACTCGTGCTGGACGACTGCGCGAAATATCTCAAACTGGTAATCCGCGAAGCAAAAACCGTGTTCGGCGCGAGCGAGCTTTACGCTTACGCGACGAGCTTCGGCGGATATCTGATTCTCAAATATATTTCCGAAAACGGCAATCCGTTCGAAAAGACGGCTCTGCGCTGCCCCGCGGTCAATATGTATGAGGTTCTGACGGGAACCATAATGAAAAATGACGAGTATGACCGTGTTATGAAAGGCAAGGATGTTCAGGTCGGGTTTGACAGAAAGGTTATCGTAACACCCTCCCTGCTTGAGGATCTTAAGGAAAACGATATCCGCTCTCGTGATTACACGCAATACGCTCAGTCAATTCTTATAATGCACGGCGATTCGGACGAGGTAGTGCCCTTTGAGGAGGGCATGGCGTTCGCGCAGAACAATCGGATTGAATTTATTCCGTTTGAAGGGGCGGATCACAGGTTCCGCAACCCGGATCACCTGAGTCTTGCGAACAAATACGCCATGGAATTTTTCGGTCTGCGGTAAATATCTACCGCTGTTCGACAGCCGGGGGATTGTATTCCGCGGAAAATATGAGATAATACAACCGTAAGGAGGGGATGCCGGTGAACGATTACGGATTCGGGAATTATATTTATAATCTGCGAAGCAGAGCCGGGCTTTCACAGTCGGAACTCGCGGCGGAAATCGGCGTTACCAACAAGGCGGTTTCAAAATGGGAGGTCGGCAGGGCAAAACCGGGCGTGGAAACAATACGGAAGCTCGCGGCGCTCTTTCAGATAAGCGTAGATGAATTGTTGAAAAAGAGAGAGGAAGAAAAAATGGCGGAAATTACAAAAATCGTTATTACGGGCGGACCCTGTGGCGGAAAATCAACGGCTATGAGCTGGGTGCAGAACGCGTTTACTCAGATGGGTTACACCGTGCTCTTCGTAACGGAGACCGCGACGGAACTGATTACGGGCGGCGTGGCGCCCTGGACCTGCTCGACGAACGGCGAGTTTCAGAACTGCCTGCTCCGCCTGCAGCTTGATAAAGAAAAGGTGTTTGAACACGCCGCGGAGACAATGGACACCGAAAAGGTGCTTATAGTCTGCGACCGCGGAGCACTCGACAACAAGGCGTATATGGACGGCATTGAATTTGCCCGCGCGCTTGAATATCTCGGAACCAACGAGGTTGAACTCAGGGACAACTACGACGCCGTTTTTCATCTGGTTACGGCGGCTAAGGGCGCGGAGGAATTCTACACCACGGCTAACAATTCCGCGAGAACGGAGACGGTTGAAGAGGCAGCCGCGCTCGATGACAAACTGATTTCCGTGTGGACGGGACACCCGCACCTGCGCGTAATTGACAACTCCACGGGCTTTGAGGATAAAATGAGGCGGTTAATAGCGGAAATATCCTCCTTCCTCGGTGAGCCGGAGCCGTTTGAGATTGAGCGCAAGTTCCTTATTGAATATCCCGACATAAAATGGCTTGAGTCCGTTCCGAACTGTCAGAGAATTGAAATTATACAGACTTATCTCAAGTCGGACAAGGACGAGGAAGTCCGCGTGCGTCAGCGCGGGTGCGACGGGCACTACATCTATTTCCAGACAACCAAGCGCAAGGTAAGTGATGTAAAGCGCGTTGAGATTGAAAACAGACTTTCCGAGAGCGAGTATATACGCCTGCTTATGAACGCCGACACAACGAGGCGCCAGATACGCAAGGACAGATACTGCCTGACATACGACAATCAGTATTTTGAGATTGATGTCTATCCGTTCTGGAACGACAAGGCGATTGCGGAAATAGAACTCAGCGACGAGAACGCCGAAATAAGGTTCCCGAAGCAGATAAAGGTGATTAAGGAAGTCACTGACGACGAATCCTATAAAAACGCGAGTCTCGCGAGGATATGAACGGTAAACGGAGATATATTATGCTGTTTTTTATTATCTTTTTAGTAGTTTTCGTTGTAGTTGTCAGCAAAATCCTTGAAGAGAAAGAAAGAGCGAAAAGGGAAGAGGAAGAAAAAAGAAAAACAGAAGAAGAGAGAGCGAAAAAAGAAGAGGAAAAAGAAGAAAAGGAAGAAGCAAAAAAAGAAACAGAGAGAATAGCAAAAGAAAGAGAAGAAGAAAGAGCGAAACGGATAGAAGAGAGAGAAAAAACGGTAAAAAGGGCAAGAGAAGCGAAAACGGAAACCGATAGAATAAAAGAATATATGAACATTCAGAAATCATACAGTGGCGGATACAGCAGTAATCCCGAAAGAGAATTGGACAGGATTCAGAAGACATACGAATCCACGGATGTGTCTTTGAAAACCAACAAGGATTACAGATATGGTTTAAAAGAACAGCTTTGCCTGTTTTTCAATGAGCATAAGCCGGAATTGTCTGAAGAAGCGTACAATGGTTTGCTTAATGAGATGAATTACGGATACGGAAGTGATCCCGAAACAGCAGGAGGAGAATTCTGGAGAGAGTCAAAGGATGAACTTTGCTTTTTTAAAGAACGCAATGTATGGTACTGGGATGATGAAAGAACCGAATACAGATGGTTTAAGCTGTTTTCAAAGACAGAGTATTCACCGGATAGTTTTGATTGGTCGGAAGCAAACGAGGAGGGGCTCATACATATAAAGAACATTCCTTGTAAAGGGGCACACCTTTTCAAAGGTGGCTTCGGAAGAGTCAACGACTATCCAACAGTTATAAATTCGGAGTATCTGCTGCTTGAACCTTACGGATTGAACGGTGTCTGGTTTTTACATATCTATAACTCGATTGATTCGGAAGATAATTCGATGGTATGGTAAGAGTAAGCATAAAACGACGGAAAACACGGTTGAAAAACGGCAGCAGAACAGAAAAATAATAAAAACACCGCAGTAATTTCGGGAAAGCCCCGGTTTACTGCGGTTTTTGCTTTATAAAAGTAAAACGGCGATTACAGTCGCGGGCGGGCGCGATGGTATAGTTAAATCACAGAAAAAGAAAAGTTCAATGCTTTGGAAAGGAGCGATTGAGATGACAGCGAAAAAATACATAAGAAAAATGCCGAAATGGCTTTTCTGCCTTATCGGAGCGGCGGCCTGCTTTGCTGTGCTCTGCTTGCTTTTCGGGGTTGAGGAATATTTCGGGATGGGCACGGGCGACCCGGAGGGCTTTATTGAAAACGCCTGCTTTTACGTGGATATAATCTTCATGTTCGCGTTTTACGGATTTGTAATTGCCGCCGCGGTTCTGATTATAAAAGCAATTTACAACAGAGCCACACGGGGCTACAAAAGGGCTCAGGAGGTTGTCTGCACCAAAACAACGGATAACGGCTTCTCCGGCAGAAAAACCAATCTGTTCAATTACAACAAAGACGACACCTTACAGTTTGAAAACGACAGCGAGCCGATGACATGGGGAAAAACGATAGGGCTTTTATTCTGCATTTTTCCCGTGGGGCTGTTCATACTGATAAGAAAGCTGATTCATGAAAAAACCCGGTATTATGAAAACGGAGTAAAAACCATAATTCTCGGCGGTTTTGTTCTGCTCATTTTTCTGCCGATAACAATAAGTCTTGTCGCCGGCGGGGATTACGGAATGTTTATGATACTGAACCTGGCGGGCACCGTCTGCGGAGCGGCTTTTATAACGGCGGGGATATTGATGAAAAGGACAGGCAGGGTGAACAACGCGTATATGACGGCGATTACGATTGAACATGTGACAAAAATCGACACCCTCGCCGCAATGATGAAGACGGACTATTCCGGCGTGGTTAAAACAGTTCAGCGCCTGATTGATTCGGACCTTCTGAAAGGCGCTTATATCTATCACAGGGACGGCGTAATCATTGTGCAGGGCGTTTCGGAGAGAGTCGCCGTCAGATGCAGAATGTGCGCGGGCACAACGGTCAGATATAAAAGCGACAAAAATGAATGTGTTTATTGCGGGGCGGAATTATGAAAAACAAAGAAATGAAAAAAAGAATAAACGCGGACCGCTGGTATGCGGCAACCGTTATCGGCTGCTTTGCCTTCCCGGCGGGGGCGGTGTGGCTGTTAATCAACACTGTTCACGAGTTCAGGAAAAACACACAGAGAAACAACCGGATATTATACAGCGGCATAGCTTCGGGAATCTGGGCGCTGACTTATTCGGTTCTGTTCCTCCTGGACCTTGAAGCCGGAGACAACCTCTTTTTCGGGCTTGCGTTTATGTGGGCTCCACAGGCGGTAATGGCGGTTTATCTTATTGCCGTTTACATCATTCACACCAGATACAGTCTCGCGCAGGCAAAAGTGTTAAGTCTTATCAAAAACGACCGCATTACTTCAATCAACGAGATTTCTTATATTCTCGGAACGGAGCAGGCAAAGGCGAAAAAGAGAATCCGCCGCCTGATTAAAAGCGGAGCCCTTGAGGGCGCGTCGGTTGAAGGCGATGAGGTTGCGTTCAAAAACAGCGTATGGGCAAAGCAGAGGGTTTCCTGCAGAAGCTGCGGAGCGGCGCTGGTTGTGGATTTCGGCCACACGCTCGTGTGCGAATACTGCGGTGGCGCTCTTTCGTGCGTGAAGAAGTAAGACGGAAAAGCGAAGAATGTTCGGAGAAAGGGTATCGGTATGAGTAAGGTTTCACATTATGAATATGACGAAAAAAGAAAAGCGTTGATAAAAGTGCTCGTCGAAGAACGCCCGAAAATAATAAAGGAAAACGATCTTTGCTGGAGAGTTCTCGACGGAAACCATGATTCGTATCTGAGGGCGATCTATCTCGGCCAGGGGTGCTGGGATGATCTGGTCACCGTTACGGAAGAAGAGGCGCAGAAAATATTGAAGGAGTGGGGATATGCGCCGGGAAAACGCATGGCCGAATCTGTTGAAAACCGCTTGACACGGAAAAAAAGCGGTGTTATACATAAAGATAAGGCGAAATTAATTTACGGCTTTTTGGGATATCTGTTTTGCTTTGCGGGTGTGGTTCTGATTTCCGCTGCGGTTATTGCGGGCGCGGAAACCGCCGTTGATCTGAAAAAGCTGTTTGCGGTTGCGGGCGTTCTGTTCGCCGTTTTTACGGGTCTCGCCACGGTGTTTTTCATAAAATATAACAGGAGAAGCTGATATGAGAGAAATCAGAATAATACGTCCTAAAAGATTTGAAGCATCCGGAATGAAATTACAGGTTTTACTGGACGGAGAAAAGGCGGGAAAACTCGTCCACGGCAAAGAGATTTCTCTGACCGTTGATGAAGGGGAGCATCAGATAACCGGAGACGGCGGATTATTCGCAAAATCATTCAGATTTCAGCTGGACATTCCCTCCGGAAAATGTTCCTATTGTTTCCAGACCGATATCTTAAGCGTCAGAAACGGCTATTTACCGATAATCCGGCCTTCGGACGGACAGCGTTTGAAAGACGATGTAACCGTCCGCTCTGTGATGGGTTCGGAGATTACACGGTTGCTTTTAAATGAGAAAGTAAGAGCAACGCTTACTGCCGATACGGTCATACAGGTGAATCTTTCAGAGGATAAATGGCAGGTGACGGCGGCGGAGAACGGACAGGTCAGGGTGCTGCTTGAACAGGGTTATTCTTCGACCGATGCTACGGGAAGTTTGATTTTGTCGGTCATCGCGTCCGCTTTGGACAGCGTTGCTTACAGCACTCCCGAGCAAAGGCAGGAGACGCTTAAAAACCTGTTTGACAACTATCTGAGGTATCTTCCGGATTATGAAATCACAAGCGGCAGTACGCTTCGCTTCAAGGGATAAAATACCGACCGGAGGGAACCGAAAATAACAAAAAAGCACTGTCGTATGACAGTGCTTTTTGCGGTTAAAGGGATCAGCCGGTGACGAGTTTAATGAGCCAGGTGAAGAATTTTGCAGGACCGCCTTCTTTGCTGTCGCCGCCGAAGAAATTCGCAAGCTTTTCAAGGATGTTTACAATGAACTGTTTGAACGGGGAAAGTTCCTGTTTCGCATCGGCGGGGTCTTCGGGATTTTCGGGATTTTCGGGGTTTTCGGGGTCATTGCCGGGATCGGTGGGAGTGGTTTCCTCGTCCGCTGTGATGACATAGGCGGCTCTGTCCGCCGCGAACGCGGTTACCGCGGGCATTGCCGCGGAGAATACGAACACGAGCGCGAGAAGAACTGCGATAAATTTGCTTGATTTTTTCATGGTTTCCTCCTGTATATAATTAAAAATTTATCAGCTGAATGTGATGCGGGGCTGTTTCAATTAATAAATATACCACACAAAACAATCAAATTCAATTATCACCGCGCAAATATTAGCAAAATATTAATCTTTTTATTGAAAAAACACGGGCGGGATTATATAATTATATGTTGAAGTTATATTTTACCTTATATTACGGAATACGGGCGGAGGGAACACGATGAGAATAGCCGTTTGCGACGACGAAAGAGCCTGCATTGACTCGGTTGTGACCGTGCTGGAGGACTACGCGATTGAGCGCAGAACAGACATTGACTACGAGACCTTTGAGAGATATCCCGACCTGGAGGACCGCGTCGGGGAGTTCGATGTTTTTGTTATGGACTACCAGACCCCCGAAATCGACGGTCTGACCTTCGCGCGCAAAATACGCGAGCAGTTCGGCGAGGACAAGACGATAATATTCCTGACCTCCTACCAGGAAATTGTCTATGACACCTTTGCCGTGAGGGCGCACCGCTTTCTCGTAAAGCCCGTTGACAAGCAGAAATTTTTCGAGGCGCTTGACGCCGCCGTGCAGAACAGCAACATAAACAGGAACCTCGCCATAAAGGCGGAGGGCAGAATTGAACTTATACCGCTCGGCGACATACTCTATGTTGAGGTTGCCGACAAGGAGTGCTATATCTGCCTCGAGGAGGAGCAGGTGGTCTGCCGCAAGCCGATATCCCAGCTCGAGGAGGAGCTTATTCCCCACGGTTTTTTCAGGGTGCACAGGGCGTACCTTGTGAATATGAAAAAAATACGCAGTTTCGACCAGAAGGAAATCGAATTCACGAACGGCGAAAAAATAATGATGAGCAAACGCCGCTACAAGGAGTTCTGCAAGGCGTATCTTGAATTCAACGAATAACCAAGCGGGGTAAAAACAATGGTTCTGTGCGTGTCGCACCTTCTGCTTATAGCGTCGTCCGTCTCAATGATAATCGTGTCGCTGAGCATGTTCTTCGGCTATAAGCCAAAAAAGAAAAAGGCGCCCTTCCTGATTGCCTGCGCGGTCTTCGCGGCGGTCAGCGTATGCATGTCGCTTTTGCTCAAGGAGGGCGAGACGGCGGAATCGATGCACGATTTTCTGCAGATTCTGTCGAATATGTCGCTGCCGTATTTCCTGTTTAAATCCGGCAGAAAATCGACTTTCGCGCTTTTCGGCTTTGTAATGCCCTCGTTTTCCGACATAATCTGCTCGGCGGTCGCTTCGAGAATGAGCAATATGACAAACGAAAAACTCGTGCTCATTTACATCGTCTGCTATTTCCTTATTACGGTTCTTGTGATGGTTCTCAGCAGGGTGCTGCCCGTGAAGTTCAGCCCGGACTTTCTCGAGACGATTCCCGTGTTTGTGTATATCGCGATTTTCATTTTCCTGCTTTCGAACTATTACGGCATGCAGGCGGGTCAGGACGCGGCTTTTTCGGCAACAGTGGCGAAGGTGCTCAGGATTCTGTCGTCGGCGTTCGTCATAGTTTCGATCATCGTGGTTGTTATGAGATATATTTCGGCGCTCAACACGCAGAAGGAATATGAAAAGCAGCTTGACGCGGAGATAAGGCACTATGAGGAAATGATGCGCAAAAACGGCGATATCCGCGCTTTCAGGCACGATTACAAAAACAATCTTTTCTCATTGAACGCGCTTATGTCGGGCGGCAAAACCGAGGAAGCGCAGCAGTATATATCCGAGCTTTCGCAGGCGCTTGAAAACACCAAAAACAGTTTTCAGACGGGCAATTACCTCGCCGACGCTATTCTCTCCGACAAAGCGGAGGCGGCGGCTCAGAGCGGAACGAAAATCGATTTTTCGGGCACGATACCGAAGGACTGGATAAAGAACAGCGACCTGTGTACGGTGCTTTCCAACTCGCTTGACAACGCCGTGAGAGCGTGCGGGGAAATACCGGACGCTGTTATAAGCGTAAAATGCAAGGAGACGGACAACAGCGCGGTCATTTCAATTTCGAATCCCGTTCTGAAGAAGGTCGAAATAAAGAACAACAGGATAAAGACGACAAAGGCGGATTCGTTAAACCACGGCATAGGCCTTGCGAATGTTGAGAAAACGGCGAGAAAATATGACGGCTATATGAAACTCAGCTGCGACGACAGCGTGTTTGAGATAAAGACGGGATTTATAAAACAATAATAAATATATGAGCTGCCCGGCGCGGAGTTTTCCGCGCCGGGTTTTCCGTTCGCGCCGGGATTTGTGCCGCTCGCGCACGCAGGCGGAACAGGGCGGTTTTCCGTGTTATTATTCAGTTGCAGTCAGACAGAGGCGGCGGTTTAATGAGATGTTAATGAGCCTTAATGAGTTCTTAATGCCTCGTGTGATTGAATCTTAAGCGGTTGAATTGTAAAATTGAGTCAAAGAAAAACGAAAGAGGAGAAAAACAATGAAAAACTTTGAATCCGGAAAACTTGTACGTCTTACCACAGCGAACGAAAACGGCACAACAAACGAAGAATACAGATACGGCACAAACATAATCAGCGTCTCGCGTTTCAGAAGTCTTGTTTCGGATGACGACTGCGTTGTTATTTCGTTTGACCGCATCCGCCGCAACAGAAACTGGGAAAAGGAAGTTGCCGCCCACTTCGGCGTTGATGTCAGCACCTGCAGCATCGACAATTACGCAATCTGCGGCAAAGCGGTCTGAGCACAGGAAATAACCCGCGAAAGCGGTTATTTATAATAGAAATCCCGCCTGTTGTTGTTCCGGGCGGGATTTTTTGTCGGCATAGGAATTTAAAACAAACAGGCGGGCGAATATCCTTCGCCCGTCTTTATTATGCGGTGTTATTTATTCATCCCGGAACACTCTTTTTACATAGAGGTTGCCGTCGGCACGGTTTTCGCCGACACCGAGGAAGGTGCCGCCGGGGCTGTAAACCCTGTAGAGCCCCGGCTCTTTCGCGCCGCCGAGGCGGTCGGTCATAAGTTCGCCGCCGTTTGAAAAACGAACTGCCTGAGCGTCGGTGACCTTTACCGCGGGATAGGCGCCGAGGGCGGTGTCAACGCTTATGAGGCGCTCCGCCAGAGTGCCGTTTTCAACCGCTTCCGCAAGCGTTTCCAAAGTGAGCGCGGTGTTTACGGAAAAGCCGTTTGCCCTGGTTCTGCGCAGAGCGGTGAGAGTCGCCCCGCAGCCGAGCGCCCTGCCGATATCGTCGGCGAGAGAGCGGATGTAAGTGCCCGAGGAGCAGGAAACATCTATTGTGTATTCGTTGCTTTCTTCATCACAGCCGGTCAGTTCAATTGAATGGATTTCAACCTCGCGGGCCGCTCTTTCCACTTCTTTTCCCTCGCGGGCGAGTTCATAAAGCCGCCTGCCGTCAACCGACACGGCGGAGAACATCGGGGGGGTCTGCATGATTTTTCCCTTGAATTGCCCGAGAGCCTTTTCAAAATCCGCCCTTTTCGCGGTCACCTCGTTTTGCCCGAGCACCTTGCCCGTGATATCGAGGGTGTCGGTCACGGTGCCGAGGCGCAGCGTGGCGGTGTACGCTTTATCGCTGTCGGGCAGAAGTTCCGAAAAGCGTGTGGCTCCGCCGAGCAGAACCGTCAGCGCTCCCGTTGCCATCGGGTCGAGCGTGCCCGTGTGACCGCATTTTTTCTGCTTTATTATCTTTTTTACTCTTATCAGCGCGCCGAAGGAGGTCAGCCCTCCGGGCTTGTCAATTATCAGTATTCCCGTCATAATCTCACCCGACGGTTTTCATCCTGCGGTCCAGGCGGCGGTACTGCACCGCCTGCGACACATGGGAGGTGTCGATTATCTCCGAGCCCTCGAGGTCGGCTATAGTGCGCGAGAGGCGCAGAACTTTATCATAGGCGCGGGCGGAGAGCCCGAGCTTGTTGAACGCTGTTTCGAGAAGTCTCACGGCTTCGGGGGTCGGGGTGCAGAACTCGCGCGTCTGCGCGGGGGTCATCTTCGCGTTGCAGAAAGCGGGAGTGCCTTTAAGGCGTTCCTGCTGGATTTTACGCGCGGCGTTTACGCGTTTGCGGATTTCGGCTGAACTTTCGGAAGGTGTGTTGTCGGAGAGGCGCTCGAAATCCACGGGGGGCACCTCGATATGTATATCCAGCCTGTCAAGAAGAGGACCGGAAACTCTCGAAAGGTAGTGGGTTACGGCGTTGGGCGAGCATGTGCAGGGTTTTGACGGGTGGCCGTAGTAGCCGCAGGGGCAGGGGTTCATGGCGCACACCACCATCTCGGAACAGGGGAAGGTGAAGGAGGCGTTCGCCCTTGAAATTGTTATTTTGCCGTCCTCAATCGGCTGGCGGAGAATCTCGGTTGCCTGGCGCGAAAACTCGGGCAGTTCATCGAGAAAAAGCACGCCGTTGTGAGCGAGCGATACCTCGCCCGGTCTGGGTATGGCGCCGCCGCCCGACAGACCCGCGGGTGAAACGGAGTGGTGCGGCGAGCGGAAGGGACGGTCCTTTATAAGCGCGATTTCCGGGGGCAGCACGCCCGCGACGGAATATATTTCGGTTGTTTCGAGACTCTCCTCAAAGGTCATTTCGGGCAGGATTGAGGGCAGCCTTTTTGCGAGCATGCTCTTGCCCGAGCCGGGAGGGCCGACCATCAGTATATTGTGACCGCCCGCGGCGGCGATTTCGAGGGCTCTTCTCGCCTCCGCCTGACCTTTTACATCGCTGAAATCGGGCAGAGGGGCAAGCAGAACATCCGGGCGCGACGCGGGGTCATATTTCGCGGGAACAATCTGCTCTTTGCCGTTCAAATGCTCAATGAGCTGGAGCACGCTTTTTACGGGATAGACCTCGATGCCGTCAACAACGGAACTCTCCTCGGCGTTTGACTCGGGCACGAAAACGCGCTTGTAGCCCGCCTTTCTCGCACGGATGACCATGGGCAGGGCGCCGTTCACATGGCGCACAAGACCGTCGAGCGACAGTTCGCCGATGAAGGCGCAGTCGTCGAGGTTCATACGGAAAGCGTTGGTTGTGGCGCGGAGAATACCGATTAAAATCGGCAGGTCATAGACCGTGCCCTCCTTGCGAGTGTCGGCGGGGGCAAGGTTTATCGTGACTCTGCTGGCGGGGAACTCGAAACCCGAATTCTTGACCGCGGAGCGCACGCGGTTGCGCGCCTCGCTTACGGCGGTGTCCGGCAGGCCGACAACATCCATACGCGGAAGACCGCCGGAGATGTCAACCTCAACGCAGACCGTATAACTTTCCATGCCGAGCAGGCCGAGACTGTTAATCCGTGAAAACATCGCTGTGCTCCTCTGAAATGATAATAAATAATTCTATCATATTAAACGCGGTTTTACAACCTGCGGGGAGGGGGAAAACTATTTTTAAAAAAAGTGTTGACAAAAATATTGTCTTATAATATAATGAACAGGCTTTAAAGCGGTTTATGGCGGAATAGCTCAGTGGCTAGAGCACTCGGTTCATACCCGGGGTGTCGGCGGTTCAAATCCACCTTCCGCTACCAATACGGCCCGGTGGTCAAGCGGTTAAGACACCGCCCTTTCACGGCGGTAACACGAGTTCGATTCTCGTCCGGGTCACCAAATGCACATAACCCGAACTTATTTCAAATCGGAAATACGTTCGGGTTCTTTGTTTTTAAGTAAAACTTTTTACGCTTTATTGAAGACCGTAATAACAATACTGCAGAACAGAGGGAAATCTATGAAAAACAGACTGATTGCTTTTATCGCCGTGTTTTTGATTCTTGCGGGTTCAGCGCTTGCCGGCTGCGGAAGAAACACATCAGACAGCGCTGAAAACGAAGAAATAATCGGCATTATAGGCGCCATGGATGTTGAAGTGAATTCACTCAAGGAGGCCGCCGATATCACGGGAACGACCAGAATCGCGGAAATGGAATTCTGCAAAGGAACGCTCGGCGGCAAAAACGTTGTTATTGTAAAATGCGGAATGGGCAAGGTCAACGCGGGAATATGCGCGAACACGCTTATTAATGATTTCGGCTGCACAAAAATAATAAACACGGGCGTCGCGGGTTCGCTTGACAATCGGATTGATATAGGCGATATCGTGGTATCGGTTGACGCCGTTCAGCACGACTTTGATGTTGAGGCCATCGGTTTCAGAAAAGGCGAGATTCCATATACCGGGCTTTACGCTTTTCCCGCCGATGAAGCGCTCAGGGCCGCCGCCGTAAACGCGGTGAAGGAATCGGCGCCGGATGTTCACGTTTTTGAAGGCAGAGTCTGCTCCGGGGACCAGTTTATTTCCACAAAGGAACAAAAAGAGAAAATAATTGACAATTTCGGCGGTATGTGCTGTGAAATGGAGGGCGCCGCAATTGCGCAGGTCTGCTTCCTGAACAGCACGCCTTACATCGTTATCCGCGCCATTTCAGATAAACCGGATGAAACAGAAGTTGTGGAGTATCAGGAGTTTGAAGCAACGGCGGCCGCGAATTGCGCTGAAATTGTACGCTATATGGTAGAGCATTTATAAAATCTGTCAAAGATTAAAAACCGATATTTACCCGACTGTTCATCATAACAGACGACCCGCCTGAGACGGCGGGTCGTCTTTGCTTTCTGCGGTAAAATCTCCGTTACAGGCAGGCGGGTCGGGCGTGTTAATCTTTAATCACAGCAAAGCACAGCCGCAAAACACAAAAGGGTAAACACGGCTGCGGGCCGGCACATACCGTGATTTGAAAATGTCGCTTGAACGGCGACCGAAAGTTCAGAAGAATGTGCTAATTTGGTTACATAAGATTACACCGAAACGGAGGGTAAAATAATGAGATGATGTGATGTTTGATGAATTCCGATAACTTAAGAAACTTTAACAATAACAGGAGGTATAATATGAAGAAAACAAAAAGAATAATCGTTGCTTTGCTGGTTGCCGCAACCGTTATGAGCATGGTTTTTATGTTCTGCTCGTGCGGCACATCATCAAGATTTGTCGGAAACTGGGTTTGCGATGAGGTTCACTCCGGATATCCGGACCAGCTGACTTTAAACTCTGATGGTACAGGAACGGGAGACGGGTTTTCCTGTAGTTGGACGGCACAGGACGGAACAATCAATTTTAATCTGAACGGCACAAGATACACCTATGAATATGAGTTCAAAGGGGCTAAACTTTATTTGGATGATTACAGCTACTCAAAGGTTAACTGAAAAATGAACAAAAAGTGTAACGGCAAATAATTTTTAACCGCTTTGTAAATTGACTGTTCATCATAACAGACGACCCGCCTGAGACGGTGGGTCGTTTTATTGTAAAAAAACACTTGATAAAATCAAAGTTTTCTGTAATAATGTAGTTTAGTTTAATTTTATATAATGGGAGGGTATCCCCTTGACTGAGCAGGAAAATAAACAGTTGGCTGCGCTTTTGTTCCCCGGCATTGACAAAACGCCCGATTATTTTGAGGAAAAATATCCCGAGCGCTCGCTTCCCGAGGGCGCGAGGGTTACGCGATTTGCCCCCTCGCCTACGGGTTATCTTCACATCGGCGGGCTTTTCGGCGCCCTTGTGGATGTGCTTACGGCGAAGGTTTCGGGCGGCGTGTCCTACCTGAGAATTGAGGACACCGACAAAAAGCGCGAAATAGACGACGGCGTGTCTGCCATAACAAACGGCATGAAGGCGTTCGGCGTTCACTTTGACGAGGGCGTCACCGGCTTCGGTACGGAAGAGGGCGCCTACGGTCCCTACACGCAGAGCGACAGGGTTGAGATTTATCAGACAGTGGCGAAATCCCTTGTTGAGCGCGGGCTTGCCTACCCCTGCTTCTGCGCGGCGGAGGAACTTACCGCTCTGCGCGAGAGGCAGGAAGCCGAAGGCGCGCCCATCACGGGCTATTTCGGCAAATGGGCAAAATGCCGCGACCTGACCTTTGATGAAATAAAGCGGAATATCGACGGCGGAAAAAGCTGGGTGCTGCGTTTCAGATCTGACGGCAGCGAGGAGAAGAGAATAACCTTTGAGGATATGATAAGGGGCAAAATCGAGATGCCCGAAAACATCATTGACGAGGTGCTCCTAAAATCCGACGGCGTGCCGACCTATCATTTCGCGCACGTGTGCGATGACCACTTCATGCGCACAACCCATGTTATAAGGGGCGAGGAGTGGATATCCTCCGTGCCCAAGCACATAGCGCTTTTCAGGGCGTGCGGATACAGAGTGCCGAAATACGCGCACACTCCGCAGGTTATGAAATTTGACGATGAAACGGGCGACAAGCGCAAGCTTTCAAAGCGCAAGGATCCCGAGGCGGCGGTCAGCTACTTTGTGGTTGAAGGCTTCCCGAAGGAGAGTCTGATTGAGTATCTGCTCACAATAATCAGTTCCGGCTTTGAGGACTGGCGCAGGGCGAATCCCGGTGTGCCGGCGCTCGATTACCCGTTCAACCTCAAAAAGATGAGCTCGAGCGGCTGCCTGTTTGACCTCGTAAAACTCACGGATGTGAGCAAAAACGTGATTTCGACTATGAAGGCGCCCTATGTCGCGGAGAATGTGACGGCGTGGGCAAAGGAATATGATCCGGCGTTTTACGCGCTGATTGAAAAGAATCCCGCCTATCTCGAGGCGGCTCTCAACATAGACAGGGAAAACCCGAAGCCCCGCAAGGATATTTCCAAGTGGAGCGAAGTGCCCGCCTATCTCTCATATTTCTATGACGAGACCTTTGACCCCGCGTTCACCCTTCCCGAAAACATCGCGCCCGCGGACGCAAAGGCGATACTCGAAAGTTATATTGAGGTTTTCGATATTAACGACGACAAGGAAACCTGGTTCAATAAAATCAAAGCCCTCTGTGAGCCGCTCGGCTTTACGCCTAATGTCAAGGAATATAAGCAGAATCCGGACGCTTTCAAGGGTCACGTCGGCGATGTTTCAACGGTTATACGACTTGCCGTTACGGCGAGGGCGCAGACACCCGATTTATACAGTATTATGAATGTTCTCGGCGGGGACGCCGTTAAAGCGAGACTCGGCAGCGCAGCCGCCTCGCTGTGAAAGGAATGATGAATATGGACTCACCCGTTCTGGGAAGCAACTTTATATGGGATTTCATCGATGAGGATTTAAAGGAGGGCGTAAACTCCCGCGTGCAGACGCGTTTTCCTCCCGAGCCCAACGGCTATCTCCACATCGGTCACGCGAAGGCGATCTGCATCGACTTTATGACCGCCGAAAAATACGGCGGAGTGTGCAACCTGCGCCTTGACGACACCAATCCCTCAAAAGAGGATGTCGAATATGTTGACGCCATAAAAGAGGATATCGAGTGGCTCGGCTTCAAGTGGAACAACTGCCTTTACGCCTCGAGCTACTTCGATTTTATCTATGAGTGCGCCGTAAAACTCATCAAAGAGGGCAAGGCGTATGTCTGCGACCTGAACGCCGATGAAATTCGCGAATACCGCGGCACTCTCACGCAGCCCGGCAAAAATTCGCCCTACCGCGACAGGAGCGTTGAGGAGAACCTCGACCTGTTCCGCAGAATGACAGAGGGCGAGTTCGCAAACGGCGAAAAAACACTTCGCGCCAAAATCGATATGGCATCGCCGAATATCAATATGCGCGATCCCGTTATTTACAGAATCAGCCACACCGAGCACCACCAGACGGGAAACAAATGGTGCGTTTACCCGATGTACGACTTCGCCCATCCGCTCTCGGACGCGGCGGAGAAGGTTACATACTCGCTGTGCTCGCTTGAGTTTGAAAACCACCGTCCGCTCTACAACTGGTTTATTGAGAATGTCGGCTTTGACGAGCCGCCCAGGCAGATTGAGTTCGCCCGCCTCAACATAAACTACTGCGTGACGAGCAAGCGCAAGTGCCTCGACCTTGTTGAAAAGGGCATTGTAAGCGGCTGGGACGACCCGAGAATGGTCACTCTCTGCGGCTTGAGGCGCAGGGGCTACCCCGCCGAGGCGATAAAGGATTTCGTGGTGCGCGCGGGCGTTGCCAAGGCGGACAGCATTGTTGATTTCGGTCTGCTCGAAGCGTGCTGCCGCGATTATCTCAACCTGAACGCGCCGAGGGCGATGGCTGTTCTCAGACCGCTCAAGGTCATAATCGACAACTATCCCGACGGTCAGACCGAGGATATAGAGGTTGCCTATCACCCCGACAGACCCGAGCTCGGCAGCCGCACGGTGAAATTCTCAAAGGAGATTTTCGTTGAGCGCGACGACTTTATGGCTGAGCCCGTCAAAAAATATTTCCGCCTCTACCCCGGCAACGAAGTGCGCTTAAAGGGTGCCTACTATGTGACCTGCACGGGCTATGAGACGGACGAAAACGGCGAAGTCACCTGCCTTCACTGCACATACGACCCCGAAAGCAAGGGCGGAGAGACTCCCGACGGCAGAAAGGTGCGCGGCACGCTTCACTGGCTGAGCGCCGATGACTGCGAAAAATGCGAGGTGCGTCTCTATGACCGCCTGTTCAATGTTGAAAATCCCGCGGGCGGCGGCGGAGAGGACTACCTTGAGCACATAAATCCCGATTCGCTCACCGTGCTCGACGGCTGCCTCGTTGAGAAGAATCTTGCGGCGGCGAAGCCCGGCGACACCTTCCAGTTCATCCGCCAGGGCTATTTCTGCAAGGATAAGGACTCGACGGCGGAAAAACCCGTTTTCAACCGCACGGTCGCCCTCAACTCATCCTGGGGCAAGTAAGAGAAGAAAGGACGGATAATATGAAAATAGTTTACCGCATTGTGCATATAATCCTCGCGGCGGCGGTTTTCCCCGCGATTTATTTCCTGCAGCTCATCTATGCCGAAATTTCACCTACATTTATGGATTACGGCATGAAATTCGAAATAAGTCTCTACAATCTGTTTACGCAGATGGGGCTTAAATTCGAAACAATCAAAAAGCTTATGACGAGGGACAATATCAGCGTGTTCTGGGAAGTTTTCGCCCCCGTCAAGGTGAAGCTTACGATTTCGATAATCTTTTTCTGCCTTGCCGTGCTCACCGCGGTTTTTATCATAATCGCGGCAATTGTAAAGGGCAACCGCAAGGTGCTCCTCACCGCAAGCGCGGCGGGACTTGTGTTCACAATTGTGTTTATGGCGTTTTTCGCTTCATCGGCAAAGGCCCTCACAACCGGGCAGATAAACATTGTGGGGCTTTTCACATCGGACTGGGAGGGCATACTCGGCTTAATCGGTATGACTCTCGGCTCGGTTATAAGCATTGACACGCTGCAGCTCGGCGGATTCGCAAACGCCATTCTGATTATTTACATCTGCCTCACCGTGTGGAATGTAATTTACATTGCCACGGACTACGGCCTCGAGCAGGAGGGCGCGAAACAGCCCGCTCCCGCGAAGAAAAAGAAAAAATAATACCGCCGCACGGCGATTAATACAAAATCCGCAAAGCGGTTTTACCCCAAGGTCAGTTCGAAACCATCCTGACCGGCGCGCGGCGCCGAAACAAAACTAAGGAGAAAAAATTCAATATGAAAAACAAGAAGACTATCCGCTTTATAGCGATGGGCGCGGCAACAGCCGCTCTCTACGCGGGGGCTACGCTCCTGCTCGCCCCCATTTCCTACGGACCGGTGCAGTTCCGCCTGTCCGAGGTGCTCACAACCCTGTGCGTGTTTACTCCCGCGGCAATACCGGGGCTTACAATCGGCTGTTTCCTGGGCAATCTCGCAAGCCCCTTCGGCTGGATGGACTGGGTGTTCGGTTCGCTTGCCACCCTGCTCGCGGCAATCACCGGCAGACTGCTCAGAAATGTGCGCTTAGGCGGAATCCCGTGGCTCTCTCTGCTCATGCCCGTGGTTTTCAACGCCGTAATAGTAGGCGCCGAAATCACGCTGTTCTTTGAGGAGAAGGGCGCCTCGTTAAGGGCCTTCCTGATAAACGGCGCGTGGGTCGGTCTCGGCGAACTCGTTGTGTGCGTCATAGGCGGAGCGCTGCTTGTAAAAGCGATAGACAAATCAAAAAGTTTAAAAAAAGAACTCAAATAAAATACCGGCACGGAAGAAATTCCGTGCCGGCGGTGTTTTTGTGGTTTTGAGCGGTTCTTCTCAGATAATACCGCAGGGGATGAGGACGGCGAGGAGAACGGCGACCGTGCTCCAGAGACCGATGAGAAATTTTTTCTGAGTTTTGCGGGGCTTGTCATAGATGAGATTCGCCGCGAGGAAGAAGGGAATATATGTGGTGATGAAAACGGGCAGGGCGCCCCACCATTTATAAACCCATATGAACGCGGGAGTGGAGGCGAGGAAGATTTCGAAAACCGAGAAAAACAGGGCGTTGCCTATGGCGAAGGCGACACGGTTGTTTATTCCGAGAATCTTTTTGTTCTTGTCCTCGGGAAGAAGACCGACGCTCATAAAGCCCGCAACGGAGAACATGAGCGAAAGCTCCCACGACACGCCTACAAGCAGGATGAAACTTGTGCTTTCGGGCGATACGTGCCAGAGGGCGTAGCCCGTGAAGTGGCAGATTACCGCGTTCGCTATTTCATAAATCCAGTGCACTCCGTAGAGCGCGAGGGCCGCCGCCATACCGTCGTAATTCTTCTTTTTCCACTGCGGAATCCATATTCCCACTATTACGAGCGCGAGAAGGGTGATGAAGGTCCAGTTGAAATTTGCCGTGCTTCGCACAGCCGCTTTTGCCGCCTCTGCCGCGGCCATCGCGGCGGCGGAACCGTCTCCGAATAACATAAACTCTCTCTCCTTTATATAATTTGGTATCTTCATTATAAACCAAACGGGAAAGGTTTTCAACAAGCGCGCCCTTTTATTACGGAAATTTTGCTTTTTTCGTATTAAAATTGTTGTAATCGCGGGGGCGTTTGTGATAAAATAATTCTGTCAGCGTTTCTTAAATACTTTCAAGGAGGAAAACATAATGAAAACAGGAAAAAGAGCATTGGCGCTTTTGCTTTCGCTTCTGCTTGTGATGAGCGCTGTTGCGCTCGCAGGCACGGCGGTTTCCGCCGATGACAGCTACGCGGTCGGCGACACGCTGTTTTACGGCACATATCCGCAGAGCAGGGTTACGGATGAAGAACTCTTAAGCCGTCTTGAGCCCGAGCTTATGGAAGAGGAATGGACGAGCTTTGACTACTACAGTGGCAACAACACCGAAGCAAACGGCGCTATGAAGGCGGGCGATTTTATGCTGTGGCAGGATATTGTTCTGTCCGGCGTAAAGTACAGAGCCGTCAGAATTGATTCCTACCGTCCGATATACACGGCGGATGACAACACCGCAAGAAACTCAAATCAGAGTGATAACGGCTATACAGCCGAGAATATCTACTGGTTTGCCTATGAACCGATAAAATGGCGCGTACTTGACCCCGATTTCGGTCTTATTGTCTGCGACAGCGCCATAGACAGCCAGGCGTTCAATAACTTTATGGTCAGGTCCGACGGCAAATACTGGGGCAGCACGGACAGAACCTATTACGCCAACGATTACTCGCAGAGCAGCATCCGCGAGTGGCTCAACAGTTATTTTATAACAACCGCTTTTTCCTCCGAGCAGGCGGAAACAATCAAACCGGTTATGCTCAACAACAACTGCCCGGACAGCGCGGCGTTCAACGCGCCGGCAACGGAGGACCAGATATTCCTTCTCTCCTATTATGAGGTTCAGAATGAAGATTTCGGCTTCAGTTCGGACGATGACAGACTGACAACAGCGACTGATTACGCACGGTGCCAGGGAATATTTGAATATGAAGACACCCCGCTTCAGTGGCTGCGCACTCCCACCAACAACACATCCGATGCGTATTTCATAATCATCAACGGTTCGCCGGACTACAGCAACGACGTAACCGAGACGGACATCGGCATCTGCCCCGCCATGGCGCTTACAGAGCTTAAAAACGACCCCACGGGCGCTCCGCTTTACGGCGGCGTGGGTCACAATGTAGGCGACGAGGAAGGCGGCATCCCCAAGCTCCGCATAAACGATGAGACAAACTTCTGGGAAGTTTCCTATGACGGCGGCACAACCTGGACCTCGCTCGGAGTAAAGGCGACGGGCGATGAAGGCCCCATAGGCGTAAGCATAGACACAATTTATATTGACGATAACAACCATCTCATCGTAAAACTGACCGACGGCACCGAGAACGACCTCGGGTCTGTTTCGGTTACAAATATCAATGTCACCGCCGAAGGTGGAGAGACCGTAGCCGTAACCCCCAGACTTCAGATAAACGAGGAAACCAACTGCTGGGAGGTTTCCTACGACAACGGCGCAACCTGGACCTCGCTCGGCGTCAAGGCGACCGGCAAAACCGGCGCCGAGGGCGTGGGAATCGAGAAAGTTGAACTCGACTCAGACGGCAACCTCATCATCACGCTTACAAACGGCAATGAGTTTAATGTGGGCAAAATCACGGGCGAAAACGGCGCCGACGGCGTGGGCATCGCCACAACGGAAATCAACCGCGACGGCGAACTGGTTATCACGCTTACAAACGGCCGCACATTCAATCTCGGTAAGGTTAAGGGCGAAGACGGACAGGACGGCGCAAACGGTCAGGACGGACAGGACGGCGCCGACGGCAAAGACGGACAGGACGGCAAAGACGCCCCGACAATAACCGGAATGCATTATAACGAAAACGGCGAGCTCGTTGTTCAGATGTCCGACGGAACCGAAATCAACGCCGGCAAGCCCGCGGCAAACACAGGCAGCGAAGATGAAAAGCCCGCTGTTGAAATAGCCGCTTATCAGGCGAGCATAAGCGTGGACTACGGCACGACAATCACCTTCCACGCCGCGACGGATTCCGCCCCCTCGGGCAGCGAAATTCACTGGTATGTGAACGGTGAGGATGTCGGTACGGGCAACGATTATACGGTTGAGAACGCCTCCGCCGATTTCAATATCAGCGCGCGGATTGTGAAGGACGGCGCGGCTGTCGCCGAATCGAAGGTTGAAAAGGTCGATGTGAACACAAGCTTCTTCGGCAGACTCATCGCCTTCTTCAAGAAACTGTTCAACTCCGCCGCGTTTGTTATTGACCAGAAATAATCAGGCAAAACGGGTATTGATTTTTTCCTTAAAAGATAATAAAATACAAGTAACAAATAAAAGGAGGAGTTAATATGAAGAAATTTGTCAAAGCGGTAGCCGTTGTTATGATTCTTGTTATGGCAGTGTCAATGTTCGCGGGATGCTCGAAAACGCTCAAGGGAACCTATAAAGCCACCGACAGCGCAGGCGGAACACTTACATTTGACAAGGACAACAAAGTTACAGGCGAAGTTTTCGGTCTTTCGGTTGACGGCGAATACGAAATTGAGGATGATCAGATTACCTTCAAGTATTCAAGCATTATCGGCGTTGACATGAGCAAGGATTTCTCGTTTGAGAAAAAGGGCGGTTCAATCTTTATTGACGGCAAGGAGTTCGTCAAGGAATAACAGACCGCAGGAACCTAATATTTAAAAGCGAAGCCCCGAGAGGGACTTCGCTTTTTCATTTGATTATTTGTATTATTTCAGTTTTTTTGCAATTGTGAGGATATTTTTGCCGTCGGTGCGGGAGTAGGTGACGGAGTCGGAGTTTTTCTTTACAATAAATATTCCGAGGCCGCCGGGCTCTCTCTCGTCGGCGGAGAGGGTGATATCGGGGTCCTCCTTTTCGAGGGGGTTGTAGGGAATTCCGCTGTCCTCAAAGGTTATGAAGACGCTGCCGTTTTCCTCTTTGAGGCGGATTGAGGCGTCGCCGCCCTCATCGCCGTAGGCGTAGTTCGCGATGTTTACGAATATCTCCTCAACCGAAAGCTCGAGCTGAGTTATTATTTTCGGTGAGGCGCCCTTTTCCTCAAGGAAGTTTTCAACAAAATCCGTCACCTCGGCGAGGCTTTTGTTGTCCGCGCGGACGGTGAGCGATTTTTCCTCCGCTTTGCCTCTGTATTCGAGGCAGAGCATTGTTATATCGTCAAACTGCGGGGCATCGCCCACAAAGGAATCGACCTTTGAGCGCACCTGCGAGAGCATCTCGCGCGGGGAAAGACCGCGGCAGGAATTGAGGGCTTCGACCATACCCTCGATTGTGAACATATTGTTTGACAGGTCGGTCGCCTCGGGAATGCCGTCGGTGTAGAGGAAGAGGCGGTCGCCCTTTTCCATTTTCAGGGTGTAATCCCTGTATTGTATGCCGCTCATGGCGCCGATAACGGGGCTGTGGCGGGTCTTTTCGATGGCGAAGATTCCGCCGTTTCTGCAGACGGCGGGGTCGTCGTGACCGGCGTTCGCGAAGGTCAGCGTGCCGTCGGATATGTCGAGAATGCCGAGCCAGACGGTCACGAACATATCGGCGCGGTTGTTTTCGCAAATACGGTCGTTTACGAAGGTCAGTATCTCGCCGGGGGTTCCGCCCATGAGCGAGCGGTCGTTTATGAGAATTTTGGTAACCATCATAAACAAAGCCGCGGGCACGCCCTTGCCCGAAACATCCGCCATAACCACGGCAAGGCGGTTTTCGTCAATCAGGAAGAAGTCGTAGAAGTCGCCGCCGACCTCCTTGGCGGGCGACATCGAGGCGAAAACATCGAACTCCGCCCTTTCCGGGAAGGCGGGGAAGATGTTGGGCACGGAGTTTTCCTGAATACTGCTCGCGATGTTCAGCTCGGCGCCGATGCGCTCCCTGTCCGCCGTGATTTTTGTTATATTATCGATATATTCGAGAATTTCGGTTTCCATCAGCCCGATTGACCTCGCGAGGGACGAGATTTCGCCTATGTCGCTCATATCGGGGCTGAGCGGGGTTTCGGGCGCGCTGTTTTCACCGGCGAAGCGGGTGGCTTCGCTGTTAATTTTTGTGAGAGGAACAACAAACTGTTTTCTTATATATACCGCCGCTATGAGCGAGGTTATGAGAATCTGGAGCAGGGTGGCGAAGGCGATTGTGTAGAGGTAGGGCGCTCTGCCCTCGATGAGTTCGCGCATGGGTCTCTGCACACAGGTTACGGCAACGGTTTCGCCCGCGGAGTTTTTCACGGGTACCATAACCGTGATGTGGGGCATATTGCCGTGAAGGTTCCTCGTGCGGAAGACCACCTCGTATTCCGATTTGCCGCCGTAAAGGTTCGAATAGGCGGCGCGGTTCTGGTCGTTTGTGCTCTCGTGTACGCTGCCGCGCTCCCACACGGAATAGCCCGAGCCGCTCTCAACCGAGTCAAAAACGCAGGTGTAACTTCCGAAATCGGGCGGGGTAAAGCTGATTACATAGATGAGCGACACCTGCATTTTTTCGCACAGCGTGTCGAGATAACCCTGAGTGCGGGCGTGCTCCTCAAGTTTTTCGCCGCCGAGATAGAGGGCGATATCGTCCGCGTTTACAATCGAGGTGGCGGTAGCGGCGGTGTTCAGCGCGGAATCGGTGTATTCGCGCTTTAAGGAGTTTGTGAAAACCGTGAAGCCGATCGCGCTGACAACCACGCTGAAAACGAGCAGAAGCAGAACGATAGCGCTTATTATATTGAATGACAGGCGGCTCCGCAGTTCTTTTATGGATCTCATAATAACCTCACACAAAAAAGAAGATTTTTCAAAAATTCATCCGCGCATATTGTAATTGACTGAAAAATAAAGTAAAATTATAATGTTATTTTAACATAAGAAAACAATATGCACAATACAGCGGAACATTTTTGTTCGGGAATGAGGAGAATAATGGAAAAAATCGTAAAACTTTCAGGCAGAATCGATTCGGCGAACGCCCCCGACATTGAACAGGCGATAAACGCCGAGATAGGCGGCTTTGACGGCGAGCTTACACTCGACGCGGCGGAGCTTGAGTATATTTCAAGCGCCGGGCTCAGGGTTGTTCTGCGCCTCAAAAAAGCGAATTCCACAACAAAAATCATAAACTGCTCAAGCGAGGTTTATGAAATTTTCGATATGACCGGCTTTACCGAGATGATGAGTATCTCGAAAGCGTACAGGGAACTTTCGGTTGAGGGCTGCGAAATTATAGGTGAGGGCGCGAACGGCGTTGTTTACCGCACCGATCCCGACACCATAGTCAAGGTCTACAAAAGTCCCGACTCGCTCGCGGAAATCCACAACGAGAGAGAACTCGCGAGGAAGGCGTTTGTAATGGGCATTCCCACGGCTATTCCCTATGATGTTGTGCGCGTGGGCGATCTATACGGCTCGGTTTTCGAGCTTCTCAACGCCAAATCCTTCGCAAAACTCATAAACGCGGGCGCGGATGTTGAATCGCTCGCGAAACAGAGCGTGGAAATACTCAAAACCATGCACGCCACACATCTCAAGCCCGGCGAGCTGCCGAGCAAGAAGGAGGAGGCGCTCATCTGGGCGAGGTTCTGCCTCGATTACCTCAGCGAGGAGGAGGGCAAAAAGCTCATCGCTCTCTTTGAGGCGGTTCCCGAAACGGACACCATGCTTCACGGCGATTACCACATCAAGAATATAATGCAGCAGAACGGCGAAAACCTGCTTATCGATATGGACACGCTCTCACAGGGGCATCCGGTTTTCGAGTTCGCCGCGATTTACGGCGCCTATGAGGGCTTCGGCTGCGTGGACAAGGACAACCCGTCGCAGTTCCTCGGCATTCCCGATGAAGCGTGCAAGGCGTTCTGGGAATACACGCTCAAATACTATTTCGAGGGCGAGAGCGACGAGTTTATTCAGGCGGTTGCCGACAAGGCGAAACTCATCTTCTTCACCCGCATTTTAAGAAGAACGCTGAAGCGCTTCGGCACAGACGACCCCGAGCACAAGGCACTGGCGGACTTCTGCCTCAATTATGTCAAAGACAATGTAATGAAGATTGATTCGCTGACATTCTGAAAACAGTTTTAAACACAACCGGTTTTGCCGAAAGGAGTCACTTATGAAGAGGTTTGTTGCGGCGCTTCTTGCCGCCGCCCTGCTGTTTGCGCTTGCCGCGTGCGGTAAAAAACCCGCCCCTCCCGAGAGACACACGGACTGGGACAGCGAATATGAGCGCGCGTTCCTGCCGACGGTCGGGGAGAACGAAGCGGAGATTTTCGAAAAAGCGACGAATATGATAATGGGCGTTAAATATGAGCCGCTCGCCCTTATTGCCACCCAGGCGGTGGCGGGCACGAACTACTGTTTCCTGAGCAAGGCGAGTGTTTACGCGCCCGAGGAAAAATCTTATTACGCCATACTCTATATCTATCAGGATTTAAGCGGCGAAGCGGTTGTCAGCGAGATTTACAACTGCGGCGCCGAAGTGGGACCCGCGGGATTGGCGGGCGGCTGGGAACAGCTTGAAAACCCGTATGTAACCCCCGAGATACGCGAGGTGTTTGAAAAGGCGGCAGCGGCGGACGATGAGCAGGATTATGACCCGATTGCCTGTGTCGCCACCCAGGTGGTGGCCGGCAGAAACTACTGTCTGCTGTGCGAGATTACCGACAAAAAGGACAGCGAGGACAAATACTACGCCATGGTCTGTGTGTACGCGGATCTTCAGGGAGGCGCGGAAATAACGGACACCCTGCTGTTCGAAAAGGCGTAAAGGAAGAAAAACAATTTAATATAACTGTAATGAAAAATGCTCTCCGTGCGTTTCGCACGGAGAGCAAATCGGTTATTGAACTGTTTTTCGTCTCCCTCTGCGTCAATTTAATCTGAAATTTCGGAATATGTTCTGTCAAGATTATAAAACAATTCAATTTTGGCAGGCTCATCATCAAGTTCATAAAGAGATGATTCAATTCCTTTTTCTTTCAACTCCTCATAACAGTTCAATATTTTTGATAGGGGCACCGGGAAGACTTTTTAATTGCCGCCGTGCTGTTTATGTTTTGTTTTATGCGGTCACAGTGATTCAAAAATATCTTTAAGGTCGGGAATATCGTTTTTAAGCGTGTCAAACACAATCTGCAGATTCACATTGCCGTAGTCATGAACGATTCTGTTGCGCAGACCCGCGATGTCACCCCAGGGCACAGATGAATGTTTCTCTCTGAATTCGGGGGCAAGCCTTCCGGAGTTTTCCGAAATCTGAACAAGGCGGAACATCATTGAGTCCTGCAAAACCTCGTCGGCAGTGAATTCTTCAATGGAAAGCGCGGCGGTGTGGGAAATGATGAATCGGATATCTTCAAGTATTTTGGCAATGAAGTAATTGTTGTCTTTGATGTTATCCATAAACCTTTACACCGTCCTTAAGTATTTCATTGAGCAGATCGGGGTTGTCCTTAAGCTGACCGGGGTCGAGAACATCAACTTTCTTATGAAGCGCGTCTCTGACCTTTTCAACCAGACCGAAAAATTTCATTCCCGTCACATCGGCTGAAATCAGCAGGTCGACATCACTTGACTCTGTGGCAGTTCCCCTGGAATATGAGCCGAAAAGATAACAGTAAGACACATTGTATCCCTCAAACGCGCCTTCGAGAGCGGCGCGGATTTCGTCCACGGTCAGTATTCCGTGAGTTTCATCTATGATGCCGTACTGCCCGAGAACCGAAACAATGTATTTGTATTTTATGGTATTTGTTTTGGAGTCATCGTTTTCAAAAGTAATGTAACTGCGCAGTGAAACCGAGCAGAGCTCAGCCGCCTGTTTCTGAGTAAGTCCTTTTGATAACCGGAGTTCTCTGAGTGTCATAATAACCACCTCTGCTCCGATTGTATCATATTTGCACATCAAAGTCAACAACAATGTGCAAATATTGCACATCAAAATAAAAACAGTATGCAAATATTGCACATCAAGAATCTGCCGGCAATCCGGGTCTTTAAATAAAATCTTTTATAATTATAAAAAAATATTGAAATTGTTTTTCTGTTGTGTTATATTAATTATTCCCGAAAGCACAAAGGCGCTTTGCGCGCAATGCGGCGGCGCAAAGCCTTACGTTTATAATCCCGTAAACAGGAGTTGGTATGATGAATGAAAAGTTAATTGTTTGCCTGACGGCGGTCGCGTCAATAATGGCGCTTCTTTTTGCCGTGCTCAAGGCGAAGAAGGTGCTCGGCTTTGACGAGGGCACCGACGCTATGAAAAAGATTTCGCTCTCTGTGCGTCAGGGCGCGAACGCTTATCTCAACAGACAGTACAGGATAGTTATAATTTTCTTTGCCGTTATGTTCGCGGTGCTCGGTATTATGGCGCTCAACGGTCTGCTCACGGGCTTTGTTCCGTTCGCTTTCCTCACGGGCGGCTTCTTCTCCGGCCTTTCGGGCTTTATCGGCATGAAAATCGCCACAAGCGCGAACGCGCGTACCGCAAACGCCTGCCGCGAGGGGCTCAACAAGGGCCTGCGCGTGGCGTTCTCGGCGGGCTCGGTTATGGGCTTCACGGTTGTAGGTCTCGGTCTTCTCGACATAACAATCTGGCTCTTCCTTTTAAAGTTCGTGTTCAAACTTGAAAACGCCGATGTCACCGGCGCCATGCTCACCTTCGGTATGGGCGCTTCGTCAATGGCTCTGTTTGCCCGTGTGGGCGGCGGCATTTTCACAAAGGCAGCCGATGTGGGCGCCGACCTTGTGGGTAAGGTTGAAGCGGGTATTCCCGAGGATGACCCGAGAAACCCCGCCGTTATAGCGGACAATGTGGGCGACAATGTAGGCGATGTCGCGGGCATGGGCGCCGACCTCTATGAATCCTATGTCGGCTCGATTATTTCATCCTGCGCGCTCGGCGTTGCGGCTTTCAAGGATTTCAAGGCGATGGCTCTTCCGCTGTGCATAGCCGCAGTGGGCGTGCTCTGCTCAATAATCGGCACCTTCCTCGTAAAAACCAAGGAGGGCGCATCGCAGAAGCAGCTTCTTCGCGCTCTTTCAAAGGGCACAAACTTCTCGGCGATTCTCATAGCCGCGGTCACACTGCCCCTTGTTTATGTGATTTTGGGCAATTTCAAAATATATTTCGCCATTCTCGCGGGTCTTGTGGCGGGCGTGCTCATAGGCCAGTCCACGGAGTATTACACCTCCGACAGCTATAAGCCCACGCAGAATCTCGCCAAATCCAGCGAGACCGGCACGGCTACAATCATCATAAGCGGTCTCTCGGTTGGTATGCTTTCAACGCTTATTCCGATAGTAATTGTTTCAATCTGCGTGCTTGTGGCGTACTTCGTCTCCGGCGGCGGAGAGAGCGCGGCCAAGGGCCTTTACGGCATAGCCCTCGCGGCTGTCGGAATGCTCTCAACACTCGGCATAACTCTCGCCACGGACGCCTACGGCCCCGTCGCGGACAACGCGGGCGGCATAGCCGAAATGGCGGGGCTTGACAAATCCGTAAGGGAGAGAACGGACGCTCTCGATTCGCTCGGCAACACAACGGCGGCAACGGGTAAGGGCTTCGCGATAGGTTCCGCGGCGCTCACGGCTCTCGCTCTTATGGCTTCGTACATTGACAAAATCAAGACCATTGACGGCGGCGCGTTCGCCGACAAGATAACCGACCTCAACATAAACAACCCGACAGTGCTTATAGGTCTGTTCATAGGCGCGTGTCTGCCCTTCGTTTTCGCGGCGCTCACAATGAACTCCGTGGGCAGGGCGGCGCAGAGCGTTGTTATTGAGGTTCGCCGCCAGTTTAAGGAAATCAAGGGCATTATGACCGGCGAAGCCGACGCGGACTACGCGAAATGCGTTGACCTGTGCACAAAATCCAGTCTGCACGAAATGGTGCTACCGACCCTTGTGGCGGTTGCCGTGCCCGTAATAGTGGGTATGGTGCTCGGCTGCACCGGCGTTGTGGGAATGCTCGCGGGCGCTACGGCTTCGGGTTTCCTTATGGCTGTGTTTATGTCAAACTCGGGCGGCGCGTGGGACAACGCGAAGAAATATATTGAGAGCGGTCAGTTCGGCGGCAAGGGCTCCGACAACCACAAGTCGGCAGTCGTGGGCGACACGGTGGGCGATCCGTTCAAGGACACATCAGGCCCGTCAATCAACATCCTAATCAAACTTCTTTCAATGGTGTCAATCGTTTTCGCGGCGCTTGTCGTGAAATTCTCACTCCTTTGATTGAAAAAAATCAACGGCTTGCAGAGTTAATCTGCGAGCCGTTTTTTTATGCCTTTTCAATTTTAATTCACAGGAGAGGAGACGAGGGATGTTTCTACGCGTAGGGAACGCCGTTCGGCGTTCCGGGCAAAACGGAGTTTTGCTTTGTAGGGCACGGATTCTTCCGTGCCGCAACAGAGATGCAAATGAGGACAAAAACCGGAGCAGACTCCTTCCGTCTTGACCGCAAGCGGTCAATCCACCTGTCTCGCCTCCCGGCTCGGTCGATGCTTCTGCCTGATTATCCCCCTCGCAAACGAAGGTCGCCTTGCTCGCTTGGTGACTCCCCGCGGTGCGGGGAGATGTCGTCAAAGACGACAGAGGGGACGGCCGCCGTCAGCGGCGCTTCGCAATTCTCCTGTTTGCTCACCTCAGCGTCTCGTTGTTTCGTCCGCAGGACGCGCTTCGACGCTTCGCCCCACCGGGAACCCACACCCCCACAGGAGGAGGCCACAACGGAATTCAGATTTCATGTATAACCGGCAGAAAAAGTCCGGTAATTGCTCATTCCTCATTAACCCGGGCTTTTTTCAGGGCGTGAAGGTTGCCTGTTCGCAATAAAAATAGTTGTAGGGGTCGGGGAGGGAGAAGTATTCGCCGGTGTCGATGCCTTGTGGATTGTAACAAGTGCCGTCGGGGGCGATGATTATTTCCGCCGCTCCGGCATAGACATAAAGAAGTTTCTGCCCCTTGTGAGCGCTGAGGAAGGCGTTATAACTGCCGAACCACGGTGAGCCGAAGGCGGGGGTGGAGTAAATCTTTCCGTTTTCCTTGACGAGGGTCACAATCGCCACAAGGTCGCTGCCGTTACAGACGGGATAATCGCGGAAGTTCTGTCTGCATTCAAGCGGCTTTCCCATGGTTCCGTCATAGCTTACGTGGCAGTAGCCCTCAGAGGAAAAACGGATATCATCTGTATTGACTCCGCTCGCCGAGAGGGCGTTCACGATTGATACGCCGTCACTTTCAAAATACGCCTTCGCCTCTTCGTCGGTGAGGGGCTCGCCCGTGATTTTCACGCCCGCGGGAGCGCTTGCCGATTCGGGAATTACTGGGATGTATATTCCGCCCGACTCGCCGCCTTCAAGGATGCTTTCGCGGAAGGTTGTTGTTTCGCTGGGATCCGCTTTTGTGCCGGTTTGCTCCGGTGTATTTGCGGAGGTTTCGGCTGCCGATTCCGGCTTTAAGGCGGAAAGGTTTTCTGCCTGTGTTGATATACTCTCCTGCGTGCCGGTCGGCGCGGAGACCGTGCGGCGGAGATTGTTTCTCTGCGCCGCGACGGCGGTTAAAACTATGGCTGTCACCGCGACCGCAGCGGCGGCGAGAGCCGTTATTTTTCTGCGGTTTGTCCGCTTTTTCCTTTCGTATTCGTCCCTGCGGCTCAAAACGATATCGAATATTTCATCATTGGATTTCATAATCAAAACCGTCCTTTTCAAGTTGGCTTCTGAGCGCTTCGCGCGCCCTGTGAAGCAGCACCTTGGTGTTGTTTTCGCTTTTCTTTATGATTTTTGCCGTTTCCTTTACCTGCAGGTTTTCAAAATAACGGAGAAAGAGGACGGCGCGGTATTCGGGCTTGAGTTTTTCCATGGCGCGGTGAAGGGCGAGGTTTTGCTCGCTTCTGAAATACAGATCCTCTGCGCTGTCACCGGGCTGAACCGTGTCATCGAGAGAGACCGCCTCGCGAGTTTTTCTGCTTCTTGCCATATCAACGGCGGTGTTTCGCCCGATTGTGAAAAGCCAGGTCTTGAATGACGCTTTTCCGTTGTATTTCGGCTTTTTGACAGCGATTTTCACAAAGGTTTCCACAGTCGCCTCCTCGGCGATATCGGGGTCGGATATCACCGAGCGCAGAAACATGCGAAGCGGCATGCCGTATTCATTTATTATGTCACGCAGCGCGTTGTCGTCGCCCGAGAGATAACTGCGCCAGCGCTCAGCGCCGTTATCCATAAGCGTCGCCTCCTTTTTTGTCCGTCTGCTTATTATACGGAAAAAGCGTGCGGAAGGTTACAGATAAAAAATATAATGTTAAACCTTGCCCGCGGGGAAGTGTTGTTATATAATAATACCATAAGAAAAATCCGCGCGCAAACAGCCGCGCGGGAAGGAGCGAAATATGCCGCTGACTCTGAGAATAACCGCGTTTTTTATGGTTCTGATTCTGCCGCTGCTCAATCTTTTTCAGCGGGCGGACACAACGGACTACACCTATACGGAGGCGGAAAAACCCGTGAAACAGCAGAGGGAATACACTCAATATGAATTCGGGGATTACGATATTCTCGTGTCTCCCGAAGGTGACGACTCCGCCGCGGGGAGCGAAACAGCGCCGGTAAAAAGCGTTGAGAGGGCAAAGGCGCTCGCGAAGGAGAGGCGGCAAAGCGGAGCGCAGGGCGAAATCACCGTGTGGATAAAGGGCGGGGAATATCTTTTTTCATCGCCGCTTGAATTCAACTCCGGCGACGCTCAAAACGTGCGGTTCATCGCCTGCCCCGGCGAGGAGGTCGTGTTCTCCGGCGCTGTGAAAGCCGACGGCTGGCAAGAGGACACGATAAACGGCATAAAGTGCCTGAGCGCCGCTGTTCCCGACAACGCGGATTTTGATTCGGTTTTCCGCGACGGCGAAAAACTGCCGCAGACGAGATACCCGGAAAGCGGATATTTCTATATAAGCGAAACGAACCACGAGGGAGGACTTTTCACGGATGAAAACACGCCCTGGGACTGGTCCTACGGCGACCTTGAATTGACTCCCGACAAAAAGCAGGAGACAAGGGATTTCAGAAATCCCGGCAATGTGACGCTCAGGGTGCTCCACTACTGGGCGGATGAGATTTCAAAACTCAGGGGTTATGACGAAAAGCGCGGAAGAATATTGTTTGAAACGCCCGCCTCAATGAAAATCGAAAAGGGGCAGAAATACTACTTTGAAAATGTTTACGAGGCGGCGGACAAGCCCGGCGAGTGGTATTTTGACGGCGGAGAGCACAAGCTCTTTTACATCCCGCAAGAGGGCGAGACCGCGGAAAACCTCAACATAAGTTTCGGCGTTTCCGAAAAACTTGTGAACATAAGCGGCTGCGGTTCGCTTTATTTTGAGGGCATAACCTTCCGCGACACAAACAGCGGCTTCCCCGAACTCGAACCGGGAAGCTGGCTGAGCGAATACGGCATGCGCTTTCCTCAGGCGGAATACGACTGCGCGGGGGCGTTTGAGGCGACAGACTGTGAAAAAATCGACATAAAATACTGCTCGTTTATAAATATCGGCACCTGCGCGGTAAAATTCAACCGCCGTGTCAAAAACTCGTCCGTTACGGGCTGCGATATTCTCAACACAGGCGCTTCGGGAGTGTTCATCCACGGCTTCAACAGCACACAGGACGCGGAGATTACCGAAAACATCACGGTAAAGGACAACCTCATTGACGGCTACGGCAGATATTTCTACGCGGCTGTCGGCGTTCTGCTCACAAACGCCCGCTCGTGCGAAATAGAGCACAACGAAATAAAGAACGGCTACTACACGGCTGTTTCGGTCGGCTGGCTCTGGGGCTACTCCTACAGCGTGACGGAGAATATAAGCGTGCGCGATAATCTGATTTACAACATCGGTCAGGGCTGGCTGTCGGATATGGGCGGAATCTACACCCTCGGCAGGCAGAAAGGCACGGTGCTTTCGGGCAATGTGATACACGATGTTGCCGCCGACTCGGGCGAGGGCGGCTACGGCGGCTGGGGCATATATCTTGACGAGGGCTCACAGTTCATACTCGTTGAGAAAAACCTCGTTTATTCCTGCGGCTCGCAGAGTTTTCACCAGCACTACGGCGAGAACAACCTGATAAGGAACAACATTTTCGCTCTGAGCGGTGAGGGCGAGGCGCGCTCGAGCTTCAGCCACGGCGAGCATCAGATCGGCTACGAAAGCGAGGAAAATCACATTGAGTTCAAGCTTGAAAGGAACATCTTTTTAACCGACGACACGCCCGCTTATCTGGCTCCGGGCGACTGGCAGTTCAGGGACAGCGGCAACATTTTCTGGGATTTGACAAACGGAAAGTATGTTTTCTGCAACCGCGATTCGGCGCTTAACAAGCTGACCCGCATTTTCCCGAAGGGAATGAAATCGATCGGGTTGTTCGAGGGAGCGGTTATAGGGAACCCCGGTTTCAGGAACCCGAAAAACGGCGACTTCACCCTGCCCGATGAAAACACCGTTTTAGATGAGGCGGGCTTCGAAAGGTTCGACTGCGCTCTCGCGGGCACACTTACACAGCGCAATTAAATCTTGACGGCTGAATAAAAATAAAGTAAAATAAAACAGTAAATTATTATAAAGAAAAAAGCGAGGTAGTATTATGGCATGCTTCACCGTTCCCGTTGCTGAGGCGATTGTTACCACAATTGTTGCCAAGGCGGTTAAATCAAAGGAAGAAAAACAGCACATAAATCTTAACGGCGCGAATACGGAAATCAAGGAAAGCGGCAAAACTCCGTTTTCAAAAAAACTCGGCTGGCTCAACAAAATGCTCTGGCTCGGCTCGTTCCTGCTCGCGTTTGAGCATCTGTGGCACGGCGAGGTGATACCGACCTTCCCGTTCTTAACGGCGGTCAAGACGGGCGAGGTTTCCGAAATGCTCGGCGAAATGGCGACAGCCGGCGTTATGATGGCTATGCTTGTAACCCTTGTTTGGGCGGGCATAGTCGCGGTTGTGACCGTTATGGAGAAAAAGGCGGACAAAGAGCCGGAAATAGCGGAGGAGAACGCGTAATGACATTACTCATCACTGTTTTCGCCGCGGTCATAAGCACCGTTATATGGTATAAGGGCGCACCCGAAAACGAGATGAAGACGGGCATCCTCTGCTGGATGTTCTGGGGCGCTTCGATTATGTGGTTTGTTGACGCGATTTTCGAATACAAAGAACTCGGCGCGGAGTATTTCACCCCCGCACCGCTCGATATGTTAAACGACGCCTTCCTCGGTCTGTCCGTGGTTGCGCTCGGGCTTATTGTATGGTTGGTTTACCTGCTCATCAAGGATCCGAAGGGCGCGGTCAGAAAGGCGCTCGCCAAAAAGAAATAAGTCAAAAAGCAGCCCGCGAGGGCTGTTTTTTTAATGAGGAGTGAGAAGTGAGAAATGAGCAATTAAGGGGTGCGGGTCTCCGGTGGGGGCGAAGCGCCGAAGCGCGTCCGGCGGACGAAACAGCGAGGCGCTGAGGTGAGCAAACGGGAGAATTGCGAAGCGCTTCAAGCGAGCAAGACGACCTGTGTTTGCGAGGGGGCAGGTGGCGGCGGAGCCGACGGGTGTGGCGACAGACAATGAAGAAACCGTTTATATGGAATTGGCGGCAGACAGGCGAACGGAGTTTTTTTGTTTGTAAAAAGCGAAGGGCTGTGATATAATAAATTTATTACGGCGGAGGCTGTGTTTTCACGGCTTTTCAAATCAATTATTACGGCTATGCCGTCATTTTCCGGAGGTGTTTTATGAAACTCGGCTGGATAAGCTTTTTCGGCGCGTGCCTCGTTATTGTAATACTCATTCCGCAGGTTATTTACGCGCTCAAATACGGCGAAAAGCAGAAAAAATGCGACAAAAAAATACTGCCTTTAATGGGCAGGATATTCCGCTACGCGTGTATGATTCTTATGTGGCTGCCGCTGCTTGTAAAGGAATTCGGCTTCGGCAGCAACGGGGCAATGCTTATCTACTTTTTCGGCAACATAGCGCTGATAATTGCCTATCAGGTTATGTGGGCGCTGTATTTTCAGAAGAAATCGCCCGAGAAGGAAATGGCGGTAACGGTGCTGCCCGTGTGCGTTTATCTGCTCAGCGGCGTTCTGCTTTTCCACCCGCTTCTCATCGGGGCGGCGGTGCTTTTCGGCATAGGCAGCACAGGCAACATGTATTTTGTGCAGAAGGCGGAGAAGGAGAGGCGGATTGCGAGAGCCACCGAAAAGATAAAGAAGGAAAACGAGGAAAAGGCGCAGAAACTGCCCGCGGATGAGGAGGACGACGGTGAATCCGACGCTCCCGCCCGTGAAGAAACGGAACCCGAAGCAGATAATACAGAAGAATCCCCGGCGGAAGATGACGAAAACGGAGAAGGAGAAACAGAAAATGGATAACACCGCGCTTTACAAACTGACATACGGCGTTTTTATGCTCGCAACCCAGGCGGACGGAGTGAAAAACGGCTGCATCACAAACACCTGTATTCAGGTGGCAAACGACCCGGTGAGAATAGCCGTGTCGGTCATCAACACAAACTACACCTGCGAGCTACTCAAAAAGAGCGGGGTTTTCACCTTGAGTCCGCTCGACAATACCTGCTCATATCAGACAATAGCGCATTTCGGAATGCAGTCCGGCAGAAATGTTGATAAGATGGCGCCCCTGCCTCTGCCCGTTGACGGTAATGGCGTTCCATATATGGGCTGGGCATCGTGCGCGGTGATAAGCGCGAAGGTTGTATCGAGCGAGGACCTCGGCACGCACACCCTTTTTGTGGCTGAGGTTACGGACGCGAAGGTGCTGGGCGACAATCCGCCGCTGACATACGCCGACTATCACGCGAAACTCAAGCCGAAGCCCGAAAAGCCCGCGGAGGATAAAAAGATTGTTGCGTGGAAGTGCAAAATCTGCGGTTACATCTATGAGGGCGAAACCCTGCCCGCCGATTTTGTCTGCCCGCTGTGCGGACATCCCGCGGACGATTTTGAGCCGGTATATGAGAACTGAGCGGAGGACATTATGGATATAAAGGAATTGAAAATGAACCCGTTCACCGAAATCGGTGAGGACTGGGCGCTCGTGAGCGCGGGCGGCAGAGAAAAAGCCAATACGATGACCGTCAGTTGGGGCGGCGTGGGCGTGTTCTTGGGCAAAAATGTTGTTTTCGCTTTTATAAGAGAATCGCGATACACAAAGGAATTTATCGACTCGGGCGAGACCTTTTCGCTCTCGTTCCTGAGCGGGGAATACAGAAACGCGCTCGCTCTCTGCGGCTCGAAAAGCGGCAGGGATATTGACAAGTGGAAGGAGACGGGGCTTACACCCGTCATCGATGAGGGCACGGTTTATCCCAAGGAGGCAAAACGCGCTTTCCTCTGCAGAAAAATCGCCGCCGTGCCGGTTGACAAGGAGAGTTTTATTGACGGCTCAATTCTGCCGCAGTGGTACGCTCAGGGCGATTTCCACACCATGTATGTGGGCGAAATAATAAAGGTTATTGAAAAATGATAAAACTGCTTTTGTGGGATATTGACGGCACACTGCTCGACTTCAAGGCGGCTGAAAAAGCGGCTATAAAAAACTGCTTCGGGATTTTCGGCATAGGCGAATGCACGGATGAGATGGTTTCGGTCTATTCCGAAATTAACCGCCGCCACTGGGAGGCGCTCGAGAGAAACGAAATAACCAAAAAGCAGGTGCTCACGGGCAGATTCCGCGAATTTTTCTCACTTTACGGCGTTGACACCTCGCTGGCGGAGGCGTTCAACGAGGAGTATCAGATTCGCCTGGGCGACACCATAGTTTTCTTCCCCTTCGCGAAGGAGACGGTGGAGAACCTGCGCGGCAAGGTGATACAGTGCGCGGTGACAAACGGCACAAAGCGAGCCCAGACGAGAAAACTCGGGAACTCCGGGCTCGGAGAACTGTTTGATTATATTTTCATCTCGGAGGACTTGGGCGCTGAAAAGCCGAACAGGGAGTTTTTCGACCGCTTGCTTTTACAGACGGGGGAGTACCCGAAGGACGAAATTATGATTGTGGGCGACTCGCTCACGGGCGATATGCGCGGGGGCAACAACGCCGGAATAAAGACCTGCTTTTTCAACCCGTCCGGCGTGACGGACAGAAGAGGCGCGCACATAGATTATGAGATAAAATCAATAAGCGAAGTTCCGGCTCTGCTCGGAATTGAATAAAAAAGCCACCCGGGAGGGTGGCTTTTTTTGATGAGTGATTAAGTACGGGCTTAACGGAGGATTATTCCGTGTAGTTGCCCATTTTCATATCGAATTTGTTTTTGGCTGTGTTTTCCGGCACGGGGACGGGGTAGGCGCCGGTGAAGCAGCCGTCGCAGAAGCAGACATCCGCCCCTTCGGCGATTTTGTGGGTCGCCTCAATGGAGAGATAGCCGAGTGAGTCCGCGCCGACTGCTTTTGCAATTTCATCAACGGAACTGTATTTGCAGGCGATGAGGTTTTCCTCGCTGTCTATATCCGTGCCGAAATAGCAGGGATGCCTGAACGGCGGGGAGGAAATGCGCAGGTGAACCTCTTTCGCGCCCGCGTTTCGCAGCAGGCGGATTATGCCCGCGCAGGTTGTGCCGCGCACAATGGAGTCGTCAACCATTACAACCCGTTTGCCGTTTACGCTCTCCTTTATGGCGTTCAATTTGAGTTTTACGGTGTTTTCCCTCTGCTTCTGCGAGGGCTGTATAAAACTTCTGCCCGTGTATTTGTTTTTTATGAAGCCCACGCCGTAGGGTATGCCGCTCTCCTGCGCGTAGCCGAGAGCCGCGTCTATGCCCGAATCGGGCACGCCGATAACTATATCGGCGTCAACGGGATGCTCGCGGGCTAAAAACTTACCCGCGTTTATCCTCGCGTGATGAACGCTCACGCCGTCAATGACGGAGTCGGGTCTCGCGAAATAAATATACTCAAAAACGCAGAGACTGCTTTTTTCCTTTTCGCGGCAGTGGGAGGTTATCGACTGCACGCCGTCCTTTGAGAACACCACGATTTCGCCGGGGCGGATATCGCGCACATAGTCCGCGCCGACGGCGTCGAGGGCGCAGGTCTCGCTTGCCGCAACCCAGGAGCCGTCCGCGGTTTTGCCGACGCAAAGCGGTCTGAACCCGTTGGGGTCGCGGAAGGCAATCATATTTGTAGCGGTCATAACAATACAGGAATAAGCGCCCTTTATTGTGCTCATCGTCTTTTCAACCGCTCCGCTCATATCCGTGGTCGTAAGGCGGTCCGAAACAAGGGAGTAGGCGATTGCCTCGGTGTCGGACGAGCCGTGGAATATGCCGCCCGAGAGTTCGATTTTTTTGCGGATTTCCGCGGAGTTCGTGAGGTTGCCGTTGTGGGCGAGGGCGAGGTTACCCTTGATATGGCGTATTACAAGCGGCTGGATGTTGTTTATATCCCTGCCGCCCGTGGTTGAGTAGCGCACATGGCCGAGAGCCATATTGCCGCTGCCCAGGCGCTCAAGCCGTTCGGGTGTGAACACCTCGGAGACAAGGCCGTCGCCCTTGTAGTGGGAGAACACGCCGTCGCTGTTTACGGCTATGCCGCACGCCTCCTGCCCCCTGTGCTGAAGGGCGTGAAGCCCGAAATAGACGAGCGTTGCCACATCGGCGGTTCTTGTGCCGAAAATTCCGAACACACCGCATTCTTCGTGTAATGAACTGAACATAATTCTCCTAATCCGCCGTATAGAGATTGGCATACGGTCTTGAAGTTTCGGGAATAAGTTTCATAAAGGTTTTTTTCATTATTTCGTCATAGTCCGCGTCAAAACAGCGGCAGTATTTTCTTATATAGCTGTCGAGTTCTTTACGGTCGTCGTCATTGAGTGAGACGGCTTTTATGTTGGGAGAAAGGTTTTCCCTCGGGAAGGAACCGCGCACAAAGATTTTACCGCCGTGCATACCCGAGGCGCAGTGCGTGCCGAAAAGTTTTTCGCCCCGCTTTAAATTGAGACCGAGCAGTACTATTGTGCCGCCCGCCATATATTCGCCGAGGAAGGAACCGGCGTTTGTGCCGATTACAAGCACGGGCTTCATTGAGCGGAACTCCTTCATATGGATTCCGCCGCGGCAGCATACATTGTCGCGCACATATATCTGACCGTCGCGCATACCGTAGCCGAGAGCGTCGCCCGCGTGACCGTGTATGATTATTTCGCCGCCGCCCATTGTGTTGCCGACGGCATCCTGACCGTGGCCGTGGATGACAACCCTTCCGCCGTTTAAGCAGAAGGCGAGGTCGTTGCCCGCCGTGCCGTATATTTCAAGGGTTTTGCCGCCGTCAAGCGCGTTTCCGAGATAGCGCTGACCGTTTACATCCGTGACGGTGACTTTGGCTTTTGAAAGGAACTCCGCCTTTATTTCGTCGTTTACCTCGGCGTAGCCCCTGATTCCCGCGACTATGCTCATAACGGAAGCGCTCCTTTCATACGGATTTCCCTTTCCGCCCTGTCGAACATAAAAGGACCGGGCGTGTCAAGGATGTTGCCCCGAAGGGCGGAGATGTCGGCTTTTGTTTCAATAAGACTTGTGTAGATTCCCGCGTTCGCGCTAGAGTTTATAAGCACATAGCCCACAAGGCGGCTGCCTTCGAATATAAGGCGCTTGTAACTTTCGCCCTCGCGTATTATCTTATCCGTATATCTGTCGCCCTGCGCGTTTATAAGCCCGCAGGTGCAGATTCGCAGCCCGTAGAAATCTATGGCGTTTACCGAATAGCTTTTTTCGATCGCGATACATCCGCCAGCCATCTGCGAGCCCGCCGCCGTTCCCTGATTTACGGCGTTGGGCCACAGCGCGATTACTCTTTTACTGCCGTCGAGCATATCGACGGAGACGGCGCAATCGCCCGCGGCATAGATGTTCTCATCGCTTGTTCTCATTGTTCCGGGGTCGGTGATTATTCCCCTGTTAACCTCTATTCCCGCTTTTTCGGCAAGCGCCGTTTCGGGGCGTACGCCGACGGCGAGTATGAGCAGGTCGCAGGCGAGTTCTTTGCCGTTTTTGAGAATTACGGAGGTTATTCTGTCGCCTTTGCTTTTCGCCTCGGTTACGGTCTGACCGAGATGGAATCTTATATGCCCCTCGGTTTCGAGGAATTTTTTGACCGATTTCGCCGATTTTTCATCGAGAATGGACGGCAGAACCCTGGGGGCGAGTTCAACGACATCAACGCTTTCGCAGATTTTGGAAAGCCCCTCCGCCGCCTTCATACCGATAAGCCCCGCGCCGATTACAACGGCTCGGGTGCTTTTGCCCGCCTTTGCCTTTATCGCCTTCGAGGAGTCGAGATCGAGAAAGGTGAGGGCGTTGCTTTTACCCTCAACATTTTTCATCGGCGGCACGAACGGCTTTGAACCGGTGCACAGGCAGAGTTTATCGTAAGGATAAACCTTTCTGCCCGCCTTCACGGTTTTCGCTTCGCGGTCTATTGATTTCACCTCGGCGCCGGTGACGATATTTATATTGTTCTGCGCGTAAAACGAGGGCTTGCGCAGATACATATTGTTTTCCTTTACGACGCCCTTAAGATAATAACTGATGGAGGGTCTGCTGTAGGGGAGATAATTCTCCTTCGTGAGCACGGTGATTTCGCCGTCTTTGTCCTCTTTTCGTATCTGCAGGGCGCAGGCAAGACCCGCGGCGGAGGCGCCGATTATTACATATTTCATTCGTTTTCGCCTCCAAGATCGGTATAGACAAGGGCGTGATTGGGGCAGTTCTTTACGCAGGCGGGTTCGTCCTCGTTTCGGCAGAGGTCGCATTTAACAGCGGTTTTGCCCTCTTTTATGCAGCCGTAGGGGCACACCGCGAGGCAGGTCATACAGCCGATGCACTTGTCCTCGTTTACATAGACGATACCCGTGGCTTTATCCTTTGTCATAGCCCCCGTAATGCACGCCTTTACGCATTTCGGGTCGTCGCAGTGGCGGCAGTTGAGAGCGGCGGAAATATATTTGTCGCCGTAAACGGTAACTCTTGAAACGGGAGCGGGTTCCTCGTATTTATTGGCCGTGAGCACATCCTTTGAGAGCGAGTGCGCCGTTTTGCAATAGACTTCGCACAGACGGCAGTTTACACAGAGTTCTTCTTTCGCGTATATTCTTTTCATTCTGCCGCCTCCTTATTCGCCCGCGTGCTTTATGCCGAGGATTTCGAGTTCCTTTTCATTCAGACCGATGCCTCTGAGCATAAGACGGTTGCCTCTTAATGAATCGACGGAGTTTATTCCCATTCCGCCCATTATCTCTTTTATTTCGTGGTTCCACGCGTTTATCAGGTTGACAACGCGTTTATACATAATGTCGGGATTCAGGCGCTTCGTAAGTTCGGGGCGCTGTGTGGCTATGCCCCAGTTGCACTTGCCCGTGTTGCAGGTTCTGCACATATGGCAGCCCATGGCTATAAGCGGAGCGGAGGCGCAGTAGCAGGCGTCCGCGCCGAGGGCGATTGCCTTGACGATATCCGCCGAGCACCTGAACGAGCCCGCGGCTACAAGCGAAATCCTTGAGCGTATGCCCTCATCGCGAAGGCGCTGATCCGCCGCGGCGAGAGCCAGTTCAATCGGGATGCCCACATTGTCCCTGATTCTTTCGGGAGCGGCGCCCGTGCCGCCCCTGAAGCCGTCTATGGCCACAATGTCAGCGCCCGCTCTCGCGCAGCCCGAAACTATGGCGGCAACATTGTGCACAGCCGCTATTTTTACCGAGACGGGCTTTTTGTTGCCCGTTGCCTGCTTTATCGCCCATATAAGCTGGCGCAGGTCCTCAATTGAATAGATATCGTGGTGGGGAGCGGGGGAAATGGCGTCGCTGCCCTCGGGTATCATTCGGGCGTCGGATACCTCAACGCTTACCTTTTCACCCGGGAGGTGGCCGCCTATGCCGGGCTTCGCGCCCTGGCCAATCTTAATTTCCACAAAACGCGAGTTGTTCAAATAATCGCTGTGAACGCCGAACCTGCCCGAGGCGACCTGAACAATCGCCCTGTCGGTAAACGGTTCAAGCTCGGGGTGAAGACCGCCTTCGCCCACATTGAAGAGGGTGCCGAGCTCCTTCGCCGCCATGGCGAGCGACTTCTGGGCGTTTAAACTGATTGAGCCGAAACTCATCGCCGAGAACATAATCGGCGTTTCGAGTATGACCTGAGGCGGCATATCGACAGTTGATTTGCCTTTTTTCTCAACCGTGAGTTTTTCGGGCTTTCTGCCTAAAATCGTGCGTATTTCCATCGGCTCGCGAAGGGGGTCAATGGAGGGATTTGTGACCTGGGAGGCGTTCAGAAGGATTTTATCCCAATAAACGGGATAGGGCTTCGGTGTGCCCATACCCGAAAGCAGAACACCGCCCGTTTCCGCCTGGCGGCAGATCTGCTGCTGATATTGAGGAGTCCAGTTGGCGTTCTCCCTGTAATCGCACACATATTTTTCAATTCTCAGAGCGCCCGTGGGGCACAGGTCAACGCACCTGTGGCAGGCGACGCATTCATCCGAACGCGAAAGAACGGTTTTGCCGTCGCCGGCGAAACAGTGGCACTCGTTGGAGCACTGCCTTACGCAGCAGCCGCAGTTTATGCAGAGATCCTTATCTCTTATTACGGAAAATCTGCGGGGGATGTAATTGACGGGCATTTAATCATCCTCCCTTTCATCAATTTCGAGCGGAACAAACACGGGCTCCGCTCCGCTGACGGACCAGACTTTTTCCGGGTCCGGGCAGATTATTCTTATAGCGCTCTCCTCGCTGGCGAAATACGCCCTGTCGCCCTTGACGGCGGCGGTGAGTGAGCGGAGTTTCAACCGGTCGTTGATTGCGAGAAGCCCTTTGTTTGAGCCGAGTATTACCGAGAACGGGCCGTTTACGAGAGCGCCGCTGTAGATGGCGCGCAGATTTGTGAAATACTCCCTGCGCTCGCTGTCCATACGGTCTATCTCATCCCATTCGGGGGCGGTCAGCACATCGGCGGCTACATTTGTGGGCAGACCGTGGTGCCTGATGAGGTGGTCGAAAAGATATGTGATAACCTCGGTGTCCGTCTGCATTGTGCACTTGTAGCCGAACTGCTCAATATATCTTCTGTTGGTGTCGTAGCTTGAAATTTCGCCGTTGTGAACAATGGACCAGTCAAGAATGTTGAAGGGATGGGCGCCGCCCCACCAGCCGGGGGTGTTCGTGGGGAATCTGCCGTGAGCCGTCCACAGATAGGCGTTGTATTTGTCGAGCATATAGAACTCGCCCACATCCTCGGGGTAGCCGACCGCCTTGAAGCAGCCCATATTTTTGCCCGATGAAAAGATGTAGGCGCCATCATAGGCGGAGTTTACCTTTGTGACGCACTGCACAACATACTCGCTCTCGTCAAGGCGGGAGTTCTTCATACGAACCCTGTTGACCCTGCCGAAATAGCGCCAGATATCGGGACCGTTGCTTATGGAATCAACCTTTTTCGTGGGGATTCTCTCGGCTGCATCGATGTTGAAATGCCTGAAGAGAAACTCCTCGCATTTCTGATGCGCCTCGCTGTTTTCGAAAAAGATGTGAAAAGCGTACTCGTCACTGTGCTCGGGATAGATGCCGTAGGCGGCAAAGCCGCCGCCCAGACCGTTTGAGCGGTCGTGCATAAGGGCTATTGATTTTATGATTTCCGAGCCGTTTATCATTCCGCCTTTTCTGTCAATAATCGCCGCTATGGCGCAGCCCGACGGAATTCTTACCTGCCCTTCCTTTAACATAATCCGACTTCCTTTTTATTTGTTTTTAAAACAGCATACGGGCAGTGTTTAAACTGCCCTTGAATGCCGTGATATTCCGTTTTAAATGTCATCCTCACCCTGGAGGGCGTCGTAGCCGCGCTCGCCGGTGCGGACTTTGACAACGTCATCGACCTCGTAGATGAAGATTTTGCCGTCGCCGATATTGCCGGTGTAGAGCACCCTGCGCGCCGCCTCCACAACGTCGGAGACGGGAACGGCTGAAACGACCATCTCGAGTTTCATCTTCGGGTTGAGATTCATTTCCTCAATCTCAACGCCTCTGTATTTTTTGATGTTGTGTCCCTTCTGGGTGCCGCAGCCCATAACGTTCGTGACTGTCATACCCGTGACGCCTATTTCGTTCATAGCGTCCTTTACCGCCTCAAACCGCGCGGGGTTGAAGACCATAACGATTTTGGTGAGCTTCGGCTTTTTAGCGGTTATGTAGGATTCCACCGGAACAGCTGTCTCAACCGGCTGCGCGGGAGTGAGGGGAGTCACATCCTTCGCGTCGGGAAGGATCGCCTTCATTGAAGCCGAGGTGGCAACAGCCATAGCCGGCATAAAATCGGCGTAGGCGGAGGGGAGGTTGTGCTCCGTGGCGTCAAGGCCTTTGATTTCCTCCTCTTCCGTGACACGCAGACCGTGGAATTTTCTGATGAGGTTGAAGACGATAAGCATTGTAACCGCCGTCCAGGAGGCGACGCACACAAAGCCGAGCGCCTGAATACCCAACTGATGAAGTCCGCCGCCGTAGAAAAGACCTTTGCCCACGCCGTCCGCTCCGGTGGAGAACAGACCGACGGCAAAGGTGCCCCAGATGCCGTTCGCGAGATGAACCGCGCACGCGCCGACGGGGTCGTCAATGTGAAGCTTTTTGTCAATGAACTCAACGGCGACTACCACGAGAATGCCCGATACCGCGCCGATTATCATTGAGCCGAGGGCGTCCGTGCAGTCGCAGGGTGCCGTGATTGCCACAAGACCCGCGAGCGAGGCGTTCAAGCTCATTGAAACATCGGGTTTGCCGTCCTTGACCCAGGTGAAAATCATAGTCACAACGGTCGCGACGGACGGGGCTAAAGTGGTGGTCAGGAATATTGAGGCGAGCATATCCGTGTCGGTCGCGGCGGCGCCGTTGAAGCCGTACCAGCCGAACCAGAGGATGAACACGCCGAGCGCTCCTACGGTCAGGTTGTGGCCGGGAATCGCTTTCGGGGTTTTCTTACCCGTTTTTTTGTCGATTTTGTATTTGCCGATACGCGGGCCGAGAATCGCCGCGCCTATGAAAGCGGCTATGCCGCCGACCATATGAATAGCGGTTGAGCCGGCGAAATCGTGGAAGCCGAGTTTGGCGAGCCAGCCGCCGCCGTTCCAGATCCATCCCGCCTCAACGGGATATATCACAACGGAAATAACCGCCGAGTAAATGCAGTAAGCCGAGAATTTTGTTCTCTCCGCCATGGCGCCCGAAACAATGGTAGCCGCGGTTGCGCAGAACACGAGGTTGAACACGAAATTGGACCAGTCGAAATGCGCGTAATCCGTAAACACGCCGAGTGTCGGCATTCCGATAAAGCCGCCGAGGCACTCCTCACCCATCATAAGCCCGAAGCCGAGCAGAATGAACATAACGGCGCCGATGCAGAAATCCATCAGGTTTTTCATTATGATGTTTCCCGCGTTCTTAGCCCTTGTGAATCCGCTTTCAACCATCGCGAAGCCGCACTGCATAAAGAACACGAGCGCGGCGCCGATTAAGAACCATACTCCGAAAACGCTGTCGGTGACAGCGGTAAATATTGAACTGTTCATAATTTTCTCCCTGTTTAATTAATCACAGCGGGCAGGAAAAGGAGAACTGCCCGCTGCGTAAAGAGCCCGTCAATAGTTAATCATATATCTGTCGATTTCCCACTGACTGACCTTTGTTCTGTAGTCGTCCCATTCGGCTTTCTTGCCCTTGATGTAGTTGTCAAACGCCTGTTCGCCGATAACCTGTTTGATGAACGGATCCTTCTCCGCCTCTTTTATTGCCTCCTCGAGAGTGCCGGGCAGGCAGTCGATGCCCTCTTTTTCAAGCTCCTCGTCGGAGAGAACGAAAACGTTTTTGTCGTAAGCGGGCTTCGGAACAAGCCCTCTCTTTATGCCGTCAAGACCGGCGGCAAGGCAGAGCGCCATTTCAAGATAGGGGTTGCAGGTCGGGTCGGGGCAGCGCAGTTCAACGCGGGTGCCCTTGCCTCTGGCGGCGGGTATTCTTACAAGGCAGGAGCGGTTTGAGGTGCTCCATACGAGATAACTCGGCGCCTCATAGCCGGGAACAAGACGCTTGTAGGAGTTGACGGTCGGGTTTGAGAACACCGCCATACCCTTGATGTGGTCCATAATGCCGGCGATGAACGAATACGCCTCTTTCGAAAGGCCGAGGTCGCCGTCGGGGTCGTCAAAGATGTTTTTGCCCGTTTTGATGTCGTAAAGACTCATATTTGTATGCATGCCCGAGCCGTTGATGCCGTAAATCGGTTTGGGCATAAAGGTCGCGTGAAGACCGTGCTTGGTGGCGTAGGTTTTAACAACATGTTTGAAGGTCATAACTCTGTCGGCTGTGGTCAGACCGTCGCCGAACTGGAAGTCTATTTCGTGCTGACCTTCGGCAACCTCGTGGTGCGACGCCTCAATGGTGTAGCCCATCTTTTCAAGCGCAAGGCAGATATCCCTGCGGCAGTTCTCGCCGTGGTCGATGGGGTTCAGGTCGAAATAGCCCGCTTCATCGCCCGTGGCGAGGGTGGGTTTGCCGCTCTCATCGAGTTTGAAAAGGAAGAACTCGCACTCGGGGCCTACATTGAAGCCGTAGCCCTCGGCAGCCGCTTCGTCCATAACTCTTTTGAAGATGTTTCTCGGGTCGCCCTCAAACGGGGTTTTGTTATCCGCCTTGTAAGCCGAGCAGATGAGACGCCCGGTCTGGATTTCGTGGTGCTTCCTCCAGGGAACGATGGCCCAGGAGTCAAGGTCGGGGTGAAGATACATATCGCTCTCGTCAATTCTCGCGAAGCCGTCGATTGACGAGCCGTCAAACATACAGTCGTTGTCAAGCGCTTTTTCAAGCTGCGATACCGTAACGGCAACATTTTTCATAATGCCGAAAAGGTCGGTGAATTGCAGGCGAATAAATTCAACATTGTTTTCCTTTGCGCTCTTAAGTATTTCTTCCTTTGTGATTTTACTCATTGTTTTTTCCTCCGTAAATTTAATTTGAGTTCTGGTTCCGGGCAATTGCGCCGGCGCAGCCGTTTTCATCGGTATCCCGGTCGGCGCCGTAAATATCCCCGTATTCTTCTTTGCCTTTTTCGTAAGCGTCAAACTCTATGGGCGGTTCTTCAATGTAAAAGAAATTGCCCGCAAGATTGTCATCTTCCATAGAATCAGCCCCTTTCGTCTGCGTCCGCGAATAAAAAAGAGGCGCTTTTCCCTTACGGAAAAGCGCCGTTGCTTCCTTTTGTGCGGATTTGATATAAAAGCATATAAAAAAGATAGAAGGCGTCGATGAGCCGGAACTCAAAGACGCCTTTGCCTTTCTTGATTATCATTTTACGCCCCGTATTTTCAACTGTCAACTCTATTTTGACAAAAACGAAAAATTCGGAACATATGTGGATTTTGCAATAAACTTTGCCCTGCTTTTTGTGCAGGATAACTATTATTCCCACTCCACCGTTGCAGGTGGCTTTGCAGTTATGTCGTAAACAACACGGCTCACCGAGCGAACCTCGTTGGTGATGCGGTTGGACGCCTTCGCCAGAACATCAAACGGGATTCTCGCGAAATCCGCAGTCATAAAGTCGTCCGTTGTGACCGCGCGCAGGGCAACAGTGTAGCCGTAGGTGCGCGCGTCGCCCATTACGCCCACGGTGCGGCAGTTTGTGAGCACGGCGAAATACTGATTTGCCTTTCCGCCGAATTCCGAGTTGTCGAGTTCCTCCCTGAAAATCGCGTCCGCCTCGCGCAGAATGTCGAGTTTTTCAGCGGTGATATCGCCTATTACCCTTATGGCGAGACCGGGGCCCGGGAAGGGCTGGCGGCTTACAAGGTATTCGGGAATGCCCAGCTGCCTGCCGACGGCTCTGACCTCATCCTTGAAGAGGTCCCTGAGCGGCTCAACGATTTTTTCAAACTCAATTATATCGGGCAGACCGCCCACATTGTGGTGGCTCTTGATAACCGCGGCGTCGCCCTTGCCGCTCTCGATTACATCGGGATAAATCGTGCCCTGAACAAGAACATCGACCTTGCCTATTTCTTTGGCGACATCCTCAAACACGCGGATGAACTCCTCGCCGATTATCTTTCTCTTCTTCTCGGGTTCGGTCACGCCCGCGAGTTTGCCGAGGAACCTCTGCTGAGCGTTGACTCTTATGAGATTGAGCCCCATTTCGTTTTTCATAACGCGCTCTACCGTGTCGCCCTCATCCTTGCGCAGAAAGCCGTGATCGACGAAAACGCAGATGAGGTTCTGACCTATCGCCTTGTGAAGGAGCACGGCCGCGACGGAGGAATCAACGCCTCCCGAAAGGGCGCACAGCACCTTTTTGCCCGCGAGTTCCTCCCTGTATTTCGCAATCGAGGTCCCGGCGAAATTTTCCATGGTCCAGTCGCCCTTGCAGCCGCAGATGTTCTTTATGAAGTTCGAGAGAATTCTGCCGCCGTATTCGGTGTGGGTGACCTCGGGATGAAACTGCACGCCGTAGATTTTTCTTTCGCTGTCGGCAAAAGCGGCGCAGGGGCAGTTCGCGGTGACCGCCGTTACCGTAAAGCCCGCGGGAGGAGTTCTGACATAGTCTGTGTGGCTCATCCAGCAAACGCTTTTCTGCGGCACGCCCTCAAAAAGAGGGCTTTCCGTTACGGTTAAATCCGTTTTGCCGTATTCGCTTATGCTTTCGGCGCAGCAGACCTCTCCGCCGCCCATATACGCTATGAGCTGGCAGCCGTAGCAGATGCCGAGAACGGGTATGCCCGCCGAGAGAATCCCTTTGTCAAAGTGCGGCGATTTTTCGTCGTAGACGCTGTTGGGGCCGCCCGTGAAAATGATTCCCTTATAGCCCTCCGCGCAGATATCCGCGGGGGTTGTTTTGTTGAACGGAACAATTTCGGCATACACGTTCATCTCACGCACGCGGCGGGCGATGAGCTGGTTATACTGACCGCCGAAATCGAGAACAAGGATTTTTTCCATAGTTTTGCCTTCCTTATTTTCCGGAAAACCCGCAGAAATGAATTCCTGCGGGTTTCCGGTGTGTGTTTATAAAAGAAAGAGGGACTGTCGTAATCAGCAGACGCCCTGCTCGAGCATTGCTTCGAGGACCTTTTCAAAGCCCGCAATGTTCGCGCCCGCGACATAGTTTTTCTCCATGCCGTATTTCTTGGCGGCGTCGTCCATATTGTGGAAAATGTTGATCATAATGTTCTTGAGGCGCGCGTCAACCTCTTCGAATGTCCAGTTGAGACGCTCGCTGTTCTGCGACATTTCGAGAGCGGAGGTGGCGACACCGCCCGCGTTGGCGGCTTTGGCGGGAGCGAGAAGAATACCGTTTTCCTGAAGATATTTGACAGCGTCAGCCGTTGTGGGCATATTGGCGCCCTCCGCTACGGCTATGCAGCCGTTGGCGACGAGCTGTTTCGCGTCGTCAAGATGAAGTTCGTTCTGAGTGGCGCAGGGAAGAGCGATGTCGGCTTTAATCTGCCATACGCCTCTGCCCTCGTGATATTCCGAATTGGGGCGGTAGTTCTTGTATTCGGTAAGACGGGCTCTGTTCTTCTCCTTGATTTCCTTGACGGCGGCAACATCGATGCCCTCGGGGTCGTAAACCCAGCCGGTGGAATCCGAACAGGTGAGAACCTTGATGCCGAGCTGAGCGGCTTTTTCCATAGCGTAGATGGCAACATTGCCCGAGCCGGAAACAACAGCGGTTTTGCCCGCCGCTTCATAGCCGTTGCACCTGAGCATTTCCTCTGTGAGGTAGAGAAGACCGTAGCCGGTTGCCTCTGTTCTCGCGAGAGAGCCGCCGTATGCGAGGCCCTTGCCGGTGAGAACGCCCTCGTGAAGGCGCTTGATTCTCTTGTAAGCGCCGAACATGTAGCCGATTTCTCTTGCGCCCGTGCCGATATCGCCCGCGGGAACGTCGGTGTCGGCGCCGATGTATTTGTAAAGCTCAAGCATGAAGTTCTTGCAAAAGGACATAATCTCTCTGTCGGTCTTGCCCTTGGGGTCAAAATCGGAGCCGCCCTTCGCGCCGCCTATCGGAAGGCCCGTAAGCGAGTTTTTGAAAATCTGCTCGAAGCCGAGGAATTTGATAATGCTGATATTGACGGAGGGATGAAGTCTCAGACCGCCCTTGTAGGGGCCTATGGCGTTGTTGAACTGAACGCGGTAGCCGGTGTTTACATGGGCGTTGCCCTCTCTGTCAATCCAGGGAACGCGGAAGGTTATCTGTCTGTCGGGCTCAACAAGGCGCTCAAGAAGAGCGTCGCGCCTGTATGCCGCTTCGTTCTTTTCGATTACGGGGCGGAGCGAATCCAGCACTTCGGTTGTTGCCTGAATGAATTCGGGCTGAGTTGCGTATTTTTCATTCAGCATCTCGATGATTTCGTCAACATAGTTTTTGCTCATTTTGTTTTTTCTCCTTTTCAATAAACCGGTTTTTGCCGGAATTATAAACTCAAAAATAAAAAAAGGCGCACTGCCCCAAACGGGTAATGCGCCTTTGCATCCTGTTTAATGAATTGCGATATTCGGTTATCGGGTTTACGCGTTTATTATGGATTCCGCAACTTCTTTTCTTGTGCGCCTTGAGTCCATCGCCTCTTTTTCGATGTAGCGGTGCGCCTCGGGCTCGGTTATCCTCATTTTTTCCATCAGGATTATTTTCGCTCTGCCGACAAGTTTTGTCTCCTCGAGCTTGTCCTGAAGTTTGCGTGTTTTCTTCTCCTCATTGAGAAGCCGCGCGCTTGTTGCGGTTATAAGCTTCAACGCTGTGTGAAAATCGCTTTTTGAAACGGGCTTCGCGAGCGTGAGCACTCCGGCGTCCTCGACCTTGCGGCAGGTGGTTTCAAACAGATCGCTTCGCACGATCATCATTATTCCCGCGCGGGTGTTCACCGTCGCGTCAACCGCGAAATCCGAGCCGAACTCGTCGGGCAGCGGAGGGTCGATTATCAGTATATCGTATGTGCTTCGCAGAAGTCTGCGCTTTGCCTCGCCCGCGCTCAGTGCACTGTCAACCGGTCTGTAAACGGAGGAGTCGAGCATTGCCGACAGCATTGCGGTATTCTGCTTTTTGCCCGATATGACAAGCACGCTGTAGCATCTTTTTTCAGGCGGCATACCCTGCTCTCCTTTTCCGGTTTCCTGCGTTTATAAAGTGTAGGTGTCGATTACCCGCTGAGGTAAGTGGGATTTTACGAACTCGCTTTCGGCGGCGAGCCGGTGGGCTTCGCCTATGTTGTGCGGAAGGGTGTCTATTCCGCGAAGCAGCGTTTCATCCGCGCTGTAGAGGTTTATATCCGTCGGCTCGGGCGTGTTGAGATTGTTCTCTATGCCCTCAATGCCCGCGTATATGAGAAGGGTGTATGCGATGTAGGGGTTCGCGAGCGGGTCGGGAGATCTCAGCTCCATTCTGCGGTATTCGCCGCTGCCCGCGGGGATCCTGATAAGCTGGGAGCGGTTCTCCCTGGACCAGGTGATGTATTTGGGGGCTTTCTTTACGCCGAGGCGTATGTAGGATTCCTCGGAGGGGTTGAGAAACGCCGTTATTTCCCTCACCCTGTTCATAACGCCCGCCATAAAGGAACCGAGACAGTCTTTTCCTTCTGACGATTTTACCGAAATATTTATATGAAGACCGTTGCCGCTCTCATCGGGGAGGGGCTTGGGGGAGAAATCCGCCCAGAGACCGTACTGTTCCGCTATGGTTGAAACAACGGATTTGAAAGTGACCGCGTTGTCCGCCGCCGAAAGGGCGTCGCTGTATTTGAAATCTATTTCGTGCTGGCCGGGGCCCTCCTCGTGGTGGGAACTTTCGGGAAGAATGCCCATCTCGCTCAGAGTCAGGCAGATTTCGCGCCTGACATTCACGCCTCTGTCCTCGGGGGCTATGTCCATATATCCCGCCCTGTCGTGAGGCTGCTTTGTGGGGTAGCCGTCATCGTCCGTTTTGAAAAGATAAAACTCGTGCTCGGCGCCGAAGGCGATTTCAAGGTTTCTTGATTCAGCGTATTCAACGGCGTTTTTGAGCATGTTTCTGCAATCCATTTCAAACGGGCTTCCGTCGGGATAGCGGATGTCGCAATACATTCTCACAACGCTGCCCTGCGAAGGTCTCCACGGCAGAACCGCGAGGGTGGAGGCATCCGGGAAGAGGAAGAGGTCGCTCTTCTCCTCGCTGCCGAAGCCCTTGACCGCCGAGGCGTCAATCGCAATGCCCGTCTCAAACGCGCGGTCGAGTTCGGTATTCATTATTGAAACATTTTTCTGTTTGCCGAACACATCGCAGAACGCGAGGCGGATGAAGGTTACATCCTCCTGCTCGATGAATTCTTTTACATCCTGAACGGTTAAATTCATATAATACGGCTCCTTAAAAGTCAGAAAGCGCCCATTGATTGCACAAAATCTGTAACCAATGAACGCCTTTGTTCAATGCCGATTATATTACTGTAATATAATAAAGTCAATGTTTTTTCGGGCAAAAACGGCACTTTCTTTATTTTGCACAAAACGGTTTTGATTTTAAAATGTTTCTTTTGTAGAAAATGCAAAAAAGAATTATTCTTACTTGACAATGTATTTTTGCGGTGTTAAAATGCAGACATACAAAGGCAAAGACGCCCGTAGCGGGCGTCTTTGCCTCTTTTTTGTTTAAAATCGGCAAGTGAAGGAGGCGGAAAATATGTGCTGCGTTATAGGAGCGCTTTCATACCCCGCTGATTATGAAAAATTCGTAACATCATTTGAAAAAACCAAGTCCAGAGGTCCGGACGCCACCGAACTGAGAAAGGCGGGAAGGGGCATACTGGGCTTCCACCGTCTCGCGATAATGGACCTTGAGCACACGGGAATGCAACCCTTTGAGCTTGACGGCAACCTGCTTGTGTGCAACGGCGAGATTTACGGCTTCCGCAAAATCAAGAAGGAGCTCGAAAAGGAATATACTTTCAAAAGTGACTCGGACTGCGAGATTCTTCTGCCGATGTACGAGAAATACGGCTTTGATATGTTCGCGAAGCTCGACGCGGAATACGCCCTCATAATCTATGACCGCGAGAGGGACTGCCTTGTTGCCGCAAGAGACCCCATAGGCATAAGACCGCTCTTCTACGCCTATGACGAAAACGGCGATATCATGTTCGCGAGCGAGGCGAAAAACCTCGTGGGTTTAAGCGACAAGGTTCTGCCGTTCCCTCCCGGGCACTACTACGACGGCGAAAAATTCGTCTGCTACAACGACATAGCGGCTGTGGGAAAATATATTGACGGCGACATTGACGAAATATGCAGAAATATTCACGACAAACTTGTCGCGGGCATTGAAAAGCGCCTTGACGCGGACGCCCCCGTGGGCTTTCTTCTGAGCGGCGGACTTGACTCATCGCTCGTGTGCGCCGTTTCGGCTAAGATACTCGGCAAACCGATAAGAACCTTCGCTATAGGTATGAGCGAGGACGCGATTGACCTCAAATACGCAAAAGAAGTCGCCGACTATATCGGCAGCGAGCACAAGGAAATTATCATAACCGCGGATGATGTAATAAGTTCGCTCGAGGATGTTATCGCCGCCCTCGGCACCTTCGATATCACCACCGTCCGCGCGAGTATGGGCATGTACCTCATCTGCAAGGCGATTCACGAAACGACCGATGTGAGAGTACTGCTCACGGGCGAAATTTCAGACGAACTGTTCGGCTACAAATACACCGATTTCGCTCCCTCCGCGGACGCTTTCCAGAAGGAAGCGCAGAAGAGAGTACGCGAACTCTATATGTATGATGTTCTGCGCGCGGACAGGTGCATTTCCGTTCACTCAATGGAAGCGAGAGTGCCGTTCGGCGATCTCGATTTTGTGAAATATGTTATGTCGATTGACCCCGAAAGAAAACTGAACACCTACAACAAGGGAAAATATCTTTTAAGGCACGCCTTTGAGGGCGACTACCTCCCGCGCGATATCCTTATGCGCGAGAAGGCGGCGTTCTCGGACGCGGTCGGTCACTCGATGGTCGATTACTTAAAGGAATACGCCGAGGAGAAGTACACGGACGAAGAGTTCGAAACGAAATGCGCCCGGTACTCACACGCGAGACCGTTTACAAAGGAATCGCTGCTTTACAGGGAGATATTCGAAAAATACTACCCCGGTCAGGCGGATATGATTGTTGATTTCTGGATGCCCAACAAGGAGTGGGAGGGCTGTAATGTAAACGACCCGTCGGCGAGAGTGCTCTCAAACTACGGCGCCAGCGGAGTATAAAATATAAAGTAATATTTAAAATAAACTGAAAAGGAGAAACGAAAATGGGAACAGCGGTAAGAACAGAAATGAACTATGTGGTGAAATTCTCGATGAAAAAGCCCGAGCAGGAAATCGGCGCTTACTCAAAGCGTAAGGCGGACATCTGCGAAAAAGACAACACGGAGGGCAATGAGGCTGCCGAATAATCCGCACGGGATGTGTTGAAAGAAAGAGGAATTGCTATGACAAAGTATATTTTTGTTACCGGAGGCGTTGTTTCGGGTTTGGGCAAAGGAATAACAGCCGCTTCACTCGGCAGACTTCTCAAGGCGAGGGGTCTCAAGGTCGCGGCTCAGAAACTCGACCCGTATATCAATGTTGACCCCGGCACGATGAGCCCTTTCCAGCACGGCGAGGTCTATGTTACCGAGGACGGAGCGGAAACCGATCTCGACCTCGGCCACTATGAGAGATTCATTGACGAAGATCTGAACAAATACTCGAACCTCACCACGGGCAAGGTCTACTGGAATGTTCTCAACAAGGAGCGCAGGGGCGAGTATCTCGGCTCGACCGTACAGGTTATACCGCACATCACAAACGAGATAAAGGAATTTGTCTATAATGTCGGCAAACACAGCGACGCCGATGTTGTCATTACCGAAATAGGCGGCACCATAGGCGATATCGAAAGCCAGCCCTTCATTGAGGCGGTGCGCCAGATTTCGCTTGAGGCGGGCAGGGAGAACAGCCTGTTTATTCACGTGACTCTCGTGCCCTATCTCCACGGCTCGGAGGAGCATAAATCCAAGCCCACCCAGCACTCCGTAAAGGAGCTTCAGGGAATGGGCGTGCACCCGAACATCATAGTTCTGCGCTGCGACGAGCCGCTTGAAAAGTCGATTTTCGACAAAATCGCGCTTTTCTGCAATGTCAAGAAAGACTGCGTTATTGAAAACATCACTCTGCCCACCCTCTACGAGGCGCCGCTCATGCTTGAAGAGTCGCGTTTTTCCGAGGTTGTGTGCCGCGAACTGGGGCTTGAAACCCACGCGCCCGATCTTGCGGACTGGAGCGAGATGGTCTCGCGCATAAAGAACAGCGAAAGCGAAGTTGAAATAGGGCTTGTGGGCAAATATGTGGGTCTGCACGACGCCTATCTTTCGGTTGCGGAGGCGCTTCGCCACGCGGGCTACTCCCTCAACGCGCATGTGAATATAAACTGGATTGACTCCGAAAAAATCACGCCCGACACGGTTGACGGAATGCTCGGCGGGCTTTCGGGAATTATAGTGCCCGGCGGCTTCGGCGACAGGGGAATTGAGGGTATGATTCTTTCGGCGAAATACGCGAGAGAAAATAATATTCCCTATTTCGGAATCTGCCTCGGAATGCAGATTGCCGTTATTGAATACGCCCGCAATGTCGCCGGAATAACCGACGCGAACTCGGGCGAATTTGACGAGCAGTGCAAAAACAAGGTCATTGATTTTATGCCCGGCCAGAGCGAGAGCATTGACAAGGGCGGCACGCTGCGTCTGGGCGCTTATCCCTGCCAGATCGGGCAGAATACGGTTATGGAGCGCTGCTACGGCACAAATTCCATAAGCGAGCGCCACCGCCACCGTTACGAGTTCAACAACGATTACCGCGCCGTTCTCAAAGACGCGGGGCTTACCTTAAGCGGTATGTCGCCCGACGGTCTGCTTGTTGAAACGGTTGAACTTACGGACCGCCCGTTCTTTGTGGGCGTGCAGTATCACCCCGAGTTCAAATCAAGGCCGAACAAGCCGCATCCCCTCTTCAGGGGCTTTGTTGATGCGGCGGTGAAAATAGGCGCGAAGGAGGGCTGAAATATGCATTTTACCAAAATGGAAGGCCTCGGCAACGATTATCTCTACCATTTCGGAGAAATCGACAATCCCGCAGAGGTATCAATAAAGCTTTCGGAACGCCATTTCGGCATCGGCTCGGACGGCATTATTCTTATTGACAAATCGGATAAAGCGGACTTCAAAATGCGCATTTTCAACGCCGACGGAAGCGAGGCGAAAATGTGCGGCAACGGCATACGCTGCGTGGGCAAATATGTCTACGATAAAGGATATACCGACAAAACCGACCTCGAAATAGAGACTCTCTCGGGCATAAAATATCTGAAGCTCAATGTAAGCGACGCAAAGGTAAAAAGCGTGCGGGTCAATATGGGCAAAGCGGAGGTCTCGGAGCGCGCGGCGCTCAGCGTTAACGGCGAGGAGATATCGACCGTTCCCGTTTCAACGGGCAATCCGCACACCGTAACTTTTGTTGAGAACGCCGCGGAGGTTCCGCTTGAAAAAATCGGACCTGCGCTCGAAAAGCACCCGTTTTTCCCGGACGGTGTGAACGCCGAGTTCGCTCAGGTTATTGATAAGAACACAATCAGAATGCGCGTGTGGGAGCGCGGAAGCGGAATAACAATGGCTTGCGGCACGGGCTCGTGCGCAACGGTAGCCGCCGCGGTCTCGCTCGGCTATTGCAAAAAGAACGAGGAGGTCTCCGTTATTCTCGACGGCGGCACGCTCGTTATCACAATTCTCGACGACGGCACCGTGATTATGCAGGGGCCGGCAACAACAGTGTGTGAATGCGAGGTGGAGTTATGATACCCAATCTCAATTACGGCAATCTCAAGGACTCTTATCTGTTTTACAATATAGCGCAGAAAACGAAGGCGTATCTCCAAAAGAATCCCGACAAACGCCTCCTGCGACTGGGCATAGGCGATGTATCCCAGCCGCTCTGCCCCGCGGTTATAGAGGCGCTCAAAAAGGGTGTCGAGGACCAGGCGAATATTGAAACATTCAACGGCTATATGCCCGAATGCGGCGCGCCGTTTCTCAGGCAGGCGATAGCCGACCACTACGCCAAACGCGGAACAGGGCTTGAGACGGATGAGGTGTTTGTATCGAGCGGAGCGAGCGACGAACTGGGCGACATACTCGACCTTTTCGGGCGCGGCAAAACGGTTCTCATCCCCGAGCCCGCGTACCCCGCCTATGTTGACGCGAACATCATGGCAGGCAACAAAATAGTTCATCTCGCCTCCGGCAGGGAAAACGGATTTTTGCCCGAGCCCCCCGCGGACGGCGGAATTGACGTGATTTATCTCTGCTCGCCCAACAACCCCACGGGCGCGGTTTACAACCGCGTTCAGCTTGAAAAATGGGTTGAATACGCGAACTCCACGCAAGCGGTTATCCTCTTTGACGCGGCTTACGAGGCGTTCATTGAGGAGGACATTCCGCACAGCATTTTCGAAATCCCGGGCGCGAGAACCTGCGCCATTGAAATATGCTCGCTCTCAAAAACGGCGGGCTTTACCGGCACACGCTGCGGCTACACAATTGTTCCCAAAACGCTTGAACGCGGCGGTATGAACCTCAACGCCATGTGGGTGCGGAACCGTACAACCAAAACAAACGGCATTTCTTATATTCTGCAGCGCGGAGCGGCGGCTGTTTTCACCGACGAGGGGCAGAAGCAGATTCACGAAACGCTCGCGATTTACAAGCGCAACGCCAAGGTTATAATGAAGGCGCTCGACGAGGCGGGAGCGTGGTACACGGGCGGAAAAAACGCGCCGTATATCTGGGCTATGTGCCCCGGCGGAATGGACAGCTGGGAATTCTTCGACCGTCTGCTCAACGAGATTCAGGTTGTAGCCACTCCCGGCGCGGGCTTCGGCGAATGCGGAAAACAGTATATCCGCTTCACCACCTTCGGCAACCCCGCCGACACCGAGGAAGCCGCGGCGAGACTGAAAAAGATTTTTTATTGACGGGCAAATAAAACAAACACAACCGCAAAACAGACAATAATAAACCGCACATTCCGACTTGACGGAATGTGCGGTTGCTGATTTAAGAAAACAATCGGGAATGAGTTGACTGTTATTCCGCAACTATTTTTATTGTGCCTTCTCTGACCGTGCCGGGGAGGGTGATTTCGACGGCGCCCGATGTGCGCGGGGTAAAATCAATCTTTTCGCCGTCGAGGGTGACGGTGTAATTTTTGCCGCCGTTCATCACGGCGAGGATTGTGTACTGTTCGCTCCCGCCGTAATACTTAAATGTTATTTCGGCTTTTTCGCCGTCGTTTTCGCGCTTGTCCGTCCAGACATCGAAGCCCGTATTTACCGAGCCGGGTCTGTAGTAGGCGTCCGCCCAGATGCACACGGGGGCGGAGAGACCGCCGAAGTTGTGGAACCAACCGCCGCGGCGCGTCTTTATGCCGAAACACTCAAAAGTGCTGTATGAAAAATCGGTCTCCTCCCTCCACATATTGAGGGCGCGGTCGGCTATATCGAACGCAAAATCACCGTCGCCGCAGTCGAGAAAACTCTTCCACATAAACCACTGATGGCTCATCCAGACATTGCCGTTCCAGTAGCCGTCGTCGAAGTAGTAGGAGGCGGTCATATCAACGGCGGAGAGCCCCGCGGCGGACCACATTTCGGCGGGATTTTTAAGATGGCTGATAAGGCGGTCCCTGCGCTCTTTCGGAGCGGCGCCCGCCACAAACGGATAGACGCCGTCAAAGCCCCTGTTCCAGTTTTCGCCCTTTTCGGTTTTCATAATATAGGGCTTCTGCGGGTCTTTATCATACATCGTGTAGCCGTAATAGCCGCTCTCCTCGTCCCAGGCGAGGGTGTTGAGCGCCTTTGCGGATTCCTCAATATCGCGGTCATATACGGCTGCGTCGTCCGCCTTTCCGAGGTAAAGGGCGACAGCGCGCATAATCTTGCCCGCGCGGATTACCTGCGAGGTGGTAAGGCAGGGGCAGGAATACCCTTCCGCGCCGTTCTCAATCATTCTGACTTGGGCGGGGTAGTCGTCCATTCCCGAGCAGGAATACCAGTAATCGTAGGCGGTGAGCAGACCGTTGCCGAATTTGGCGAAGGTCGAGCCCGCCCGTCTGCCGCGCAGGAATTCGTAGTAGATTTTCATTTTGTCATAGAGAAAATCGAGTTCGTGTTTATCCCCTGTGCGGTTTAAAAGTTCGTAGTATTCATAAAACTGCGTGGGCACAAGCGAGCCGTGAAGCAGGAAGGTGAAATCGGTGTTATCCTCATCACAGAGGTAGGTGTCCAGCACATACTGACAGAGTTCGGGCGAATACTCGAGCAGACCGAGACCTATAAAGCCGCTGTCCCAGGTGTAGAAGGAGTCCCAGCGCTTGCCGGGCGTATGATGAACCACATTTTCGCCCCTGCGGTAAACGGGATAAACCGCGTTTGTAAGCAGGGTGGATTTCATAATGTTTATGCTCAGCTCATATTTTTGCCCGTCCGCGTTGAATTTTACGGGTTCGGCTGTCGCCTTTGCGGCGAGATATATTTTTTCATACTCCTCATAACCGAGCGGCTCAAAGTTACCGTTCGCAATAACGGCGTATTCGATGTGCGAGGAGGACGGCTCAATGAAAATCGATTTTATGAGGGGGTTTACGAAAAAGCCCGTGTCGCTCTTTTTGGATCTGAACGAGCGGGAGAAGGTCTCGCGCAGGCAGTCATAAGTCGGGTCGGCGTTCGAGAGACGGTTTATGAGGGCGTCCTCGAGGCAGCCGCTGTCCAGCGTGCGCAGGCGGGCGTTTTCGCTTTTTGTTATAACGGTATATTGAGCGCCGTCACAGCCGTAATCGAGCTTTATTTTACGCTCTTTTCCGCGGTTTTCGGTGTCGATTTCGGGTGTGTAATTATAAGGCGTTTTCAAGGCGGTTATTGTTTCGCCTTTTTCGAGAACGGCGAGAAAATCAAACTCGATTCCCGCCGCGCCTTCGCTTACGAAAACGGGGTTTTCGGTAAAATCGAAATATGCCGTTGTCAGAGTATCGCTCGCGGGGAAAACATATTTCTTCCCGTTCGCGGTGAACACGGCATCGCCCGTAGTGACCGTGCGGTATCTCACGGCGAGAACGGGATTTTCAAAGCCGTCCGCCGTCAGCGACCAGCCGGCGGTGTCGCCCTTTTCGGCGCCGAATGGCTTTAAATTCAGGTGCTTTACATGGGAGTTGTCGCACCTGTCTCCGAGCCCCGAGCACATATAAAAATCGCTGTCGCGGAACATTCCGCGGAACATACCGTCGGGCGTTTCGTGATCCCACGGGCGGGGCACGGCGTACTCAAAAACATCGTAATCGTTGGCGTTTTTCACCACGCATTTTCCGGGCTTTTCGAGCGTGATTTTTTCATAAAAAGGCAGTTCGAGCGAGGCGAAGAAGTTGAGCACGCAGTTTTGCGAAAGGGCGGTGTTGTTCACGATTTCGCACCGCGCGAGGAAGGCGTTTTCGTTTATCTTTGAAAAGGAGATGTCGGCATAGACGAGGTCCTTCCACATAAGTTCGTATCTGTAGGCGTAATAGCCGTAATCCGCGCTGCACTCCCGGAGATGATAGGATGAGGGCACGGTAACATTAGGCACGGGCACGCTCGAGTTCCACAGAGTGGGGTGCACGGTGAAATCGAAGCGGCCGCCTTCGGCGCGAAGGGCGGGCACGATATGCGAAATGCCGAAATATTTTTTTGAATAGGGACCCCACGAGGGCATGCCGACGGTCTTTTTCATATTGATTCCCTCCGGAAATAAAATTACAGTATTATTATTTAATATAAACGGCGGTTTGTCAACTTTTAAAGGATATTATATTGACAAAAATGAATAATGATATTATATTATTTTTCAAAACGGAATTATTGACCGGGAAGGAGGGCGGACAATGTATAACGGAATGAAAGTTTTTGACGCGCACTGCCACATTTACCCCGAAACCATCGCGCAAAAGGCGGTGGAGGGTATAGGAGGCTTTTACGGGGCGGAGCTCTACGGCAGGGGCACGCTCGCCGATCTGCTTGAAAAGGGCGCTCAATCGGGCATTGACCGCTTCCTCGTTCACTCGGTTGCGACCAAGGACAGCCAGGTGCGCTCAATAAACGAGTTTATCGCCGAAGAAGTATCGCGGGAGCCGGAGAGGATTATCGGTTTCGGCACGCTTTATCCGTTCGGCGGTCATATTGAGGAGGATTATGAGCATCTGCGCGCCCTCGGGCTTCACGGAATCAAACTTCACCCCGACTGTCAGCGCTGCGAGGCGGACGCTCCCGGCTACAGGAAAATATATGAAATGTGCGAGCGGGACGGCTTCCCCGTGCTGATTCACACCGGCGACAGCCGCTATGATTTTTCGAATCCCGACCGTATGGAAAGGGTGCTGCGCGATTACCCCGGGCTGCGGATTATCGGAGCGCATTTCGGTGGCTGGAGCGTGTGGAAAGAGGCGGCTGAAAAGCTTTGTAAATACGAGAATTTTTATGTCGATTCCTGTTCCACAACGGCTTATCTCTCCGGCGATGAGGTGCTCGGTCTGATTGAGACATACGGCGCGAAAAGGGTGCTTTTCGGCACGGATTACCCGATGTGGGCGGCGAACAGCGAACTGAAAACGCTTTCGGGTCTCGGGCTTTCGGAGAATGAACTTTCGGATATTTTTTACGGCAACGCCGCGCGGTTTCTCGGGCTGTGAAAAAATGCGCCGATTTTCTCAAAAACAATTGAATTTTACGCTTGCGGAGGTTATTATATAACCGTAAGGAGGAATGAATATATGAAAAAAACAATCGCGATAATGCTTGTTTTATCGATCGCTCTCTGCCTTGCCGCCTGCGGCGGAAAGACGCCCGAGGGGCTTACAAAGGCGGATAAGGGCTCGCAGTCCGAAGAGACCGTGAGCGGAAAGACGGAAACCACCACGGAGACGACAACTACCGTTGTTGTTAAGGAACAGACCGTGGAAATGCTCGGAAAAATTCTCGAATTCGCGCCCGGCACGGCGGGCTCGTCGCTGAAATTAAGAGGCATCGCATACGCGCTTCTCAAATATTCGGTTGACGAAAAACTCTGCGATGAGGACCAGAAAACCGTTGACGCTCAGGTGGAGGCGGCTTTTAAAAAGTTTGACAGGGATCAGCAGGAAAGAATCCTTGATTTTGTTGAAGGCGGCGAAGGCGGAGTTTTCACCGTGATTTACAACGCGCTGACAAACTACAAAGAGCAGAAGGGCCTGTTCGAGGACGCGGGCGTGCCCGAAATGGAAAAACTCGTGAAAGCCGAAAAAGCGGCGGAATGCTGGGAGAAACTGGCAAACGCTCTGGCGGATATGGGATAATTGAATAAGCGGTTTACCGGGTGCCTTTTGGTGCCCGGCTTTTTATGTAATTCCGAATTATTAATTAAGGGCGGCGGGATGTCATCCATACTTTTACATTAAATCCTCCGTCCGTCGCGGGCTCCTCCTATGGGGGTGCGGGTTCCCGGTGGGAACCTCTGCCGAAGGCAGAAGCACCGACCGAGCCGGGAGGCGAGACAGCTGGCTTGTGAGCGTGGCGAACAAGACTGAAGGAGTCTGCTTTATTTTTTGTCCTCACGGACGTCCTTGTTGCGGGCGGATGATATCCGCCCCTACGTTATATAATCGGCGCTCGCGCCCCTTAA
>JAEERC010000067.1 GCA_016285645.1 Clostridiaceae bacterium | reverse complement strand
CTTCGCACATCTTATGCAGGTATTCCTCCTCGGAATACGGCAAGTATTACTCGTCGTCATAACCTGCAAATATGCACAAATTTCATCTCTTTGAGGTGTGAAACAGTTTTCACGCGAAAAATGAGCCGCAGAACAAGGAAGGTTTGTGAAAGCATACTTTGTGTATGGTAAGCAAATCTGACGATGTTATGCGGCTTTGGCTTTCCGTGAAAACCAATACTGTCTTATGAATGACCGCCCAACGACACGCAGTTTTTGTTTTTTATTCTACTCCCCTGTAATAAAGCCCTCTTGTGAATTCGCCTTCGGGCTTTGAGCCGTTTCTGTAAGCGGAAATGATTTTTTCAACCTGTTCCCTCGTCTCGGTTGTGAAATACAGGAGTATATAATCGGCGTTCTTTATTTCGCTCAACCTGTCTGCGAGATATACGGGCCTTGAATTGAGAAGTTCCGAGCAGCCGTTTTTGCACACAACGGGAAAGTCTATGCCCATTCTGTCGGTCAGATGCGATTTGCCGCCGCACTCCTTACAACCGAGTCGTGTTCTTACGGGGCAGTTCCTTGTGAGCATAAGCGGCAGATATCCGTAGGCGAGCACTCCCCTTTTCATATCGCCCCTGAGTGCTGAAATCTGTTTAAGACTCATTTCGGGCGACACGAGCGCGTCTTTGACTCCGCGTTCCTTTAAAAACTCAAGCGACTGCGAGTTGAAAACATTCATTCCGAAGCCCGCCGATACCCGCATGCCCGATTCCATCGCCAAATTCAGCCCGTCAAGCGTTGACACAAGCGCCGTTTTAACACCGCGGTCAAACGCCTCAGTGAGAAGTCTGCGGTACTTTTCGGCGTTTCCGAAAAACGCTCTCGGTATTTCGACCGCCGTTTCAATTCCTTTCGCGGCGAAGTAACCGACAGTTTCTTTTGATACATCAAGCGGCAGAATCACCCTTGTAATTCCGTTTAAATCAGAGGGCAGCTGCTTTTCATCGTACAGTCTTATATGTATTTCCCTGTGCGATGTTTTATGCGGCGCGGTTTCGTTTTTAAATGAGGAGCAGGGAATATTTTCGCGGTTTGAAAGGGATAAATCCAGTTCTTCAAGCGCCTGCCGTCTCACGGCGTTGAACACGGAAGCGGGCGCGCTCAAGCCCTCATCGAGTTCGATTTCGACATTTTGAGCGTAAAACTGGGTGCCGCCGCATTTTGACACGCGCTCCCTGAGTTCGTCCTCAGTCAGCGCACGGTTTATCGCCTTTTCGGGCTCGCGGTCACTTTCGGCAAACACCGTTTTGCCGAGCGCCTTCGCCGAGAGGGATATTTTCTCGCCTTCAAGGCAGGTCAACGCGAAATCCACGGGAATAAGCGGAGTTTCCTTGTCGTAATAATCCGCGAGTTTTTTGAGCACAGGAGCGGCGCTTTCAACATCTTCCTTGCGCCTTATGCCGAACATATCGGGCGAGATTTTGCCGTCTAAGTAGCCGCTTGTGAATCCCGAGCGCGAAAACACGCTCTGCAGCGCTCCCGCGAGTTCATCGGAATATTCGCCCTCAAGGCTTTTTCTGCAGGCGGTGACGGCAGCCGCCACATATTCGGGGCGCTTCATCCTGCCCTCGATTTTAAACGAGGCAATTCCCGCCTCCTTGAGTTCGGGCAGGCGGGAAACCACGGATAAATCCTTCAAACTGAGCGCGTGACCCTCCCCGCCGTTTACACCGAAGGGCAGACGGCAGGGCTGGGCACAGAGGCCTCTGTTGCCGCTTCTCGAGCCGAGCACAGCGCTGAGAAGGCACTGGCCCGACACGCACATGCAAAGCGCGCCGTGAACGAATATTTCGAGTTCCGCTTTCGTCTGCGCCTTTATCGCCTTTATCTCGTCAAACGAGAGTTCCCTCGCGAGCACCACTCTTGAAAAGCCCGCGTTTTCGAGCAGTTTTACGCCCTCCGCGCTCTGCACGGACATCTGCGTTGAGGCGTGCAGCGGCATACCGGGGGCGATTTCCTCAGCGATTTTCGCAAGCCCCGGATCCTGCAAAATAAGCGCGTCCGCAGGCAGACTGCAGGCGCGCTCTATCTCTTTGATTGCAAGGTCAAGCTCGTCGTCGGAAACGAGCGTGTTGAGTGTTATATATACACGCACATTGCGCGAGTGGCAGTATTCAACCGCCGAAACAAGTTCTTCATCGGTAAAATTCGCGGCGTTGCGTCTGGCGTTAAAAAACTTTGAGCCGAGATAAACCGCGTTTGCTCCGCAGCGTACGGCGGCGTAAACCGCTTCAATCCCGCCCGCGGGCGCAAGAATTTCACCCTTTGCCATCAGCGGTTAGCCGCTCTGAGGGCAGAGAGTTCCTTGGCGAGTCTTTCCGCCTCGCGCTTGGCGATTTCGGCATCGGTTCTCGCGCGCGCCGCGTCTTCAAGATAACCCTGAATCTGGGTGCGGAGATTGTCCGCGCTGCCTTCGCCCTTGTTCGCTTCATCGGCGTATTCGAGGGCTACGAGAATTGCCGCCTGAGTAACGGACGCTCTGGGATTCGCGTGCATGATATCCGCCACGCGCTTGTCAATATCCTCGCCGAGCTTCGCGACATAATCAAGGTCGTCGTCGGTGGAAATAATGTATTCCGAGCCCGCAATCATAAGTCTGATTTTTTCCATTTAATTCACCCCGTGAGTAGTCGAAAGCAGGCGGCTCAATCAGAATGCCGCCGACTTTTGTAAAGGTATTATACAATATAAAATCAAAGATATAAAGAGATTTTTGAAAAAATTTTTCATATTGAGCAATTTTTTATTCGCCGCGCCTTGTTGAAAACGGTTTTCAAATGTGATAAAATAGATAAAACTTTCTGTGAAAGGGGTGACTTTATGCCTAAAAAACTGCTTGCCGCTCTGCTGTGCATTGCCCTGATTTTTCTGTGCGGCTCCTGCTCCGCCGTAAACAGGGACGAGGCAGTGCTGAATGTTTCGGGCGCTGAAATTGACAGGGAAATATTCGCCTATTATTTCGACAAGGTTGTGGCGAACCCCGAAAACTACTCGCTCAAAAAGGACGCCTCCGCTTCGCAGAAAGCCGACAAGGCGGTTGAACTGTGCGTGCGCTATGTCACCGTGAACACGATGTTCAGAAAGTACAACCTTCAGTTAACCAGCGCCCTGAAAACCGAGATTTCGCAGAATGTGGGCACGCTCTGGACCTGCTACGGCAACCACTACAAAAAAATCGGTGTGAGCCGCGCTACCATTTCGAAAATTCAGACAAATGTCACTTACGAAAATACCATTTTCACCGCCCTTTTCGACAACAGCGATGAAGAGAGCGAGAAAAAGGTCAAAAAATACTTTGCCGAAAACTATATCATTTTCCGCGCCGTGAGCGGATATTTCACAACCACCGACGCCGCGGGCAGCGCGATTGATATGAACGACGCGCAGAAAAACGCCATGGAAGCGCAGTTCAAACTCCTCGCCTCAAATATCAAGGACATCTCCGGGCTTGAGAGCGCCACTGCCGAGCTCGGCTACACGCCCTCCTCGACAATTCTGCTTAAAAAGAACCAGGCGGACGGTTATCCGAAAGGCTTTTTTGAGAAGGTCTCCGCCCTTGAAAACGGCAAGGCGTCCGTGCTGAGATTTGACGACTGCATTTTCATAATCTGGAAATACGACCCCGCCGAGCGCGAGCAGGAATACGCCTCCTGCAGATCGCAGTGCGTCAAGGATATGTACTCCGCCTTCGGCGAGGCGTCCTACAAATCAATCGAGGATTCGCTCACTGTTAAACGCAACGAATCGGAAATCGGCTCCTTCATCAAGAATATCAATCTTTACGGCTGAGGTGCGCTATGAGAAAGGTAATTGAGAACAAAACGGTTGAGGAAATACTCAACAGGCAGACAATAAGAATATATAAGCCCGAACAGATTACGGACGAGGAACTTGACACGCTGATTGCCTGCGCAATAAAGGCGCCGAGCGGCAGGAACTCGCAGCCCTGCACCGTGCGCTTTATTCAGAACGCGGAAATGCTCAAACAGATGAACATAGATTTCAAGGATAAAATCGGCTGGGACATCCCCGCCTACACGCGCTGGGACACAGACCCGTTTTATCACGATTCGCCGACCTTCGCTGTGATTTTCGCCGAGGGCTCAAGCTTTATGGACGCGGGTCTTATGACGGAGAATATCTGCGTTGCAGCCAAGGCGATAGGGCTCGGCACCTGCATTGTGGCGAGCGTCGCTCCGCTGTTTGAGGGCGAGACTGGCAGCAAGTGGAAAAAGGCGCTGAACATCCCCGAAGAGTGGACTTTTTTAATCGGAATCTGCATAGGTTATCCCGATGAAAAACCCGAATTCAAGCCCCGCGACGAGAGCAAATTCACCGTTATAAAATAATTTAAAAAATATAATTTTTATACTTGACGAGACTGAATATTTATGATATAGTAATCAAGCGCTGAAAAAAGCGCCAATCGCTGGTGTAGCTCAGTTGGTAGAGCAGCTGATTTGTAATCAGCAGGTCGGGGGTTCGAGTCCGTCCACCAGCTCCATCAGAATATGGGAGAGTTCCCGAGCGGCCAAAGGGGGCAGACTGTAAATCTGTTGCTGATAGCTTCGGTGGTTCGAATCCACCCTCTCCCACCACAGTTCAGAAATCCGAACCTCATGCCAATTGGCGATGGATTCGGATTTCTGGCGTTTATTAACACAATTGTTTAAAGTCTTTCCGGCGGCAGAGTTTTCAACGCTCTGTCGCTGATTTTGTTGTCGCATAAACATCATTGTTTTCGTCTCCGATACTTGCTGTAAATTCTTCTTTCATCAGCGAATAAAGGCACTCCGCTAAAGAGTGGATTACACTATCGGGAATTTCAAATCCGTTTATGGTTTCGGTTTGAGTATTCTCATAGAATTCCTCCATTAAGTTTTATTAGCTGCGTATGGTTAATTTCAGACCTTCATAGGCAGTTTTCTCCTTCTTCTTAAAATTTTGGTTTTGGTCATAGGCATTCTCTTTTCTTTAAATATTTGTTTTCTGAAGTTGTCACCTTTCGGGTGAATAACGGGATTTGGTTTTATGTTTCTGTAAGGATTCGAGTCTGCGGCGTTCACGGAATTCATATAACTCGTCGGCAAGTTTATCTTTTCCGCCTCGCATCTCAATTATGTCGGTAAGGCTGGTTCGCATGGAACTGTTCTCTTTTTCAAGCGTTTTGAT
>JAEERC010000066.1 GCA_016285645.1 Clostridiaceae bacterium | reverse complement strand
GTTGTTGAGAGAATCGGAAGAAATATCCTCTATTTTTTCCGCACCCGGAATCTCAAACGCCTCGGTAGCCGTGTAAATCCAGTTGTCGCCGTGCGCCTGAGTGAGCTGATCCGCTGTCTTCAGCGGCCCTCTGTTGCCGGGTTTTGTGATTTCCACTCCGTCAAGGCCGGTAAATGAAATGGCGTTTTCGGCTTTCGCCTTGAACCCCAGAACACTGCCGACGCCGGCAAACGTGCCGATAAGCAACGCAACAACAAGAACAATGCTTATCGTCTTTTTGATTTTGGACATTCTTTTTTCCTCCTTGGTTGGATTGGCTTTTCAGGTGAAAAGTTTATGTGCCGCAAGGGGCACAACTCCATAATATGCTCTTTTATTATTACATAAAATAATTTAAAAATCAACAGTCCTCATATAATTAAAATAATTATTATATAAAGACTGTTGAATATAGACAAATATAAATACTTGTTTTTGTGCAGGATTTACTGTGCTGTCTGAGTTGTCTGACTGCTCTGGGAATTTTTTGCAACCTTCGCGGCATAGGCAGCGCTCGCGGTTTCGCCGTATTGAGCACCCTTTGAGATGCCTTCGGAATACTCGGTTATCTCATTGCCGTTGAAATTTTTCAGGCTCTCATAAAATGAGCCGAAATCGGAATCGCTGTATTCATCCGTGATTGTCAGATAGTAGTTGTAATCCCCTTTATTAATATGGTCAAACATAATAATCGCGTAAGCGTTTCTTATGTAAATTAATTCGCAGTCACCCTTTTTCCTTTCGGATGAATACAACCATTCAAGCGCGTTGTATTCGAGACCTTTTACACCCGTTCTTTTCATCATTCCTTCGTTTTCATATGACAATGCGTTTTCATCATACTGCGAATCTATCTCTTTGAATGTCTCGGTTTTATTATCCGAACTTTTCAGGGTTTCAAAAGGAGTTTTCAAATAATTGTAGGTGTTCTCTTTTTCCTCATCGGACCGGGGATAATCCATATCGTCATTGAAATAACTCAGGCACTGGTAAAAGTCAACCGTTTCAATCATATACTGGGGCTTCACCATATAAAGAAGGCAGTAGAAAAGAGTACCTTCAACCACTTCAATGTCGCCCGGCTTTCTGCCGTCTTCAAAACACCATTCGCCTATGGCATCGCCGAACTTGCCGCTCAGTTCGCTTTTTCTCAGGCAGAAAAAGCGCGTCGCCTCCTCCTTGTAATCGGAGTAATCGCTGAACATCGCGCTGTAATAATCTATTCCGAACTGATAAAAGCTCTCAAGGTCCTTGACCTCTTTTTTTGCCTTTTCAACAGCGTCCATGGTCTGTTTGTTTATTACGAATACGCGCACATCAACATAGTTGTATTTTTCGGGATTTGCTTTGTAAACTTCGTCCATTTCCGCCTTACCGCGCTTTGAAGCGAGCATCTCCCTTACGGCGGCTTCATAATCCGCGGCATAGGATTTGAGAATATAGTTGCGCATAAAAAGGTTCAGTGTGGCGCCCTCACAATATGTTTCAGCCATATCCTCATCTGCCGTAACATTTTTGATGCCGGAAAAATACTCCGCGGAGTTCTTCGCCTCCTCCATATCAGCCACGCAGGAATCCGTGGGCATAAAACCGTTTTCAAGCGCTTCGTAGAACAGAATATAGTTTTTCTTTATTTTTTCCGCCGTGACCTCTCTGAGCCTGTCTGCCCAGGTGTATTCAGTGTCGCCGTATTTCTGCTCCGCAGGCGCGGTATTCGTCACCGGGGTCAGACCGTTGGGGTCATCAATAAGGCTGTCCCTCGCGTCAATAAACATATCAAAATACATCATCCCGAACTCGGAGGTCGAAACATCGTGACCGGCGACCGTGAGCGCCGTGCCGTATTTTTTGCACGCCGCCTCGCTGTCCTTGTCGGCGCCTTTGAGCATTTCCGCAACAAAAGCGGGTACGGTGTAGCCGTTGTAATCGGCGGTTTCATAAGTGTATTTATTCTTTTTGAAGTCAACGCTCTGCTTTGTGTCCGAGCCGCCGCCCGTAGTGTTTGTAACGGGTTCGGGGCCGCCCGCGTGCTTCGGTTTATACCACACGAAGTAGCCCGTGACAAGCAGCGCGGCAACAAGAATCAACGCGACCGCGGGAATAATTATCTTTTTCGGACCCGAGCCTTTCGAAGGCGCGTCGTTCTTAACGGATGTTTTTTTCGCCTTAACATCCGCCTTGCCCGCAGCGTTTTTATTTTTATTGCCTTTTGATTTTGCCATAGCGGCTCCTCCGTTTCGGGGAAATACGACGGGTGTAAAAACTACACCCGCCGTTTTAAAGTCAAGTTATATTCTCGCTACTCCGCTGTCGCGCGCGGCCTGGGCGACCGCCGCCGCTACCGCGGGACCTACTCTCGGGTCGAACGCCTTCGGGATTATGTAATCCTCGCAGAGCTCCTCGTCTGAAATGAGGTCGGCGAGCGCCTTGGCGGCCGCCATCTTCATCTCCTCGTTGATATCGCTTGCGCGCACATCGAATGTGCCTCTGAAAACGCCGGGGAAGGCGAGAACGTTGTTAATCTGGTTCGGGTAGTCGCTTCTGCCGGTGGAAATAACTCTCGCTCCGCCCGCTTTCGCGTCCTCGGGGAAGATTTCGGGAGTGGGATTGGCGCAGGCAAACACGATGGCGTCCTTGTTCATCGTTTTGACCATATCGATTGTAACTGTGCCGGGGGCTGAAACACCGATGAACACATCCGCGCCCTTGATAACATCGGCGAGAGTGCCCTTTTCGCCGTTGAGATTGGTGACTTCCGCCATCTCTTCCTTGATCCAGTTGAGACCGTCTCTGCCCTTGTATATAGCGCCTTTTCTGTCGGTCATCACAATATTCTTGAAGCCTGCGGAAAGAAGGAGCTTGGTGATTGAAATCGCCGCGGCGCCCGCGCCGGAGGTGACGATTTTGACATCTTCCTTTTTCTTGCCTACTACTTTGAGGGCGTTGCTCAGACCCGCGAGGGTGATAATGGCAGTGCCGTGCTGGTCATCGTGGAAAATGGGGATATCGCATTTTTCCTTGAGTTTGCGCTCGATTTCGAAGCAGCGGGGAGCGGCTATATCCTCAAGATTTATGCCGCCGAACGAACCCGAAATGAGATAGATTGTGTTTACGATTTCGTCAACATCCTTGCTCTTCACGCAGAGCGGGAAGGCGTCAACGCCGCCGAAGGATTTGAAGAGCACGCATTTACCCTCCATAACGGGCATGCCCGCTTCGGGGCCGATGTCGCCGAGACCGAGAACCGCCGTGCCGTCGGTGATAACGGCGCAAAGATTGTGCCTTCTGGTGAGCTCGTAGCTCTTGCTTAAATCCTTCTGTATTTCAAGGCAGGGCTGGGCTACGCCGGGTGTGTAGGCGAGCGAAAGGTCGTCCTTGCTCGCTACGGGAACGGTCGCTATAACCTCAATTTTGCCTTTCCATTCTTCGTGTAAACGTAATGATTCTTTTGCGTAATCCATTGTATATTCTCCTTTTAAATTATTATCTCAGTTATTTGCGGGTCTGTCCCAGTCTCTCGAACGCTCTACGGCGCGTTTCCAGCCGTCATAGAGCTCGTTGCGCTTTTCAAGCGGCATACGCGGAGTGAAGACTCTGTCGATTTCGCGGTTCGAGACGATTTCGTCCTTGCTCTTCCAGAAGCCGACGGCGAGACCCGCCATATACGCCGCGCCGAGAGCCGTAGTTTCAACGGTCTTGGGGCGAACAACCATGCAGCGGATGAAATCCGACTGAATCTGCATCATTATATCGCTGACGGACGCGCCGCCGTCAACACGCAGCTCGGTGAAGTCGATGCCGGAATCCGATTTCATCGCTTCGAGAAGGTCGGTCATCTGATAGGCGATTGCCTCCAGCACGCTTCTCGCGATATGGGCGCGGTTTACGCCTCTTGTAAGGCCGACTATGCAGCCGCGGGCATACATATCCCAGTAGGGAGCGCCGAGGCCCGTGAAAGCGGGAACGAAATATATTCCGTTTGCGTCGGGCACGCTCTCAGCAAGTTCATCGCACCTGCGCGCGGTGTCAATGAGATGAACCTCGTCGCGAAGCCATTTGATTACCGAACCGGCGTTGAAAGCCGAGCCCTCAACATCGTATTCAACCGTATCGCCTATGCCCCAGGCAACGCCCGTGAGAAGGTTGCTCTTTGAATCGGTGCGCTTTTCGCCCGTGTTCATAAGCAGGAAGCAGCCCGTGCCGTAGGTGTTCTTCGCCTGACCGGCGTTGAAACAACACTGGCCGAAAAGAGCCGCCTGTTGGTCGCCTATGGCGCCGCTTATCGGAATACCCTCGAGGGCTTCAAGCCCGATTATTCCGCCCGCCACATTGCCGTAAAGTTTGCTGGTGGGAACGGGCTCGGGAAGGATGCTCACCGGGATTCCGAGTTTTTCGCAGAGCATGGTATCCCAGCAGAGTTTGTCAACGTCAAACAGCATTGTGCGCGAGGCGTTGGAGTAGTCCGTAACATGCACCGAGCCGCCGGTGAGATTCCAGATAAGCCAGGTTTCGACAGTGCCGAAAAGAAGTTTGCCCTCGTCGGCGAGCTGGCGCGCCTCGGGAACATTGTCAAGAATCCACTTGATTTTAGTGCCCGAGAAATAGGCGTCTATAATAAGACCCGTGTGTTCCTTGATGTAATCCGAAAGACCTTCCGCCTTGAGCTGTTCGCATATATCCGCCGTGCGGCGGCACTGCCAGACAATGGCGTTGTAGACGGGCTTGCCCGTCTCCTTGTTCCAGAGGATTGTGGTCTCGCGCTGGTTTGTGATGCCTATTGCCGCTATGTCGGAAGGCGCCACCTTGCCGTCGGCGAAAACATTGGTAACCGACTGGAACTGGCTGTAAAGGATTTCCATAGGGTCGTGCTCGACCCAGCCCGCGCGGGGATAAATCTGGTCAAATTCCTTCTGGGATTTCGCGATTATGTTGCCTGCCTTATCAAAGACGATTGCTCTTGAACTGGTTGTTCCCTGGTCAAGAGCCAGCACATATTTAGCCATAAAACTATCCTTTCTGTATGTAAATTAAAATCCGATGCCGAAATAATTAATTGCGTTGTTGTAGGAAATATCCCGCACCATCGGGCAGAGTGTGTCGTAATCCTCGGGGTAGAGCCCGTTTTCAACCATATCGCCGAGAAGCGCGCAGAGAATGCGGCGGAAATACTCGTGCCGCGGATATGAAAGGAAGGAGCGGGAGTCGGTGACCATACCCACGAATTTGCTTATTGCCCCGAGATTTGCGAGCGCCTTCATCTGCTCGCGCATACCGTCGATATTGTCGTTGAACCACCAGGCGGAGCCGAACTGAATCTTGCTTTCCGCTTCGCTCGTCTGGAAGTTGCCGAGCATTGAGCCGAGAACGTAATTGTCCTTCGGGTTGAGGGTGAACAGAATTGTGCGGGGAAGCAGATTCTCCTGTGCCACGCTGTCGAGGAAGCGTGAAAGCTTGCGCGCCACCTCACGGTCGTCAATCGAGTCAAAGCCCGCGTCGGGACCGAGATGGTTGAACATAAGCGTATTGTTGTTGCGCATGGGACCTATGTGAAGTTCCATTCCCCAGTCGCGTTTGGCGTATTCCTTTGCGAGGAAACGGAGAAGTTCCGTTTTGTATTTTTCAATTTCGAGTGCGTTAAGTATTTCACCTTTACACGCCTTGCTGAAAATCATTTCAAGTTCGGAGAGATCCGCCCTTGCGTACGGGAATTCGCCGAAGGCGTGATCGCTCGCGCGGCAGCCGTTGAGGGCGAAGAAATCAATTCTGTCGCCGAGCACCTCAACAAGTTTTGAGTAGCTTGAAATCTGCACTCCCGCTGTCTTTTCCATGGCGGAGAGCCACTGCTTCCAGCCGGGCAGTTCAATGCCGAGCGCCTTGTCGGGGCGGAACGCGGGAATTACTTTAACTGTAAAGGTTTCGTCCTTGTCAAGCAGCTGATGATATTCGAGCGAATCCGCGGGGTCGTCCGTTGTACACAGGCAGGTAACATTCGAATTCTTTATAAGCTCACGCGGGGTGAACCCGCCGGCTTTTATTTTCGCGTTCGCCTTTTCCCATATTTCGTCGCAGGTTTTTTCGCTCAGCGGCTCGTAAATATCAAAATAGCGCTGAAGCTCGAGATGAGTCCAGTGATAGAGCGGGTTGCCGATAAGGCAGGGCATAACCGAGGCGAGCGCCCTGAACTTTTCATAACCCGAAGCGCTTCCGGTGATGTATTTTTCGTCCACGCCGCAGGAACGCATGGCGCGCCATTTGTAGTGGTCGCCCGCGAGCCAGAGATATGCGATGTCCTCGGGCTGTTCGTTCTCGTAAATCTCCTTGGGGGAGAGGTGGCAGTGCCAGTCAAAAATCGGCATATCCTTCGCCGCCTCAAAAAGCTTTTTTGACGGCTCGTTGTCAAGCAGAAAATCCGCGTCCATAAATTTCTTTGCCAAAATCATACCTCCCGCGGTCATTTGTTTACGATTTTATATTTTATCACAACGCATTTCGCATTTCAATATGTTTATATAAATAAAAAGTAAACGGAATGTAAAAACGGCGCGGATTTCCGCGCCGTTTTTCCCGTTTTTATCTTAAATACGGTTTTATGAAGTTGATTGTGAAATCGACTCCCCATTCGCCGAGGTCGTCGCGCCAGTTGTGCGAGTGCGGCTCAATGGAAATCATCTTGTCGTAATGCTTGATGTGGAGCATTGCCATAACCGAGGGCCAGTCTGTCTGGTCAAGTCCCGCGGGCGGGTCGTCGTAATGCTCGTTCTCGACATAGAGCGTGCCTTTGAGGTGGAAGTGCAGGAATCTGTCGCCCCAATCGCGAATTTCTTTAAGATAATCGCCGCGTCTGTTGAAGCAGTGCGAAACATCATATTTGATTCCGAGTTCGGGCAGGGCGTTGTGAACCACGCTCCACGCCTTGTCGTTATATACGAAATTGCCCCAGTCGCAGTTGTAGGTCGCTATTCTCACATTCTTGCCCTTCGCGTAATCGAGAAGCTTTGAAAAATAATCAATCGCGATGTCGCAGTTTTCCTTGAAATTCTTGCTTTCCGTATAGTTGCAGCCGCAGTTGAACACCGGGCAACCTACAGCCGACGCCGCGTCAATCACATCGCAGTCCTCTTTGAAGACGGGCTCGTTTATTGTGCCGTCCGCCTTGATTCTCTCGGAGCCCCAGCGGCCCATTGAGAGAATTTTCACGCCGTATTTCTCCTGCCACTCGTTGAGTGAGGGGATGAGCGCTAAAAGCTTGTCCGTGGGCTGGTCGTGGTTGTAGCAGAACTCCACGCAGTCGAGCCCCTTGCTTTTAACATACCTGAAGCCGTCTTCCGTCCAGTCGCCGATAATACCGAGTCTCATAATTTACACCTCATATCAATAATTTTTGCCACTTTTTATAAAATCGCGGATGAATTTAAAAGTTTCTTCCTCCCCTTTTTCGCTGAGCATTGTAAGAAGCATCTCAAGGAAATCGGAGGTTTCGGGGTTGATTCTGCGTTTGTCGCGCCCGTTCACGAAATATGTGAGCGCCGAGGAGTCCGTGTATTTTTCGCCCTGATAAATCTTGCTCGCCGCCACCCTGTCGCAGAACATTTCAATTACATAGCGCGGCGGCATTTTCACGGGCTCGACCATACGCACCTTCGGGTTGTAGTCCGTCCAGTATTCGAAATGGTGTTTGTTGCGCCCCTTGTGGTGGAGCCAGGCGGAGGAGTAGCCGTATTCCTCGCGCTCCGCCTCGTTCGGGGAACGGTTGCCCTGGTAGTATTTAGCCCCGGGCAGAAATTCCGTGGGCGTATATTTCGAAAGGTCGTGCCTGAGCCCCTGAAGGGGTATGCCGGCTTTGAAGCAGTGCGCCATAACCTTGTGGCGGTGCCTTGTGATTGTTCTGAAATGTTTGAGCGGGTGAGCCAGGTTTATCCCTCCCCTTCAGCGGATTTTGAGCGTTTTGAGGTATTCTTTTCTTTCGGGCGGGATGCGGTTGCTCTCGACCGATTTCTGTATTGCCTTGTTGTGAACCCAGACGGGCAGTTTTTTGTTTTCGATATAGCCGATGCATTCATCCCACCGTTTGGCGAGAGCGGTGGCGAAATACCACGCGAGCATCATATTGACATAGTATTCGTCGCTCTTTACCGACGCGACCTTTTCGGGATATTCCGGTCTGAAATTTTTATCGAGATAAAAGCGCATAAGCGCGCCCGCGCCGTAGCGCACGGTATAGGTTTCGCCCGAATCAATCCAGCGGTAAATATGCTTTTCGAGCTCCGCCGGATTCTTCGCGAGAGCGGGGGCGGCAAGCTGGTCGCAGGTAGCCCAATTGTCAATATACGGCAGGAATTTCTCCAGCAAACCGAGGCACTTTTCAAAGCTTTTTTCGCGGTTTATCAGAAAGGCGTGAAGTTGGTTTTCCTCAAAATATTTATGCGGCAGTTTTTTAAGGAATGTTTCCGCCTCTTTTGTGCCGTAAAGTTCTTTCGCGAGCGCTTTTAATTCCGGTGTGCGCACGCCGATTATGCGCGAAATATTCACATTTGGAATAAGCTTCGCGGAAAACTCGCGGTAGCCGCTGTCCGCGAGCGACTCAAGCCTCTGAAGAACCGTCATCTGCCTTGTTTTCCGCCTCGCGGCGGCGTTTGTCCTCCTCTTTTACGAGGGCGTCATAGAACGGATACATCTTTTCCACACCGTTTTCGAGCAGGAAATAGTGCTTGATATAGGGTATGAGCAGAACGATAAAGAAGAACAACATAATATACGCCATGGATGTACCGAAAATGCCTATGGCAAGGGTAATGAATGTGAGTATGGCGAAGGTTATTGTCACAATAAGATGAATAAGGCGCTCGTGCTGGAAAAAGCTTATCTGAGTCATCAGATCTTTTCTGTAGGATTCGAGATCGCCGTCGGACATTGCCGAAATATCGGTGTTGTCAAGGCGGTTCATAAAAGCGATTATCCTATTTTTCATTGTTGTATCCGCGGGTTTTGCGGGTTTCATACGATTCTCTCCTTACGTAAGGCGCCGGAACGCCGTTTTTGATAACATTGTTATTTTACCACCATATAATCCGTTTGTGAATAAGTTAAATGAATTTTTTTGAAAAAGGCATAAGAAAAGCCCGCGGAGCGTTCCGCGGACTTACGGTTTATGTATTTATTGTTTTTTCAATCCATTCACCGACAGCCTTCGCGAGTTTCATTCTTTGCCCGGCGAAACTGTGCCCGCTGACAATGGAACTGTATTCAACCCGCGCAGACAAACTTTCGAGAGTGCGGGCAAGGGGCTTCATCATAATATCCGCGGGAGCCACCGTGTCAAGCGACGCCTCCACAAGCAGAACCGCGTGACCGGCAAGGCGTTCGCAGCCGTTGAGAACGCTAAGCTCATAACGGTTGTTGAGCGCGTTTTCAAACACCTCGCTCGCGGAATTCATTTTGAGGCACTGGCCCTCGGTTTCAATCATAAGGAACAGTTCCTTTTCAAGCCCGTTTCCGAGCGCCGCCTCAATATCATAGGCGGCGAGCGCGGCAACTCCGCGCACAAAAGGCAATTCCTTTGCGGCGTTCAATACGGTCTGCCCGCCCATGCTGTGACCGACGAGGAAAATGTTATCGGTGTCTATGCCGTACCGCTGAGCGGTGGCGGGATTGTGCGCCCATTTCGCGACGGCGACAAGGTCATCCCTGAGATTTGTGAAAAGGTAATTCCCCTCACTTCCCCACGCGCCCCTGTGGTTTATGTGAATAACCACGCAGCCCGTGCGCATAAGCGCCAGCTCAAGGTCGTTGTTCGTGGTATATCCCGGGAAGCCGTGAGACATTATGACGGCGGGGTACGGGCCGGGTATTCTTTTATCCGGCGAAAGCAGATAGCCGTAAAGACGGCAGCCGCCGCTTATTATGTTAAGCTCGTAAATATCGGGGGAAGAGCCCTTCTCGTCACATTCAAACTCCGTGAAAAGCAGTTCTGTTTTCATTGTGTTTCAGCCTTTAATCAAGAGTGTATCTCATAATCTCCGGGTGGCAGGTTGTGCCGCGCTTGCCGCAGGAGGTGCAGTAGACGGCGATGTTCGGGGACTCGTCCCAGACCATCTTTTCCCAGCCGCTGTGAAGATAATATGCGGGCTCCTTGGCGCAAGCCCAGAGTTCTTTTATGCCGCGGCTTTTCGCCTCGGTGAAGACCACTCTCTGCATTACCTTTCCGTAGCCCTTGCGGTGAAGATCGTTGCGCACGGCGATATCGCCCAGTGAATAGACTCCGTCGCGCTTTTCAAGCGTTGACGCCGCCATGAGCTCGCCCGTGACGGGATCGTCCATGCGCCACATTTTGATTATTCTATCGGGCATGCGCTCCTCAATTTTAACACCCATTCCGCTTTCGTTGAAAAGGGTTGAGAGCGCAAGAAAATCCTCTGTTTCTCTGATTATATATTCTTCCATAACTACCTCTGACTGTAAAATCCGCGTAATTATATCATTAAAAGCCTATCAAGTCAATAGGTAATTGTTTGAATTTTCCGTCCGGAACCGATTCGGAATAAAATATAAAATAGTTGTTGTATTTTTAAAACTATGGTGATATAATATGCCCACAGCAAAACACGGACGCATAGCTCAGCTGGTCAGAGCGTTCGCTTCACACGCGAGAGGTCTTGGGTTCGAGCCCCAATGTGTCCACCAGAAGAACAGTCTGCCCGACAGGGCGGGCTGTTCTTTTTATGATTGATTCAGACAGGGGCTCGAAGGACGAGCGGCACAGAGCAACAGTCCGGTGGACTGTTGTGACCGCGAGCGACCAAGCCGACCCGGTCGGCGCGACCGAGCCCC
>JAEERC010000065.1 GCA_016285645.1 Clostridiaceae bacterium | reverse complement strand
TTTTGGATTGATTATATTACAGATTTTTTTGTGTGTGCTTTCAAGACCGCGGTCGCTTCCGAGACCGTAGGGGAACGTGGATGAACCGCAGATATATTTGTGCTGCGCTAAAAAGTCATCGTATTTTTCTTCGATGGCTTTTTTCGCATTTTTAAGTTCTTTGCCGCTGTATTGTTCAGCGGCTTTTTTCAATTCCTCTTCTTTACGGTATTTAAGGTCGGCGGTTTGCCGGTCAAACAGTTTTTTCAGCATTTCAATGTTATCTGCGGCAGTTCTGTTCAGGACGATGACTCTGTTGCCTGCCGAGGTTTTTGCCGAATCCTGATGAATTATTTTGCCGTTAATTCTCACAACGTTTTTATTTATGAAAAGAGTCTGGCTTTCTTGTGAGTAGTCATCCCATGTCAGCGCAAGAGCCTCACCGATTCTCATTCCCGTGTGAAGAATAAGCAGCAGTTTATATCCCGACGGATGAACAAGTTTTTCTTCTCCGGGATTTTTTGCGTGTTTGCCTGCTTCTTCGGTGCGTTCGCATTCGGCGACATAGGCGTAGTATTCATCTTTTTTCAGGCAGTTTTCTTTTGCCGTAAGGCGCTTTTTATCGCCTTGACTTTTAACTTCAGGTGTGATAACATCATACACGGGCAAAAACGGTATGAATTTCTCGGCCGCAGCGGAGGTTACCACGCTTATTATCTGCTGCTTGATTTTTCTGACTTCCGCCTCGGAATATCCGTCCTCGGCAAGTTGATTGACAGCTGTCTGCAACACGCTGTTGTCAATGTTTACAAGCGGATATTTGCCGACATATTTCTCCGCTTTTTCCACTTTGCGTTTCAGGTCTTTTTTTCCTGTTTCTTTTTTGCATTTTGCGAGATGCTTTTCAAGATATATCGGGCAGTAGGCAGAAAATGTGACTTTTGACGCTTTCAGTTTCTCAATTTTGTCTCCGTTTTTTAAAAGGTTATCGAGGTATTTTTCCGCCTGTTCTTTTGTTTCAAAACTTACTCCTTTGCCTCCACCCGGAGGAGATGCAATAAACGGCTTTTTACGTCCGTCATTTTTGTAAGCGATTCTCCCTTTGCTTTTCAGACGGTTGCCGTGCGCATCGTTGTTTTTTGACATTGTTTCGCCTCACTTTCTTATGTGATTTCATAGTATATTTTTCAGCGTCAAATGTCAATATTTTGTCCAACGTTTGTCCAACGTTTTTTTCGGAAAGTATCAAAAAACAGCGGAAAATCGCGGAAATCAGGAAAAACAGAAAAACCTCGAATCCCTTGAAAACAAAGGGAATTCAACACATTTGCAGGGTTAGTATATCGGTAATACGGACGCTTCCCAAGCCTCAGCGGCGGGTTCGACTCCCGTACCCTGCTCCACAAAAAACACCCCGTCAGGTGACGGGGTGTTTTGCTTTTTTCCGCTTCCGGCTTTAAAAATCAAAATATTTTTCTCTGTGCTTCTGCACACGGTCGCCGATGAGAGCGAGCACTTTAAGCGCCTCCTCTTTTTCGGCGGCGGTGCCCGTGGCGTACTGCTTCATAAGTCTGCCCTCCTCGCGGCAGAGGTCGTCGTGAAGCGGGAAGTAGTATTTGAGCAGGAAGGTTGTGTATTTGCACAGGCGCAGGTCGCCCACAAGGCGGAAATTCTCGTCAATTGTGTCGATGGCTACGCTGTAGCGCTGTTTGATTGAAGAAATGAGCGCCTTTCTTTCATTCTCGGGGGAAAAGACCATTGTTGAGCAGATGAAAGCGTTCCTGTTTTGCGGATTGGACGAGTGGCTGTCGGTGCTGCCTACAACGGGATAATTCATACCGTTCGCCCTGTCGTCATAATATTTGAGAGTCTGCAGACCGTTCTGCTCATAGTAATTCTCGCCGCCGAGCACCTCAAAGGCGTCGAACCAGCCCTTTTCGGTAATATAATTCCAGAAAGCGGTCGGCACGTGATAGACATCGCTTATCCAGGTCGGGTGCGGGAAAATGCCGAGACCGTTTGCCTTGCGGATTTCGTCGTAAATCCATTTGAACACGGCAACGGGAACCGGGTCGAGGTCGGCGGGCAGGTCGGTGTATTCTTTCGCGAGCGCCTCCATTTTATCCTCCCACTCGGCAAGCGGAATAAAATCGGGGCATTCGCCGTAAAGCGAGCGGTATTTTTTATCGGTGCCCTTTTCCTCGGTCTGGGGGCCGTCGGTCAGGGCGTTGATTGAATACTCGCCGCCGAAATTGACGGTGTGGAAATCGCTCTCCTGCCCGTGAACGGGAGGCATGTGCACCTCCTCGCCGGGCACTATGGTAAGCCCGTTGGGAACATTTTTGTAAAACTCAATCGCCTCGAGCGAGGGGTAATATCTGTTGTGGTCGGAGACAACCATAAAATCGAGACCGTGCTTTCTGTAATTGGCGCATACTACCGCCGGGCACTGGCTGCCGTCGGAACGGATTGTGTGCATATGGAGGTCGCCCCTGAGAGGATATCTGCCGTTTAAGTCCTCATCCACGCAGTAAACGGGGAACTGTATAATGCGCCTGCCCTCGTCGTTGAGGAAACGCAGAAAATACATCTGCTCCGATGTGAATGTGTGCTCAAACGCGAAGCCGCCTTCATCGTTGCAGGCGAGCGAAAGCTCTTTGAAATCGCCCGAGGCGGGGTAGTCGTACGGCTTGCCCTGCTCGAGAGCGCACACGAGCATTTTGTAGGTTTTTCCCTTTTCGAAAACGGGTCTCGCGCCGAGCGGACGCACGGTGATTTTAGCTTTTTTATTCTTAACGAGCACCTTCGGGAAAACATCGTAATTGAGCAGTGATTCATCGGTATAAAACTGTGTGAAAGGCATAAAATTTACCTCCTGAAAAATTGATAATTCAATTATATATTCAGCTTCGGTTCAAGTCAATAAACAGACCGCCGTTTTTTGACGACGGTCGCTTTTTTATTTGAGACTGAGGGCTGCCTTGTACGCGGTTGAGGTGGCGTTCTGAATTCTGCCGACCTTCGCGCTGTCGCCTGTTGTGTAAACATTTTGAAAACTCTTTCCGATTTCGTCGGCGAGGGCTTTGCTGCTCCTTGAGCCGAGAGCGAGCACCACGGCGTCCACATTGAAGGTTGTTGTTTCGCCGTTTTTCACATTCTTTGTAACGATGTTGCCGCTGTTGACCGCGCAGAGCTGTTCGCCCGTGAAGAACTTTGTGCCCTTCGCTTTAAGGCGCGGAAGAATGTCGTCCGTGTGCTGCATCCAGGTTCCCGGGGCGATGTCGGCTGCCATTTCGAAAACGAGGGTTTTGCAGCCCTTTTCGTTTAAATAATCGGCTGTTTCAAGCCCGGTCATACCCGAGCCGACAACCGCGACCTTTTTATTTTCAACAACGGTTTTTCCGCTTAAGATGTCGGCGAAAGTGATGAGATCCTCATATTTGTAATCGCCGCCGAACACGGGCTTTACGGGCTCGCTGCCCACGGCGAGGAACACGGCGTAAGGATTGTATTCTTTAATTGTGCTTTCATCGGCGGTGACGGAGCATTTAATCTCAACGCCGTTTTCTTTACATAAGTTTACCAGATCCTCGATGAGCCAGCCGATTTTATCCTTGTGAGGGGGCGCCGACGCGAGTTTAAGCTGACCGCCGGGCGTTTCATCCTTTTCGAGCACGGTGACATCAAAGCCCCTGAGCGCGAGAACATAAGCGGCTGTGAGACCGCTCGCCCCCGCTCCTACGACAACGACTTTTCTGCCGTTGCCGTTCTTTACAAGCGGCTCGCCCTCGTGACCCACAAAGGGGTTGACCGCGCACTCGCCGTGCCCGCCGATATAGGCGTTTGTCTGCATGGATTCAATGCAGTTTAAGCAGCATATACAGCGGCGTATTGTTTTGCCGTTCCGCGCTTTCTCAGTCCAGTACGGGTCGGCTATATGAGGTCTGCCGAGGGAGACGAAATCCTGCGCGCCCTCCTCAATCTGCGCCGCCGCCTGTTCGGGCGAGCGTATGAGATTGGCGGCGATTACGGGAATGCTCACGGCGTCCTTGACCGCCTTTGCCATATATTTGCGCCAGCCCGGCTCGAACGAAACGGGCTCGAGCCAGTAGTTGAATGTGTCGTAACCAGCGGAGGAGACATCTATTGCGTCAATGCCGAGCGCCTCGAGCGCCTTGGCGATTTTCACGCCCTCCTCAAGGCCGTAGCCCTTGCCGGGCTTGCCGATTCTGTCATAGCACTCGTCAACCGTGAGGCGGACAATAAGAGGATAATCATCACCGCATTCGCGGCGGATGCCGTTAATTATATTTGTGATAAAACGCATACGGTTTTCGAAACTTCCGCCGTATTCGTCCGTGCGCTGATTGGTGACAGGCGATAAGAACTGCTGGAGGAGATAGCCGTGCGAGGCGTGAAGCATTACGCCGTCAACGCCCGCCTTTTTGCATCTCACGGCGGCGTTAATGAAATCCTTTTCAAGCCCGAGAATCTCGCTACGCTTGAGCGCGCGCACTCTGCCGCCGGCGAAATAGGCGGGAGGACATTTTGAGGGGGCGACCGACGAGGGAACAATGTTGTTTCTGAGAAGCGTCGGACCCACGGCGGGGGTAAGTTTATAGAGTATTTCGCCGTATTTGCCCTTTGTGAATTTTTCCATTTTTATGCTCAGCGGAACCGTGCCCACAAGCAGGCCCACATTCTGCCTGCCCGGGTGATGAAGCTGAACGAAGAGCTTCGCGCCGTGGCGCTGAATCCTTTTTGCGAACACGCGCATGGGCTCAATGTTTTCATCCGTGCTCATTGAAAGCTGGGCGAAAGCGCCCGCGCCCGTTTTGTCGTTTACCCTTGTTATTTCGGTAACTATAAGACCCGTGCCGCCTTTGGCGCGTTCCTCATAATAATTCATCAGTTTTTCGGTCGGCTTGCCGTCGAAAGTGCCGAAGCCCATGAGCATGGGTGACATGACTATACGGTTTTTTATTTCACAGCCGCCTATCCTCATAGGCGTAAAAAGAATATCATTCATCCCACTTTTTACCTGTGCCCTTCTTTATGTTTTCTTTGAACTCGTTGAATTTTATTTTTTCAAGCCCCCAATAGACCGTGCGCACGGGAGGGCAGACTCCCATAAGTACCTTTGAGAGCCCGAACAAAAAGCAGGGGCTGACCTTTGATTTTCCGCTTTCAATCCCCTCCACCATCTTTCTGGCAACAACATCGGGCTGCTGCACGGGGAAGGGCTTTTTGAACTGAATCTCGTTTGCGGTGCGGAAGAAATTGGTGTTCGTAGCCACGGGATAGAGGCAGGTTAACTGAACATTATCCGGCTTCTCAAGGCGTACGCCCTGCTGGAAGCCGTGAAGGGCGAATTTTGAGGCGCTGTAGATCGTGAAGCCCGGCATAGCCATTTCGCCTATGGCGGAGACAGTCATTGCCATAACGCCCTTTCTGCCGTCAAGATATCTGACATATTTCTGATATGAGTAAATCGGGGAGAACACATTTGTTTCAAACATTCTCTGCACCCTGCCCCAGTCGGTGTAGTTCATCTCCTCATAGTAGGGATAGCCGGCGTTGGCGTAGAAAATATCGATGAACGGGAAAAGTTCCTCCGCCTTTTCGAATATTTTGTCAACCGCCTCCTCGCTCGAAACATCAATCTGCATAACCGTGACCTTTTCGGGGTCGAACTTGTCGAGATAATCCCTGTCCTTGTCAACGGCGAGTATTTTGTTGCTGCCCTTTACGAGGATTTTGAGCACCTCAAGGCCTATGCCGCTGTTGCAGCCGGTGAGAACAATGTTTTTGCCTGTAATCATAAAAAACCTCCTGAACCGTATTCGGTTAATTATATCATTATACCGAGCCCTTTTCAATTAACGAAAGGGCAAAAGAAAACCCGTTAAATTTGTAAAATAAAACAAAAACTTGAACAAACCACGGTAATAGTGTAAAATGAATTTATATCAAAGAGAGGTGGATTACTATGTCCGAAAACAATGCCGCAACCGTTCTCAGGGAAGAGAAAGTTCCCGTGGGCAGCAAGCTCTGGCTCTGCTCCGCGGACTGCCTTTGCTCCTGCCTCAACAGCCTGCTGACAGGCGGAGGGCTTACCTATTTCTTTACGAGCTACCTCGGTATGAAGGAGAGCTACGCGAGCGCGGTCTGGATTATTTTCGCAATCTGGAACGCCTTCAACGACCCGCTTTTCGGCTACATTTCAGACCACACCAAATCAAAACTCGGCAGAAGAATTCCATATATCAGATACGGCTCGCTGTTCTATTCGCTTGTTTTCATCGTAACCTGGATAAAATGGCCGCTCGGCGCTTCGCAGGGGGCTCTGTTTTTCCAGATGCTCGCCACCCTTTTCCTGTTTGACACGCTCTACACGGCAATAGCCACCTCGCTCTATGTAATGCCCTACACTATGGCTGTGTCAAACAAGGCGCGCAGTTCGATTTTTCTTATGAAAATATTTTTCACGCTCATTTCGCTCGGCGTTCCGCTTGTGCTTTTCCCGATTATCAAGCCCGCGCCCGGTGAAAGCTGCCTTAAATTCCAGGTTATTATGGCGGCAATCGGCGTGCTTGCCTTCGCGGTGATTTTCATTTCGACATTTTTCTACAAAGAGAAGGTCACAACCGAGCCGGAGAGCGGCGACAACATCATAAAATCTGTTGTTTCCTGCTTCAAGAACCGCTCGTTTGTTGTGTTTGAAGTGCTCTCGTTCACGGTCATTTTCATTCAGACAATACTGATGCAGGGCGTCATTTATTACTTTGACGCGTTCACACTTCCCATGTATGCCGCCTACGGTATGCTCGGAGCGGGCGCCGTTTTCGGGGTTGTTCTGTGGGCGAAAAAGACGAATACCTGGGGCGTCAAAAAATGCGTGTTCATTATGTGCGTTGTATTTGCCGCGGGCGCCGCGTGTATGGCTGTTTTCGGCAAAAACAACATCGTTGCGGCTGTCGGATTTTTCATAGCGGGCATCGGTTTCGCGGGCGGAATGTACCTTGTGCCGCTGATGAACGGCGATGTTATTGACTATGACGAGCACCTGTGCGGTCAGCGCAGGGAGGGTATGTACGCGGGTGTAAACTCGCTTATCACCAAGCCCGCGATAAGCTTCGCAAACTCCGCTTTCATAATGATTGTCGGCAAATTCGGCTTTGATATGAGCAAGAGCGTTGCCGAACAGACCGACCGGGCAAAGCAGGGCATACTTGTTGCCTGGATGGCTGTGCCCGCGGTGCTGCTGGTTATCTGTGCGCTGAGTCTTAAATTCTATCCCCTCGCGGGTCGGAAATGGGACGAAATCAAGGCGGAACTTGAGAAAAGGCACTCGGGCACGGAGCCGGAGGGTGAATATAATGAAGAAGAATAATGTCTTAATAATATGTATAACCGTTCTTGCCCTGGCTCTTATCGCGTCGGCGACAACGGTTATTGTGAACTATATCCGATTCACGGGCAAAACGGACCGGGTCGCGCAGGCGGAAAGCGTAACGCAAACGGAAGCCGAAACATCAACGGGCAGAATCACGGTTTCGCAGAGAGTGGATAATTTTTACAAAAAGCTCCAAGCCAATTATTATGATATGGATGAGTTTTACCGTGACGAACCGCTTCCGTCAGAAGCGACCGAAATGATGAACGCATATTTCGACTACTGCAGCAAGCGGCCTAAAACCTACCTTGAAACCGATGATGAGGAAGACGGCGGCCCTTATAATGAATACAAATCGTTCATTTATGCAGGTATGCAAAAAACCGAAGAAGAGGAAAGATACATCTTTTTTGACGGTAATCTGTTTGAATCGGCAGAGGATTCGGATTTCTATTACAGCGTTTCAGTCGAAAAAAAGAGCATAAGGGCGGGCGTTATGGGCAGCGAATACTGGTTCGTATGGAAAAACGGCAAACCCGAAGAAGACTGGAAAACAGACGCCCTCGCGTTTTTTATAAAGAAATATCCGCAATACAAAGATAAAGATCTTATGGCGTTTGTGCACGAGGACTGTGTAAGCGTAAATGTCTACAGCAATATCAATAAAACTTTTTTTGTTGACTACGGTCTGTCAACCGTTAAGGAAGAAAGATTTGTTGACCCGTAAAAAACAACCCGCAGGTTTTTCCTGCGGGTTTTGTTATGCCTTATTTCTTTCTTTTTTCAAACACGAACATTGTGTTCGCCGCCTGCTTGGCGTGTTTTTTCTCCGCTTTTTCCGCCTTTGCCGCCGCCTTCTGTTCGGGGGTTTTCGCAGCGGGCTTTAACGAAATCGGCTTTGAGAGGGTGTCCTTGAATTTGTTGAGGACGCCGCCCTTTTTCTGCGGATTTTTCTCTATCTGAGGAAGGTCGAGATCGTCATCATCCTCGTCGTCCTCATCGTCATAATCATCATAATCCGGCTCCGGCTCGGGAATCGGCCCGGGGGCAACCTCGGGAACCGGCTCGGGTTCGGGAATCGTTTCAACAACGGGAGCGGGTTCTTCAATTACTGCCGGCTCGGGCTCGGGTGTCGGTTCGGGGATGACCTCGGGAACCGGCTCGGGTTCGGCGATAACTTCAACAACGGGAGCGGGTTCTTCAACAACTGCCGGCTCGGACTCGGGTGTCGGTTCGGGGATGACCTCGGGAACCGGCTCGGGTTCGGCGATAACTTCAACAACGGGAGCGGGTTCTTCAACAACTGCCGGCTCGGGCTCGGGAATCGG
>JAEERC010000064.1 GCA_016285645.1 Clostridiaceae bacterium | reverse complement strand
CTGTTTCAAAATTGCTTCGCAACTCAAAAATTCAGATTTCGGTGTTAAAACAAGGCAAAAAGCGCAGGAATACTTTGTGTATTCCGAGCATTTTTAACGCAGTTTTACGCCGAAGGATGTTTTTTGAGGCTGTTAAATCCCTAAGTTGCGCGCCCTAAAGCGCGCTTTTTTAATTAGCGTTGAGGAATGAGTAATGAGTAATTATCTCACTCCTCACTTCTCATTTCTCATTAATCAAAACGGCACGGATTACTCCGTGCCGTTGTCTTTATTCCGTGCCGTTGTTTTTTATATTGCGTCGTCGGCGATGCAGTTATCGAGCGCCTTTGTAATTGCCTGTTTGTCCATACCCCTGCCGATGAAAACGAGTTTTACGCATCTGTCTCCGTAAACGGGGTCCCAGGATTTTTCTATGTCGGGATTCATTTCGAGAATCTGCTTTTTCTCCTTTTCGGGGAAGGCGGCAATCCACATGCCGTCGCCCTTCGCGGTCTTCTGCCTGCCGCTCTGCTCAAAAATGTAAGCGGTCTGCGGGTCCTCGTCAATCCAGAAAAGACCCTTCGCGCGGATTATGTTCTTCGGCCACTCGCCGAATACGAACTGCTCGAATTTTTCCTTGTTGAGGGGCTTTACGGTCTGATAGACGAAGGTGCTTATGCCGTATTCCTCCGCCTCGCCCTCGTCGTGATGGTGGTGGTGATGGTGGTGACCGTGATGATGCTCATGTTCGTCGTCATCATCGTCGTCGTCATCGTGGTCGTGGTGATGATGTTCGTGCTCGTCATCATCGTCATCGTCGTGATGGTGATGTTCGTGCTCATCATCGTCATCGTCGTCGTGATGGTGATGTTCGTGCTCGTCGTCATCATCGTCGTCATCATCATCGTCTTCTTCATCGTGGGCGCGCATTGCCTGAAGCCAGCCGGCGCTCTCGAAGATTTTTTCATAGTCGAATCTGCCCGTTGAAAGGATGTCGGCAACATCTACAACACCGTTCTGCGTCTCAATGATTTTCGCCTCGGGCTGAAGGGCGCGGACAACCTCGAGCACCTCTTTTTTCTCCTCCTCGGTTACAAGGTCGAGTTTGTTGAGAATTATCGTGGTGCAGTATTCAATCTGCTGAATAAGCAGGTTTTCTATGTCGTCCTCGTCGAGATCCTTGTTGAGGAGCGCCTTGCCCGAGCTGAACTCGTCCGCCATACGCTTGGCGTCAACAACGGTTGTGACATTGTCGAGGTAGGCGACGCCGGGAATTTTCACGCCGGGGTCGGTGCCGTCGAGCATGCAGATTGAGTTCGCTATGGGCGCGGGCTCGCATATACCCGACGCCTCAATGAGGATATAATCGAACTTTTTGCTTTTGGCGAGGTCAACAATCTGATTCATAAGGTCGGTGGCGAGGGTGCAGCAGATACAGCCGTTTGAAAGCGGAACAAGGCTGTCGTTGCCCTGCACGTTTCCGCCCCTCGCGATGAGCGTTTCATCAATATTCACTTCGCCTATGTCGTTGACAATTACGGCGACTTTGTAGCCCTCCTGGTTTGAGAGCACGTGGTTGAGCAGTGTGGTTTTGCCCGCTCCGAGATAGCCCGTGAGCAGTGAAACGGGAATAAGCTCCCTCTTTTTGCTTAAAAATCTCATAGTGTTTCTCCTTGTGAATTCCGCGTAATTTGCGCCTGCGCGCTGTAAATTATATTATATATCTTTTCACGCTTAAAAATCAACAGTAAAGTTTCATTTCCCCTCAGAAATCAACAAGATATATTCCCACGGAAATCTGCGTGAAACTCCCCTTTTTTTCTATGCTTTTGATTTTCGCCGAGAGCATTTTGCCCGCGTCCATAAGGCGGGCGAATATTGAATTGTCCTTTTCGGGCACATAGCCGAGTTTCTTCTTGCTTTCGGTTAAAATGAGAATGGCGTTTTCGTCAAACTTGTTTTCCTCGCGCCTGAGAACCAGCTTGTCGCCCTCCTTTATTTCGTCGAGTACGCTTGTGTCGGCAAGGTGGGTTGTGCCCGAGACGAAGGAATCAAAAAGGTGAATCTCGCGCACGAGCGGTTTTAAGAGGGTGTCAATGCCATCCCTGTCTATAGCGGCGGCAAGTTCGCCCGAGCCGCCTATTACAAGTTCATCGGACATCGAAATTCACTCCTCCCGTAAGAATTATCTGTTTAAGTATTTTCTCAAGATCGGCGAGATACGCCTTCGCCTCATCAAGCTGAGCTTTGAAGCCGCTCATTTTCTCATTGACCGCGGTTTCGTCTTCGAGCAGGGCGATATATGTGTACGGCTCGGAGGTTGTTATCTCGTAAATCTCGTTTTTCAGTTCCTCCGTTTTTTCCTTTAAATCGGGGATGTCCGCCCGAGCGCCGTCAATGTTTAAATCCCTGAGGACTTTGCGCACAAGCACCTCGATTTCGGCAAGTTCCTTCACATCGTTGCAGGCGTAGGCAATACGGGTTCTGTGCCAGAGTTCCGAGAGAGCGTTGTTCCTGTCCGTATGCGGGTTTAAATCCGGGTGGAGCAGTTTCGCCAGGCGGCGGTAGAGTTCCTTCGAGCGTTTCACCTCATAGGGGTTTGAAACGGTCGCCTCATCCGCTTTTTTCTTTTCTTTGAGCATCCGGCGGAGCTCCGCGTAATAGGACGCCATCTCCCTGTCGATGAAGCCCCGCATATCCGCCGCGTCAACATTTTCGCCGCGGTTTATGAAGGACTGGATGTATTCTATGGTTTTCTTTTTCTTTACGCACTCGAGTTTTGTTTCGTAAATTTCGGCCTGTATTGAGCCGAACATCTGAAGATAGGCGAGGTTCGCCGACTCGCCGTCCTTGAGAAGGGCATCGCGCTCAAGGAGCAGGCGCTCATATTCCTCATAGGCGGAATTTCCGCTTTTGATTATATCCATTATTCCACCTCGAAATCGTAAAGCTCCTCATAGAGGGCTGTAAGAAGTTCACCGTTTATTTCGGCTTTGGCGAAAAAGTCGTCAACCGTGCGGAACCATTTGCCGTCAAAGCAGACGGCGACGCTGCCGTCCTCCTGCGTTTCGGACTCGGCTGTGTGCTTAACAAAATCGAACACAAAGGTTACCTTCGCGGGGGTCGAAAGCACATAATAGAGGTCGTAGAGTCCCATATCGCTTTTGTCAAACTCACGAAGGGCGTATGTATCGAGAATAAGATGCTTCATTATTGTAAGGTTGCCGAAAAAGGGATTGTCCTGAATGCGGTATGAAAGCTGAGCCCTCGCCCTGTCATAAAGAGCGAGCGCCTCCTCCGTCTCCCCCTCATCGCTGCGGATTTTTGCAAGCCGCGTGCATATTTCGGGAATGTGGTAATCGCCCCTGTATTTTATATATGAATAGATTTTTTCGATAATCTCCTTGTATTTTTCAAAATCCTTTTCCACGAAATAGCCGTTTTTATACATATCCGCGACCTTGTAGGAGCAGTTTATGTCGCCCAGCTCGTAGCCGCGCTCAAAATATTCAAACGCCTTTTCGTAGTTCTTTTCGCCGGTGCGCCCGTAATACCAGATGTAGCCGAGCCCCGAAATCGCGGACAGATAATCGTATTCCGCCGCGAGTTCATAATATTTGAGGGCGAGGTCGAAATTGCGCTCGCCGTAATACTGCCCACCCAGCCGCGTCATATATTCGGGGTTTTTCGTCTCCTCAATCAGAAACTTGAGCGCCTCGGTGAAAACGAAGGTTTCCTCCTCGGTGGGGTTTGTAAGATTATAGTAATCGCGAACGATTTTGTTTGCCTCGTAAACCGTCATTTCGCGCCTCCGTTATTTCTTCTTTTTCGATTCCGGCAGTTCCTTACACACCGCCTCAACGAGTTTTTTGAGAAACTCCCTGTCGTCGATATTGTCAACGAGAAGCATCTCCTTCGCCCCCTCATAGGGCAGTTCGTAAGCGGCGTCGGGCATCATTTCAACGGCGGAGACAACGGGCTTTATTAGAAAGCGGTCGTCGTAAATTCCGCCTATGACCTTGCCGCGGCAGTAGATTATGTATTCGCCCATCATCGCGCGGTATGTTATGCCGTCCGTGTGCGAAAGCTGTTCAATAATGAAATCGAGGTAGTTTTTTGTTGAAGGCATGGGTGGGCTCCTTTAGAATGATTTGACGGCTTTGCCGTCATGATTTGCGCTTCGCGCGTGATTTCTCGCTGCGCTCCGTGAATTGAATTGCAATTCATAACCGAAGGTCAATTCACGCCGCAAGGCAATTCATGCGCCGTATGGCGCAATTCATGACCGTAGGTCAATTCACTCTCTTATCAGTTGCAAAACTGATTCGCAGTCATCCGTTCTTCTTTGCCGTTGTAATTGAGGCGATGAGCAATTTCCTGATTTTGCTGCATTGTGCAAACATATCCGCATACTCTTCGTCAGTAATTATATTTGCATCATGAAAAATATCAATCCAATAATCGGTTTCATAGCATTCTTTCAATGCAATCTGAAATTTGTTAATAAAGTCTGCTTTGCTTGATGCGTAATTTGCTTCATGAATATTTGCGCCGATACTGGTGCCGCTGCGGAGCAATTGATTAATAACAGCATTTGCCTTTTTGCGCTCTCGCAATTCTTCGCAAAGGCCGATTGTTGTAACAGCAAAAGATTTTGACAGAATAACAAGCTGATTGTCTGCCATATAGTTTCTCCTTTAGAATGATTTGACGGCTTTGCCGTCATGATTTGCGCTTCGCGCGTGATTTCTCGCTGCGCTCCGTGAATTGAATTGCAATTCATGACCGAAGGTCAATTCACGCCGCAAGGCAATTCATGCGCCGTATGGCGCAATTCATGACCGTAGGTCAATTCACTCTCTTATCAGTTGCAAAACTGATTCGCAATGTCCGCACCCCGGGAACATATCGACGGGGCAGAGTTTTTCCGCTTTGTAGCCGAGATCGGTGAGAATGGCGGCATCGCGTGCCTGGGTGGCGGGATCGCAGGAGATATAGACTATTTTGTCGGGTGCCATCTGCGCCACGGTTTCGAGCACATCCTTCGCGCAGCCCTTCCTGGGCGGGTCGAGGATAACCACATCGGGCTTCACGCCCTCACTCTCAAGTTTTTTCGCCGCCTCGGACGCGTCCGCGCACATAAAGCGGGCGTTTTCAATGCCGTTTATCGCGGCGTTTATTTTCGCGTCCTCAATCGCCTGGGGAATAATCTCAACGCCGATTACCTCTTTGGCGTTCTTCGCCATTGTAAGCCCTATTGTGCCCGTGCCGCAGTAGAGGTCGAGCAGGGTCTGACCGCCGTCAAGGCAGGCGAACTGCGCCGCCTTTTCATAAAGCTTTTCCGCCCCCGCGGGGTTCACCTGATAAAACGAGAGGGGCGAAATGCGGAATTCAAGCGAGCAGAGTTCGTCCGTTATATAATCGGCGCCGTAAACAGTGCGGCATTTTCCGCCTAAAATCACATTTGTCTTTTCGCGGTTTTCGTTTATAATTATGCTTTTTATATTCCCGTTTTCGCCGAGGAGCATTGAACATAGCCGCTCGTCTTCGGGCAGGGCTTTGCCGTTTATCACGGGGCAGACCATTATTTCGCCCGTTGCCGCCGCCTTGCGCAGATAGATGTGGCGCAAAAGCCCCTTATGCGCCGTTTCGTCATAGACGGAGACATTGTATCTTTTTATATAATCCTCAAAAACATTTAAAATGCCCGCGAATTCCTTCGGCTGTAAAGGGCAGGACCTTGCCTCGTTGACTCTGTGGCTGTGAGGTGAGAAGAAGCCGATTTTTACGCCGTCCGCCGTTTTTTCAAGCGGGAACTGCGCCTTGTTGCGGCACTCCGTGCGGCTTTCGGAGCCGACGATTTTCTCGCACGGAATGTCGAGCCCGCCGATTCTTTTCATAACATCCCTGCAGAACTGTTCTTTTATTTCAAGTTCCGCTTCGTAGCTTATGTGGCGGAAAACGCAGCCGCCGCATTTCGCGTACGCCGGGCAGTCCGCCTCCGTACGGTCGGGTGAGGGGTTTATAATCTTATGGACCTTCGCGAACGCGCAGTTTGATTTGACTTTGAGAATATGCGCCTCAATCTCATCGCCCGCCGCTGTCATAGGCACAAACACGGCAAGTCCCTCGTGCCTGCCCACGCCGCTGCCCTGAAGGGTGACGGAACCGATATTCAGTTTTATTATATCGTTTTTTCTGAGCATAGTTCCTCCGCGCAACAGCGCCTTTTTTAATATAATCACGGGCGCGCGCCTGTATTTAAAACAATTATACCAGTTAATCGCCTTTTGTCAAACGAGCGGCTTAATGCGGACTTAACGCAATTTTAATGCGGCGTTAATCGGGTTAACCGAATAATAATGCTTTGACCCGTTTTATCTTAATCGGGTTTCGGATATCATAGACGCATAAACACAGGAGGTGCGTTTATGAATTTCGGAAGTAAAATCGAAAACCTTATAAAAATGCAGAGCGCGGGGCTGCCCGTGCCGGATTTCAGGGTTCTGCCCTTTGACTCGCTTGTGAAAACCCCCGAGGAACTTCACCGCGAAATAAACCGCGTTGCGGCGCTTACACCCGCGGAGCAGAGCCGCCGCCTGAGGGAAAAGGCGGGCGAACTTGTTTCGGCGGATGTCAATGTACCCGATGAAAACTGCGCTTACGCCGTGCGTTCATCATCGAGCGTTGAGGACTCATCCGCCCACAGTTTCGCGGGGCAGTTTGACACCTATCTCAATGTCAGCGTGTGCGATATCCCCGGGCGTGTGAAGGACTGCGTGCGCTCGCTCTTCAACGAAAACGTGATTGACTATATGTGTGAAAACGGTATGGACCTTCACGCGCTGAAGATGAATGTGCTTGTTCAGAAAATGGTTGACGCCGATGTTTCGGGCGTTCTGTTCACGGCCAATCCGCAGGGAATACTCAACGAGAGCGTTATCATAGCGGGCAGAGGCCTCGGTGAAAATGTGGTAGCCGACAGAATCGACACGACCGCCTATTACTACAACACTACCGATAAGGTCTATTACTATGAGGGCAGGGAGGATCTGCTCGGCAGAGGCACGGTAAATGAACTCATCTCCCTTTCGGAAAAGATATGCTCCCTTTTCGGGCAGTATATCGACATTGAGTTCGCCGTGAAGGACGGGGAGTGCTTCATCCTTCAGGCAAGGCCGATTACCACCCTTTCCGATGAGCATCCGCTTATTTTCGACAACAGCAACATAGTGGAAAGCTACCCCGGTCTGAGCCTTCCGCTGACGGTTTCATTTGTAAAAGATGTGTATGAGGGAGTGTTCGAAAGCGCAGGCAGACGCCTGCTCAAAAACGCGGAGGAGCTGAACAGACTGCGACCTGTTTTCGCCAACACCGTGGGCAGCGCGAACGGGCGCATCTACTACAAAATCAGCAACTGGTATGAGATTATAAACTACCTGCCCTTCCACAAAAAGTTTATGCCGATATGGCAGGAACTGGTGGGCGTGAAATATAAGGAGGCGTTCAAGTCCTCAACAAAAATCTCGCCGTTTTTCAGGGCTTCGATTTATTACAACACGGTAAAGGAGATATTCTCCGCCCCGAAAAATATGGAAAAGCTCCACGAAAAATTCGTTGAAATAAACTCCTTCGCGAGGGAGCAGTTCAAAAAGGATTTATCCCCGAAAGAGATATTCGAACTCTATGATTTAATCGAAAAGCGCATTCTCTCCGACTGGGGTCTGACTCTTCTCAACGACACATACACCTTCCTGTTCACGGGCATTCTCAAGCACCGCCTCAAGAAGAAGGCGGGCGGAAGCGAATCGGCGGCGAACGACTATATTTCGGGCATAACGAACATTGAGAGTATGCGCCCGATAAGGGAAATGGTGCGTATCGCCTGCGAAAAGGATGAACTTTCAGATGAGGAATACGAGAGACAGAAGGCGGAATACATCGCGGATTTCGGCGACAGATGCCCCGAGGAGCTGAAGCTTGAAAGCCCCACCTACCGCACCGAGCCGGAAATGTTTGACGAAAAGGTGAATGAATACACCCGCGACAGAAAAAAACTGCTTTCCATGCGCGACAGTATGCAGACCGAACCGGGTAAAATCGCCCGCGATCCGCTCACGGCGTTTTTGAGCCGCAGGGCTTCAACGGGAATTCTCCACAGAGAAAAATCCCGCCTCAACAGAAGCAGGATTTTCGGCCTTGTGCGCGAGGCGGTGCTGCGTCTCGGCGATGTGTATGTAAAAGAAGATGTGATAGACGAAAAGAAGGATGTTTTCTGGCTGACTCTCAGCGAACTCAGAGCTCTCGCGGAAAAGCCCGCCAATATGAGGGAGACCGTGATACGCCGCAAAAAGCATTATTCCATGTACGCCCTGCTGCCCGCCTATTCGAGAATAATCTTCAGCGGCGCGGAGTTTGACAAGAACCACAGGAGCGTCAACACCTCCGAATTCATCTCCGACAACGACGAGATGAGCGGCATTCCCTGCTCCGGCGGCGAGGTCAGGGGCGAGGCGTATGTGGTAAGCGACCCGAAAACCGTAACAGATATAAACGACAAAATACTGATTACGAAAATGACCGACCCCGGCTGGGTCTTCCTGCTTGCCGCGGCGAAGGGAGTTGTGAGCGAAAAGGGCTCGCTGCTCTCGCACACCGCCATAATCTCGCGCGAGCTCGGCATACCCGCGGTTGTGAATGTCGAAAACCTGCTTTCCACCGTGCGCACGGGCGATATTGTGAGTCTGAACGGCACCACGGGCGAGGTTAAAATCCTTGAACGCGCCCAAAAGCGCAGCGCGTAATTATCTTGACATTACAGCCGATACGGCGTAAAATAGCAGGGTAAATTACGTTAAGCGGAGGAAGAAAAATGAAAGACAGACGCTCCATGGTTGTAAGGGTTGTGGCGATTGTTCTTGTTGCCCTGCTTGTTATCGGCATTATCGCAGGCGCGATTACAACTCTCACCTGACAAGAAAAACACGGAAGCCCGCGGACTTTTCGTCCGCGGGCTTTTTGCTTTATTGATTCGTTTGTCAGACCGTCTCTTCGGTCTCCTCGTTTTCCCTTATTGCATCGAGCTGACTGTGAACAATCTGCAGTTTCTTCTTTGAGAGGTCGTAGCCCACAAGCAGAACAACGCCCATAACCGCGAGCATAACGGCGGGCACGATGGTTGAAATATCGTAGAGCTTCGGAATTACCGACGCCGCCTGCCCCAGACCGTCCTGCGCGCGTTTGGTGTCATAACCGATATAGGCGAGGAGCGCGTTGAGACCCACGCCCGCGAGGGTCTGACCGAGTTTTCTCGTGAATGAGAAAACGGCGTAGATTATGCCCTCTTCCCTCTTGCCCGTTCTGTACTCGTAAACGTCGATTACATCCATTACGAGCGCCCAGACCTCAAGCACGAAGAAGGTCTGACCGAGACCCGAGAAGAATGTGAACACAAGGAAGAACATGGGATTGTACGCTACGGACGTTCCCCTGCACGCGAACAGCACCGCGCACGACACGGCGGCGAAGAGCATACCGGCGGCGCAGAGCTCCTTTTTGCCGAATTTTTTTATAAGTTTGTTCATTATGGGGATGAATATCGCCATGGGAACATAGGTGCATACGGTGACGAGGGCGTAGAGCCCGGGTTTGCCGAAATAATCTGTGAAAAGGTAGCTGTAGGTTGACTGATAATAGAACTGGAAGGCGATAAGAAGCATTGACGCGAACGAGAGCATAAGGAAGGACCTGTTCGTAAAAAGCCCCGCGACGGTTTTAACAGCCCCGTCTTTTACCTTATCCTTTTTCTGCGGAGCTATGCGCTCCTTTGTCATCTTGTAATGAATGAAGTAGATGAGTACGGATACAGCCGCGAGCACAACCACGCACCAGAAAAGTTTTCTCTCCTGAAGCTGCTGGATGTTTGTGCCGTTGGGATATTTGCCGACAACCTTGTAAACTATCATAGGCAGAAGAATTGTTCCCGGCAGACCGCCTATGCCCGCGCCTATCGAGCGCCACATCGAGAGCGACGAACGCTCAAACTCATCGTCGGTGATAACGGAGGCGAGCGAGCCGTAGGGGATGTTTACCGCCGTGTACACCATACCGTAGAGGATATATGTGATATAGGCGTAAATGAGATATTTCGTTTCGTCAAGACCCGGCACCTTGAAGAACATAAGCGCCGCGGAGACGGCGAGTGGAATCGAAAAACCGATAATCCACGGCCTGAACTGCCCCGAAGGTCTCGGCTTGCGGGAGCGGATGAACATACCCCAGAGCGGGTCGTTTATCGCGTCCCAGATTCTCGCCACGAGAATGAGAATGATGATTTTTTCCGGCTTTATGCCGAGGGCGTCCGTGTAAAACTTATTCTGGAACGCGCCTATCAATCCGAAGGTGAGCAGTCCTGCTGTGTCGCCGAGGGCGTAGCCGACCTTGTCCTTGAATTTTATGCCGTGGGTGAGTGCTTTTCCTTCCATTATAGACCTCCTCAGTTACTTTATAAGCAAGGTTATGCCGCTTATGAACATAAGAATATATGTGACCTGCAGGAAAACATTGCGGCTCATCTTTTTGAAAATGAGATTGCCCACCGCGAGGGCAGCCGCGAGCACCGCGAGGCTCACAAAAGTCAGCAGAAGCGTGGATTTCACGAACACTCCGCCGAAAATGTCCTGAATCATAATTATCGAGTTGAGCACGAGCCAAACCGCGGAAACGGTGGCGCGGAACTCGTCGTTGTCCTTGAGTTTTGTTGAGGCGTAGGTCACAAGCACGGGGCCGCCGCACACGAACATTCCGTGCACCACGCCGGATATTATGAGCAGGGCAAAGGATATACCCGCGGGAATCGGCTTTGAATCCTTTTTGGAATAAAACCTTATCGCGCTGAAAACGGCGAAAACAATAACGATTATTCCGAGGGTTTTATATACAACCTTCTCGTTTTCGGCGACCAGGTCCTTGAGATAGAGCCCGCCGATTATGCCGAGGAGCATAACCCCGGCCATTTTCAGAAACTCTTTTGTGTTTATGTGTTTGTATTCCTTAGCCACTATCACGAGCGACGCGCCCACACCGAGAACATTGAGTATGGGCCTCGCGACATCGTAGCCGACGAGCATTATTGAAAACGGCATTGCGAGCACCGTGCCCGCGAAGCCCGTAATGCACTGAACAATGTTCGTCAGGAATACTACAACTTCAAATAAAATGTATTTCAGCATCAGAATCTGCAGACCTCAATGCCGAGCATATTGCCGAGCGCCTCGAGAGCGGGGGCTATGTTGCCGACGGCGACCGCGAAATGAGGTTCCCAGCCCGCTTTGACCGCGTTATTTATTATATCGGGGGCGCTGTTTTGCGTTTTTACGACAATCGAAGTGCCGTAATACTGCTTCGGCTTGTCGGGAGCGCTGCCCGAAGCGATGAACAGGCGGAAGCTGCCGTCGGGCTTTCTGCCTATGCGGAAAACCGTGACCTCGGGCTGCGCCTCGCAGCCGAACTCGAGGGTGGGGCCTATCTTTCTGTTGCAGTGAACACCCGCGCACGCGCCCGTGTCCTTGCGCGCAAGGGAGCAGGGAGCCATACCGCAGTGCCAGAAGGTGATTGTGTTTTCCTTTTCGTCAACGGCAACGGGGTCGCCGAAAAAGGCGCTCTTGCCCGTGAGATATGAGCAGATATACATTGAGAGGGCGCCGTAGGAGTCCGCCTCGCAGGCGCTTGCCACTCCGAGGTCATTCAATATGCCGAGTACGGAGCACACAGGAGTGCCGAAGGATGTGAAGAAATCCGGCCAGCAGCGTGAAGCGAGTGCGCCTATGTTGTTCTCTTTTACATATTCGGCGTACGCTTTGTAAAGGCGGGCGAAATCGGAGACATTTTTATTGTCTATGCTGTCGAGCGAGCGGATTCTGTTTTTCGCGTCGTCAAGATAGGAGGCGATATCCTCATCTGTAAAGGCTTTTGCCTTGTCAATAAGTTCCCTCGCCTCGATTGAAACGGTGTTCACGCCGAACACCGTGAGCATTTCGGAATCGAGCGCCCTGCCGAAGCCGAAGCCCTGCGGGGTATGACCGACCTGCAGAAGGTTCAAGGAGCGCATCGCCTTTTTAACCTTTGCCGCCGACACGGCGGAGGCGATTGTGTTCTTTACATTTTCGTCTTCGGGCGAGCCGAGCACATATTCAAACGGTCTGCCGAAAGCCGTGAGGGCATTCGCGGCGGAGAACGCGCCCGTGAGCGAGTTTAAGCGCAGCCGGGTGCCGTCCGCCTGCGGCTCCTTTAAAGTCCAGAGCACGGCGGGGCAGTCAAAGCGGCGGAGAATCTCGCTTATGTAGGCGGCGTTCGCGAAGGTGATGTTCTGCACAATCACGAGATCCGCGGTTTTGCCGTCAATAAAATCAACAAGTTTGTCGATGCTCAGCAGCATTTCGGCGGGCACAATGATATCGCCGTCAATGCCTTTAAGCATTTTCACGCTCTTTTCAAATTCACTCTGCGCCGTTTCAAGGTGGAAGGTTCCGACACCTATCGGCAGATATATCGTGTTAAACATAATAACCTCTCTTTATTTAATATTACTGAAATATTATTTTACTATTTACGGGGGATAATGTCAAATAAAGTATTGCAATTGACAACGGATTAAATGAATATTAAAATAGATTTATAAATTTTATCGGAAGTGCATTATGAAAAAAAGTATTATCAAAAAAGCGATATGCCTTGTTCTTCCCGCGGCGCTCCTTGTGTGTGCCTCCTGCAAAAAGAGCGTAGAAACAAAGACGACCGTCACGCAAGCCGTGACCGAGGCGCCCACAACGGAACAGTTCAGCGACAAAATAAAAGCGAACGGCTTTATGCCGTCCCTGCTTCCCGAGGGTTTCCCGGATGAACTTCCCCCGGGGCTTACCTGCAAAACGCAGTCTCACTATTTCGCCGACGAGAAGACCTACGGCTACAAAACGGATTTCATCCGCCTGAGACTCGCGGGCGACTCCTCTGTGCTTTCACAGTTCTCCGAATCGCTCAACGCCTTCGGCTGGACGGGCGGCATCGCCTTCCACTCGGAGGAGGAAACAGGCGACAAGGCGTCCGTCGAAGGGTACTGGAGCAACGGGAAATATATATGCAGTATTTCTCAGACCGATTTCAACATTGAGACCTCGGAATATACCGTGTCGTTCGATGTGTTCGAATGCGTTTGCAAATTCGATGAGAATGTCGCGAAGTTCTTCCCCGCGCTCGACGCCCCCCTTCTCGGCGAAGGGAAACTCGAAATAATCGGCGCAGACGGCGAAAAGGTGACCGACCCCGCCCTGATGGAAGAGTGCGACTGGCAGTGCATCTACTCGAGTGGGAACGCCTTCGCGGGCGTAAAATTCGAAACGCTTGACGCGTATTTCACCGCTCTGACCGAAGCGGGCTTCACACTCACGCAGACCGACGGCACAAACGAAAACGGCAGTTTCTGCGTTATGGACGCGCAGAAGACCGTGGGCGACAGAACCTACTACGCCCAGTTTGTTTATGCGCAGTATCTTCAGGCGGTAACCGCTATGTTCACGAACAACCCCTCGTTTTTCTTTGAGTAAAAAAGGAGAATCGTTTTGGCAAACATAAAAAATACGAACACAAATACCATATGGATTAAATTTGAAGGTCCTCAAAACGAGAACGGTTTCGCAAATCTGCATAAAGTAAAAAACGGAAATAAAACCTGGTATATTTTGAATTACACAAAAACAAAAAGACCTTCTTCCGTAAGTGACGGCGACGAGTTTTTTCTGGCGGAAGGAATAACCGATTCGCGAGGAAAGAATATTCAGGTTATAACCGGCAGAGGACATCTTTACGGTTTCAACGATAATAACATCTCTTTTGAAAGTTGGATTAAAGAATACAACTGGATGGAGTATCGTCCCTGGTATGTAATTATAAAAGATTTTGAACGCATAGACACGCCCATCAAAAACTGCCTGTCACTTGATAAAGTTCTTTTAAACTGCCGTTCCGACACCTATGAATCATCTTTCGGTCAAAATTGCAGTTTTGAAGAGATAAAAAGAAAACATACTCAAAAAATTCATATGAAACTGACTTCAGTTTCTTCCGAATTCATTAATAAAGAGCTGGATAAGCTTGCAAAAAAGTACGGTTCCACCGTTTTTGAATCTGAATTATAAAAATTTGTAAAGTCCCGTTTATAGGACAATACCTCTGTTATCATTAAGTCAGGGAACAAACAAATGACATAAAAAACGGAGGTAAAAATCATGGGTATTTACGTAAACATTTCGGGGCTTGAGGGCGAAAACACCGTAACCACTTTCAGGCTGCTTGTCAGCGAGGAGATGCTCGCCGCCGAATCGGAAAACGCCGAAGAATCGGAAAAGAAAAACTGAATATCAAAAAAGAAAAATCCGCTCTTTCGCGTAAAGCATTGAGCGGATATTTTTTCGTTTTACGGCTGTCAGCCGATTTCTTTTTCAACCTCTTCTATAATGCGCGCGACGCAGGCGGGAAGGGGCATCTGTAAAGTGCAGCCCGCGGCTCCTACGTGACCGCCGCCGCCCATACGCTCGCAGATTGCCGAGGCGTCAACATCGCCGTGGGTGCGCACGGACGCCTTGAACTCGCCGCCCGGCTGTTCCTTTAAAGTTACGGCAACAACAACGCCCTCTATTCTGCGCGGAATGTTCGCGAGGCGGTCGGTGTCGCTGTCGGACGCGCCGCTTTTGCCGAGCATTGCGCGGGTGACGGGCATAATGGCGCATCTGCCGCCGAGGTAGAGCTGAAGTTCATCCATAGCCATTTTTTCGAGCATCGCGTAGGATCTGCTTTTGATTTCAAAGAAGTTCTGAATAATCATCTGCGAATCCGCGCCCGCGTCAATAAGCTCAGCCGCTATGCGGTGCGAACGCGAGGTGGTGTTCGAAAAACGGAAGCAACCCGTGTCGGTGGAAACACCCGTGAAAAGGCAGGACGCCATCTGCGGCGTAATCTCCGCCTCAAGCAGTCTGAGAAGCTCATAGACCATTTCCGCAACGGACGCGGAATCGGCGTCGAGCCAGGTCGCCTGGGCGAAACTTCTGTTTGAAGTGTGGTGGTCGATGCACATATCGACCTTTTCGCCGTATTTGAGATTGAGGTTTTTGCCGAGCAGTTCGGGGTCTGCTACATCCACGGCGACAATGAGCTCCGGCTCAAAATCAACTGTTCTGTGCACGCCCGTGAACATAAAATCGTATTTCGGCGCGATTTCGTCGTCGCACAGCACGGCTATTTCCTTGCCCATCGCCTTGAGCGCGAGGGCGAGAGCCGTTGCCGAGCCGAGCGTGTCGCCGTCCGGGTGGGCGTGGCAGAGCAGAAGTATTTTCTGCACCTCTCTGAGCGAATCGGCGCAGTTTTCAATTTCAATCAGCATCTGTGTTTTCTCCGTCCTCTTTCGCGGCAATACTGTCGAGCTTCTTTATGATTTCCATACCTTTTTCAATGGAATCGTCCGCGATGAATTTAAGCTCGGGCGTTTTCCTCAGGTGCAGGCGGTTTCCGAGTTCCCTGCGGATAAATCCCGTGGCGCTTACAAGACCCTTGACGGCGGTTTTAGCCGTTTCAATACCGTCAAGCGCGCTCACATAGACCTTCGCGAAGGAAGCATCGCTCGCAATATCCACACGAACTATGGTGAGCATTTTATCCGCCACGCGCGGGTCCTTGAGTTCACGGGTGATGGCGATAATCTCACGCTTTATATCTTCTGATATTCTGTCTGATTTATAACCGGGCATAGTTTACTCCCTGTATTCTTCGGTGACATACGCCTCGAAGATGTCGCCCTCTTTGATGTCGTTGAATTTTTCAAGACTTATGCCGCATTCAAAGCCGGAGGCGACCTCCTTGACATCGTCCTTGAACCTTCTCAGCGAGGCTATTTCCGCTTCCGTTACGACTATGCCGTCGCGCACAACGCGGATTTTCGCGTTTCTGTTGACCTTGCCCGAAAGCACGTAACAGCCCGCGACATTGCCGACCGAGGAGATTTTGACAACCTGACGCACTTCGATTCTCGCGATATCGACATCGCGGAACTTGGGCGCGAGCATACCTTTGATTGCGGACTGAATCTCTTCTATGGCGTCGTAAATAATTCTGTATGTTCTTATGTCAACGCCGTCGCGCTCCGCGTGCTCCGTGGCAACGGGATCGGGGCGGACATTGAAGCCGATGACTATGGCGTTGGAGGCGTTCGCGAGCATAATATCGCTCTCGTTTATGGCGCCCACGCCCGAGTGGATGACCTTGACGACTACCTCGTCGTTGGAGAGTTTGACAAGACTCTGCTTGACCGCCTCAACCGAGCCCTGAACATCGGCTTTGAGAACGATGTTGAGATCCTTGAGTTCGCCCGATTTGAGCGAATCGAAAAGGTTGTCGAGAGTGACTTTCTCGAACTGCTTGAACTGCTCTTCCTTTTCCTTGTTCTTTCTCTGCTCAACAAGTTCCCTGGCAAGGCGTTCGTCGTTTACGGCGTTGAAGATGTCGCCCGCCTGCGGAACCTCCGCGAGACCCGTGATTTCAACGGGAACGGAGGGGCCTGCCGCCTTAACCTTGCGGCCCTTGTCGTCAAGCATAACGCGCACTTTGCCGACCGCCGTGCCCGCGACTACGGTGTCGCCGGGGTGAAGGGTGCCGTTCTGAACAAGGAGGGTTGCGACCGCGCCGCGTCCCTTGTCGAGCTTCGCTTCAATTACAACGCCCTTGGCGGGACGGTTCGGGTTCGCCTTGAGTTCCTTCATCTCCGCTACGAGAAGCACGGATTCGAGGAGTTTGTCAATACCCTCGTGGGTGAGAGCGGAAACGGGCACGCAGATTGTGTCGCCGCCCCATTCCTCGGGAACAAGTTCATATTCGGTGAGCTGCTGGAGCACTCTGTCGGGCTGGGCAGCGGGTTTGTCCATCTTGTTTATGGCGACAACAATCGGGCAGTCCGCCGCTTTGGCGTGGTTTATGGCCTCGATGGTCTGCGGCATAATGCCGTCGTCCGCCGCAACAACAAGAATCGCTATATCGGTAGCCATGGCGCCCCTCGCGCGCATTGATGTAAACGCCGCGTGGCCGGGAGTGTCAAGGAAGGTGATTTTCTGACCGTTGAGGTCAACTCTGTAAGCGCCGATGTGCTGGGTTATGCCGCCCGCTTCGGTGGCTGTGACGGCTGTGTTGCGCACCGCGTCGAGAATGGAGGTTTTGCCGTGGTCAACGTGACCCATAACGACAACAACAGGGTCTCTCGGCTCGAGGTCGGCGGCGTCGTCCTCACTGTCGTCAATGATTCTGTCCTCAATGGTGACAACAACGAGTTTCTCAACCTTCGCGCCCATTTCCTCGGCGACTATGGCCGCGGTGTCATAGTCGAGCGTCTGGTTGACCGTAGCCATAACTCCGAGGCCGAAAAGCTGCTTGATGACTTCGGCAGCCGTTCTTTTGAGCATAGCCGCAAGCTCGCCCACGGTGATTTCCTCGGGAAGCTTTAACTGAAGCTGGGGCTTCTTCGCGCGCTCGGCGGCGATTCTCTTTAACCTCTCCGCCTCTGTCTCGCGCTTTGTCTGGCGGTTGCCCTGCTTGCGGTACTGCTGTGATTTCTGCTTTATCTTCTGCTTGTTGACCTGATTGTCGTTGCGGCGCGAGGATGTGCCGGGGGCGATATTCTCGTAGCGCTCGTTGTATTTTTCAAGGTCAACATTGCTGGCTCTTGTGTCGATTGTGCGGATTTCGCCCTTTGTTCTCGCCTGAGCGGGCTTCTGTTCCTTCTTCTTCTCGGGAACGGTTTCCTTACGCTCGGGCATACGGAATTTGCCTGCCTTTTCCTCCTTCGCCTTTTCGGGCTTTGAGGGCTTCTCAGCGGGTTTTTCTTCCTTCTTCTGTTCGGGCGATTTCTCCTTTTCGGCGGGCTTTTCCTCCGCCTTTACCTCTTTGGGTTTCGCCTCTTCCTGCTTTTCCTCCGCCTTTGCCTCTTCGGGCTTTTTCTCCTCTTCCTTCGGCTTTTCCTCGCGTGCCGAGGCGGTTTCGAAATAGGCGTTTAACCCCTCCTCGTCAACCTGCTTTTCGAGAGTGAAGGTTTCGAAGATTATGTCAAGCTCATCCTCATTGAGCGCGGATGAATGCTTTTTGGGGTCCTCAAAATATTTCGCAAGAAGGTCTATTACATCCTTGCTTTTCAGACCGAAGTCTTTTGCCACTTCGGAAACTTTGTATTTATTTAACATTCGTTTTCCTCCCGTCGTTCGTATTAACTAACCTGTCTGCGGATTTTGCAAAGCCGTCGTCGTTGATTGAAAGAACTGCCGAGCGAAGCCCTGTTGCGTGCCCGATTTCCTGCATTGTGCTTTCGAGCACATAAACCGCAACTTCTCTGTTATTCATTTTTATTTCTCTGTGAATTTCCGCTTTCAGTCTTTCAGACGAATCGCTGCTGAACAGGCACATTGAAGCCCTGCCCTGCCTTATCGCCTCCACCGCGGCGTCGTGGCCGCAGCCCAGGCGGTTCGCTTTGCGGCACATTCCCAAAAGTGAGAGCAATGCGGGGTTATCCGCCATTTTTAAGCTCCCCTTCCATTCGGTCGAATACCTCGTCGGGTATTGCGCAGGCAAACGCCTTTTCAAATCTTTTCGCCTTTCTCGCCTTCGCGAGACATTCGGCGTTTCTGCACACATAGGCGCCGCGCCCGGGCTTTTTGCCCGTGAGGTCGAGCGAGACCTCGCCTTCGGGGCTTTTTACCACCCTTACAAGTTCCTGCTTCGGCTTCATCTCGTTGCAGCCGGTGCATTTTCTCAGCGGCACTCTGCGGTTTGCCGGCATAGGTATTCCTCCTTTTTCTGAAATTTTACGCGCCTTTAAATTCCGTAGTCTATTACGTCCTCGGTGTCATCCTCGGGGTTTATGTCGATTTTGCAGCCCGTGAGTTTCGCGGCAAGGCGGGCGTTCTGACCCTTGTTGCCTATGGCGAGCGAGAGCTGATCGTTGGGAACAACAACCCTGCATATCTTTTCGTCGCCCTCTTCAACATCAACGCTGATTACATCGGCGGGGGCGAGAGCCGCCGCCACGAATTCGGCGAGGTTGTCGCTGTAGCGGACGATGTCGAGTTTTTCGCCGCTGAGCAGGTCAACTATCTTGCCTACACGCGTGCCTCTCGGACCTATGCAGGCGCCGACGGGGTCAACGTTTTCATCCGATGAATAAACCGCGATTTTGCTTCTTGAGCCCGCCTCTCTCGAAACGGATTTGATTTCGACCGTGCCGTCGTAAATCTCGGGCACTTCGCTCTCAAGCAGCCTTCTTACAAGGCCGGGGTGCGTTCTTGAAATCGTGGCTCTCGGGATATTCTTGGGAGTGTCCTTTACATCGACGATGAACACCTTGATAAGGTCGCCCTCCCTGAAATTGTCGTTCGGGAGTTGTTCGCTGCGAAGAAGGCGCTCCTCGATTTTGCCGATTTCGACATAGGCGTCGAGAGTTTCGGGGTCTATCTTTGAAACCTTGACGGTAACGATTTCCTGGTTCCTTGACTGGAACTCCTCTCTCATCTGACCGTGCTCCGCCTCTCTTATGCCCTGGCGCAGAACGTGCTTGCCTTTTTCGGCGGCTATACGGCTGACCTCCCTTGTGTCGAGGTCAATCTCGATTATGTCGCCGGGCAGGGCTGTCGGCTTGTAGCGCTTTGCCTCGTCAACGGTGATATCCTCGTCGGGGTCGTCGATTTCGTTAACTACATTCTTGCGAACGAAAACCCTGATTTTATCCTCTTCGGGGTTTATTTCGCAGAAAACTATATCCTTGCCGTTGAAGTCTCTTTTTACTGCCGTTACTATGGCTCTCTCTATACCTTCGCAGAGGTTTTCAAGCGAGAGTTTCTTTTCCTTGGCGAGCATTCTCAATGCCGCAAAAAATTCCTTGTTATCCATTTTTCCGTTTTGTTCCTTTCTTTTTAAATATCGAAATCGTCGAGTTTTATGTAACTCGCCTCTTTTTTCTCAAAGCACAGCCCCTCGCCGTTTTCGAGGCGCAGGGTGATGTTTCTGCCGTCGTAATCCTCAAGTATTCCGCCGTACTCGCGTTTGCCGTTCTGCGGACGGATGAATCTGACCTTGATTTTTTCGCCCCTGTATTTTTCAAAATGGGCGTCCCTTACAAGCTCGCGCTCAAGACCGGGCGATGACACCTCAAGGCAGTAGCTCTGCTCAATCGGGTCCGCCTCGTCGAGCGGAGCGTCAATGGCGCGTGACATATTCTCGCAGTCCTCTATGCCGACGCCGCCCTCCTTGTCAATGAAAATACGCAGATACCACGACACGCCCTCCTTGACGAAGCGCACATCCCAGAGCTCGAGACCGAGTGACTCGGCTATCGGCTCGGCTATCTGCCGGACGGTTTCAACCGTGTTGCCGCCCTTGCCTTTACCGGACATTTCCGTTCCTCCTTCTACATAAACAAAAGAGCGGGAACAACCCACTCTTTTGTCAATACTTATCTTACTGTCGGTTATAATATCACATTTTTTTTGTGAAATCAAGTATTTTTTTATAATATTATAAAATATTTATATAATACTCAATAAACCGCGAGGTAACGGTCGATTTCCCACTGCGATATACGGCGGCGGTAGGCGAGCCATTCCTCTTTTTTCGCTTCGAGATATTTGGTATAGACGTGATCGCCGAGAACGGCTTTTATAAACTCGTTGCCCTCAAACTCGGCTGTCGCCTCCTCGAGCGACGAGGGGAGCATTTCGATACCCGCCTTCGCTATCTCCTCATCGGTCATATCGAAAATGTTGTAATCCGTTGAGGGCGGGCAGGCAAGGTTCTGCTTGATGCCCTCAAGACCCGCCATAAGGCAGACCGCCATTTCGAGGTAGGGGTTGCAGGCGGGGTCGGCGCTTCTCAGCTCAATTCTCGTGCTGCTGCCTCTCGCGGAGGGAACACGGATAAGCGGGCTGCGGTTTTTGGCGGACCACGCGATATAAACGGGCGCCTCATAACCGGCCACAAGGCGCTTGTAGGAGTTTACAAGCGGGTTGAGAACTGCCGTCATCGGCTTTATGTATTTCATAATGCCGGCAATGAAGCTGTACGCCTCTTTGCTGAGATTTATCGGGTCGTTCTCGTCATAGAAAACATTTTTGCCGTCTCTGAAAAGCGACATGTTGCAGTGCATGCCGCTGCCCGCTACGCCGTAGAGGGGCTTGGGCATAAATGTAGCGTGAAGACCGTGGCGGTGCGAAATGCTCTTTACAACATATTTGAAGGTAACAACATCGTCGGCTGCCCTGAGCGCCTCGGAATATTTGAAGTCGATTTCGTGCTGCGCGGGGGCGCATTCGTGGTGCGACGCCTCAATCTCAAAGCCCATGGCCACAAGATTGTGGACTATATCCCTGCGGCACGCCTCGCCCTCGTCGGGGTGGCCGAGGTCGAAATATCCGCCGTGGTCGTCCGTGTCCAGAGTGGGTCTGCCCTTTTCATCAAGGTTGAACAGGAAAAACTCGCATTCCGAACCGACATTGAAAACATAGCCCATCTTCTCCGCCTCTGCAACCGCTCTTTTGAGAACATAGCGCGGGTCGCCGCTGAAGGGCTTGCCGTCGCAGCCGTAAACATCGCAGATTATGCGGGCGATTCTGCCGTTGCCCTTGTCCGCGTGCCAGGGCAGAACCGTGAAGGTGGAATAATCGGGGTAGAGATACATATCGGACTCCTCAATGCGCACAAAGCCCTCGATTGACGAGCCGTCGAACATGCACTTGTTGTCAAGCGCCTTCTCAAGCTGGCTCCTCGTTATGGCAACGTTCTTGACCGCGCCGAGGATATCGGTGAACTGCAGGCGGATGATGCTTACATTGTTTTCGTCCGCCATTTTCAGAATATCGTCTTTTGTGAAAGAACTCATTTTATTACATTACCTCCCGATTATCTGTTGAAGATTTTGCCGAAAAGCATTTTTATAAGCTTGAAAATATCCTGCATTATGAGCTTGAGCCTGCCCGTGAAGGTGAAGCGCTCGGCATCCTGAAGGGTGTCGGGACAGACGCTGTCGGTGTCAAGGTCATAGTAGAGGAACTGCGGATACGCCTCAAAGGTGTTCACGGTCGCCTGCTCCTCGGAGTAGAGAAGATTGAACACCATCTCCGTTACGCTGCCGCAGTTGTCCGCGTGGGGATAGCGCCTGATTATCCAGGTCTGATCGGGGAACAGACAGGTTGAGGCGTCAACGGTTTTGTCGGGTGAGATGTATTTCGCGTCCGCCTTCGCGAGATAATCCTCTGAAAGCGTCTCGCCGTAGGGGGCTACGGTGGCGCCGAAGGAGGAGTTCTTGGTGTCAACAACGCCGTCCGTAACGCTCGTCCACGAGGGAGTCAGGAAAAGCCCCGAGTAGCCGTAACGGGCAATTACATATACGCCCGCGTTTTCGTTCATCGCGCGCAGAGTCTGCTCTTTGTAAGGTCTTATGCGGGTGTTGTAATCCTCGATTTTCGCTATGAGAGCGGAGCGGTCAACATCGCTGTCCTTATAGACGGTGTTGAAAACATAGTCCATGGCGGCGTCGATGTCGCCGTCCTCGGTCATTGCCCAGATGCTCGGCCAGCCGCCGAACATGGGAGCGAGAACCTCTCTGCTGGCATCCACCGCGAGGTTTTCAATCAGCTTGTTGCCGAGAGCCACAACCGCGTCCGTGAGACCGGCTGCGTCGAGGAGATCGAAAATACCCTTGATAAGTTCTCTGTATTCGTTTTTGTCAACCGCCATTTTGAGGTATTCCGTGAGCGAGTCGGTGCTGACTCTTATCTGACCGGTGAGCAGCTCGCCCGTGTAGGTCTCGCCGTAAATGGCTGTTGTGTTGTAGCAGATGCTCTTTATTTTTTCGTTGCCGTAGAGGGTGGCGTAGGTGTTCGCTATAACGCCGCCGAAGGAGTGGCACTCGATTGTAACCTTGTCACAGCCCGAACTTTCTATAACATAATCTATGAATTCATTGAGTTCATCCGCAACCTCTATCGGGTCAAGACGCCAGTCATAGCTGAAATCAAGCTTTGATTTGCTGTTGATTGACGAGGCGGGCGGAATCTTCCTTTTGGGTCCCGAATTGTCCGCGACGGTGGCGTCGGGATTGAGGAAGGCGGGCGACATAAGGTCATAGACATAAGGCATCGCCGCGTCGGAGAACGCCTGCCAGTCGTGGGTGAGAATCAGTTTGCCGAGGTCGGGCAGTATTGCCTTGACAGCCGCCAGAATATCGTCTGTGGCGGGCGGCCATACCTTGCCGAGGTCGGGATTCTCGGGGTCCACATAGAGATCCGTGCCCATAAAGCCGTGAATGTAGATATTGGGGCAGTCCATCTCGTAGCCCGTCTCTCTCGCGTAGCCGAATGTGCCGAGGATGGGCACAATAACAACGGCAAAGGCGAGCACGATTCCGAGTAATTTTGCTGCAAATGAACGTTTCATATTTTTTCTCCTTCCGGATACAGTTTGCTTATTTTTGTTCTTCTTTCGGATCCTTCCGTCTGCCGGCTATGAATCCTCCGGCGCAGGCGCCGCCCGTGGCAAGCGCGCACACAACGGCTATGGCTATGCGCTTGGTTTTCTTGTTTGAACCTGCGCGGGCAGCCGTGGTGTATTCGTCGGTGGTCACCGCTTTTACGGTTGTTGAGAGGACAGGTTCCTCCCCCGACCGCTGAGTTGCCGTGCTGGTATCGCGCACGAAAGCGCCGTAATGCACTTCCTCCTGCGTTTCGCCCTTCAGTGTCTCACGCGTCACTACATATGTGGCTGTGACCTTGCCCGCGGTTTTTCCCTCAATAACCGTCGGCGCCGGGCGCTGAGTGCTCTGCCCTGTTGTGGGCGCGGCTGAGGTTGAGGGAGCCGTGGTTTTCTTTGTTGTTGCGGGTTTTGTTGTTTTTGCCGGCTTGGTCGTAGTCTGTTTTGTTGTGGTCGCCTTCGTTGTGGTGGGTTTCGCGGCAGTGGTCGCTTTGGTTGTGGTCTGCTTTGTCGTTGTGGGCTTCGCGGTTGTTGTCGCCTTCGTTGTAGTCGGTTTTGTTGTGGTTGCCGCCTCGGATTTCCGCTCATAGACCTTGCCCGAGTAGGCGACCGTTCTTATTGCCGATTCCACGCCGTCGCCGTCAACGAATTTCACCTGAATCTCCTGCGGGTCGTGTATGCCGTTTTTGAAGATTATTTCCGCTTCAATGCTGTAGGAGCAGGTTCTGCGCAGAGCGTAATATCTGTATGAAACAACGTTTTTGTCGTAACTGTCGTATTTTCTGTTTGAGAGGTCCGCTTCGAGGCGCTGACCGTCGGCGAAGATTATAACGCCGAAGGTGTTGTTGTCCGGCTGATCGACACCTTTATAGACAACATTGAAAAGCACATAGAGTGTAGTTTCATCCGCCTGGGTGTAGCAGGTTACAGAATCGATATTGTTGCCGCTGTTGCCGCTCTGGTAAAGGATTGTTCTGTAATCGTCGAGGTAGCCGTCGTCAACGCCCTTGTCCTTCTTTTTGCCGTCGAGTTTGACCGCGAAAGCGGGAAAGGCGGACATAAGCGCGAGCGCGAGCGCGAGCAGGAATGCCGCTGTTTTTTTCATCGCTTCACCCCGCTCACAGCAGATAGCAGAAACCGTCATCGGGAAGGTCGCCGCCAAGGGATTCCGGGTTTATTTCATATACGGCGGCAACATTTCTGCTCACCTGAACCCTCATATCGTAGCCGCGCATAAAGCTTGTTCCGCAGTGGGGAATCGCGATTTCCGCGCTTCTTCTGTCGGCGAAAAAGCCGCTGTCGGCAAGCGCCTGCGGGGCTTTTGAGTCTGTTGCGATATATTCGCAGGCGGCTTTCATATCCTCAAGAAAATCCGAAATTATATCGGGGTTGTTGAGCACATATTCTCTTTTCGCAACAACGCAGCCCGTGATGATTTTTGAGCCCCTGTTATCCTTTGTCGAGGCAAACTCCTCTCCGAGGTTCAGGGCGACGGTTACGCCGTCGGCTGCGAGTGCCGAAGAAAGATACGGCTCGGCGAGCACCGCGGTCTGAGCGCTGCCGTTATTGAGCGCGTCGGCGATATCCTTTTCGCTCGCGTAATATGAAAACTCATAATCCCCGTCAGCCGTCAGACCGTTTGCCGAGAGAATGTATTTTGTAATGCTTTCGGCAAAACCGCCCGCGGGGCTTACGGCGATTTTTTCACCCTCGAGATCGTTCACGGATGAAATGTCGTTTTTTGAAACAAGATAAAAACCGTCAAAAGCACAGGCGCAGAGAATCTGCACTCCCCCGCCCGTTTCGTTATAGAGGCGCGCCGCCTCGGGAACGCCGCAGAGCAGAAACTCGGTTTTGCCGTTCAGTAAGCTCTCGCCCGCGGTGTTTTTATCGGCGGCAAACTCCACGCCGTATTTTTCATTGAGGGCTTCGCAGAAATACGCGAGCGCGCAGGAGGCGCCGTTTTTCAGGGCGGTTACGGTGATATCGGGCGCCGGCTTCTCAAAAAGCACGGCGGGGTCAAACGAGCCGTTTGTCTGCTTGACCGCGCACGAGCACAGTGAAAGCAGCATAAGCACACACATTATAAGCGCAAGAGCTTTTTTCAAACCGGAACCCTCCTTTTTAAGAGTATACATATTTATTTTAATATTTTTTATGTGTTTAGTCAATTATTATTTATTTTTATATAATAAAAACGAAAAATCCATTTTTTACCGTATGTTTGTTTCAAAACTCTTGAATACCTATTAAATCCGTAGTATAATGGCATTAAAGAAAAACCGAGGTGACGCAAAATGAAAATTTCAACGCGCGGACGCTATTCGCTGAGAATGATGATTGACCTTGCCCAGCACAGAAGCGACGGCTATATTACGCTCAATGACATAGCCAAACGGCAGGATATTTCAAAAAAATATCTTGAGCAGATAACCCCGTTTCTCACAAGGAGCGAACTGATTGTTTCGGCAAAGGGTCAGGCGGGCGGCTACGCCCTCGCTAAGGAGCCATCCGAAATAACGGTAAAGGATATTCTGCTGAGCGCCGAGGGCTCCCTTGCCCCGGTGAGCTGTATGGAGAGCGGAACGGTCAAGTGCGAGCGCGCCGCGGAATGTATGACGCTGCCGATTTATCAGGGGCTTTACAAGGTCGTTTCCGAGTATCTGGACTCGATTACCCTGCAGTCAATCCTCGACAACGCCCCCGAATCGTACGAATATTATATATGAAAAATAAAAACCGCAGGCTGAAACCTGCGGTTTTTTCTTTGTTTTTTCAGTTCGCGAAAAGCGGTGTTGAGAGGTATCTGTCGCCCGAGTCGGGGAGAAGAACCACTATGTTTTTGCCCGCGTTTTCGGGTCTGTTCGCGAGTATGACTCCCGCCTTGAGAGCCGCGCCCGAGGAGATGCCCACAAGTATTCCCTCGGAGACCGCGAAGCGTTTGCCCTCTTCGAAAGCGTCGTCGTTTTCAATCGCGATTACCTCATCGTAAACGGCTGTGTTGAGCACATCGGGAACGAAGCCCGCGCCGATGCCCTGAATCTTGTGGGCGCCGGGAGTGCCCTTTGAAAGAACGGGGCTGGTCGCCGGCTCAACCGCGACTATTTTGACATCGGGATTCTGCTTTTTGAGGTATTCGCCCGTGCCCGTGACCGTGCCGCCCGTGCCGACGCCCGCGACGAAGATATCCACCTTGCCGTCAAGCTGACGGTAGATTTCGGGGCCCGTGGTTCTGAAATGAACGGCGGGGTTAGCGGGGTTTATGAACTGACCGAGAATAACGGAATTTTCAATCTCTTTGTTGAGTTCATCCGCTTTTTCTATAGCTCCCTTCATGCCCTTCGCGCCGTCGGTGAGAACAATCTCAGCGCCGTACGCCTTTAAAAGATTGCGTCTTTCAACGCTCATTGTTTCGGGCATTGTGAGAAGAACCTTGTAGCCCTTCGCGGCCGCCACGGAAGCGAGGCCTATGCCGGTGTTGCCGCTGGTGGGCTCGATTATTGTTGAGCCGGGCTTGAGTATTCCCTTCGCCTCGGCGTCCTCTATCATTGAAAGGGCGATTCTGTCCTTTACCGAGCCCGCGGGATTGAGGTATTCGAGTTTTGCGATGAGAGTCGCGTTCTGAGCGCCTGCCGCCTTTGAGTAGCGTGATATTTCGAGCACGGGAGTTTCACCTATAAGCTCCGCCGCGCTTTTTTTGAGTTCTGACATTTTTATTTCTCCTTTTATATGTTTTATGTTGTTTTTCAATTATATTCAGTTCAATGCGGTTTAAAGGTCAACATCGACATCGGAACACCGTCTTGTGATTTAACATATCTTTTCTCCTTTTCGCTTCGGGATGCTTTTTTCAAAACACGGGAAAACTGCTTTCGTTTTCTAAAACCTACTATTTTGATATGTTTACTGTGTTTTGATGAGTACAGTATATCACAACATTGTAATTTGTCAAGCGTTTTTTGAAAAACGGCAAAAAAAATATTCCGCGGATTACTCCGAATCCGCGGACTGTTCTGCGCTCAAACGGCGCAGGTTTCTTTTTTTGGCTTTTTTACTCCGTGCGCCCTCATATACTCCTCTTCGCGCTTTCTCGCGCGCTCGAAATGGGCTTTGAAGCGCTTTTCCTTTTCCATCGGCTCCACGCGCACGGAAATGGCTCCCGCCTTGTTAGCCGCCATAACATCGGTAAATAAACGGTCACCTATCATGGCGATATTCTCAAGATTTACACCGAGCTTTTCGGACGCCTTGCGCAGCGCCCTTGTGTGGGGCTTCGCCGCGAGCGAGAAGAACGGAAGCGAACCCATTTTTTTACTGAGATACCACGCTCTTATGAAAGTTGTGTTTGATATTATAACAACCGAAATGCCGTTTTCCTTTAAATTATCAAGCCACTTTTTTGTCGATTCGGGAAGTGAGTAGGATGAATCTTTGACTGTCGTGTTGTCGAGGTCAATCGCCACGGCTTCGGCGCCCATATCCCTGAGATCCTGAACCGTGATGTCGGTTATTCTTCTGAACGAGTAATCGGGGCAAGCGTTGTAGTGTTTCATTTTTCATTCCTCCTTTATCCGGCTTTGCCTTTTCTCTGCCACGATTATATACGACCGGCCCCGATTTGTCACCCTACTGTCAGTATAATCCGCCGATTTCGGCTCTACTGTCGGTAGAATTTACGGTAGAACCCTTTATTTTCAAGGGCTTTGGGGAGTTTTTGACATAGTTTCGCAAACCAGGAAAACAATCCCTGCGCCGTCTCGATGAGTTGGGTCTCGATGCTGTTTTACTCCGTCGGATTAATATTTTCAGTACAGAGGCGAAACAAAAGGGCGGCAAATGCCGCCCCGGTTCAATGCTTTTTATTCGATTCTGTCTTCAACATCCGTCGTGGGAACTGTGCCAGTTTTCTTCGCCTTTTTCTTTTTGAGAACGATGATTACAACGGCAAGGGCTATAATAACCGCGCCGATAACGCAGGGGATAAGGACTTTGTTGCGCGCTTCGGCTTTTTCTGCTTTTTCCATGTCTTTCGCATTGTTATAGAAATCCAATGATGCAACCAAAGTTTCATCACTTAAGCCGAATTCTTCCCAATTTGCCCAATGATTCTCAATCTCTTCATCAGTGGGATTATCAAGGCTGCTGTTGGGAACCCATCCTCTTATACCGTTGTAATCCACATAATACCATAATTTGTAAATCGGCGTTACTTTTTCCCAATCTCCTAATTCCTGAGAGTAATAGGAGAATCTGTATTCGCCTATGTATTCCTCGCCGTTGGGAAGCGCTTCATCCCAATTAATAACCTGAAATACGGTTTCATACGGTATGGTTCCGAGAATCTTCGGAGTTTCTTTAAGGTTTGCAATGTTGGGGTAGCTGTAAATATTTACGCCGTCTTTGCTCACAACGATATAATCTTCATAATATGTTTTATCTGTTTTATCTGTATGCTTTTCAAAATAACTATTGGCGTTCATTTTTATTGTGTCAATAATATCCACTTCAATATTCAGCTTATATTCTTCATAAGGAATGAATAATGCTTCTACAGATGATACTTTGTCAGGTGTGTTATATCCCTCTTCTCTTGCTTCATCTACTCTTTTATTAAAATCATCTATCTCCAGTTCCACATCTATAAGGTTTTTGTCTCCCGAGCCGAATGCCTCGGCAATTGCCCATCCGGTAAAGCTTTCGCCCGATTCATCAAAATAGATGCAGTTTGCCCATCCATAATCTTTACTGCCGTCTCCGGCTGTGCTATAAACAAAACGCAAACATGTGCAAACGGTGCCGGCAGGCACTTTGTAAGGGCTTTTTTCAGAATTCAAATCGGGTTCTGTATAAATGGTTGCCCCGTCGGGGTTTGTCACTTTTAAATCTAACGGAACATCTGCTGCGGCAAAAGCCGTTATGGGTATCAGTGCAATAATGAGCGCGGTCAGAAGCGCAAATACTTTTTTCATGTTTTTTCTCCTCACTTATTTATTCTTTTTCTTTTTTATGATAAGCGCCGCAACAGCAATAACAACCGCCGCTGCCGCAATGCAAACCGCCGTAATAAGAACCTTGCCACCTGATTTTTCTTCAACAGGAGAGGCAATATCTTCCTCCGGGGAATCGATTTCGGTTACCGTTTCTTTGTCAACGGCATCCTCCTCAAGGGTGCTCCGGATTTCATCCGTCATAATTTTTTCAAGCTCTTCGGGAGTGTATTTTTCAACATCGTCAAAGCCCGCCGAAATCCACACATATTCTCCCTGATATTCAACTCTGTAATAATCCGGCTCACCTTCGAACTCTCTTACATAGTCATAGTGCAAAACTCTGTCTTTTTCTATTGTTTCGCCGGTTCCCTCACAGTCGTCAAAAGGAGATGAGATAACGGGAACACTTTCGGCTGCGATTTTAATGTAGGAGTCAATCCTGTTGTTGACCTTGTCATAATCATCACCGGGAAGGAAGCCGCAATAAACCTGAGCCCAGCCGTTATTGCCGTTGTATTCAACATAGCCGTATAATCCGCCGGTGTAATATACAATATCAAAATCGAGTTCCGTGCCTGCCGCTATTGTGTCAATCACATCCGCGTTTCTGATATCCGGACCGTCATAAAGCGGAATCTCGCCGAAGGTCATTGCCTTGTCGTAGGGAAACTCCGTACCTGCCCGGAAGGTATCGGCCGTGAAAGCAAAATCAAACGAATCAAGCCACTGGAAGGTGTATGCCCATCCGCTGACGCCGTTATACTCAAACCAGCACCAGCTCGGGTAGGAGCCATCGTCCTGCGTTCCCGTATAATCCTCTGCGCCATATGAGGCTTCCAGCACGGTGCCGTAAGGGATAACCTCGCCGACCTCGGCATAAAGTTCGTTGGGGCCTTCACGAAGCCGGACGCCGTCTTTGTTGAGCACAAAGTATTTGATAGGTTGAGTGAGTTTGTTCTTTTCTACCGGTCTAACTGCGGACAGGTCAAATTCAATGCTGTCTGCCGTTACATATCCGCCCTCGTCACCGCGGTAGGTGTGGTAATACACCGTTCCGGTGTCGGGGTTGTCCGAGCGCCAGTCAACGGTTATCTGCGTTCCCGCGGGAATCACACCTGATTTCTCAAGCTCAAGCTCCATAGTTTCATTGAGATTGACATAAAACGCCGCGTCATCGTTTTTTACCGAAGCGGGAATATCATAGTAAGACGAGCAGTATTCCCTGGATTCGTAAGACATATCATAAAAATATGCCTGCGCAGTGAATGGTACACATAAAATAAGCACCGCAATAAACAATGAAAAGATTTTTTTCAAAAAATACCTCCTTAAAATCACACGTTATTACCCTCATTCGGATAGTCTTATTATAACAGAAAAAAGAAATATCGCAAGTCTTAACGGCTTAAGATCACATTAACAAGTCATTAAGTTCCCTGTATTGACTGTGTTTTTCCTGTATGCTATACTTAAAACAACGGAGGTGTTTTTATGATTTTTTATTTTTCCGGCACGGGCAATTCACGCTACGCCGCGCAGAAAATCGCCGCGATGACGGGCGACAGGGCCTATGACATTGCCGAAATAACCGGCGGAGATCTGCCCGGGGACGGCAACGCGGATGTTACCGGTTTCATCTTTCCCGTGTATTTTTCGGGTCTGCCCGAAATCGTAAAAAGATTCGCCTCCGACATAAAAGTTCACGCTGTACTCGGCACCTATGTTTTTTCCGTAATCACCTGCGGAGCGTCACCCGCGGCGGCTGACAAGAAGCTCGCGAAAGCGCTCGGCGTGAACATTGATTACAGCGCCTCCCTCGTTATGCCCGACAACTACATTGTCGCATACAACCCCTCCACGCGCGAAAAGGCGCTTGATACTCTCGCCGCCGCTCAGGGGGAAATCGATAAAATATGCAACGATATCCTGAACCGCAGGGCGCTTGTGAAAAGCAGTCTGAAGGGCTCGCTCTCCACCGCTTTCGTCTATCCGCTTTACGGCGTTTTCCGCACCACCCGCCCCTTCTTCGCGGATGAAAAATGCGTTGGCTGCGGCAAGTGCGAGTCGCTGTGCCCCGACTCGGCAATCAAACTCAAAGGCGGCATTCCCGAGTGGACAAAACCGAGGTGTCAGCACTGCGTCGCCTGCATAAACTCCTGCCCCGTTGACGCCATACAGTTCGGCAAAAAGACGGCGGAGCGCAACAGATACTGCATTGAAAAACTGATTTCCAAAAAGTAAAATGGCATAAAAGAAGCCCGCAGGAGAATTCCTGCGGGCGTTTTGTCTTTATTGTGATTATTTCTTTTCCTCGCCGAGGACCTGCATTTCAACGGGTTCCTTCTCGAAGTGGGAAACATATTTATCCTGATAATAGTTCTCCTGGCTGAAGTCGAGCGAGCCGTCGGGGGATATTTCAAGCACCGTGCAGCCGCGCTGCGAGCCGAGCTTGTAAATGCCGATATAGGCGAGGTAGTCCACGCTGTAGCCGTAGGTCAGGTCAACGCCCATATAGTTTACGGAGAAGTTGTTGAGGTGGTCGTGGCCGCAGAAGACGGAATCCGTTGAGCCGAGCGAAAGGATTGTTTCAAAGAGCTCGTCGTCGTGAATACCGCTGTAAACCACCTTGCCGCTCTCACCCGCGGCGCCGAAATTGAATTTAACATTTTCGGTGTCCTTATAACCGTTGTCGACATACTGAGTCCAGGCGTCCTTGTATTCCGTAAGCGGAATGTGGAAGAACAGCGAGGAGGGAACGCTCTCCCTGAGAGCGGGATATTTTGCGAGAAGCTCGGGGGAAGTTTCAAAGGTCTTCGCGTTTTTCTCCTTAACCGCCTTTATCTGCTTTGAATACCAGTCAACCTGATTCTGATGGATGTTGTCGTACTTCCACCAGATGCCGAAATAGTCGCCGTCAATATATGAATGGGAGTCGAGCATAATAAGGGAACGCGTGATGATTCCGTCGGAATTCACAACATTGAAAACCTGGTTGCCGCAGCCGTCAACATCCTCGGGGCCCGCCTGGAAAAGGCAGTGGGGATATTTGTCGGACGAGTACATCTCCGAAATATCCTCTCTCGAAAAATAGGAGTAAAGCTCCGTGTCGTGGTTGCCGAAGGTGAGAGTCCAGTAAACGCCGAGCTGCTCCATAAGGGAGGCGAAAAGCTTGGCGCTTGTTTTGTTGTTGAAGGTTCCCGACTGGAACGGAACGGGATAGGCGACATCGCCCGTGACAATGACGAAATCGGGCTTTTCCGCGCTTATCATCGCCGCAACGGCGTTGAGCGCCATGGAATCCTTTTTAATGCTCATCCAGCCGCCGCCGATATGAATGTCGGTGAGTTGAAGCACCTTGAGGCCCTTGTCGGAATAGATGTTCCAGAGCCCGCCGCCCATATTTTCATATCTGAGGTCGCAGCCAACCGCGGGGAAGGATTTTACCTTTTTGCCGTTGGCGGCAAGACCCACAGCCGTAATGCAGGTTGTAACAGCCGCAAAAGCGATTATAACGATAAGGATAATCGCCAGAACCTTTTTTACAACCTTGCCGCGGTTCTTCTTCGGTTTTTCTTCTTTATTTTTCTTGCTCATGATCTCTCACTCGAGGCAGAAGTAAACTTCCGCCTGCATTTCCTTCCCTATAGATTCTTTTATTGCTTTCGACTTGCTGACAAAGTCGCTGTCGCCTTTGACCGTTGCGGTGAACACGGCGTAATCGCCGTAGAGGTGGCAGTTGACATCGGCGCACTCAAGGCCGTGCTCCTCGATTATCCGCCTTGCCTCCCCGCATTTTTCGTTATCCTTTTTGCCCATCACGGCTCCACAGGTTTCAATAACCATTATCACACCCCTGACAGTGAGCACAACCGCTATGATTATGCCCATAAGCCCGTCCAGACTGTAACCCGCCTTCCGGCAGAGCGTGAAGGACACGAGCGTTGTGAGGGTGATGAAAAAATCGAGAAAACTGTCGAGCGCCATCGCCTTTATTGTATATGCGGGCGTTTTGCGCGACATCACTTTCAGAAATATGCCGAGCAGGAGTTTCACTCCCGCGGTTGCCGCCACAATCACGGCGTATTTAACTGTGTAAAAAACGGGGGTCGGGTACATAAGGCGCTCGAGCGAGTTGTAGCCGAAATAAAGCCCCGTAAGCGCGACGCAGACCGAGATGAAGATATCAATCACATTCTGAAGCCTGCCCGGTCCGAAGGGATATTTTTCGCTGACAAAACGCATAAGCACCGTCAGCCCGATGAGAGCCACAATACAGCCCGCGCAGTCAACTCCGTTGTTCACGGCGTCCGCATAAATGCAGATACTGTTTGAGGACAGACCTATATATAGTTTTACAAAAAATAAAACTAGGTTTACCGCGCATCCCGCCGCGACAAGGAAAACCTGATTTTTAATGAACTGTCTGTTTTTCATTTCAAAGCTCTTTTATATATTTAATAAAAATATATTATCATAATATATTATTGATAGTCAAGCACGGAAAAAGAAAAGAAAAAAGCGGTTTACCGAAAAGGTAAACCGCTGAAAAATTGACTTGAAGTCAAATTCTTGCGTTAATTTAACTTAAGCAACCTTTTTCTTTGTGCAAACATAAGCTGCTGCAGCCGCTACTGAGATAGCTGCGAAAGCTGCGATAGCGCCTGTTGCCGATGAACCGGTGGGAACATCGTCGCAATCATCATTGATTGCAGGAGCTGCTGAACCTGTGTAGAGGTCCTTGATCTTCTGCTTGAGATTGCTGAAGAGAGAAGCGATTGTGCCGCTCGAGGTGCTGATACCAACGTTTTCAAGAGCATCGCGGAAATTGTCAATTACTTTTGCAACTGCGTTGTCATTAACAGCTGTAATGTCGAACTTGGAGATAGCGTTGAAAGCTTCTGCAGCCGCGTTGGTGATTGATGCGAAGATGTCTGTGCCTGCTGTGAGGCCGGTGGAATCAACGATGTTTGTGATTGTCTCGCCGACACTGGAGAGATCGGGTGTATCGTCCGCAAATGCGATAGTGCTCATTGAAAGAGCAAATACAAGTGCAAGAACGATAGCGATTGCCTTTTTCATAATGAACCATTCCTTTCATAATTTATTGCAAGAGCAACAATTGTTAACTTATAATAGCACGAAACAGCGGGTTTGTCAACCTTTTTTTGATATATAAAGGAATATTGCGCAATTACCGCTATTTGTACAAAATAATCAAAACCGGGGTAATAAATTTAATAATATTGCCTATATCAGTCGGGAACGGGATTCGGGTTTTCCGTGTTCTGAACGGTTGTTGTGGTGGTAGTCGTAGTGGTTGTGGTTGTGGTGGTTGTGGGCTTGTCGCTGCCGCCGGGGTTGTCAACAGTGCCGCTGCCTACATCCGTGAAGGTCTTGGAATATACCGAATACCATCTGAAGTAAACATCCGAGCCGCTCTGGTAGATGCTGTCCTTGGAAAGGTTGCTCGCGGAAGCCGCCGAATGGAAGCCCGCCTTCTTCATACCTGTTGTGAAGAGATTCGCCATAGCGGATGATTTGAAGGTAACGCGCGCCTGCATAATGAGCTCGGTGATGGGGGATGTGAACCTGTTGAGAGTGCCGAACTTGAAGCCGGTTGCCCACCAGTATTTGGTGTAAGGTCTTGTGAAGAGCTTGTCATAGGAGCCGTTTCTGTCGCTGTCCCAGTAGAGGTCCATCTTCATATTGAGCCAGTTGGACTCGTCGGCGCACTCATAGTGGTTGAGCTGAGAGGCGTTGATTTCGGAGGTTTTGAACTGGTCGCTTGTGTAAACGCCGATTTCGCTGCCTACGAATACCCAGCCGTACTGACCCTTCCAGAGCTGAATCATCCACGCGAGGTCGTCATAGTCGAAACGGATTCTGAGCTTGTCGATATACATAACCGAGAAGCCCGCCGCCTGGTCGTAGATTTCGTTGTAGCCGAAGCCGGACTGCCAGCAGTCCTTGTCGTCGGTGTAGAAGTAGTCGCCTTCGCTGTTATAGCTGTAGCCGAGAACCGCCTTCTGCTCCATCTCGTTGAGGCCTCTGCCGAGCATATCAACATACCATACGCCGGTGTCGGTGTTTCTGCCGGTGGATTTTTTGGTTGTTGTCTTTTTGGTTGTGTTCTTGTTGCCGCTCGCCTTGGTTGTCGCGGCGCCCTTGACGGTGTTTTTGACCGCCTTTACCGTTGTGACGGGTTTGCCCTGAGAATCGGTTACAACCTCGCCCTTTTCGTTTGTAAGCTGTTCAACGGCAGTGCTTTCGGATTCGGGAGCGACAGTGGTGCTCTCCTCCTCAAGACTTGCCCTTGTTTTTGCTTCCATAACCGTTGTTGTTTCATTTTCAGGCTTTATTCTGTTCCTGAGAATGGGAACCGCGACGCCTACGCCCGCGATTACCACAACAGCAGCGATGACTATTGCCATAATCTTGGATTTGCTCATAATATTGTTCACCTCATAATATTTCAATGTATAGCAAAGTATAACAAAACAAAAATAATATGTCAACAAATGCTAAATCAAATTAATTCAATATTAATTTAATTTTAAGAATTTAACTGCGCACATCCTGCCAGACGAAGATTACATCGCAGATCTGGCGCTTGTAAGTGTCCTTCACGGTGGGGTCGAAGTTCGTTACCTTTCTGAACCCGACGCTGCTGAGAGCCGCGTCAAACTTCTCCGCCATCTCGCTGTCCTTAAAGGTTATTCTGCCAAGGACCCTGATGCTCGAGGTGTCGTTCCTGTTCCTGAGTTGGCCGTCAACAAAGCCGGTCGGCCACCAGTAGATGTCGTAAGTTCTGGTGAACTGGGCGGAATAGTTGCCGTCGTAGTCGTCATCCCAGAGCATTGTCATTTCCATATTGAGCCAGTCGGCTTGTTCGGCGCAGTTGTAGTGGTCGAACATGCCGCCGTATTTGCCCGCGGTTCTGTTGTAAAGACCGATTTCACAGCCGACGGTGCCGATTTCGTCATCGGAGATGTAGGTGCCCTTCCAGAGCTGAATCATCCAGTCCTTGCCGGCGTAGTTCTTGAACGCTATGCGGCAGGTTTCAATGTGGAAGTCAATAAGCGATGCGGCTGAATCGTAAAATCTGTTGTAACCGTATTTTGCCTGCCTCGCGTTTTTGTCGTCGTTATAAATATATTTCTTTGTGCCGTAAACGTCGTAGCCCTGTTTTCTCAGCCCCATAATGGTCATATCCTGGGCGAGAGTGCCCGACGAGGTCTGCACATTCTTTTTTGTGGTTGTTTCGGTCGGTTTTTCCGTGGGAGCCGTTGCGGAACTCTGCGCGGGAGCGGTTGTTTCGCCGGGCTTTGCAGTTGTATCCCCCGCACTTCCGCCGCTGCCGCCCGCCTGAGTGCTGTTCTCCGCCCTCGTCGCCGCCGGCGGGGCTTTTGTGGCGTTCGCCTGAGATACGGTTTCGGTAACATTTTCGATTATCTCCGCGGCGGTCGCGGATATTGTGACCTGCTCTTCGGTCTGTTCCTCTCCGGCGGAGATGTGCTGCTTTGCGGTGCCCGCTTCACCCGATGAAACAGGCATTTCCCTTGAGCGGATCGCAACAAACATAACCGCGCAGATTATAACCGCGAGAACCGAGGTGAGTGCCACAGTCAGTGTTTTGTTCATCGTCCTGCCTCCTTTTTTGTTTCACTCATTTTGCCTTTTTCGAAAAATACCCGATTTTACTTTTTAATATTATAGCAATAATAATGCTTTTGTCAACAATAATATAATTATATATTTGTAAATATTTTTATATAAAGGGTACTGCGTTTTCATATGGTTTCTTAATGGCGAATGCCGAATTTCGAATTGAGGGGCTTCGCCGATTGTATGTCCTCGCGGACGTTCCTGTTGCGGGCGGATAATATCCGCCCCTACGACGCAAAACTCCGTTTTGCCCGAAACGCCGGACAGTGTTCCCTACTAAGCCTTCCCCTCCGAGGTTATTCCCCTGACAGGGGAAATGTCGCGTAAGCGACAAAAGGGCGCCCGTTTTCGGAGAAAAAAGGTGGATTGCATGTGTAGCGAGCAAGACGGATGAGGTGTAAATCGGCACTAAGTGCCCATTAATTCGGAATATGGAATTCGGAACCTGGAAATATAATATAATCGGGTGAGGGCGAAGCCCTCCTTTAACTGCTCACTCCTCACTTCTCATTGCTCATTAAACAAAGCACCACGGGTCTGCCTAAGTGGGCAGACCCGTGAATATTATTTATTATTCTTCGAAATAGAACTGGAACTGACCTTTGTTCTTGCTCTTTTTCTTTTTATCCTTCTTTTCCTTTACGGGTTTTACGGGGGCGACCGGTTCGGGTTCCGGCTCGGGTTCCGGTTCGGGAGCGGGAGGAAGCTCGTCTTCGTCCTCTTCATCCTCTTCCTCTTCGGGTTCCGGTTCCGGTTCGGGCGGAGGAGGAAGTTCTTCCTCTTCTTCGTCCTCGGGTTCCTCCTCGGGTTCTTCTTCCTCTTCGGGCTCCTCTTCTTCCTCGTCTTCTTCCTCTTCCTCGTCCTCATCGGGCTCTTCGTCCTCTTCCTCTTCTTCGGGTTCTTCGACGGGAGCCGCAACGGGAGCGGGTTCGGCGGGGGCTTCCTCAACGGGAGCCGGAGCTTCTTCGCCCTCCTCTTCGGGGGCTTTCTTTTTCTTCTTTGAAAGAGCGAGAAGGAGTATTAACAGCAGGGCGAGAACCGCCGCCGCGATTATGAGAATCTTTGTGAGGGAGCCGTCTTTTTCAGCGGGTTCAGCCGCGGTGGTATCGGGTTCCGCCTCGGTCGCGTCGGTGACGGGCGCTTCGGTCTGTTCCGTCTGCCCCGCGGTTTCTGTTTCGCCCGCGGGCTCGGTTGCCTGAGTATCCGTTTCGGCGGGGGCTTCGGTTGTTATCTCTGTGGGCGCCTCGGTCACTTCGGGGGTTTTGCTCCACGCGGTAACGCTCGCTTCCTTGGTGATGGGCTTGCCGTCGCCGAGATCTATTGAAAGAACGGCTTTGTCATTTGCCGCGATGTCGTCATCGGCTGTGAGTTTAACGGTTGATTTCGCGCTGTTGCCCGCTGCCGCCTCACCCGCTTTTTTAAGCTGAGTGCCTGAGCCGTTAGCGGTAAACGCGGACGCCGAACCGCCTGTGAGTTTCATAAAGTTGCTGAAGCTTTCCTTCTCGGAAACCTTCGCGTTCGCGGGATAAAAACCGGTAACGGGAACTTCTGAAGCGGAAAGCTTCTTTTCCGCGGCCGCCTTGTTCGCCGCTGTGGCATCGCTGCCGGTGCACGCGCCGTCGGAATATATCACGGGCACTACATTGTCCGCCTTGCTCGCGTCCGCAAGCTCAACGAGCTTTGAGGTTGCCGCGTAGAAAGAGGTATATTGACCGTCGCATGTGATTTTGTCAACCGCTGCTTTCGCCGCCTGCTTGCTTTCGCCGCCCTTGAGGACCTGCTCAACCTTCTCATCGAAGGTGTAAAGCACGAGCGTGTCGTCCTTGCCGAGCGAATCGATAAGCGCTTTGATGCCGGCTTTCTGCGAGTTGAACTCCGCCTTTGTGTTTGAAGCGGAGGTGTCAATCATGATAATCCATTCGGTCGAGCCCTTTTCGGCGTTTTCAACACCGCTCACCGTGAGGGGCTTGCCGTCAAGGGTAGCTGTTATTTTGCCGGCGTCAAGGTTGCCCGCGCCGGATACGTCAACGCTGATTTCGGGGAGCGCGCTTGTGTCAATTCCCGCTATTTCAGCCGCGTAGGCGGGCAGAACGGCGAAGAACGCCATCACAACGCACATAACGATTGCAATAATGCTCTTTCTCATAAACTCATCTCCTGATTTGTCTTGTATATTTCATTATAACATATACTTTATTAAAATCAAATATTTTTTTATTATTTTAACAACCTTTGCGCAAGGTTCAGCGCGCAGGCGACCGTCTGATCCATATCAAGATATCTGTATTCCCCGAGTCTGCCGCCGAAATACACATTTTTCTCACTGTCGGCAAGGGCTTTGTAACGGGCGTAAAGGGCGCTGTTTTTCTCATCGTTTACGGGATAGTACGGCTCATCGCCCCTTTCCCAACGGGCGCTGTATTCCCGCGTGATGACCGTGCCGGGAATGTCGTTTCCGTTTTCATCTTTGCCGAACTCAAACCACTTGTGTTCGATTATTCTTGTAAACGGCGTTTCGGAATCGGTGTAGTTGACAACGGCGTTGCCCTGATAATTTGAGGTTTCAAGAGCCTCGGTTTCAAATCTGAGGCTCCTGTATCCGAGGGCGCCGAAGCAATAATCGAAGTATTCATCGACCGCGCCCGAATATATCACCGTTTTCGCGATATTCTCATATTCATCCTTTTCCTTGAGATAATCGGTGCCGAGGCGTACCTCAATGCCCTCGAGCATTTTTTCGGCAAGGCAGGTGTAGCCCCCGACGGGAATGCCCTGATAAAGGGCGTTGAAATAGTTGTTGTCAAAGGTGAAGCGCACGGGGAGCCGCTTTATTATAAAAGCGGGCAGGTCGCCGCATTTTCTGCCCCACTGCTTTTCGGTGTAGCCCCTGACAAGCTTTTCATATATATCCCTGCCGACAAGGCAGATTGCCTGCTCCTCGAGGTTTGCCGGCTCACCTTTGATTTCGCCGCGCTGCTTTTCAATCACCGCCTTCGCCTCGTCGGGGGTTTTCACGCCCCACATGGCGTTGAAAGTGTACATATTGAACGGGAGCGAATAGAGCTCGCCTTTGTAATTTGCAACGGGCGAGTTTGTGTAGCGGTTGAAGGAGGCGAACTCGTTTACGAAATCCCAGACAGCTTTATCGTTCGTGTGAAAGATGTGCGCGCCGTATCTGTGAACGTTCACGCCGTTTATCCTTTCGGTAAACGCGTTTCCGGCTATGTGAGGGCGCCTGTCTATAACAAGCACGCTTTTGCCGGCGTCCTTCGCTTTGCGGGCAAAGGCCGCTCCGAACAGCCCCGCGCCCACAACAAGAAAATCATACATCGTCAGTCTCTCCGATTCCGGTGTTTTCAATACTTTCCGCAACGATCTCCGCTTCGGCTTCTTCCGCTTTCTCAGTGGGTTCATCTGCCGCGGGAGTAACGGCTTCCTCATTTTCGGCTGTTTCCTCTGTTTGAGTTTCGCCGTCGGGAGCGAGTTTCGCGTATTGCCCGTGCGTGTTGTTCGCAAGCCCGAGGAAGATGAAGAAGAAAGGAATTACATAAACCATCCTGTTGCCGACGAACGCCGACGCTATATAGCCGAGCGAGGCGGTCAAACAGATGAGTGTGACATTGTCAACATGCGCCCTTCTTTTAAGCGCTTTTATAAATATCGACACAAGTCCGCCGATATAGATAAGCCCGGCGGGAATGCCGAAATCGACCATATAGTCGAGATATTCGTTGTGAACCTTTTCCTGGGCCGTGTCGTTGAGAAGGCGCTGCACCGTGCCTTCAAACCCGTGCCCGAAAAACGGTCTCTCTTTTATATACCCCGCCGTGGCTCTCCACAAGCCCCAGCGAGCCGTGCCCGCGTTGTCCGCGTCCTCCGCGTTGGTGGCGATTTTCTCAACATCGCTGCCGAGTTTAATCACTTCGCTGAAAAAGCTCTGATATTTCAGTCCCACAACAAAGCACACCGCGAGGAAAATCAGCAGCATTGAAAGCGCGCCGAAGCTGAATTTACGCTTCTTTATCGACGCGGCGACAATCAGGAATGTGAGCGCCACAAGGCAGGCGAGGAAGCCGCCGAAACTGTCGTTGAAGGCGAGGACCGCGCAGTTGAGCAGGAAGGAAACAAGCGAGAGCGCCTTTACGGCTCTGTTCTTTTCAAGCGTGAACAGCCCCGCCGAAAGCGCGATTACCATTGTGAGATAGTAGGAATAGAAATTGCGGTGGCGGAATATAACCGTGAAATAGTCGGGGCTGAAAATCGGTATTTTCACAATGAAAAAGTCTATAAGCGACATCACGCCTATAACAAACGCGGTGGAAAGAAAAAAGCCGATAACCGCGTATTTGATTTTTTCTTTTCTTATCATCGACCCGCAGAGATAATAAACAAGAAAATACAAAAGGATTACCACCGTTCCCTCCGCGCGCACGGTAAAGCCGAGCACATACGCCTTCGGCGTGTGCTGAACCGCTGCCGAAACAGAGACAATCGCGCACAGCGCCGTGAAGAAGAACATCGGTATTATGTCGGTTGTCGGTCTCAGATGCGTCTGCCGCGCGTAAACGGCGTGTGAAATCCACGCGACAATCGCGAGGAGCAGCGAAAGACAGAAAGCGCCCTGAACAATCGGAATCTGCAGGTTGCCTATTCCCTCGCCCGTTGTAAGCAGATGCGCGAGATCCTTTGTGCTTATATCAAGGGTATGCGGCCTGACCCTGACCGCGTAAACTATCATGTGCACAATCGGCGTAAGCAGATAGCAGAACAGCGGCGTTGCCAGCCACACCTCGTGACTCTTCGGAAATATGTCGCTGAGAGTATATCGGTTTTCGGTTAAATATTTCAGTTTTGACATAGTACCTCCGGGTTAATCGTTTTTAAGTCTGAATATGCTCCATACGCTGTCGATAATCTTTTTTCGGAAAACTATCACCGCCGCAAGAGCAAGCGCCACTATAGAATATCTTATAACAATATATTTGTATGTAAGAAGAAGCAGCAAACCAAAAGCGGTAAAAGCAGCGGAAATCAGCAAAATAATTTTTGTGCTGTACGGCTTTATACCTCCGCAGTTTTCTCTGCAGACTTTGTTCATAAACAGATAATGACAGCACGCATAAACAATATAGCAGAACAGCGTTGTGTACCCCGCAGCAATATAGCCGAATTTTTTGATAAAAATAAGGTTTAATACAATATTCAGCGCCGCTCCGGCAACGCTCGCTATGGTGATAAAAGTCCGTTTTTCGTAATAAAATGCGAACTTTGCAAAAAAATCATAAATAAACATATAATAAACGCTCAGAACTACCGGCGGAATAATCCACACCGCATCAAAGTATTCAGCCGGAGCAAATATCCTGACGGCCTCGGGAGCTATGAGAATCAGGACAATATTGGCAAAGGCAACCAGTATCATAGCAGGATATGCAACAATTTTTATGTCTTCTGTTTTTTCAGCCTTTATCTTTTTGTATACCCATGGACTCAGTGTTTGTGACAAAGCATTGTTGATTATTGTCATAATCATGGAAAGAGAATACGCCAACCCATAAATTCCGGCAAATCCGTCTCCGGCAATGCGCCCTATCATAATTCGGTCTGAGCTGTTAAGAATTACCTGGGACAAATAATGCGGAACCAAGGGCAGATTAAAAGCAAGCGCATACTTCCAGTATTTTAGCGAAGCAAAATGCCCGCCTTTTTTTATCTGTATAACAAAAAGCGGAACATAAACCGCCAAAGCCACAAAAAAGTTGCCGAGTATCCTTGCAGTAACCTTATCCTCTGAAGACATAATCAAAACAACCGACAGAACCGGACTCAGCACCGCGACTGTCAGTGTAACAACCACCAGTGCTTTATACTTGTATTCATTGCGCTGTTCTGCAAGCCAGAATCCGAAAACAGATGAAAGCCAGATAAGCGCAATCATCAGAATCATCTGTTCCGTGGTCAACGACAGTAAATTATTCCAGAATCCGCGGAATAAAAAGTAAACGAGCGCCCAAAAAGACGAAAGCAGCAACGACAGTCCTTGCATAGAAGATGTATATTTCTTTGCGTCTTCCTCGAATTTCACAAGCCCCTGCTGGAACACCCCTGCGGACAAATTAAGCGAAATTACAATCGTCAGAATCTGAAGCCACGAATTAAAAACATTAAATTGACCGTATTCAGATGTTGAAAGAAGGCGCGTAAAAATCGGAGTTGTTATGACAGCAACCCCTTTTTGTATTATTCCGCAAACAAGAGCCCAGAAAGATGCTTTCGCCTGAACAGACAGATTAACAAAACAATTCTTTATTTTGGAACACATATATTAAAACTAACTATCAATTATATTTAAAAATCTTTCGAGGCACCATAACTGCCACTTCTGATTGCCTGTAAATCCCGAAATATCAAGATTAGATTTAAACTCAGGCCTTATAGGTCCGGTCCAATCTTTAAAATAATAATCCACCGGTCTTGGCATTGGAATTTTTTCCGGTACGGGAATATCCGGATATTTCATTTTGAACAGTTCACGAATCAGATATTTTGACTCACCTTTTCTTATCCTTTCCAAGTCAAGGGGGGTTGACATCTTCACCATACCGGATGGATCATAGAACGGCAGATATTTCATTTCTGCGCATATAAACGCATTACAATATGAACCGCTTGATTCATATCCGAATATATCATTTATAAATTTCAGATAATCTATCTTATTTCCGGGCAGGCGGTATCTTTCAAAAACATAAAGCATATCGACCGGCTCATTAAGAACTGTGTCCGGCTTACAAAAAGTATAAAAATCCACCCATTCATCAAATCCCCAGTCTTTGGCAAGCATTTTATTCATACCGCCGAAAGTAAGGTCGCTTCCGTCTGCGGCGACCATCATTTCCACGCCATCGCTTTTTGCCTGAAGCGCCGCTTCCATAATCTGAGGCTCTATAGAATGAACAGGCGCACCTTTTCTTTTCATAAGTGTATCAAGATTCTTTTCCACAACGCGCCAATCGATATCCACATAATGCAGTTTAAGATGATATTTATCCGCATAAAGCTTCGCTCGTATCATATCATCCTTACCGTATTCACCGTTGAGAAAACGGAAAGTATAAACATCTGTTCCCGGTTTCAAAAAAGCAGCAAGACATGCCGAATCCATTCCGCCGGACAAAAGCAGTCCTAGTTTGATATCGCTTTTTTCTTCAAACAGCCTTCGATAAGCAGCGGCAATTTCCTGCGCTGTGCTGACTTCAATTTTATCACCCGAATTAAACAGGGAATCTTTTGAGTGAATAACACCTTCGGCAAAATCCTTGTTGTCATCTTCTATATAACGCAAGGTAAGATATGAACTCATGCAATAGTTTTTATCAACCATACAGACTAATCCCTTTCAATAGTAATAGCTGTTTCCGGATTATCTCTGACCTGTGTAAGGGCTTTGCTGATAAGCGTTGAAGATATCCCCTTTGTATATGGAAAATATACTACTTTTATTCCGTTATTTCTGCAATCTTCCTCATATTCTTTCCACTTATCTGTATCATACCAGTCATCTCCTACAAACAGAATGGTGGCATCAAGTTTTTTGCACATTTTAACTTTATCCATATCACTTTGCGGAACAACTGCATCTACATATTTAATGCTTCGGATTATTTCGAGTCTGTCTTCAAAAGGAATCATGGCTTTCTTACCTTTATATGTGACAAGGTTATCGGTTGTAACTCCGACAACCAATTTATCGCACATTCCTTTTGCATTTTTTAAAAGATTCAAATGACCTATATGAAACAAGTCAAACACTCCGGCCGTGTAACCGATAATCATTTTTTCATCTTCTCTCTTTCTAATTGTGCATAGTATTCATAAGGTTTTGTTAAGTCATATATGTACGCAGTGTGCCCGGATGATCTTTCGTTTTCATTTGGTATTTTCATATAATCGCCAAAATCCTGCCTCAAATATGAATCGTAGCCATTTGGTACATTGATATAAACATCTTCAAATTTCATAGGGATTGTTTCGTCAAACATTTTCTTATCAAATACAAGTCTTCTATATTCAATGCCAAGTCTCCATGTAAAACATACTTTTTTGCTATTATCATACGGAAACTTCATAAACATTTTTGTTATACGATTTGAAAAATAATCATAATTATTTCTAAACATGAATCCCACCGGTTTTTTAAAAACATCTTTAACAAATTGAATCGGTCCCATGTTTTTTCTTGGAAACACATCGTAAAGACGCACCATAGAATTCAGTTTTGAACACAATGTTGCAGTTCTAATCAAGCGTTTTTCCTCTTTTGGGTCATCCGGCAATCCGTCCACAGGCATTATATCTACAAATGCGCCGCCAAACATATCGGGTTGACCCTTAGCATACAAATCCACCATTGTAGTTTTTTTATTATGAATCCTTATAGAAAGAAAAAAATTATGAACCGAATTATCATAATCCAGTTTTACTAAATAATTCGGTAATTCTTTATAAAGATTTGTCCTGAATAATTCATAATCTTTTCGCGGCATAGCAATATCAATATCATCGTCCCACGGTATAAACCCTTTATGTCTTATTGCACCTATACATGTTCCTCCTATTGTATAGTATTCTAAATTGTTCTTCTTAAATATTTTGAGTACTTCTTTTAATACTTCTTGCTCTGCATTTTGAAAATCGTTCATTTTTTCTCCAAATACTAAAGTTCTGATAAAGTCTGCTGGCTTAAAAAGAGTGACAGTTTTCGTCTATCTTAATACAAAATTATTTAATATATTTCACCCAAAGCAATCTTAAATGTTCATAAAAGAAACTTGGTGTATGATATTTAACAAAATTCTTAAGCTTTTGTTTGTTTAACCCCAAGTTCTTTTTTTTATGAAAAACAAACGGTGTAACTTCTTTGTTGAATGTCCAGATTTTCTTTTCAATATTATACTTCCAGTTATTATAGCCGAAATAATCATCATCCAAGCAAAATGATTTAAGATATGATTCCGGCAGATAGTCATAGTTTATCAAGCACGCCCAGACATCTTCCGTTGCGGTAACAGTGCAGTTATAAAAATCGCCGAGCAATTTATACCACTTCGCGTCACCGGACGCGTATTTTATAAACTCCTTTTGCGCCTCTGTAACTTCGGCAGGTATTCTGTTCGGCTCGTTACAGACAGGAATGATTTCACCGGTTTCATCAGCCCTGATTTCCCGCAACTGTCCGTAAGGCACAGACAGCGCCCCCTCCAGGAATAGCAGATTATCATAAACGGGATGCAGAGAATCCGTTGTATATGCCACGCAGTCGCATTCGCACCCGATTCGTTCGGGATACGGCTTGGGATTAAGGAACAGATATTTGCCCGACACTTTGCAGCCCAGCATCCTGCTTAAATAATACTGCGCCCTGCCGCTGTAGCCAAGATCCACTATTGTCAGATCGGATTCCCCGGCTTCGGCTCTGCATTTTTCAATATATTCAATATAAACTTTTCTGAGTTTTTCGGAATTCGTGAGTATGTCTTCAACATAAGGAGCAATCTGTTTTAAAACCTGTTTCTTTTTTTTAGGCAGATCAACTTGAATATCACCGATTTTGTCATCTTTGAGAGTATATCCGAATCTGTGCTCGAGCAATTTTTTTATATTGCCGTCAACATAGGATGAATCAAGAAGTTCTTCTATATCATCAACAGTTTTCAGACTTGCCGCGGCAGACGCCCTGCGGGAAGTATAGAACAGGCAGTTTTTCTGAGGTTCAACGCCCGACGACCTACAGTATTCCAAATACATCGGCTGAAGGATGTAGCCCTCTCTTGTTACAAAAAGCAAAAGCGAATCATCTTTATTGTTTATCAGACTCCGCATGAAACAGGAAAGCACCGAGCCCATCCATAAGCCCAAAACCGCGTTTTTATCATAACTTTCCGAAAAAACATTATTAAACAAAATCCGGTTGCACAGTTCTCCAAGCAGAAGAGAGTTACCGAATTCTCCGTTATCGTGCTCGAAAAGGTTTTCATACATTTTTACCGATGAAAACTTTTCAGCGGGATTATCAACAAGGAAGGCATTGCCTCCGATTTTCTTTAAAACTTCATAATCCGAATATCTGTTATCGCCGAAATGAACGATTTTTTTACCGGGGAACTTTTCAAAAACCATGCGCCATAATTCTCCGCTGTGCTTTGTCGCTCCCATTTCATTAGAAGCAAAAATGTCCACATCAGCGGGATAACCGCATTTTTCGAGAAGGTGTTTTATTATCTCCGAAGACAAATACATATCGCTGACAAGGACAATCTTTTTTCCGGAATTGTATAAATCAATATAAAAATCGCGGATATCTTTGCGCGGATATGCAACCAGTTCTTCGGCATACAGTTCAAGTTCATATAATCTGTCAATTGTTTGACCGCTTAAACCGTTTGATTCTCCGATTGAATTGATAATATCTTTAAGTGTGTAGCTGTTATTCAATTCACTTTCAACAAGGTTTTGCTCGGCTTGGATTCGCGCTTTCCGATAATCAAAATCTATCAGGGACTCCTTTTTTGCAAGCAAATCAACAAGAGAAAACACATCAACCGGGTGCAGCACTTTGCGGGTAATCAATGTGTCGAAAACATCAAAAGAAACTATATCCGATTTTTCAACTGCGTGTTTCGCTTGTTGAATGTTAAGCATAAGTAATCCTCATTCAAAAACTTTTATCATATTTCTGCCCGAGAAATTTGGCTTTTAAAAAGGCGGTGCCTTTTTTGAGCATATTGACTTTTTCCATACTGACTACGGGGATTTCTTTCAGCCAGGATTTGTCAATTCTGCCCGAGGTCAGCTGGTAATCCAGCCAGACATTGAAAAGGATTTCCGCCACTCTGCCCGGGTAGCGCCTCTGAAAAGCGGTCATTTCACTCTCGTCCGTTTCGCGCCTGAGCTCAAAGAGAATATCGAAAAGCCAGCGGCAGTAATCGTCAAGCAGGTCCTTTCGCATAATCATCATATTGAACATATATCCGCTGCGTCTGCCGACAGCCCGTGTGAAGCTTGCGGAATACTCCGGATATTTGCGCGCGATTATCTTCTCCGCCGTGTCGAGATGCGAGCCGTCAAGCGTGTGGGCGTAGTGGCTGTAAAGCGTTTCAATATAGTAGCGGCGCTTCTTCGGCGTGAATATTTTTATTTTTCCGAGATACGGCTCAATCTGCGCTTTTGTAAGCAGGTAATCAAAGCCGCCCTTTCGCGCAAACGAGAAATGCCGCCTGTAATGGGCAAGCCCTATGTATCCGGCGTCAAGGTTTTTCCACGCCCAGTAAAGCCCAGTAAGTTCGGAGTAATAACCGTTCAGGGCGGAAATGTTCTCACCCGAGTTGTCGGGAGCGAAGCCCCCGGGCGCTTCGCCGTTGACCGCCGCGCCCACAAAAACCGGAAGATACATTTCGTCCTCGGGCATTCGGTATTGCTTGTGCGATGCGACAATGATTTTTATTGTGTCACTCATAGTTTACTGCGCTCCGTCGCGGGTGAGAATCGAGAGCACGGTTCTCAGCACGCATAAAAAATCAAGGTACAGCGAATAGTTTTTGACATAATAGTATTCAAGTTCAAGGCGCTCGCGGTAGCTTATGTTGGAGCGTCCGTTGCAGCCCCACCAGCCCGTGATGCCGGGTTTTACCTGCATATAGAGTTTCATTCCGCCGTGCGCCTCAAGTTCACCGGGCACGAGCGGCCGCGGACCGACGAGCGACATCTCGCCCCTGAACACATTTATCAGCTGCGGAAGTTCGTCGAGCGAGGTTTTGCGCAAAAATCTGCCGATTTTTGTTATGCGCGGGTCGTCGGAGAACTTCTGATTTGCCTCCCACTCGGCGCGGTATTGTTCATCCTCAAGCAGTTCGCGCAGGATTTTATCCGCGTCGGGAACCATTGTGCGGTATTTGTAAATGTTGATTGTTCTGCCGTTTCTGCCTACCCTTTCCTGGCGGTAGATAATCGGGGAAGAATCGCCCGTGATGAGATATACAAGTTTGACAAGCAATGTAAACGGAGCGAGAAAAACGAGCCCGACTGCGCTGAAAATTATATCGACGGCTCTTTTCAATACCGAATAGAGATTCTGACCCGCGGTGAAGGAATAGAGCCCCGCCGAGAGCGTGTTATATACGCCGACCGTGTCAACGCCGTAATCCTCGGTCTGAAAGCCGAGCAGATTCTCAACGCTCAGGTGTACGCCGATACCGTTTAAAATGAGCGCCTTGTAGATGTCGTCGCCCAGAACGGACGGGCTTGCCGCAACAAGGATTTCCTCAATTCCGTTTGCTTTTATGAAAGGGACTATGTCCGCTGAATCCGTAACGGTTTCGACCTCGACAGAAGCGGCTGCCGCGCCGGGGATGAACGCGCCTTTAACCTCATATTTTTCGAAGTCGCCGCCTGTGGCGTTTTCAATTATTTCGTCAATGCTCTCGCCGCTGCCCACAACGAACAGCGCCGTTTTTTTCGGGTTGTAGATTCTCACCTTGCCTGAGAGAATAAGCTTTTTCCACAGGCACTTGAGCGCGAGGGAGATGAGGAAATACAGCCCGTACATTGTGAGAATCATCTGGCGGGAAAAGACCGTGCCGATTTTTAAAACATAGAACAGCACGCCCGCGGCGAGAAGGTTATAGAAGGCGAGTAGCAGAGCGTGAACAATCTCCTCATAATACGGGCGGCGCAGGATTTTGCTGTCCGAATTTGAGACGAGGCAGATTACAATATCAATGAGAATGGCGATATAGAAAAGCGCCATCCACGAGCTGCTCCGAACAAAGCCGAGGTCGCGGAATTTGATAAGGTATGAAAGAGCGAAGGAGACAACCAGCGAAACAACGTCGATTATCATAAAATCGATATGGCGCGAGCCGTCCTTTGCCGCCGTGCTTTTCACTGCCCCATCACCTCCCGGACATAATTATACAAGTTTATTATATCACATAATTTTATAAAAATAAAGATATATAAAAAGAATAATCCCGCCCTTCGGGTGAAGGGCGGGAAAATGCTGTTTTGGGTTTTTAGCTGATGCCGCGCAGGCCGAGAAGCCTGATTGTGATGACATCGGTGCTGCCTATGAGTTTCTCGCTGCCGTAGAAGGTAATCGGCGTGATGTAGAGTTTAACCTCCGTTACGCCTTCCTTCTTGAGGGCATTGATAACTTCTTCGGGCACTTCGAACACATACTTGCCGTTTTCGGTCAGGTTTGTCCAGTTCTTTGCGTTGCCCTCGGCTGTGGCGATATTTGTGCCGTAGTAGAGAGTAACATTGCTCATGTTGATTGACGGAACGCCGGTATCGCCGCTCTTGTATTCGTGCTTCACAAGGTTGCCTTCGGTATCCGTTTCCTCAATCACGTAGCTGTAGGAGAGGTCAACCTGAACGAAGTTTCTGGAGTTGCTTACATTGGCAAGGTTCTTGTTGTTGAGTTTGAAGTGAACCTCTTCGTTCATAATCTTCTGGTCGGTCTGTGCGTTGTTCGCGCCGACCTGCTGTGTGGCGCTTGTGAGAAGGATGTAGCCCGTTGACCTGTAGGAATCGTTGTACTCGTCGTCGCTGTTGACGAATTCCGCCGTGGCGGGCTCAGCCGAAGGTCTGTAAGCCGCGATGAGGGTGTTGGCGAAGAGCTTCGCTTCCATTGCGGTAAACTGGTTGGTGTGGCCGGCGCCGGTGTATGTGATATTCTTGCGCGAGTAGATGAAGTAGTTGTTAAGCGCGTCGTTGGGAATATCGGCATATTCGTCGCCCGACATGCAGTACCAGCAGGATACGTCGTCGCCGTTCATATTGAGCTGATAGACCTGGTCGTGAGTTTCCTTGACGGTCATTGTGCCGTTTTCGTCAAATTCGTAACCGCCGTTTTCATCAATAATCTTGTTGCCGTTGTCATCGAGTTTATAGATGTTGATGTCGTACGGATAGCAGGTAATCTGACCCTTGTTTGTCTGGGTTATGCGCGTTGATCTGTAGACTTCGTCCTCGGAGCTCCACATTGTAAGAGTCGGGAGAAGTTTGGTGTTCTGATTGTAGCGCGCAAGAGTGTGACGGGTGTAGCCGCCGACATATTTATCCGTCTGTGTCCTGTTCGTGCCGGGAACATAGGAGATTGAATAGTCGTTCGCGAGCATATTCGAAATGGATGTGTCATAGTAGTAGCCGTCACCCGCGAGGGTCTGCCTGTTTTCGGTGGCGGTGGTGTAGATATTCTCGCCGTGACCCTTGTTACCGTCGTTGTAATAACCGTTCTGCAGCGTCCAGTCGGCAACGGCATAGACATTCTGTTTTACGCAGTTGCTGCCGCAGTTCGGGCAGGTGGTAACCTGCGAGTAAGATTCAAATCCGCAGTTGACGCCCTGGCATACCCATTTGTCCGCCGCGTGGCTCTTTGCCTTCTCTTTGATGGAGTAGGTCACGCCGTAACGGTCAAGGCCGCAGACATCGCGCAGAAGGTTAATCCAGTAACCGTTTCTTTCACGTTCATCAGCGGTGAGGTCAAGGCTTCCGAGCCAGTTGGCGGCTTTGTTGATGAAGTTGTCGCCGCCGAAGAGGTTGCCGAGCCAGTTAAGACCGCTGGAGAGCCAGTCAGCAACGGTGTTGGCCGCGTTGATGCCGGTTGAAAGAATGAGGTTGTTCGGGAAGTTGTTGTAAACGGTTGTGGTATCGTGGGTCAGAAGAACCGCCTTACCGGAGTCGATGTAATCGTGGATGGCGAACGCGGAACCCATGTTAAGACCGACGTTTGTGGAGAGCGAGCCGAGGTTGATACGTCCGGCTTTACCCCAGTTATCCGCGAAGCCGAGGATAAGCATGTTGTACTGGTCTATGAAGTCCTCTGTATAGTTTCTTATCTGGTAGCCGTTGTGGCCGTCCCAGTCGCCGATGCCGCCGTATTTGGCGTTGAGGTCTTTGACATTGATACACTGGAGGATTACGAAGAAGTCGGGAACAAGTCCGCCGTAGCCCGCCATCTTGCCGTTGTGTTCTTTATAGTACTGATAGTAGGCGCTGTAATCTTCCATTTCGCCGCTTTCGTTTGTGGGACCGAACATCATATAATAGGTGTCGGACGCCCTTGTTTCCATAACATTGTTGTTCTGGAAGATGAAGTCAGGGCCTGTACCCTCTTCGACGAACCAGTTTTTACCTACGCCGAGAAGGTTCTTGAATTCGGGGCTCGCGAATACCGTGCCGTAATACAGGTTGCCGTCCGTTTTGCCGGATGCTCTGTAGGTCCAGTCCCAGTCTGAGGGGAGAACCTGAAGAACATTGATAACAGACGCGGATTCGGGTCTTATATAAGCGTAGTTCTGGTAGGAGTCGTGGAGGTTATCGTAGTTTATGCTGCCGTCCGCATTGTAGATTGTGCCGTTGTCGTCAAGCTTAATAATCTCAATCTTCCACGGAAGAATACCGGTGTAATCCGAGGGCAACTGCCTGTACATCTTATATGTATATGTGCCGGTCTTTGTGGAAGCGCGCAGAGCAGTCTTCGCTATCTGATAGAAGGAGCCGCCGTTATATGCCTGCTCAACCGTGCAGTCGGTAAGCTCGTCTTCCTTGAATTTACCGTCGGAGTTGAGGTCAACATAGAAGTTCAGCTGGTAACGGGTTGTGGCAACCTTTACGTCGGTGGAGTTCTGAATTGCGAACTGAATTTCGATTGTGTTGTTGGTTATCTGCTCGGGATACGCCTTGACGCTGTCCTCATTGGCGACTATCTTCGGGCAGGAAAGACCGATGTAATTTACAAGGTCGGCTTTCTTTTCGGGCTTTGCCTCAAAGTCGCGCTCCGCGAAAAGGTTCTTGCCGTAGAACGCGGGAATTCCTTTGTCGGGATCGCCGTTGAAAGCGTAGTTGAGGAACTTGAACATATATGACGAGTTGTCAACCGCAATGGATGAAACGTTTGCATCGGCATAGAGCATTCCGGAAGGTGCTCCGAACCCGCCGACCTGACCCTCAGCTGAAACAAGAGTGACATTCAAATAACGCGTTTGTATAGTCCATTTGTTTTTGTGATTCAAGCCCCAGGTGGTGCAGTCCCAGTTCGGGGTGCCGACTCTGATTTTTTGCTTGTCGCCGTTCTGGTCAGTGTATGTGATATAGTCATAGCCTCTGCCGTCCGGTGTTCCTCCCGGATTCAGTTCGCCTTTACCCTTACCTTCTTTCAGGTAGTCAGAGTATCTGTATCCTTCGCCTTTGTTGTCTTCGATTTCATAAGCGACATCACCGACACCTCTGTAATGCCAAAGGTTATCTACGGGAATGGTCGTTCTGCTGTTTACATCATAATTTTTGTTCGTGTAATAGCCGACAATATACCACCATGTGCTTGCACTCTGACCGGAAGGAAGATAAAACTCAAACGGATCTGAAGTAACGCCGGATCTTCTGACTTCTTTTAATTCTCTGTCTCCGGCATCATTACGCTGCTCAATGCCTTGTACTCTTTCGCCTCTGACATATATTGTTCTTGTCGTTAATGCCGTGTCAACTTTATTTGTTTTAAGGGAGGTGCCGTTAATAACGGAATAATCGGTGTTGCCAACTGTAAGTTTGGCATAAAACTGACCTTGCCAATCCGCGATATCATCAATATCAATGCACCAGCCGACATCATCAACATGAACACCTTTTTTCCCATTTACTGTTGTAGAACCGATTTCATAGGTGTTTGCAACAACAGCACCGCTTTGTGTGCTTTGATACGCTTCAAAGGAACTTGAATTACCAAGCGGAATGGGTGTTGTTGTACCTTTTTTCACAAAGTACCACTCTGCCTGAACACATTCGTTTGCGTGAAGTTCTGCCGGAAGGCCTTCAAGCCAGGCATAAATTTTAATGTGGTAGAACGGTTTTTTCCTTAACAGGAAATTCCACCATGTATTTCTTTCTTTTCGGAATTTAAACTCTGATTTAACTTCACATTTTGCCTGAAGCGCAGTATTGAAACCGGATGCAAGGTCGTTCGCAACGACTACGGGAAGACCGGCTTCCATAAGGTTTTCAAGCTGTTCCTCTTTTACAGCCGTAAGGTCGTTACCGGAGGACCTGTTGGTGAATTCAGTCCACCCTTTGAGGAAGGCATAGGGCTTTGAGCCGAAAATGCTGAACCAGTTGTAATCGTCATAAACTATGCCGCCAAGGGTGCCCTCAGCCCAGATATCTCTGGCGTTGGTGGTCATGATGTCGCCGGTGGAGGTGTAATACATACCGTTCATCGACTCGTCGTTGTAATAGGGCTGCTTGCCGGGAGTGCCCGCGGCTCTGCCCGTGACCTGAAGCTTGGTCTGCATATTGAAGGTGGAGTCGCCGATATAAACAAGGTCGTATGCCTCGGCAATATCTTCGCCGCTTGCTATAACCTCGTTGACCGCCATGGTGACAATGTTTATTTTGAGGTACTGGATGTTGCCGTCCGGGTCTCTGTAGGAGAGTTTGCCGTTTGTAAGACTTGTTGACGGGAACCAGCTGTAGAACTGCTGCTCATCGAGAACCTTTCTCTTTTCTTTTTCGGCTGCGCTGACCGTCGAAACATCGGGGTTATGGCCGAAGTTGTAGGCGTAACCGAGTTCGCTTATGGCTTTAAGAACACCGCTTTTGTAAACCTTGCCCGAGGTGTAGGGCTCTATGTCAAGGATGTTGAGCGTATCCTTATTCATAACCACGCGCTGACCCTTGAAGTTGAGTATGTATCTTATTGATGTCGCCTCACTCGCCTCAAGCGGCAGATTGCCTACCGGAGGAGCGACGGAATTTCTTATGAAGTTTTCGTCAACTATTTCGGCATAGACATCGTTGTAAGCCGAACCCTCATTTATATAGAGCGAGTCGGTGACATTTACGCTGAAATTCTTATTTGCCATATTGGAGGTGGACGCCGAAATATCCGAAGCTGAGAAGCAGTAGATATACTGTGAAACCCAGCCGGTGGACGCGCCCGAACGACCCGATTCCGTTGCAATGTAATTCAGGAATGTCTTGAGATTTGCGGGAGTTGAGGAGTTGCCCGTAATCGCCTTGTCATACATTGTGGGAACATGGAGGTCAAAGTAGGGCGTCTCGCCGCTTGCTCCGTATTTTGCCATAAACGCGGCGGAAATATCCTTTGTGTATGTTGAGGAAGAACCGTCAACCTTTGTGCCCGAGGTGAATACCACCAGATCATAGTAGTTGATAAAGCCGATATATTCATCGAGCTTGTCGGGCGTGACGGTTGTTACGGTTACCGGGAAACCGTCGTCCTCACCGGGGTGAGCGTCAAGAACGCGGTATTTGAACCAGTTGTTGTTTGTAAAGCCGCCGGTGTAATAAACCGTATCTGTTCTTACGGTTACATTGCCGACTTTTGTCTGATCAAGCTTGTAGCTGCCCTTACCTCTGCCCATAAATGTTCCTATACCGGAGTCACTTACGAAATAAGGAATTTCATCATCCTCGGCAATATGATATGAAGAGACTCTCGGTGTTCTGTAGGGATGAGCCGCGTCAAAATATATCTGCGGACCTACATCCGGGTTGAGAGCGGCTGTGTAGTAGGTTGAATATTCATCAATAATAACACCGGTACCGTTTGAATAGAAGGGACCCGCTACTTTGTAGGTGCCGACAATCTCGCCGAAGTCTTTATTCTCTTCGGTGACCTTTTCATAAACAATCTGACCTTCCGCAAGGCCTTCCGTCGATTCGATCTCGGTGAACAGAACATCATAGTAGTAGAATTCGCCCGAAATATCGACCGCCTCAGTGTTCCTGTAAAGGAAAACATTGGAGAAGGACGAAACGGTGTCGGCGTTGTTGGAGCCGAGAAGAACAATTACATATTTTATATCCGAGCCGGTGGTGAAATCGACCGAATATGTACCGGAGTCGGAATCAAACGCCTCAACATAACTCGCGTTGCCGTTTTGCGAAAAACCTACAAGTCTTACAATGCTCTGCGTGTAGGCACCGTCCGTTTTTGCCTCGTTCTTTACCGTGTAGGTAAAGGTGTAGCCCTCGTTCGGACTGACCTCAACAAGATAGCATTTGTCGTTCTGCGCGTCCGTCAGATTCCAGCTTGACGGGAAGGGCATCTGAACCTGACCGTCAAATTTAAGGGTGTTTGAGAGATAGTCGAATTCTATCTGACCGTAGGTGCCGTTCTCAAAATAGGGGGCGGACTGATAGAGGTCGAAATTCTCATAATAATCGTAAAGTGAGAATATGTTTTTGCTCGCGGCCGCGTCGCCGTAGTAGAAATAGTCGGGATCCTGAACAGCGTCCGCGCCTTCAAAGGGAGCGGAATCCTTTACAAGGATGATATCCGAGAAGGTTGCCGTTGTGTCAACGACGCTGTATGTGCCGCAGCGGAAGCCGAGATAGTGCGTGTTGGCGCTGGTTGTGAAGGTTTTTACATAGTTACCTGACCTTGTCTGATAGTCGCTTGTGGCGATACCCCATGACGCGCCGCCGGGGTTGGGCATAGTCTCGGTGTAGTTTTCGCCGTATTCAAAGAAGAAAATCTGCGCGCCGCCGTCACCCTCAATATTGACGGTGTAGGTCATTTTATATTTGGTGTTGGGCTCGCAGGGGATCTTATAGAAGGACGTGTCGCCGTTGCCCCAGCTGTGGTTGGAGTAACAGTCGGCGCCGTTTGCGGCCGATGTTGTGTTAACGACAATATCGCCCGCGGAATAAACAACGGAGGTGCCCGCGCGGTTCATACCGCTGTTGCCGTAGTGGTTTGCGGAAAGGTCGGCAAACCACTCCTCAGGGCTGAACAAGCTCGGAAGAGAATATTCGGTATCGACCATATAGTCGCCGTTGCTGTCCTCAACAAATCTGCCGTTGATGTTGGGGATTTCTTCGGTGTTTTCAATTGTGAGTTCGTTTACAGAATCAAAATCCGTGACCTGCCAGGGATAATACTCGGTATAAGCGCCGTTGCTCTCAAGCGGAGTTGTGTTGCCCGTGCCGAGAAGACCCGCGCCTGACAATGAAGAGAAGAGGTTGTTTGCGTAACCTGTTCTTGAGCTCTGCGGAGTAAGTGACGCTACGGTTGAGAGCCAGCCGGAAACGGGCTCATACCCCTCTGCGTAATAACCCATTGAACTCTGGGACGCTTCGGGGGCAACCTCGAGGATACGGAAGGACGAACCCTCCGCGTTTTTGACGCTCTTGATTTCCTCAATGTAGTCCAGTGAGGGAACGCCGCTTGCGAGAGCGTTGGAAATGATACCTGTTGCCGCGCCTGCAACAACTGAAAGCGCAAGCACAACAGCCGTAATCTTGGAAAGCTTACTTCTTTCTTTCATTTAATACTCACCCCCAAATTCTGCTGATTATCGTGCCGGGGTAGCTGCTTCCGGGCGCTACATCGTCGGCGGATACATAAATCGGTTTACTTCTGAATGATTCGGTTATGTTTTTGGAATAAGCCGAGCCGGTAAGCTCGAAGTTGAGAATTACTGAGGCGTATTTCGCAACCCCCGTGTCGGTGGCGCCGACATCCACGCTCCAGCTTGTAACACCGGAGCAAAGCGGTTCCGCGAGGCAGTCGGTTATGACCGCGGTCGATATCGCAGTGGAGTTGCCTTGCCCTCCTCCGCTTTTTGTGTAGCTTATGTTCGTGGTTTTTACGCCTTCGTCCTCGGTGACGGAAACATCGAAAATGCGCAGATAAATGACATTTTCATCATCGGGCTTGCTGAAATAGTAGATTGTTCCCTGCGAAGCGCTTTCGCCCTTCCTCGCAACCCAGAGCTCGTCTGTGCCTGCTGCAAGAGCGCCGTCACAGTTCTGAAGATAGTTGTGAAGCTGGTTTGACGCAAGCTGAGACTTGTATTGCAGGGAAAGTATTTTTTTGTTTCGGTTGAACATGTTTGTGCCCGATACCGTGATGCCCATTATGATTGTGCTCACAAGGCCGAGTATCGCGAAACTCACAAGCAGTTCAACAAGCGAAAAGCCTTTGTTATTACCTTTCATTGTCTGCCTCCACTCTTATGCGTCAAGTACGTGTTCGCCGGAATTCTTGTAAATCGTGATTGTGTGTGTGCCGGTTGATGACATTGTGATTTCGAATACCGAGGTGCCGTCGTAGAGATCCGCGCCGGACGCCCCTTCGCCCGCTTTGTAAAGCGCGTCTGTCACCGCACCGGTTGCGCGGTCAAATTTGAGATAAAGTTCGCTGCCTTCCTCGGCAAGGGAGTTTGTTCCCGCCGACATAGTCATATTGTCGGACGCGAGTTTTTCGGTTTTGTAAACCTCGGCGCCCGTTCTGTGAAGCTTAGCGTAGTAGTCGCCGTCCTCAAGCGAGACGGTGAGATAACAGTCAAGGCCGCTCATTGAATCGATTTTGCACTGTGAGATGACGGCGTCGAGCGTTTCAGCCGCCTTTTTCGACCTTGCCCGGTAAACCGAAACCATTGAGCCGACAACAAGAGACACTGCGATGCCCATAATGGTAATGACCACTATCATCTCGACCAGCGAGAAACCTTTGTTATTCTTTTTCAGCGTCATCTTCCGCGCTCCTTTCGGTAATAATCGGTGTTAAATTATCAGCCCTTCTTCCACCTGTCGAAATAGACAAGTGTGCCGACATCCCAGTATGAGCCCTCGTCGATATCGAACTCGGACTGGTTGGGAGTGTATTTGTAGTAAAGGAATTCGTAGGGCATAATCGAAGTAGTATCGTTGCCTTCAATAGGATCAAAATTGAAGAAAGACCTTGTATATCCATCGGCTATATTCGTACCGGCCCCCATCGCCTCGTTGACAGCTTCGCTGTCGGCTGTAAGGGTTACTTTGCCCGAACCGGGATTAATGGTAACCTGACCTTTGCAGATGATAAGGCCCGTAAAGTCGGATGTAATGCTTACATTTCCGGTGGAAATAATCAAGCAGAGGTTTATTTGCGAACCGGTTCCGTTATATATATAGTTAGAAGCCCCTGTTACAACGGCAACAAGATCGCCCTGCGCGTTGTGGAACTCAATAGTTTTATTGTCTGAAGGCATTTTGTCAAGCGCCGCGTTGACAACATCCTCCTTGACATAATAGTTGAACGGGTTTGTCGCGTGTGAGCGCGCTTCTTTTTCCTCGTCCGTGCCGAGATCGTCCTCAAGGGCGTGCTCGGGACCGAAGCCCTCGTTGAGAGTTATGCAGAGGTTCGCGAAAGCGTTGAACTTTTTTTCAACGGTTGAGCGAATACTGTCAATATTAATAATGGACGAAAGGGTACGAAGAATAGTTTTATCCGCAACAGAATCTTTTGCGAATGTGTTACCTACTGAGCCTACATATTTATTTGTATCAGTAAAAGAAAGATACTGATCAAGATAGTTCTGAACTCTGTCGGTGTTGTTTGTAAAATAGTCACGGAAGAACTGATTCCTGTTTTCAATGGCTGATCTGCCGTTTGCCTCACCAAATTCCATGAAGTAATATACTATCGGATCCGAAATGTGAGGATATGTAATTGGCACGGGATTTACGGTAATGCCGTAATCGTCGGGCTTCATCGCCGTTCCGCCGATTGTCCAGAGGGTGTTCTGAATCGGCTTGTTGTTTTTGTTGTTAAGCTGAGCAACAACTACATTATATTCATCCCATGAAATAATCTCTGGGTTTGTATTGATTTTTTGAACCCATGTTTCGTCAATCGCGTAGTTGAGCATTTCAATCGGAACAAGGTAGGCAACCTGGTCCTCGGAAACAGCCATTGACTGACCGGTGCTGACGCCTAAGCCTGTAGCGGTGTTGACAAAAGCGTAGCCCGCAAGAGTCATAGAATTGAGGTCATAAAGACTTAATGTAGTGCTGTTGGGATTTGTGTCGGATTTAAAGCCCTTTGAAATAATAGCCGAGCTTTCATTCGGGTTATCTTCGCTCGAACCAAAGCCGTAATAATACTCACCCGTAACAAGAGCCGAAGCACCGGACGCGGCAAGGTTCAGGTCGTTGAGAACATTTGCCCTGTAGCAGAGAGCGGCAATGCCGTCCTGCATAATATCAATGTTCCTGGTCCAGATTGTCGAACCGGTATCAACCAAAAAGCCGCTGTGTGCCTTGAGTGATTCCGCCTGCCTCTGATCCTCGTCGGTAATTGTCGCAAGTGTTGCATCGATTTCGCTTGCATTTGAAGGATTGTTGTTATTACCGTTGACTGTAACATTACCGTTGCATATAAGCAGACCGCCGGGAAGAAGGTTGAACTGATGGCTTGTAGTTTTAGCCGCTATATCAATCTCTCCAGCGTACGCCTTACCTTTTACATCAACATAACCCGAGTCCTGCTTAAGTGAGTCAAGGGCGACAACCGCGAATTCGGTGAATTTGCTGCTGGGGGTTTCCTCGTTGTAAACATAGCCCAAGTCGGGGAAATCGATAACTATATCGGTGGTAATTCTGACTGTTCTCATAAGGCGGGTATAATCCACCACAACATCCTTGAGAACTACTCCGATAGGCATATCACCACCGGGAGCAGGTGATTCTCCGCCGCTTTTCCATTTCCATTCAGCAACACCCAAGCCACTGGTTGCAGTTACGCCGTCAACAAGGCAGTTGACAGTGGCTGTGCCGCCGAATCCGGCTTTTACAAATGCCTCGAGAGCTTTTACAGAGTACTTTGGCTTATAAGAACGGTCGTCAGGATCGTCTGGATCATAATGAGGATCATAACGATCGGGTTGACCTCTAAAAAGCATCCATTCCGGTTTCGGTCCATCATTTTTAACTTCTGTTTCCCATTCTCCCGTGGTTTCGTTTTTACCTGTATAATACTCTTTAACCAATGCACCGGGATTGTTTGTATCAGGTTTCATTATATACGGCGCCCATTTATTAAGAGATTCACAGAACTGACGGTCAAACTCATCCTCAATAGTGTCTCTGTAGGCGCTGTAATTGGCCATAACATGGGTGTAGCACGCCTTGATGGAATCCGACACCGCAAGCTCGGCGCCCGAACGCATCTGTTCAACAACGCCGTTCGCGTTGTAGGCGACTTCTCTGCCCCAGCGTTCGGATGCACGCATCTCGGACGAGGTGTATGAAATAGCCATAATGAGCAGACCGATGGTTGTCAGGAAGGATAAAACTACAACAACCGTGACAATACCGGCACCCTTGTTATTCTGTTTTAACGCTTTCAAGCTTTTCATTTTATACCTCCGGGTTTGTCGTCGTGAACTGTGGGGATAAAGTCAGGATAATAACTGTTCTGTCATTCCGAGGGAGGCGTTTCGCCGACCGTGGGAATCTCTCTAATAATCTTCTGCCCTTTTGAGATTGCCACGGCAGTGTGCGCACTGCCTCGCAATGACATATAAAAAATATGATTTAATCAATAATAGAACTGTATAAATCTTTCCATTCCGGATTAAATTCGCTTATCAGTTCATTTTTCTTTTTTCTTTTCCAACTTTTTATTTGTTTTTCCCTTGTAATTGCTTCATAAGCATCGGATGTTTCTTCATAATAAACAAGATTATGAACATTGTACCTTGCCGTAAAACTCTTTTTGTCAAAATTCGACTTGTGTTCATAAACTCTTCTGACAAGGTCGTTCGTTACTCCGGTGTAAACAACTGTTCCGTTTGCATTTGCAAGGATATAAACATAATAACTGTTTTGCATTTTTCTGTATTGTCATTCCGAGGAATACGTTTCGCTGACCGCGGGAATCTCTACAATTGTCTTCTGACCTTTTGAGATTGCCACGGCAGTGTGCGCACTGCCTCGCAATGACATATAAATAAGATTACTGATTTCTGTTCTGTCATTCCGAGGGAGGCGTTTCGCTGACCGCGGGAATCTCTACAATTGTCTTCTGACCTTTTGAGATTGCCACGGCAGTGTGCGCACTGCCTCGCAATGACATATAAATATGATTACTGATTTCTGTTCTGTCATTCCGAGGGAGGCGTTTCGCCGACCGTGGGAATCTCCTTGTTTTAGAGCTTGCTTTTCGAAATCGCCGCGTAGCTTCGCTCCTCGCAATGACATATCTGCGCTTTATTCAAGTTTTGAACCTACGAACGAATAAATCGGTGACGCACCTACGGTGCTTATTGAATAAAGAACCTCTTCATCCGGGTTTTCGGGACCGCCGGCAACCTGGGCTGTATCGACCGAACCTGCCGGATAAATTTCAATTGTAACTTTGAAATATCTTGGGTCCTTGGCGGTTGAAACCAGGTCGTTTTTAAGATAATCCTCTTCACCCTGACTGTTTAAATAAGCGTTTGCAGTTGTATTACCTGAAATCACCGGACCTTGCGCGCCTACGATTTTAAAGCCCCTAAACGTTGCAAAAGTCTGATCGTTAATAAGGTTGACACCGGCGTTGGTATAAACCATATTGGCTTTTTTGTTGGTTAAAAGGGCTGTGTCCGTAAGTCTTTCAACAATACAGGACTTTGAAGCCGCGACTTCGCCGGGCATATTGACATTGGCTATAGGGTTTGGAACCATCTGGATTGCGGAATCTGAGCAGGGAATGCCAGCATCATCAACCATACGCTGCTTGACTATGAAGAACTTGGTGGGAACATTGCCGAGGTTGTTGATTACAATAAGGTCCGTGCCTCTGTAATTAGACGAAATGTTATAATTGATTTTGTTGGTTTCGGAATAGGAATAGTCCGCGAGATCATAATATGAATCGGTCATATTCGTTCTTTCGTCGTCGATTTCATAGTAAGGCCGTCTTTCATACGCAGGAAATAATTTTGCGGCGTAATCCGGATAATACATTATGAATACGGTGGGTTCCGCGTTGCCCTCGCTCGGGTCATACTTGGAGGGATCGCCCTGGTTGAAGGTGACCGCGCTCTGCCAGGTATAGACATAAGTGCCGGTTAAAACATTTCCGGTTTCAATTGAATTGACATATTCTTTGTAAAAATAGGTGTAGGTATAGTTATAGACTACATCCATATATATTTTACCAGTGGAATCGGTATAGACATTTACGCTTATAAGGCGGTTTTTGGCTTTATATTTGGGTGTGCCGTCATCCTGAATCTGAGAGGCGTGGTTGCTCAGCGCCTCGTCCCAGAAAGCGACATCGGAAAGATAATCGGGATTCTGACCGTCAACATAAGACTGGGTGAAGGAGCCGTCCATAGCGGTATATTGAGCAAGCTCGTAGTTGTTTATCTCATAAATACCGTAATCATCAGCTTCCAGTTCATTATTCGGGTCTGCATCGGGGTCACCCTCGGAATAGGTGACAACCGCGTCATATTCGGCGTTACCCGAGGTTAAGTTTTTGATTGCGAGCGTGGAGTCATCCTGCTTGAACACCTGGTTGGATTCCTCTTCAACAGACACGCCGAGCATATCGGCAAACGCGCCCGAAAGGAAACCGTCCTTGCTGAAGGCGTCAACCGCCTCGGCGATATTGTCGGCGGCGCCGGTCGCTTCGCCGAAGGCCTTCGCCTGTGAGGTGATTCTTGAAGCGGTTACAAAAGCGTGAATAACCGCGCTTGATGCAATGCCGAGTATAACTATAGCCACAAGCAGTTCAACAAGGGAAAAGCCCTTGTTGCCGCTGTGAAATTTTTTAAACATTGCGCTTTCCCCCTGTAACAGTTGATTTAAGCTGCCTGCGTGGATGAAGGAGCCGCGGTTGAAGCGGGAGCGGTTGTTGAAGCGGCAGGAGCCGCGGTTGAAGCGGGAGCGGTTGTTGAAGCGGCAGGAGCCGTTGTGGAGGCGGCGGGAGCGGTTGTTGAAGCCGCGGGTGCGGGTGTGCTGCCCGTGCCGAACGGATCTCTCGTGCCGATACCCACATTGGGTCTCTGCTCGGGCTTGTATTCAGCGCCTTCGTAATCTACATAATACTTGGAAAGGGAAACTGTTGAGTTGAGCTTTGCCACCTCGGGGTCGTAAACGATGGAAATGGAATCAACAAAGGTGGTGTGGCTGGTTTTCTCATAAACATATCTGAGATATTCTTTTAACTGCGCGTAGGTGAGAGTGCCCGCCGAGGTTGTGCCGGTGCGGTAACCCTTGATGTTCTTGTTCTGCCCGTCAACGAAGCAGGAGAATTCCGCTACTACCGCGCTGGACTGGAAGTCAACCGTCTGGAGGTCTGCGCCGACGGCTTTGTTTGCCTCTCTGAGATAATGAAGGAAGTCTTCATCATAGATGACTTTGGTGGGGAGCTTGTCAATATTCTTCTGAATATTATCCTTTGCTTCCGCTATGCCCTTTTTGTAAGTGGGCTCGTTGTTGAAGCAGTCCTGCAGCTCATTGAGATATGAGGAGCGGGTGCCGATTTCCGTCTCAAGGGCGGTGTTCTGCTCGGAATATTTCTGATAGCCGAGGAAATAAGCGGCGAGAACAAGCGCTATGCCTAAAACCGTGAGAATAAGGTTATACTCACGCCATGTAAGTTTTTTCTTTGAACCCTGTTTTGCCATTTCTGCACACCTCCTTTATTATTCTTCCGCAGCTGCCTGCTCTTCAACCTCGGGCACTACATAAGTGCAGGTAATTGAGAAGCCGACAGTTTCAAGACCCGCGTCGTCAACAGTTTTGGATATTGAGCTGACAACGATGTTATCTATTGATTCAAACGAACGGAACTGGGAAATAACAACTTCCGCCTCATCAAAGGTGGGAACTTCAACCGACATTGTAACACCCGTTGTTGTGCAGTCCGCCGAAAGCATTGTGATGGCGGTGGGCATCTTTCTTTCAATCTCGGTGAAGAAGGCGTAAAGGCCTTCGTTGTTGTTTAAGCTGCCGTCAACATATGCCTGCAGCTCTTTGTCGCCCTTCTGATAGGCGAGGTAGGAATTATATGTATCCTGAGCGTACTCAAGACGGTTGATTTTCTTTTCAATGTCGGTAAGGTTGTTGTTGAGACTTCTGTTCTGCATATAGCTGATGCCGAACAGAACGCCCGCGATAACCAGACCCGCAACAAACACAAGCACACCGTAATGCGAAGCGGCACTGCTCTTTTTCTTGCCGCCGGCTCTGCCGGTTCTCTTGAGGTATTCATCGGTAAGGAAGTTGAGCGGAGCGACACGCGCGCCGAGCGAGTTGATATAAACCGAAATGGATTCGATGCTGTTTGCAAGGCCCTGCATTTCGGGAACTTCCTCAAGCCAGTAGGTTGAGGAGGCGATTGAATCCGCAACAAGCTCCTTGAGGCCGGCAAGGTGGCAGCAGCTGCCCATAAGAACTACTCTGTCAATAGTCTTTTCGGCGTTCTCCTCACTGCTTGAATGCAGGTAGTCAACGCTTCTCGAAAGGCCGGTAACAAGCCTTGAAAGGCAGTCGCCGAATTCTTCCGTGTCCGCTATGGCAACGGGATTCTCCTTGGAAACGCTGAGTTCCTGAAGGGCTTTGATATAGTCCTCATCCATCATTTCCTGAGTTGCCATATAGCGGCAGATCATTTCGTCGCCGCCTACGGAAAGGGCGCGCTGCATAAGCATTCTGCCGTTTTCCATAAAGATTACGGAAGCGGAGTCCGGGTCAATTGAGATATACATATTGACGCCGTCGCCCTGGAATCCTTTGAGAACCTGGAACTGTGAGTTGCCGCTGAAGTCGATTGAGTCAACAGTGAGCCCCGCCGCGTCGGCAAGAGTCGTGTAGCTGTCGCTCATTGCCATGGGCATCGCTACTACGAGAGCGCGAGTCTCCTTCTTGGATTTCTCAAGAATCATCGTGTCAACAATATATTTGGACGTGTCAATCGGGAAATAGTCCGAAATATTTGTGCGGATGACGTTCTTGAACTGCTCGTCCTTCGTAATCGGAAGGGTGACTTCACGGGTCGCAATCTTTGTTGATGTTACCGAGAAAATCACGCTGCCCGAGGTGATGACGTGCATGCTCAGTTCCTGCTTGAGCTTTTCGCCGAGTTCCACCGGGTTGACGATCTGACCGTCAACTACAGCGCCTTCGGGTGTGGCAAACATAAAGCAATCGCTGATTGAATATGCTTTGCCTTTCTTTTCGGAAACCGCAACTTTACATATACGCTTTCCGCATTCGATGTTTAACAACTTAGCCGCCATAATTAATCATTCCTTTTCCAGTTATTTGTTCGCTGATATATTTATATAAAAAGGTATTATATAACCTTAATAGTTTTCTTTATTTAATACCTATTATATTAAGGTAGAAATCGAACAGTTTATCGCCCCAGAGGGCAACAGTGAAAAATCCGAACGAGAGGTAGGGACCGAAGGCGAGTTCGCGCCCCATCTTTTTTACCTTCATAAGGGTCAGGTGGATTACCGAGCCGAAAAAACTCGCGAGGAAAAGCGCGATAACGCAGTTTTTAAGCCCGACAAATAGCCCTGCCGCTATAACAAGTTTGAAATCGCCGCCGCCGAGGGCTTTCCCGCCCGTGACAACGATGATTATGAGGAACAGCGCGCCCATTACAACCGCGCCGAGAATGGAATTCAGCCAGTGTTCGTGGTAAAAAACCAGCCTTATCGCTCCGAGAACTCCGACCGCGATTACAAGCGGGAAGGGAATTTCTTTTGTGCGCGCGTCAATTATTGAAATAACCAGTAAAACCGAGCCGAGCGCCGCCGTGAGAACCATATCGACCGACAGCCCCTTGACAAACAGGGTCAGCACGCACAGAAGACCGTTTGCCGCCTCGATTACGGGATATTGCGCCGAGATTTTCGCTTTGCAGCCGTGGCATTTACCCCTGAGGGCAAGCCAGCTGAAAAGGGGAATAAGTTCATACCAGTGCAGTTTTTTGCCGCAACTCATACAGTGCGACGGCACGGTTACGATGGATTCGTGTTTCGGAATACGGTAGATGCAGACATTCAGAAAGCTGCCGACCGCCACGCCGAAAAGAAAAGTTATTATGTAAACGAGCCATGGAGCCGTTTCCATTATGAGGTCAAGTGCTTGTTTCAAAGGCGTTTTCTCCTTTGAGATTGCTTTTGCGGGCGACAGGTTGTCGCCGCTGCGATGGGGTAATGTTTTTGCGTTGGAATTCGGAATTTGGAATCCGGAATTAATTGATTAATCCTCGCCCCAACAAAGGGGGTGTGTTGGGGCGAAAAATATTAATCTAGATCAATCAATTGTGAAAGGCACGCGCCTTTCGGGATTAATTGGATTTAATAGAGAAAAATGTTAATGGTTAAATTAACCACCTGTGCTTGCGCTGCTGTCAAGAGCCATCTCGAATGTGGGTGAACCCGCATTGTTCTTGATGTTGATGACATACTTGAGAGTTGACTGTGTGGTCTTCTGAGTGTCAATACCGCACTGCTCAGCAAATGTGCAACCTGCGCCAGTTGTTGACGAGGAGTCAAAATTAAGACCTGAAGTAAGAGCAACATTGAGGTGCTTGTCAACTACGCTGATAGTGATAACACCATCACCAGTGCCTGAGAATGTCAGGTGGGTAAGCGCGAATTCGGATTTGGCTGTTGCGAGAACATCTTCTGCTGCTGATGAAACAACAGCGTCGCGGGACTTCTGAACGTATTTAACGAACTGAGGTGCGAGCATTGCTACAAGAGCAACCATGATGGCGATAACGATGATAAGCTCAACAAGTGAGAAACCTTTGTTATCTTTGCGAGCTTCGCGGGCTTTTGCCATTTTCATGAATAACATTGTGATTTCCTCCATATAAAATTTTTTTATGATAACCCTCCGCTCCCCCCTTAGTTGCGGAAGGGTGTATCCGATTTAATGAGCAATGAGAAGTGAGCAATGAGCAATTAAGGGGCTTCGCCGGTTTATTATCCTGTTCCGCGCCCGGATTGCCGTTTTTCTCACTGCTGTGTTTTTGCTGTCATTCCGAGGGAGGCGTTTCGCCGGCCGCGGGATTCTCCCGTTTGAGAATTTACCTTTTGAGATTGCCGCGGCAGTGTGCGCACTGCCTCGCAATGACATTTATGTTTTTGCGGGCGGCAGGTTGCCGCCCCTACGGGTTTGCGGGTGGAAAGGAACTGCCGTAATTATAATTACGGATTGCCGGGAAGGTCGCTGTGACCGCCGTCGGTAACCTCTTCACTGAAAACAGCTTGAGTTTCACCTGAGGTGAAATTGCCTGCTTCAATCCTTATTATATAAGCTTTTTCAGACTTGGAAACCTGGTTTTCGTCAAGGCCGCACATGTCTTCAAATGTGTTGCCGTGACCTTCTCCGTCATCATAATCAAGATTGGTTGTTCTGACTATCAGTTTGCCTCTGGAATCGGTCTGAACACGGATTTCACCCGAGGATGAACCGGTAACAACAAGGTGACCGAGCGCATATTCCGATTTGGCAACCGAAAGAACGTCCTCAGCAGCTCTGGTGATAACCGCGTCGCGTGATTTCGCAACATACTTTACAAACTGCGGGGCGAGCATTGCCACAAGGGCAACCATAATCGCTATGACGATTATGAGCTCAACGAGTGAAAAACCTTTGCTGTTCTTTTTTAAGGAATTCAGTTTTGCGAGAATCTTTTGCATAATGGAAAACCCCCTCATATTATTTTCAATATTTATTAAAGCCGGAAGGCAATAATTAATTAGTAATGAGAAATGAGTAATGAGTAATTGTCGAGTATAAACATCGATATCAGTACTTGTTTAAGAACAATCTTCCGTCCGTCGTGGCCTCCTCCTATGGGGGAGGTGGATTGCGAACGAAGTGAGCAAGACGGAAGGAGTCCGCGCAAAATCATTTGTCATTTCCGGTCCTGCTTTTTACCGCATTGTCAATTGCCGAGCAGACTTCATAAAAATTTGTGTCAACCTCAAAATTTGAAAACCGGATTACGGTTATTCCCTGACTGTTAAGTTGCTTCGTTCTTAACTCATCTTTTGCCTGTTTGTCTTTTTCATAATGCCCGCCGCCGTCAAGTTCAACGGCGAGTTTTGCTTTGCCGCAATAAAAATCAACTATGTAATTACCGATTGCCTTCTGTCTCTGAAACCGTGGTACACAGGTGTTCAGATACTCATACCAAAGTTTGTTTTCCCACGGAGTCGCGTTTTTACGGAGATCCTTTGCTTTCTCATTCAGGCTTCCGTTATATTTTAAATTCATACGGACTCCTTCCGTCACGGCTTACGCCGTGCCACCTCCCCCAGAGGAGGAGGCCACGACG
>JAEERC010000063.1 GCA_016285645.1 Clostridiaceae bacterium | reverse complement strand
TTACCATACACAAAGTATGCTTTCACAAATCTTCCTTGTTCTGCGGCTCATTTTTCGCGTGAAAACTGTTTCACACCTCAAAGAGATGAAATTTGTGCATATTTGCAGGTTATGACGACGAGTAATACTTGTCGTATTCCGAGGAGGAATACCTGCATAAGATGTGCGAAGGTCGCTCTTTGAGGCATTACTGGCTTATGAAGGACCGCCCTTGGGAAGCCGTTTTGTTTTAATAATATCTGTAACTCGCGATGACCTTGCCGAGGATGATTACCTCGTTTACGATAATCGGCTCGAAAATGTCGTTTTCGGGCTGGAGGCGGAAATGTCCGTTCTCCTTATAGAAACGCTTTACGGTCGCCTCCTCGCCGATGAGGGCGACTACTATTTCGCCGTTTGCGGCGGTCGGAGTTCTCTCCGCTATGACTATGTCGCCGTCGAGAATGCCGGCGTTAATCATACTCTCGCCCCTTACATGAAGGGCGAAAAGTTCCTTGTCCTGCGCGCCGGGCTGCGAAAACGGAAGGTAGCCCTCCACCTCTTCAACCGTTAGTATCGGCATACCCGCGGTGACCGTGCCGAGAAGCGGCACCTGGGCAACGTTTTCAGCCATGCCGCAGATTTTGATGACTCTTTTGAGCATGGGCGGACGCTCTATGTAACCCGCCGCCTCGAGCGAGTCGAGATTCGCCTGAACCGATGATGTGGAGCGAAGCCCTACAGCCGCGCAGATTTCGCGCACGCTGGGGGTTATTCCCTCCTTGGCTTTTTCAACAAGATATTCATATATCTTGCGCTGACTTTCACTGATAGGCTTCATTTGAGCACCTCTGCCGTGTCGTGCACAGCCCTTTCATACTATTTGCAATGTGATTATAACACATTTGTTCGGTAGTTGTCAAACATTTGTTTGATTTTTTTGAAATATTTTTTAAAAAAACAGTATTTTATTTATTTTAGATATATGCTATAATAATTATTCAGTAATTGTACAGGAGGCGTTCCCATGGCAAAAAAAGCGGATTTTGAACTGCCCAGAGCGAAGTTTCCCGAAGAGGTCGGCGTTGATTCCAAGGAGATAAAGGCGCTTATCGAGGACTTTGAGGCAAACGAGGACGAGGTGCATTCAATTCAGATTGTGCGCCACGGCAAGGTGGCTTACGAGCGCTGGCGCTACCCCTACGCGCCCGAAATTCCGCACACAATGTATTCCGTGAGCAAAAGTTTCATTTCAATCGCCATGGGCTTTGCCATTGACGAGGGAATAGTATCGCTTGACACGAAGGTCGCCGATCTCTTCCCCGAATTCCGCCCGAAAACACCGGACGAAAACCTTGAGGCGATGACGGTTTATCACCTTCTGTCAATGTCGGCAGGCAAGAATGTGAGCATACTCTCCGACAAGCAGAAGCCCGACTGGGTAAAGCAGTTTTTCGAGGCGCCCTGGGGCTACAAGCCCGGCGAAAGCTGGTCATATATAAGTGAAAACACCTACCTCTGCTCGGTAATAATCAAAAAGCTCACGGGGCAGACCGTACGCGAGTTCCTGAAGCCCAGACTCTTTGACCCTCTGGGATACAACCGTATGCCATTCTGGGAATGCGACAAACAGGGCAGAGAAGCTGGCGGATGGGGTCTGTTCATAACCACGGACGAGCTTACGAAATTCACCGTCTGCCTTGCGAACAACGGCGTTTACAACGGCAAGCAGGTTATACCCGCCTGGTATGTTGAACAGGCAACCTCAAACCTTGTGGATAACTCCGTGGCAAACAGGAGCGCCCACAGCAGTGTGGGATACGGCTTTTTCTTCTGGCAGTGCGCCTGCGAAAACACCTACCGCGCGGACGGAATGTTCTCGCAGTTCGGCATAGTTTTCAAGGATTATGACGCGCAGTTCATCATAACCCAGAGCGAGATATTTGAGGAAAAATCGAGAGAAATCATTTTCAGGCATCTGCCGAAGATGTTTATAAACGAGATGAAGAAGGAGCCGGAGGACGCCTGCAGGGATCTCGACCTTTCGCCCCTGCCCTGCCTTGAGGCAATGCCGAGAAGCCCCTACGAGAGCACGGTAAACGGCAAACTCATCCATTTCAAGAGAAACAATATTCTGAACGCTGTCGGCTTCCCCGTTTCAATGCTGACAATTCCCGTAACATATATGTCCGCCGACAAGGGCGGTAATATAGACAATGTGGTGTTCCGCTTCGGCGAGAACACCTGCACCATGACCTGGGACGAAGGTCCCTGCCACAACACGATAGAGTGCGGTATGGACGGCGATATCCGCAAGTCAAAGATTCACCTCGCGGGCATAGATTTCACCGCCGCGAGCTGCGCCGCCTGGCTCGACGAGACCACTCTTGAGGTGCGTATGAGGCCGCTTGAATCCATCTGTGAAAGGCGGATTACCCTCACATTTGACGGCGACAATGTAACGCTCAAGCCGACAAGCATGCCTTCAATTGAAACGATGGAGGAATATGTAAAGAACTACGCCGCCCAGATGATAAGCAACGAGCGTCTGCTCGGTGTCGCGGGCAAGGCGGTAATGCGCATAAACCTGCTTGTTGAAGCGCCGCTCGACGGTAAAATGATATGAGTAAAAAGGCGAAAATAACCGCCGCCGTTGTCTGCCTCGCGCTGATTGTTGCCGCGGCAGCGGTAATCACACAGAACCGCGAAAAAATTGTTATCCGCTCCGCCGTAAGGGATATCCACGCGGGCGACTATTCCCGCGCTTCGGGAATTCTCGAATACGGAGACGGGGAGTATGCCGCTCAGCTTAAAAAATATGTCGCTCTGAGAACCGAAATAAAGGACACCTACCCCGCCCTGCTCGGCGCCTATGATGAGGACACGCTCAAAAAATGGCAGAGCGAATCGGGCGAAATATCCGCTTCGGGCGCGATTGAGGACTCGCAGATAAACTCCGCGCTGGACAGCATTGAAGCGCAGACGGGGCTTATCCTTTCGGTTGACTCGATGTATTCGGCAATAAAGGACGATGTGCTGACTCTGCTCGATGTTTTCACGGAATACAACCGCCTGCATATTCAGATAAACGGCGAAAACGCGGTTTTCACGCTCCACGAGGAATATGCGAAACTTGAAAAATGGCAGAAAGCGCTCGACAAAATCAGACGCTACGCCGCCTCCGTGCCCGATTATGAAAGTGTATATCTTCTGAGTTACCTTCTCAAGGAGGGGCAAAGCGAAATCGTTCAGCTCAGGAATGAGATAGACTCCGTTTCTGCCGAGGGCTACGGCGAATATGACAGTGTGCATTACAGCGACAACACGGCAAGAAATTTTCCGTCAATAAAAGACGGAAAAGGAACTGTCATCACTTTTAAAAACAAAGCGGTTTTTGAAAAATATCTTCACGAAAGCATCCGCGAGCAGCTTGTTTCAAACGGGCTTATCAAGTTTTATTACAATATCGGCGGATGATTCCGGTTTTTGATTTTGCGCCGCAGTAAAAATGCAGGATTGTGTTCATTTGGGCTTTTCGGCACTTGGATTTTGCAAGTTCGGCGGTCAAATTATGCAAATTGCGAAAAAATAAGATTAATACGGCAATTAATTCGGAAATATAAATATTGAAAGATATTTGATAAAGTAATATAATACTGTTTAATGATCCGGCGGGATTTTGTGTGTTTGTCCCGTCCGGTAATGATTTTAAAACTTAATAAAAGAAAGAAGGAGTCACCATGTCCTATTTGAACGAAGTGTATCAAATGGTCGTTGACAAAAACCCGGGTCAGCCCGAATTTCACCAGACAGTCAAAGAGGTGCTCGAATCCCTCAGCCCCATCATTGAGGCAAATGAGGAGGAGTACCGCAAGAGCGCTCTTCTCGAGCGTCTTGTAACACCCGAGAGACAGGTCATCTTCCGCGTTCCGTGGACCGATGACAACGGTCAGGTTCATGTCAACACCGGCTACCGCGTTCAGTTCAACAGCGCCATAGGCCCCTACAAGGGCGGCCTGCGCTTCCATCCCTCGGTCTATATCGGAATTATGAAGTTCCTCGCCTTTGAGCAGACCTTCAAAAACAGCCTTACCGGTCTCCCCATCGGCGGCGGCAAGGGCGGTTCCGACTTTGACCCCAGAGGCAAATCGGACGCTGAAATCATGCGTTTCTGCCAGTCCTTTATGACGGAACTTTTCCGCCACATCGGTCCCGATGTTGACGTTCCCGCGGGCGATATCGGCGTAGGCGGCAGAGAAATCGGCTACCTCTTCGGTCAGTACAAGAGAATCAAGGGATGTTACGAAAACGGCGTTCTCACCGGCAAGGGCCTCTCATACGGCGGTTCTCTTATCAGACCCGAAGCGACGGGCTACGGCGCGATTTACTATACACTTGAGGTTCTCAAGCACTTCGGCGAGGATATCAAGGGCAAAACAGTCGCTCTCTCCGGCTTCGGCAATGTTGCCTGGGGCGCGGCGAAAAAGATTGCCGAGCTCGGCGGCAAAGCCGTTACAATCTCAGGTCCCGACGGCTATGTCTATGACCCGGACGGCATCGTAACAGATGAAAAGATAAACTACCTGCTCGAGATGAGAGCCAGCGGCAGAGACAAGGCGCAGGATTACGCCGACAGATTCGGCGTTGAGTTCCACGCCGGCGAAAAGCCCTGGGGCGTAAAGGTTGATATAGCAATGCCCTGCGCCACTCAGAACGAAATCGGCATGAAGGAAGCGGAACAGATAGTCGCAAACGGCGTTGATTACTACATCGAGGTCGCGAATATGCCCACCACAAACGAAGCCCTCGCATATCTCAAAGAGAAGTGCAAGGCGGTTGCCCCCTCAAAGGCGGTCAACGCGGGCGGTGTCGCCACATCCGCTCTCGAAATGAGCCAGAACTCCATGAGATACAGCTGGACGGAAGAAGAGGTTGACGCGAAACTTCATCAGATTATGGTCAACATCCACGATTCCTCCGCGAAGGCGGCTGAGAAATACGGCTACGGCTACGACCTTGTTGCCGGCGCTAACATTGCCGGCTTTGAGAAGGTTGTTGACGCAATGACCGCTCAGGGTATTGTATAAGCATTTTAAAAGGCATCGCGCAGGCGGTGCCTTTTTCGTTTTGATACGGCAAATTATTTTAATTTCATCCCGTAATTTTTTTATATTTATGCAACTTTTTTATTGACCGTTTTCGCTCGTTTTGATATAATTTTTCTATCGAATATGAAGGGAGATTTTTATGGACAACAACAGAAGACCCGACAATATGACAAGAATAACCACACCCGAGCTCGCGAACGCTTTTATTGACGAGCAGGTAAAACTTCTGCGTGAGCAGATCGGCTCCAGCAAGGTGCTCCTCGCCCTCTCCGGCGGCGTTGACTCCTCCGTTGTGGCGGCGCTGCTCATAAAAGCCGTAGGCGATCAGCTTGTTGCCGTGCATGTAAACCACGGCCTTCTCCGCAAGGGCGAACCCGAGCAGGTGCAGAAGGTTTTCCGCGACGAGATGAAGGCGAATTTAATCTATGTTGACGCCGTTGACAGGTTCCTCGACAAACTCGCGGGCGTTACCGACCCCGAGCAGAAAAGAATGATAATCGGCGGCGAATTCATTGAGGTTTTCGCTGAGGAGGCGCGCAAACTGGACGGCATTAAATTCCTCGCTCAGGGCACAATCTGGCCCGACATTCTCGAGAGCGAAAAAGGAATCAAGGCGCACCACAACGCGGGCGGTCTTCCCGCCGACCTGCAGTTTGAACTCGTTGAGCCCGTAAAGATTCTCTTCAAGGACGAAGTCCGCGCGGTCGGCTCGGCCCTCGGTCTGCCCGACAGCATGGTTTACCGTCAGCCCTTCCCGGGCCCCGGCTTGGGCGTACGCTGCCCCGGCGCAATCACAAGGGACCGTCTTGAGGCGGTAAGGGAATCCGACGCCATTGTGCGCGAGGAGTTCGCGAAGAACGGTCTTCAGGGCAAGGTTTGGCAGTATTTCACCGTTGTTCCCGATTTCAAATCGACGGGCATCAAAAACGGTGAGAGATGCTTTGAGTGGCCCGTAATCATCCGTGCGGTAAACACCCGCGACGCGATGACAGCGACCGTTGAAAACATCCCCTTTGAGCTTATGCAGCACATCACCGACCGCATTGTAAACGAGGTAAAGGGCGTGAACAGAGTTCTCTACGATTTCACCCCCAAACCCACGGCGACGATTGAGTACGAATAATAAGTTTTATCATTATTCAAAATCAATTACTCTGAAAATCTAAAATAAAATTATCGTCTTTTTCGGACTTGTGTTATCTGACACAAGTCCGTTTATTTTTTTGTTCAAAGCCCGGTCTCAAAAAAACAAACTCAAATAAATCCAATTGATTTATTTGGAAAAAGGCTCATTAAAAGGAATATTAAAAAGAAAAAATTAAAAGCAAAAAAATATTTTAATTATCTTTTTAAAATCCTTGAAATTTAGATATTGAGAATAAATGAGGTTGAACAAGAACACTTATTGTTTTTTTACCCCTGTTGTGAAAGCGGGGGTAATATTTTTGTTATGATTGATTTCTGAATAAAAATATAGTATTATTGTTTTATCTCAACAAATCTTTTTAATCAGGCAAGATAAGAGGTAATAAATATGCCCGAAGTAAGTATTATCATTCCGATTTTCAACAGTGAAAAGCATTTGAAAAAATGCTTGGGCAGTATTGCGTCTCAAACCTTTACGGATTTTGAAGTGCTGATGATTGATGACGGATCCGACGACGGTACTGCTGACATTTGCAAAAATTTTGCGGAAAGCGACGCCAGATTCAAATACTTTTATAAGCAAAACGGCGGTGTTTCATCCGCAAGGAACCTCGGCTTAAAAAAAACCGAAGGAGAATATATTGCTTTTATTGATTCGGATGATTATATCGACAGCGATTACCTTTATTCTCTTACGAAACCTCTTGAAGAATGTAAATACGACATTGTTCAGAGCGGAATGAAACTGATTAAGAACGGCACGGAAACGAAACTCGCCCCGGAAAACAGCACGCTTTCCGGGCAGGAATATATTGCTGTTATTTTAAAACGCAGGCTGCAGATATTTCTTTTCCAATCACCTGTAGCCAAGTTATATCGCCGTGACATTATTTCCGGAAACGAGCTTTGTTTTGATGAGACGGTCAGTATTTCCGAAGATTGTCTTTTTAATACAGAGTTGCTTAATCACAACATCAAAAATGTCTGTTTTACAGATTACTGCGGCTATAACTATCTCCAGGACAATTCAACACTCACAAAGCGCAAAGCCGATTTCAGCAAGGTCAAGCAATCTTCGCAGGTCGGCATAAAAACAGCTTCAATAAGAAACAGTCTTATTGAAAAATACTCTCTGCAAAGCGACCCGGATATATTAAAAGGTTTTTCTCAGGCAATTTGCATTATCTATTTATCAAACGCTCATCTTATAGAAACCGGAGAATTTACCGAAGAGGAAAAAGAACAGCTTTATAATATTTATTTTTCAAAAATGGATTATCCCGTGCTGCCTTCGTTGAACGAATACGACGGAACGGATAAAAAGATTATTGAGGCAAGTTCTGAAAAGAACAGCGATAAAATAGCCAAAATATACAATCTCAGGCAAAGGAAGCAAAAAATAAAGAGTTTGTTGCATTTGAGGTGAATTATGGCCATTCGCAGAGTTTTCCTTTACAAATTATTAGAAATTGAAAACTTATTTTTTATAAGATATTTAGAATCCTTTTTTATTCTCTTTTTTTATCTTTTTTCTTTATCTTTTTCGTCAAGTGTAAAGCTGTCACTTATGCGCTTTCCATACACATTTTATCCGATTCGTATGATTTGCAAAAAATTATTGACAAACGCAAAAATCGGCTCTATAATAAAACCACGTTTCAGCACTGAAGCATATCAAAAGTCATAAACAAATTGAGGAAAGCTATGAAAAACGTTCCTGAATTCAACAAGTTCCGCTTTAGCTTCAGCTTCTTTTGGTTTAGCGCCGGAAGAGGTTAATTTGCTATGCGAAAACTTGTGAAGCTCAGGAAATAATCGGAATTCACATAAGGTGTAGCACTTTAACCGGTGCTGCACCTTTTTGATTTTATGTTTTCCTCGAAAAAGGAAGGAGAGTTTATGAAAAACTATTACCAGCCGGAAATCGAAACCGCACCGTATGAAAAAATCAGGGAAATCCAGAACGAAAAGATTGTAAAGCAGGTGAAATATGTTTACGGCAATGTTCCCTACTACCGCAATCTTATGGAGAAGAAGGGTGTCACGCCCGACGACATAAAGAGCGTGGACGACATCAAAAAACTGCCCTTCCTCAGCAAAGACGACCTTCGCGAGGCTTATCCCTACGGTCTGCTCGGCACGGACCTCAAAAACATTGTAAGAATCCATTCCACCTCGGGCACCACGGGCAAACGCGTTGTCGCGTTCTACACTCAGCACGACATCGACCTCTGGGAAGACTGCTGCGCCAGAGCGATTGTTGCCGCGGGCGGCTCGGACGAAGACATTTGCCAGGTTTGCTACGGTTACGGTCTGTTTACGGGCGGCTCGGGTCTGCACGGCGGCTCGCATAAAGTAGGCTGTATGACCCTGCCGATGTCCTCCGGCAATACGGACAGACAGATTCAGTTTATGATGGACCTCGGCTCCACAATCATCTGCTGCACTCCCTCTTACGCCGCCTATATCGGCGAAACCCTTGCCGAAAAGGGATATAAACCCTCCGACAACAAACTTAAAGCGGGAATCTTCGGCGCGGAACCCTGGACCGAGGAAATGAGGCAGGAGATTGAAAAAAGTCTGGGCATAAAGGCATACGACATCTACGGCCTTACCGAAACCTCCGGCCCCGGCGTGGCTTTCGAATGTGAGGAACAGACCGGAATGCACATAAACGAAGACCATTTCTACGCCGAAATAATCGACCCCGACACAGGTGAAGTGCTTCCCGAAGGGTCAAAGGGCGAGCTTGTTTTCACCTCGCTTGACAAGGAAGGCTTCCCGCTGCTCCGCTACAGAACAAAGGATATATGCATTCTTTCAAGAGAAAAATGCTCCTGCGGAAGAACCTTTGTCAAAATGACAAAGCCCCTCGGCAGAAGCGATGATATGATGATTATCCGCGGCGTAAATGTTTTCCCGAGCCAGATAGAAACCGTACTCCTCAAGGAGGGCTACACCCCTAACTATCAGATTGTTGTTGACCGCGTAAACAACACCGACACATTCGACATCTATGTTGAATGCCCCGCGGAGCTGTTCTCCGACAAGGTGTCGGAAATGCAGACACACGAAAAGAACCTCAACACCGCAATGCGCTCAATGCTCGGAATCGGTCCCAAGATTCACCTTGTGGCACCCAAAACCATTGAACGCTCCGAAGGCAAAGCCGTACGCGTTATTGACAAACGCAAATTACATTAAGGAGGATGCACCATGGCTATTACACAATTATCCGCATTTCTTGAAAACACCCCCGGTACCCTGTGCGAAACCATTTCGGCAATCACAGACGCCGGTGTCAACATCCGCGCGCTCAGCGTTGCCGACACAAAGGATTTCGGCATTCTGAGAATAATTGTTTCAGACATTGAAAAGACAAAGGCGGCAATCAACAACGACACCGTAGTTAAAGAAACGCCCGTAATCGCAGTAAAAATGAACGATGAGGCAGGGGCGCTCAACAGCGTGCTCCGCGTGCTCAGAACAGCCGGCATAAACATTGAATATGTTTACGCGTTCACAGGCGCGGTTCACGGCAACGCCTATGTTGTACTCAGAGTCGACGATGTGGAGCAGGCGGAAAAAATCCTTTCCGAAAACGGCATAAACACACTCGGCGACAGCGACATCGCGTCATTCCTCAACTGAGCAGAAACTTTATAACCACAAACAAAAATGCAGGGATATGCTCCCTGCATTCTTTTTTTATATCCCTTATTGTCGGGCGATTATCAGCCTGTCTTTTTCAGGTGCATTATGTTTGCGCATATGAGTTTGTCGTAATCCACGGTGTGTATGAGCGAGCCGTCGGGCAGCGGGTAAACGCATAAATCCTCCGCCTCGTTGTCGTAGTTCGGCAGCGTGCGCACAAGCACGGTTTCAACCGAGCCGTCCGCGGGGGTTACACAGTAGATGTATTCCTCTGTCGCGGGGTTTTTATTGTCAAACGAGAGGTAAAGGTTTCCCTCATAAACCGAGCCGCCCTGAATGCGGTGAAGCTGCTTCTCAAGAGGAATCGCCTTGATGAACTGCATTGTTTCAAGGTCATACTGCAGGATTTCGTCAACGGGGTCAAATCGCGATGTGTAGAGAAAGCCGTTTTCTCTGTCAACTGCGCACCACGGAATGCCGTCGTTCAGATAATCGCCGGTCATATCATAATAAGTGCCCGTGTATTCGAGGGTTTCGCAGTCGTAGAGCAGAATGAAATTGTAAAGATAGCCCTCATCCGTGTCGCCCTCAACAGGGGCGTAAATAAAGCCGTTTGCGCAGTCGATGCCGCCGATGTGGTTACTGCCGTACTTTTCGTGGAACTCCTCGGGCACTCTGCCGCTCTTTTTAAGTTCGCATTTCATATTGAGGTCGAATCTGGCAAGCCCCGTGAAATTGACCGCCGTAATTGAGCCCGAGCCGTAAAAATGCTCCCCGTCACAGCAGATTCCCTGCCCGCTGAACATAGAAACGACCGGGCTGAGTTTCTGTTTTGATGAAAGCTCCCAGCCGTCGGATACGCCCACGGCGCCCAAACCGAAAAGATAGTTGAAAATGAGCGTCAGGGTTGTAAAAAACGAAATGAATTTTTCCATACAGTCACCCCGTAAAGATTTATGATTATAATTTACAACAAATATTTCCCGTTTGCAACAAAAAACTCCGTCCGTGTTCAAAGCGGGCGGAGTTTTCATATTCCGTATTTGAGTTTTATTCTGCCGAGTTTTTCTGAGAAGGGCTTTGCCATAAGCCACACGAAGGCGGCGTTTGAAACGGCGTAAACCGCTGTATAGGGCACCGCGCTTGTTATGCTGGCAAGGTAAAACGGCAGGTTGAACGCGTCGTAGGTCCAGAGCGTTGTCCACACATCCATTATGAGCGAATAGAATATTCCGCAGAAGAAGGCGTAAACGCACAGGCGCAGTTTTCTGCCCTCGAAATATTTCGCGAAAATGCCCGCGAAAAGTCCTATCATTCCCCAGGCGAACATCTGAAACGGAGTCCACACGCCCTGCCCCGCGAAAATGTTTGAGACAAGAGCCGAGAAGGCGCCTATCATAAAGCCCGCCTCGCCCCCGAGATAAACCGCGGCGAGAATTGTTACCGCCGTTACGGGATTTACACCCGGTATGAACGAGAACGCCGCCCTGCCCGCGCTCGCGAGCGCCACGAACGCCGCCACTAAAACAAGCCGCCGCGTGCCCGTTTTGCGCCTGTCAAATCCGCAGACAAAAAGAAGAATCGTCAATGCGGAAACGGCGAATATCAGGTATGAATAGCCCCTGCTTCTGAATACCGCTATGCCGCCTATAACAACCGCGGGGATGAGCACGAACGGTATTAAATATGAAAGCACAGTGCGCAGTTTTTCGTTTTGGATTACTCTCATTTTCCGCCTCCCGCGCAGTATTCAAAATCCTCGGGAGTGACCGCGCCTTCGATAAGCCCCGCCGTTATTTTCGCGACGGAGGTGGTGTAGAAAATGTTGTCGGTAAAGAACCTGCGCGGAGTTTCAATGCAGGTGATTTCACCGCGGAACATCATTGCCGCCCTGTCGGCGCACCGCGCGGCGAACTCAACATCGTGGGTGACAATAACAATCGTCTTTCCTTTTTCCTTAAGCGCCCTGAGGGCTTTGCACAGCGTTGCCTTCGCCCCGTTGTCAAGCCCCTTTGTCGGCTCGTCGAGCAGAAGAATCTCCGGCTTTGAGGCAAGCACCACGGCAAGCGCGGCAAGCTGCTGTTCGCCGCCGCTCAGATCGTATGGGTGCGTTGAGTAGGCGTAGGACAGGTCATAAGGCAGGTCGGTCGGGTCAACGCCCGCCTTCTCAAATTCCTCCTGCAGGGTGTTGCGCAGAAACACGGTTTCCACATCCTGCGGAAGCATGGCGAGCAGGTTGTTGTAAAGTTCCTGCCCCCTGTATTTTTTTATGTTTTTACCCTTTATTTCGATTTTGCCCGCGTAGGGGGTGACGAGATTCGCGACGGCGTTTAATAACGTTGTTTTGCCCGAGCCGTTCGCGCCTAAAACGCAGAGAATCTCGTTTTTGTAAACCGTGAGATTAAGTTGATTAAGAACATCGGGCGAGTTTTTGGAGTAGCGCAGGCAGAGATTTTTTATTTTGATTTCCGTTTCACTGCCGCCCTGCTGTTCCTCTTCGGGCAGTTCCCGTATTGACTGCGGCATATTGTTTTTCAGATACGCCCTGCCCTGCGGAACATTCAGCGGACACTCGCCATTCGCGCCGAGGGTGTGGAATATCTGCACACTGCCGGGCATTGAGCGGCGGATTTTCTCATTTGAAAGAATTTCCTTTATTGCCTGCTTTGTCTCGCCGAGGGCGGTGACGGAGCCGTCCTCTATAACGCAGAGTTTGCTGCCCAGAGGTATTACGTTTTCAAGGCGGTGCTCGGTGATGATTATTGTAAGACCGAGTTCGTCGTTTAATTTTTTGAGAGTCTGCAGAAAGCCCGAGGCGGAAACGGGGTCGAGCTGGGAGGTCGGCTCATCGAGGATAATCACCTTCGGATCCATAACGAGAACGGAGGCGAGCGAAATCATCTGCTTCTGACCGCCCGAGAGGTCGGAGGTGTTTGTGTCAAACTGCGAATCGATTGAGAAATAACTCATTATTTCAGCCATTCTGCGCTTCATAAGCATTTTGTCAAAGCACATATTCTCCATTCCGAAGGCAATCTCGTGCCAGACCTTGTCGGTCACAATCTGATGTTCGGGCGATTGCTGAACAAAACCGATGCGGCAGGAGGCCTCGGGCGGAAGAGCATTTATATCCGCGCCTTCAAAAAGCACCTCGCCGCTCTTTTCTCCCAAGGGGAAAAGTTCGGGCTTTAACAGTTTTAAAAGCGTGGTTTTGCCGCTTCCCGTGGGGCCGCAGAGAACAAGAAAATCGCCCTGTTCCACCGTGAGAGTGACATCGCGCAGTATCCGCTTGCCCGCGGGATAGGCAAAACTTAAATTCTTGATATCAAATAATGCCATTTGAGTCTGTCACTCCCTTCATAAACTGACGGGCACAGGCACAAAAGCGCGTAGCCCGTATAAGCCGCCACCGATGAAACACCGTAAAAGGTTATGTCGATATGCGGATAAAAATTGAAATCGAGGGCGCCCTTCGCCTGCGGCACGGCGGTAAGCAGTGTGAGAAAAACCGTGACCGCGAGAAAAACGGCGTCTTTAAAAGTGAATTTAAACAGCGGATATCCGCTTCTTTTTCCGCCGCTGTAGCCCCTCGCCGCCATACTGTCCGAGGTGATTATCGTTTTTTCAATCATATTTGTCATCAGTACCGAAAACACTCTCACCCCGCCTCTGAAACGGGTGATAATAGTTTCGTCCTTATAGAGCCCGAGCGCTTTCTGGGTACCGTTTATCTGCCTTGCCTTGCGGATATAGAGCGGCACAAAGCGAAGCGCCATTGTGAGCACAAGCGCCGCCTTCTGCGAGATGAAGCCGAGCGTGTAAATGATTTTGTCGGACGACACAATAAGCGAAAACGACGAAAACCAGTAAACCGCGGCGGAGAGCATTATGCCGATAAACAGCCCGTAAAGCGTTGACTGAAGGGTTATCGGATTATTGTTTATAACCAGCAGAACCGTTTCGCCGTTGTGGCTGAAAAGCGGATTGCCCACGGCGCAGAACAGCGTGAGCAATACGGGATAAATATGTGTTCTTTTGTTTTTGGCAACGGGGAGCACAGCCCACAGCAGGAGAGCCCCCGCGAGCGAGATAACGGAAATTATAGGATTTAAGGTGAAAATGCCCGAAACCGTGACGCACAGAAAATACGCGAACACCGCGGCGGGATTGATTGAGCCGAAGCCCGTCATTTCAGATCATCCCCGAGATTTGTCGTATATTGCCACATTATCACATCGCCGTCGCTTAAGGTGTATTCACCGCAGCCGACATCGGCGAAATCGCCGTTTACGCTGTACATCCAGCCGGACAGATCGCCGTAATCGAAGTGATAAAGATAGTTTATGCCCGAAATATAAGCGGAGGTGTGGTCGCTTAAAGTCTGTGAGGAATCCTCAATCTGTATTCTGTACTGCCTCGCGGCGGTGATAAGGCAGTCGTAAGCGGTTGAGCCGGGCTCGAGATAAAACACGGTCGGCTCAAGGATAATGCCGTCGGAGGGAGTTATGCTCTCGTCTCCCCTGCCCGCCACGGTTTTGCAGTCTATGCTCATTGTAACGGCGATTGTTTCGCCTGTTGCCGTTTCGGGAGGAGCGTAGTATTCCTCGGTTGTTTTTATGTCGCTTACTCCCGCGATAAGAGTCAGCACGCCTGCCACAGCCGCTATGACGATGTAGTTTGAAATCTTTTTGTTTTTGCGCACGAGCAAAAGCGCGAGAGCGGCGGCAGCGGCAACCGCCCACACGCCCGCTATGATTATAAGTTTCACGGGCGGGCTGTTTTTCTGTTTTTCCGCTTTGTTTTCTTTTGTGTCGGTTGACTGTGTTTCTTTTTTATCCGCGGGAGTACCCTGAGATTTTGTATGAGTTGCCGCGGAAGGTGTTTTTTGCGAAGTGCTTTCATTTATATCCGTCCGGCTTTCGGTAACGGTTACTGTTTCTTCCGCTTTTTGAGAGGTTTTATCCGTGTTTTTGCCCGAGGTTGTCTGAACGCCGCCCTTCGCAGTTGTGCCGTCCTTTGCCGAGGAAGTGTTGGTTTCGGTTACCGTTGTGGTGAAAACCGAGCGGTTTGAGGGCTTCGGTTTTTTTGTTGTGCTCCCGGACTGGTTTGCCGTGGACTGTTCCTGCGGTTTCGCCGAAGTGGGCGCGGCTGTTGTCTGCGGGCTGCGGGTTGTTGCGGTAGCGGGTTTTGTTGTGGCTGCCGCTCCGACCGAGCCGCCCGAACCCGAGGGCTTTTTGGTTGTCGCGGGGGCGGAAGTTGAAGGAACCGTGACCGTCACGCCCGCGTTGAGTTTATAGAGGCTGCCTTTGCCGTTTTGCAGGCGGTAAATCGACACAAGCGAATAGAGCGCCTGCTCGGTGGCGGTAACATTTCTGCCGCCGCCCGGTGTATGTGTAAAGCCGTAATCCGTCGCTTTGTACGAAAGCATAAAATCAACGGCTGAGTTTCCGTCTTTAATAAATCTTGAATCCGAAAGCGGATTAATGCCGAGAGCGGTCAGGGCAACAATTACCTGAGCCGCGCTTTCGGGGTTCTTTTTGCCGTAGCTTGAAAAGCCACCGTCGTCATACTGCCTAGACGACAGAAGCGTTACCGCCTTGTTTATCGCGGTTTTTACCTGTTCTCTGCCTTTGTAGTGCGCAAGGCACTGTACAACCATGGCTGTTACGTCCACATCGGATGATGAGCCGCTGCCGAGCAGCCAGCCGCCGTCATCTAACTGCATTGAAAGAAGAATGTCAATGACTTCGTCGGCAGTGTATTTTGATGACTGATATCCGTTTGCTATGAGGTGAAGACCGAAGATGTAACTCATAATTCCGAGTTCGCCTATTTCGGAATTGACAATTCTTTTTATGTAGGATGAATCGGTGTTCATCGCGGCGAAAAGAAGGGCGTGCTTTTCCTTGGTTGAGGAGGTGGCGTAGGTGTCCGCCGCGACATATTCCCTGAGTTTCGCGCAGTATGAGGAGTAATCGTATTTGTTGCCCGCGTACTGAATAATCGCCAGGGCGACCCATTCGGACGCCTTTCTGCCGTCAAGAAGCGCCTGAACGCTCCCCGCGCCCGACACGGTGACTTCGTCCTTTAAAATGCCGTTTATTTCCTTTTCAATATCAACCGCAGAAACGGCGCAAGCCCGGCGGCTGAAAGCCCCGGGCGTTGCGACAAACAGTGTTAAGATTAATGCAAATAAAAGCGATAACGCTCTTTTAAGCAAATCTTTCATAAGTAATTAATTACGCGAATAAGCCTCTGAAGAAGTCGATGATTGAATTGAAGAAAGATGTAATTGCGTTGATTATTTTCGCGAAGAAGCTTAACTCTTCGGGAATATCAACATTGCATACGGGGGGAGTGATTATTGAGCCTTCGGGTGAAACGGCGCTTACGACGCAGCTCGAATCAAGTGATACGGTCGCTTTGCCGTTCTCGTCGGTTTTGACGCCTGTTTTTTCACCGTCGATTGTTATCTCAGCGCCTTTGACCGGAGCAACCACCTGAGCGGAGAAGTCAGCGTTCCAGGCAAGCATCGAGAGGGTGAGTTCCACCTCGGTTGCTTCTTCGGATTCAACAGTCTTCGTGTCAAAATATGAATATGTGTCTGACCAAGTTGTCTTATCCTGATAGCAGAACGCGTAGATATAATCGTCTTCCGCAACAGGGTCAAGAAGCGACCAGGCGCTGTTGTCGTTTACATAGTAACCGAAGCTGCCGCCGTTGGTTTCGCCCCAGAGTTTCTTAAGGCTCAAGCCGTCATAGCCCTCTGCTTTTGCCGATTCATAGCCGGCAGCCGCGCCGCCTTTATAGTATGAATTGTGTGCGCAGTAAAGAGCGTCGTTGATTGTGTAAGCGCCGTCTTCGTCAATATCGGCAACCCATACGGTGCCGTAGGCAATCTGAAGAACGCCTTTTGAGTCGGCAATGGCAACGTTTACATAGAAGCCTTCATCGCCGCCCGCGAACGCGACCGTGGTTACGCCGAGCGCCATAACAAGCGCGAGAATAAGGGATAATGCTTTTTTCATTTTGTTTCTCCTTTTGAAAAAATTTTTTATTATTCGGGTTCTGCCCGTTTAATAACCTTATTTGCTGTTTCGCTTTTCGATTTTTGCCTGAGTAATTTTGCGCTTCTGATTAATTCTTTTTTCTTTCTTTTTCTCTTCTCTTTCGGGATTTGCTTCCTTTAATCCCGCCGCTTCGAGCGCCCTCGGCCACGGCCCCAGATGCGCCTTTACAGCCGCGACCTCGTCGGCGGTGAAATCGGAACGCGAGGGAAATCTGCTCTCACCCGCTGCTTTCAGTTCGGCGCTTTTTTCGCAGAGCAGCGCTATGCAATCGTTTTTTGAAAGACCTGCCATTTTACACCTCTGTCAAAACAAAAAAGCTCATCCGGAAAGCCGAATGAGCGCAACTGTTTAAATGCTTTTACGAAAAGTGCAACACGCAAAAACAATAAACGGCCGCACTTTTCTTTCCCAAAAAATGCCGCGGTAAAAACCGCACCAAAAAAACAAATGTATTGCGGGTATTCCGACTTAACGGCTGTGAGCCGATTACGGTAATGGAAGTTGCGACGGATTTTCACCGAACTTGCCCCTGATTCCTTAAAGGAAGCAATACACTTTTCAAATTGTCACTTAATTATATATCACCCGTGCCTCAATGTCAAGGCGCAGAAAACGGCAAAAATATCTTTTTTGATATATACTTTTATTTTCCGCTATGTTACAATATTTTTATAATCGAAAAAACCTCGTTTTAATCCGACGGAGGAATTATATGAAGAAGACACTGTGTATTGTCATTTCGCTTGTTATGCTGTTTCTGACGGCAGTGCCCGCCTTTGCAAATGGCGGGGCTCTGACGCTCTCTTCGTCGGGCGGCACGGACTACAGTATTGTTGTGTCCGCGAATGCCTCTGAGGTCGAGAAAACAGCAACGAATGAACTCAAGAAATATCTCGACAAAATCACCTCCGCCTCTTTCAAAATTATTGACGACACAGCCCCCGCGCGGGAAAAGGAAATTGTTGTGGGCGACACGAACAGGCGTGATTACTCCACGCTCTGCCCCGAGGGTGCCGATGACGACGCCGTGCGCATCCTGACGGACAACGGAAAACTCTATCTGACGGGCGGAAAGGCAAGGGGCGCTCTCTACGCTGTATATACATTTTTGGAAGATTGGCTCGGCTGCAGATGGTTTACGCACGACCTGACCGTTGTGCCCGAAACAACTGAACTCACAGTGCCCGCAATCGATTATTACTATGAGCCGTGCTTTAAACTGCGGCAGACATACTGGATGTTCTCAACGATGTATTCCGACTTCTGCGCCGTGCACAAACTTCACGGCATTATGGCGTATCTGCCCGAGGAATACGGCGGAGGACGATATGAACTCGCGGTAAGCAGTGTGCACACAATGCAGCAGTTTGTGCCGAAATCGCTGTTTGAAACCCACCCCGAATATTTCGGCAGTGACGAAAACGGAAACAGGAACCCGAATCTTCAGCCCTGCCTTCGGAACAATGATGTTTTCAATCTCGCCTTACAGTACGCGCTCGATTATTTTTCGCAGAACAACGCAATACTGAGCATTTCGCAAAACGACGGCGCGGATTTCTGCCGCTGTGAAAAATGCAGGCAGTTTATCTCACAGCACGGCAACACCGATTCGGCGGCTATGCTGGATTTTGTAAACCGCGTTGCCGTTGAGGTAAAAAAGGTATATCCCGAAGCGAGAATGGAAACCCTCGCCTATCAGAGAACGCAGACCCCGCCCGAGGGTTTGAAAGTTGAGGACAATGTGGTTATACGCCTGTGCCCGATTTCAACCTGCACCCTGCACGCGCTCGATGACCCGTCCTGCCCGCCGAACAAAAAATTCAGCGGCGACCTGTCGGGCTGGTCTGACCTGACCGACAAACTCTATATCTGGGATTACAGCACGGATTTTCAGTATTATTACGCGCTCTACCCGAACATCACCACCCTGCAGGGAAGATATCAATACTACCGCGACAACAATGTTGTTTCGATATTCGACCACGGCTGCGGCGAGGTGACCGTGCCCGCCGAATTCCACGAGCTGCGCACCTATCTTGTTTTAAAACTTCTGTGGGATCCGGACACCGACATTGAAAAACATATATCCGAGTTCTGCTCCGCCTACTACGGCGAAGCGGGAGACGATATCATTGAATTTATAGAGAATTTTGAGAAAAGCGACGCGGGGTTCAATATTAGAACTTTCAAAAACTGCCACAACGGCTGTCAGGACGGCGGAATAAGTCTTCTGAATAACTCCTCGCTCTCCTCATCCGATGTGAAAAAACTTGACTCGATTATTGAAAAAGCGAAATCCCGCGAACTGACCGATGAGCAGTCCCGGGCGGTCGAGGGTGTGGAACTGAGCTGGCGGTTTTTCAAAAACGCGACCTTCACAGGCGAGTTCAACTGGTTCTCGCCGTTTACGGACCCCGAAGCCGCAACGGCTGAGCTTGTGAAGGATATGCGCGATTACGGAATTGTGCTGCTCGCTGAGAACTGGTCGCTTTATTTCAAAGATGAGGAGCCCGACGGCAGAATGATGCCGACCTTCTGGTACAGGGACGAGGGCGACCTTCCGCCCGATATACTCAGGGATATGCAATTCAGAGTTTTTGTTCACGGACTGCTTAAAGCGCTGTTTTCGCCCCTTCAATTCATTTTGAATCTTTTTTAAATCCCGATAAAAACAATACAGGGAGGAAAGAAAATGTCATCCGACAGACTCAGCCGTAAAAGCCCCATATCAGGGCTTCTGGACCGCATTCCCGACGAGGTGATAACTCCCGGCAGAATGCGCATAAACACGAGCGGCGAGAAAGAGGCGGCAAAGCACGCCTACTCCCGCACGGGCACGGCTCAGGATTTTCGCAGGGCTTATATAATAGGCAGCGGAGACATCGGAGCCGCGGTGCACGGCACGCCCGACAACTACACATATCACATCTGCAAAAACGACCTGTGGTGGGATGATTTTGACTCCGACCCGCCCTGCTATATAGAAGGCGGAATTGACGAACTGCGCCGCCGTATATCCGAGGGCGACCCGACTCTCAAGCAGGATATTTTCGCGGCCTCCAACAGGCGCAACAACAATCCCACCCAGACCTCAGCCGCCCGCCTTACTCTGCACCTTATTAGCGGAGGTGTGCAGGGTCACATAAAAGAAAAAATGGAACTGCACTCGGGGATTGTCGAGCAGACCTACGGCTGCGGCGACCAGAACGGCATAATACTCGGCAACGATTTCAGAACCGTAAGCTGTATTTCGCCCGCGGAGGATGTTATGCTGATTATGTGCGAGGCGTCTTCGAGAGCGGGGCATATGGGCAAAATGTCGCTTGAGCTTACCAAGGACCCGATGGAGGTCTCCAACAACAGCGGCCATCTGACAGACAGCGAGAAATCCCGCCTCGAAAAGGAGATTGAAGAATACTACACGCCCGTTCCGTTTACGGACGGTGAGGATTTCGGCTTCAATATGCGCCTTCGCGCGGGTCACGACCCGGAGAACTCGCCCGATATCCACTACACCGTGAGAATGCGTTCGAGCGATAAAAATTTCAAGATTTACAGCGCCGGCTCGAAAATCATAGCCGAGGGAAGACCCGAAGGCAAAACCGTGTGCTTCATTTTAACAATAGCCACGGTGTTTGACACGGACGACACAATGGCTGAAACCAAAAGGCGGCTCGATGTTGTGTCCGCCTACCATATGCCTATGGTTATAAGCAACTGCGTTGAGTGGTACCGCCACATATGGAAGCGGTCGTGGATACGCCTGCCGGATGTGAAATATTCGCGCCCGTGGTACTGGGGCGTATATCAGGCGATGGCTTCAAGAAAGCCGGGCAAACAGCCCGCGGGCTACCTCGCGCCGTGGTATCAGTCATCGCTCGCGAGCTGGGGTCACCATATACTGACCTACGAGCAGGCGAAAACCAATCTCGGAATACTGCCGACAAATCACGCGGAACTGCTTGAGCCGTGGTTTTCACTGCTTGTGAACTCCCGCGAAAAGCTTGTGAAATTCACAAAGGATTTCTACCATTTAAACGGCACCGCCTACCCGCACTCTATTTCCAACAGCGGCACGGTAATCGCCTCGGCTATCAATTTAAACGGCACTATGATGAACCTGCAGACCGCGGGCGAGAGCGTGAAATACTGCTGGGATTACTTCGACTGCACGGGCGACACGGAATTCCTGAGAAAAACAGGTTATCCCGTTCTCAGGGACGCGGCGACTTTTTATCACGAATATCTGCTGACCGACGAGGAGAGCGGCGAAAAATACATTTTCCCCTCGCGCAGCCAGGAGTTTGTAAACACAATAGGGCTTTCAAACGAGTTTATGACCGACTCGCTGATTGATGTGTGCATGTTCAGAAACACGCTCGACAAGGCGGCGAAGGCGGCGGAGATTCTCGGCGTTGACGGCGACCTTGTGAAACTCTGGCGTGAGGACAAAGCGGCAATGCGCAAGGGCTACGCCGTGTGGCCCGACGGCACCTGGAAAACAGCCGCGGACACCGACGACCGCACCCTCGATTACGGACCTCCCGGCGTTACGGATGTTGCCCCCGTGTGCTACACGGGCGAGGTTGACGCGCGCCACGGCGACACACCCGGAATAATGGAGGCGGCACGCAAAACGGTTATGAAACTTATACCGGGCGATGAGATTCCCTGGGACCGCTCCTTCGGAATAATCGCGCGGCTTCGTATGCGCGACAGCGAATACGCGGGCAGAATTCTGCGGCTCATACCCGAACAGTATGAAATAGGCGGCAATCTCGAGGATCCGATTGACCCCGAGTGCGATTATTCCGTGGGCAAGGGCACGGCTGCCACGGCGCAGGTCATTTCCGAAATGCTGTTCCAGAGCCAGGGCGGAGTATTGCAGTTCTTCCCCGCCTGGGATAAGAGTATCGGCGACGCGTCGTTTTATTCACTGCGCGGGTGCGGAGCGTTCCTCGCGGGCGCCGAAATGCGAAACGGTGAGTTTGCCTACGCCGTAATCCGCTCCATTGCGGGTAATGACTGCCGCATTGTTCCGCCGGTCCAAAATAATCTGCGAATCCGCGACCTTGAAACAGGCGAAGCCGTCTCATTTGAGGCGGTGGACGACACAGTCAAGTTTTCCACGCTGGCGGGGCACGAATACGCAGTTGAAAGCGCGGACGCTCCCCTCGAAAGCTTCCCGGTTATCGACTGACGCGGTGTGAGGTTAGAATAATAAAATGGATAATATTGAAAAAATGGATAATATTGAAATAATCAGGGCTGCGGAGGAATGGCAGCGAGCCGGAGCGTATTCCGTAAGAATTCAGGGTATGAACCGCCAGCACGGCATATCCCTTCGCGAGGAGTTTGACGACCTCGACGGGGAGCCGAGCAGATATATTGTGGCTCTGGACGGCGGCTATCCCGTTGCGACCTGCAGATTTTTTGAAAAGGATGAAAAATCCGTGTCTCTCGGCAGGGTTGTGGTGCTGCCCGAATACCGCGGCAGGGAACTCGGACGGCTGGTTGTGAATGAGGCGGAAAAGTGGATTGCCGAACTCGGCTACGGCGAAATATTCATCGACAGCCGCGTGACCGCGACCGGATTTTACGAAAAACTCGGCTATGAGCAGATTGACGGCAAGGTAATAAAAAGCGGTCCGTTCGACTGCGTGAAGATGTATAAAAAAATGTAAAAATCAAGAGTAATACGCTATGAAAATCGAAAAAGAAAAACTTAAACTCTACGCCGTTACGGACAGGTGCGGTTATGAATACGGCGAGTTCTTGAAGCGGGTTGAAGCCGCTCTGCAAAGCGGGGTCACCTGCCTTCAGCTTCGCGAAAAGGAGCTTGATTACGACTCGTTTTTAAGCGAGGCGCTCGAAGTAAAAGCGCTTTGTAAAAAATACAATGTGCCGTTTATAATCAACGACAGCGTTGACCTCGCTCTTGAAATCGGCGCGGACGGCGTGCACGTCGGCCAGGAGGATATGAGGGCTGACGATGTGCGCAGAAAAGCGGGAGATAAACTCATTGTGGGCGTGTCGGCACACAACGTTGAGGAGGCGCTCGCCGCAGAGGCGGCGGGGGCGGATTATCTCGGCTGCGGCGCGGTTTTTGTGACCTCCACAAAATCGGATGTAACCCCGCTCGGCTTTGAAACGCTTCGCGAGATATGCGCGGCTGTCGGCATTCCCGTTGTTGCCATAGGCGGCATAAACGGTTATAATATTACAAAACTCGCAGGCAGCGGCATTGACGGCGTTGCGGTCGCTTCGGCTGTGTTCGGCGCGGAAAATGTCAATTCCGCCTGCGGTGAACTTAAATCACTTGTTGAAAAGGTAACGGAAAATGGATAAGAAATTCGCAATATTCGATATGGACGGCACGCTCATAGACTCAATGGGCTACTGGAACAACCTGCTTGAGGAGTTTTTGCTCTCAAAAGGCGTCAAAGAGGATGTGACCGCGCTTTTACAGCAGGTCAAGACAATGACGGTTGAGCAGTCGTCGGCGCTGCTGGCAAAACGCTATCCGCAGCTCGGCAACCCCGCCGATTTCACCGAAAGCGCGGGCGCGATTATGGCCAAGCACTACCTTGAGGATATCCCTCTCAAGGAGGGTGTCAAGGAATATCTTGAAAAACTCAGAGCGCGGGGCGTTAAAATGTGCGTTGCCACAATAACCGACCGCAGACTGCTCGAGATGTGCTTCAAGCGGCTGGGAATACTCGATCTGTTTGATTTCACCCTCTCGGCAAATGAATGCGGCAAGGGCAAGGACGACCCGGAGATTTATCTTGCGGCGTGCGAAAGATTCGGCTCTGAGCCCTGCGCCACGGCGGTATTCGAGGACGCTCCCTACGCCCTCGCCACGGCGAAAAAAGCGGGCTTTTACACCGTTGCCGTCTATGATGACGGCGAAAAGGAAAACTGGGAAGAGGCAAAAAGCGCGGCTGACGAATTCGTTTTCAGCTTCGCGCAGATTAAATAAAGGAAAAACGAAAATGAAAACAGCATTGACAATAGCGGGCAGCGACTCAAGCGGCGGCGCGGGCATTCAGGCGGATATAAAGACAATGACTTTGAACGGCGTTTTCGCCATGAGTGCCGTCACCGCTCTTACAGCCCAGAACACTGCGGGTGTCAGCGGCATTTTCGAGGTGACTCCCGATTTCCTGAAAGCGCAGATTGACGCGGTGTTTGAGGACATTCGCCCGGACGCGGTAAAAACGGGTATGGTCGCCTCAACAGAACTTATTGAAGCAATCGCCGAACGGCTTGAATTTTACAAGGCGCAGAACATTGTGGTTGACCCCGTTATGGTTTCAACAAGCGGGTCAAAACTCCTCAGAGACGACGCCATCGACACACTCAGGGAAAAACTTATTCCAACAGCAGATCTGGTCACCCCGAACATACCGGAGGCGGAGATTCTTTCGGAAATGAAAATCGGCTCAAAAGATGATATGCAATCAGCCGCGAAAGAAATTTACGACAGATACGGCTGCGGCGTGCTTTTAAAGGGCGGTCACAGTGTAAGCGACGCCGACGACCTGCTCTTTGACGGCGGGGAGTTTAAGTGGTTCAAGGGCAGAAGAATTGACAACCCGAACACCCACGGCACGGGCTGCACCCTCTCCTCCGCCATAGCCGCGAACCTCGCGAAGGGCTTTTCCCTCGACGATTCGGTAAAACGGGCAAAAGAATATATTTCGGGCGCTCTCGGGGCGATGCTCGACCTCGGCAAAGGCAGCGGCCCGATGAACCACGCGTTTAACCTCACGGGTGAGTTCGCGGAGGAGAATAGCTGACTTTTATGTACCCGTTTTTTGATGACAAAACCAATACAGCAATAAAAAACACGGGTCTGCCGAAGGGCGGTCCTTCATAAGCCAGTAATGCCTCAAAGAGCGACCTTCGCACATCTTGTGCAGGTATTCCTCCTCGGAATACGTCAAGTATTACTCGTCGTCATGACCTGCAAATATGCACAAATTTCATCTCTTTGAGGTGTGAAACAGTTTTCACGCGAAAAATGAGCCGCAGAACAAGGAAGATTTGTGAAAGCATACTTTGTGTATGATAAGCAAATCTGACGATGTTATGCGGCTTTGGCTTTCCGTGAAAACCAATACTGTCTTATGAATGACCGCCCAACGGCAGACCCGTGATATCTTTTTTATGTTCTCGGCTGAGCGCCCTTTTTCTGCGCTTCGTCGAGTTTTCTTTCCCTGCGGTGGAGGGTTTCGTCCGACTGCGGTCTTATATCGCCCGCCTTCGTGAGCGCCCATTTTGTAAGTGAGGGACCGACAAGCTGGTTTATGAGCACCGAGAAAAGCACGATGTTTCGTATTAAATCGCCGTCGCCGGGGAGATCCGCGGCAGTTACGCACATTCCCAGCGCCACGCCCGCCTGAGGCAGGAGGGTTATGCCGAGGTATTTTTCAATGCTCTTTGTGCAGTGAACGGATTTGGCGGAATACTTCGCGCCGTAATACTTGCCCACGGCGCGGAAAAGCGTGTAGGCGATACCGATTACAACAGCCATTATTTTTGAGAAAACGGTCAGGTCAAGTTGCGCGCCGGATATGACAAAGAACAGTTCGAGTATCGGTCCCGTCCAGCCGTCGGCAACCTTCATAATCTCGCCCGAGAGCGGACACATATTGCAGAACACGCTGCCGAGCATCATGCACACAAGCAGGGGCGAGAAGCCGATTGTAACGGGCCCCGCCTTGAATTTAAGCATTGAGATTGCCACCGTGAGGAAGACGAAGCTTATAGTCATAACAAGGCGGTTGGTGTTCGAGTTGAACTTCGCCTCGATTTTTGTAAGTGCGTAACCCGCGACCGCTCCGAGCAGAAGCGAAACTCCGATTTCTATAATCGGGTTTACAATAATCGAAACAACATCGGGAGAGCCCGTTTTAAGCGCCTTTGCTATACCGAACGACACCGCGAAAAGCACAAGACCTACCGCGTCGTCAAGGGCGACTATCGGCAGAAGGATATCCACAAGCGGACCCTTTGCCTTGTACTGGCGCACAACCATAAGCGTTGCCGCGGGCGCTGTTGCCGCCGCTATGGCGCCGAGGGTGATTGCCGCGGGGGCGGAAAGAACATCCGGCCTTATAAAATGGATAATCATAAGTCCGATATCGGTCACGAGGGTTGCAACAACCGCCTGAATAATGCCTATTACCGTTGCCTGTTTACCTGTTTCGCGGAGCTGTGAAAGGCGGAATTCATTGCCGATTGAAAACGCTATGAATCCGAGGGCAACATCCGATATAACGCCGATGCCGTCAAGCTCCTCATAACTCTGAAAGCCGAGCCCGGGCACGCCGATAAACGCCGTGAGTCTGCCGAAAATGCAGGGGCCTATAAGCACGCCTGCTATAAGATAAGCCGTGACATCGGGCAGGTTGAATTTTTTGAAAACGCGAAGACGCGTGAGCAGAAGCCCCGTTGCCATCGCTATTGAAATTGAGAGCAGCGTCGCGCTCATTTTTCCTCACCTCTTAAGTTGAGAACAGCCCTTGCGAAATCCTCGTAACTGTCACCCGGTCTGTCTTTTGCGCCGATGCTGTTGAAAAAGCAGCTCGGCATCTCATGTGTTTTAAGATTCTTTGCTATGCACAACGAACAGCCCTTGTCGTGGTTCTTCGGGTGAAGGGGGCAGTCCGTTTTTTCGCAGTTGCAGAAATGTTCCATATCGTTTCCGGCTTTCCTGTTCGGTTCCCGATTATTATAACAAAACGCCGTGTGAAAATACAGCGGCAAAACAGCAAAAAAACCGCCGTCCGGCGGTCTTTTTTTATGCAATCTTAAATATCCGTCTTCCGGCGTCCTATTATCTCCTCAAAATCCACAATATTATATCTGCCGTAGTTTTCAGCCACATAGTCGAAGGCGCAGGTTAAATAATCCCTGTTGTGGCAGTCGGATGTAACAATGAAGAAACCGCCGCGGCTGTCAATGAAATCGGCGATTTCGGGCGAGGGGTAAGGTGTTTTGCGCGCGCCTCTCGCTATGGCGCCCGTGTTTATTTCAAACGGTATTCCCGCGTTGCAGAGGCGTTCCGCCGCGGTTTTCCACGCGTTTACATAACGCCTGTCGGAGGAATCAAACATACAGTCGCCCTCGTTGAATTTGGACACAAGGTCGAAGTGACCTATGAAATCGGGGCGCAGTTTTTCGGCAACATCGCCGACGGTTTCAAAATATTTTTCGGCGTATTTCATATAGTCTCCGCCGAAGTGCTTTTCAGCGGCGTTCATCTGCGTTTCGGCGTTGTGATCAACCTCCGCGTAATCGTCGCCGAGGTGAAGATAATGCACCGAGCCGATTGTGTAATCATAATCATACGGCAGCAGGGTCGAATAATAATCAAGCTCCGTTCCGCAGTATATGTTGAGCCTGCCTGCGTACTGCTCCTTAACATTCTGCACATCGGTGATATATTTCGCCGTCTCCTCGGGAGTCATGCAGTAGCTCAGGTCAAAATCGGTGTAGGCGTGGCCCGAAAAACCGAGCGCCGTAAAGCCGAGTTCCGCCGCCCTCTCTGCCATCTCGCCGGGAGTATTTTTGCCGTCGCAGTAAATTGTGTGGGTATGAAAATTGCTTTTGAACATTATATCACCGCCTGCTGAAATTATATTCCGCTTTCCTCCCCGAGTCAAGGCGGTTTGATTGACTTTTATTATGATAAATAGTAAAATAATAATGTTGATTCAAAAACATTCAAAACACACAGAGGAGTGACAGAATGCTCAGCATTATTTTTCTTTTTCTGCTTGCAGCCGCTTCGGTTGTTCACCTTATCGGCAGCTGGATTGAAAACGCGAAAATGCGCAATTTCACAAAACCCGCTCTTCTTTTACTGATTATCCTTTACTATTTTTCCGCGGTACAAGGTGCGCCGAACTATGTGCTTGTGGCGGCACTGTTCGCGAGCTGGCTCGGCGATGTTCTGCTTATGCCGCACGGCAACGGCTGGTTTACGGCGGGCGGCATTTTCTTTATGATAGCGCATTTTCTGTTCATTGCCGTCTATGTGCCGCAGGTGGATTTTTCCGCGGTCAACTACGCTCTTGTAATTCCTCTCGCCGTCGCTTATTACGCGGTGTCGGCCGTGATTATCTATCTTCTTCACCCCACAACGCCCAAAATGATGCAGGCGCCGATGTATATTTATCTTCTGAGCAACAGCACGATGAACGTGTTCTCGTTCATGCAGATGCTCTCTAACCCCTGCAGGGCGACCGTTGTTGCCTATATAGGCGCGCTTCTGTTCTTCATTTCGGACTGCTCGCTTTTCCTTGTGCGCTACTACAAGAAAAAGGATGTTGTTTTCAAGCACCATTTCACGGTAATGCTCACATATATTCTCGGCGAATTCATGATTACTCAGGGTATGTTAATGCTTTCACAGGGAGGAATTTGAGTGTCGCGCATTATTGTTGCCGGAGCAGGTCACGGCGGGCTTGTTGCCGCGATGAAACTCGCAGCCGCGGGTCACGATGTGACGATTTACGACAGGCAGAAGGAAAACGAATATTATCTTGACCAGATTGACTTTTTCGAAGACGCCTCAATGACCTACGCGGGCATTGAGATTCCCGAGCGCTACAGGGCGAAAAAAAACAATCAGCTCACCTTCATCGCCAACGGGGAGGACACCCCGCGCCTCACCCTGCCATCGGGCGAAATTGTATCCACCCTGACGGCGGACAGAAAAGATCTGCACGATTATCTGCTCGGTCTCGCTCTTCAGAACGGGGCTAAAATCGAATATGAAACCGAAATCACCGCGCCGGTAATTCTCGGCAGCCGCGTCGCGGGCATAAAGACGGAGAAGGGTGAAATCTACGCCGACCTCGTCATTGACGCCTGCGGAGTTCACTCGCCGCTGAGAAGGAATATGCCCTCCTTTACGATGATTGAAAACGAGCCCTCGCAGTATGAGCTTCTGCACACATACAGGGCGTATTTCCACAACAACAAGGAGATGCACATTCCCGAAACGGATTACAACCTCTATCTGACCGAGGACGGCACCGTGGGGCTTATGTGGCTTGTAACCGAGGACGAATACACCGATGTTTTAATCGGGCGTTTTCACAAGACGGATTACAGCGAACTTGCCCCTCAGATGCTCAAAATATATGAACTGAATCCTCACATGGGAACCGAACTCCTGCGCGCGGGCTATTTTGTGGATATTCCCGTGCGGCAGCCGCTTGCCGTTTTTGTGGCGGACGGTTATGCCGCCGCGGGCGATTCGGCGTTTATGACCTATCCGCTGAAAGGTTCGGGCATCGCCTTCAGTTTAAGGGCGGGCACAATGCTCGCGAACACAGTGCTGGCGGATAAAAACGGGCTTTACACACTCGAGACGCTCTGGGGCTATGAAAAAACATTTTTCAAGGAAATCGGCAACACCGCCTGCCGCCTCGCTCTCGCCGAAATATTCTTAAACTATCTCACCGCCGACGAGGTGACTCAGATGTTCAGGCGCGGCTTTGTTTCCACCGACGAGCTTGCTTCGTTCTCGAAGGGCGCGTTTGAGGCGATTATAAAATCGAAGGTGTTCCCGCTCATAAAAAGCAAAATGCAGTTTTTGAACGATATGCCCGAACTCAAGGCAAAATTCGGCGCCCTGCTCTCGAACGCGGTAACATTTTCCACCTCGGTTGAAACGGCGTTTCCGAACAATTACAACCGCGCCGACATTGAAAAATGGGCAAGAAAATACAACGAATTTTTCAAGCTCATAAGACGCAAGGACGAGCTCGCGCCCGCGGAGAAATAGAGCCGTAACCGCGATTGCAAAAAAATTTGATTTTGATGTTGATTTTTTCAATTATTTGTGATAATATACTTTGGCAATAAGAAATGCGCCGGTAGCTCAGCTGGATAGAGTGTTTGGCTACGAACCAAAAGGTCGGGGGTTCGAATCCCTTCCGGCGTGCCACTTTCAAAAGCCCTGAAATCCCTTTATTTAAAGGGGTTTCGGGGTTTTCTCATACCTTTTTTCATCCGGTCACTTTTAGCGAAAAAGCGTTGAAAAGTGCCAATTTTTTGCCATAGTGTGGCACCAATTGTGGCACCAAATTTGGCAGTAAAAAAGCTATCGACTACTCCGCCTATGTTAAAAACCGAGTTTTTCATTTTCAAAACCGAATGAAATGCATTTTTTGCGTAAAAAAGTCAGATTATTTCAATCTGAATCCGTATCAATCCGTATATGAATCTATTCTTCACATCTCTCCGTCTGAATAATAAACTTCACTTCCGTAACTCCATCGCCGTTTTTGTTAAATCTCTGTCTGTCAAGTTCGAGTCTCTCAAGCGCGATATCCACTTCGAGCTGCTCTTTTGCAGAAAGAACTCCGTACAGTTCCTTTTCCGCTGAAATCAGTTCTCTTACGGCGCCCGCAAGCGCTCTTATATCGCTTGGTTTCTCCGCCTGCGGAACCATCCGAGCCGTTTTCTCAACAATCTGATGTAATATCATCTTTATTGCTTCGGTCACTTCTGCGGCATCCTGAGCAGATTTTTCGGTCAATAGATTGTGCACTTTTTGTGTTACTTCTGTGCGCTTGTTTTGTCTCTGATCAGACCAGTGCTCTTTTGTTCCTTTTTTACGCAGTCTGTCCTGCGGTATCCCCGTCTGCTCCGATGCTTCTTTATATGTGCCGCCGGCTATGAATAAAGCCATTGCTTTTTCCCACTGACTGTCACTGATGTGCTGCATATTTTCACTCTCCTATAATCGGTTTTGTCATTTATAATTTTACAGCATTTCAAAATAAAACGTCACTCATTACAGCATAAAAAAAGCATCAATAACAATTTACCTATAGTTTAGTATGAAGGCTAACATTCATTAGTTCTTTTGAATGTTTTATTATTGAATATTCCTGCAAATAATGCTCTTTGTATTTTGTTAATGTACACACCGAACCATTCACATTATACTTGAATGCTTATTTACTTCAACCCGTCTTGCTTGCAGATTGCCGTTATGATTTTACTTAAGCGTTTGTATTTCCCCGGTAGACCCGGGGTTTATTTCTTTGCTGAAGAACAAGAATGAGGCTTGCAGAATCTATCTGCAAGCCCTTTATTTTACTGCTCAATTTCGGAAAACGGAATGTTTAAGAACAAATGGAAAAACGCAATCAGTCTAGCCCAGAAACTGCTGTTTATTTCAACCGTTTCTACTCCGCTTTCGGCAAGAACCGTGCCGTCTGTGGCAATAAGTTTTATCTGCACGGTGTAACTGCTTTTTGCTTTTTCTGCCGTATATCTTTCACCTTCGCCCGCGTCTTCACCGTTTATGAACCAGTGAACTTTTGCCCCATTTGGCACATTTGATGTTTCAGCAGTGAATGTTATTGATGTTTTAAACTTTTCCGAGCGGGATGGCGTAAAGTTTCTTATGTTTATTTCCGGCTGAATCTGCCACATTGCGTACAATGTCACATTGCCTGTCAGGTTGTATGTTGAACCGGGCGCGTAACTTGTACCTGTTCCGTTTGACTTTGTGTTCCAGCACTTAAAAGTATATCCCGGTCTTGTCGGTGTTGTGCCTGAAAGTGTTATTTTGCCGTTTCCTGTCTGGTTAGCAGGCTTGTTGCTTCCGCCGTTGGCATTATAGGTCAGAGTATAGGTGTTCATTTTCCAGACGGCATAAAGGGTTGTGTTCTTTGATAAACTGAGCGTTGCCCCCGGCGCATAGCTTATGCCTGTTCCGTCTGACTTTGTGTTCCAGTGTATAAAAGTATAGCCGTTTCTGGCAGGCGTTGTGCTTGAAAGCGTGATATAACCGCATCCTGTTTGGCTCACTGGCGGATTGCTTCCGCCATTGGCGTTATAATTGAGAGTATAATTATCTATTTCTATAGTTATACCTTCGGACGTCACATTACCGCATAAATCCCAGGCATATAAATGTGTTATATACAGTCCTTTTTCGTTTTTGTGTTCGCTTACTTTTACATCATAGTAATAAGTATTGCCACTCTTTTTTGCGTCGTGCCATATCAAATCATCCTGATCGTTATTTCTGGTCCAGGTAGGGAACTGCACTAATTCTATTCCCGTGTCATCCTCTACAGTGCAAGAAACTCTATATCCGGATAAAGAAACATTAGTAATTACAATGTTTGATATTTTCGGAGCATTTTCTTCATATTCAATGGCTACTCTTCCTGATGAAGCGTTTCCACAATTATCATAGACATATATATCCGTAATATATGTTCCTTTTTCATTGTTATGATCGCTTCTGTTAATCCAAATGGATGCCGTAGAGTTGTTGAAATTCCCCTTATGCCAAATCAAATCATCCTGCCCGTTTTTTATAGTCCATGTCGGGAAAGACACATCCTTAATTCCGCTCGCATCGGAAATGTTGCATTCAACTTTATAACCTGATGATTTTCTTTCTGTTATTCTCAGGTTAGTGATTGTAGGCGGTGTGGTTTCATTTTTAACTAAATGAATATATTCGACAGGCAAATTCATCGACGTGCTCCAACCATTCCGTTTGTAGGTACTCAAATTGATTATTTCTTCGTGATAATCAGTACCGTTATAGTTTCCTTCAGTACAATAAGCATAACCGTTTTCAACTTTTTCTACAAACAGAACATGACCAGGATTATAGTGCTCAACCATTATTGAATTTGCAGAAGGATTTTGGTCAACTGTATAAGCGCTTCTGGCATAGTTACTCCAGGATGTAGCGTTACCCCAGTTAGGGAGAGAAATACCTAACTTTTCATGAACTCTTCCCCAACAATACCAAGTGCATTGCGGTCTGTTTTTATATAAGTTCGCAGAATTATAAGAGGCAGAACTGAGATTAACGCCGTAACTACCTATTGCTTTTGCTTTTATAGTGTCGCCTCCAACAGCAATAGTGCCAATTGCCATCATCAAAGATAACATAATTGACAGCACTTTCTTACCAACCGAACTCATTTATACATTCCTCCAAAATAATAAACTATTACCTATATTTTTTATATTTAGACAACACTAATGATCATTTTAATAAGGTTAATAATATAAGGAATCCACTGCCTAATAACATTCCAAACTGATATCATTATAGTCAATACATTGTTCAAATCGACACCGTTACTTCTATGTTCATTGTTATCTTCTCCAGATGAGTCAGGGCTCCAAACTGCATATAAGACAGTATCAGATGAGGGCGAAAAACTTGAACCGCATGCATATTCTGCAGAAGTTGCAGAGCTACTGGTTGCCCATCCAAGACATGAATATCCGGTTCTTGTAGGTGTAGGAAGTATAGTTGAACCGCTGGAAACTATCGAAACGCTTTCAGGCGACACCTTGCCTCCGTTGGCGTTAAAAGTAATTGCATTATTATTACTATTACTGAAAATGACTGTTAATTGATAGTCTACATCCGAATAATTGTATGAATTAGATATTCGTACATAATATGTCCCCGCAGGCAAAAAAACCTTGCTTGAAGTAGTTGTCATATCTTTACCAACAATTCCAAAGCTATCTAATGATTTCATTTGAGAATCATATAAGGTGATTGTCCAATACCCTCCAAGACTATCAATATATTTGTGGTCAAAAACAATGGAGATATAACCATTAGATGATGTAATAAATCTATAATAATCCTCATCATATTTTTCAAAAAACGAGCCATAAATAGCTTTGTTTAAAGAAATACTGTCATAAGTATCATAAGTATTATTTCTTTCAGTTTCCCATATGTTTGAAGAATTAAAAAATACAGTTAGTTGATAATCTATATCCGAATAATTATATGAATTAGAAATCATCACATAATATGTTCCAGATGGTAAACCAATATTACCTGTAGATGTTATCATGTTTTCACCTACAACACCAAAGCTCTTAAATTCCTTCATCTGAGAGTCATAAAATGTAACAGTCCAATATCCCCCAAGACTATTAATATAGTTGTGTTCAAATTTGATAGAAGCATATCCTTGATTTGATACAGTAAATTTATAATAATCAACATCATATTTCTTATAAAAATTACCTGTCACAGTATTATTTACGTTAATAACAGTTGCCGTATCTCTTGTGTCATTGCTTTCAATTTCTCTATTATTGGCCGCACTTACAAAGAACGAACAATTAAACAATCCAAAAAATAATGCAACAAACACTAAGCACATTAAACCTTTAATTCTCTTCATTTTCATCATATCAGTTCCTTTCAGTTCTTTTTCCACATTGATTGTTTCTTTGTGGTTAATATTAATCATAAAAACACAATGAAATTGATTTCCCGATTAAGCGGGCTTGTTGATAAGTTTTTGGGGTTCTGTCTGCTGATGAACCTGTTTTGCAGATTCGATTTTGACTATTGCGGATGCAGCGTAATCGCCTTCGTCGGATGAGCAGATAAGTGTTCCGGCTGTAATTACAGCAGCGGCTGTCAGAAGTGAAAAGATAATCATTGTTTTTCTCCCTTTCAATGTTTTGATATGTTTTCCGGAGTTAAGCAAGCCGGCTGTTATAAACCGATATGCTTCCTCGCTTTTGCAATTAAAGCTTAACACAGAAAAAAACGGAATTTACGCAGATGGTATGAGCGGGCATTTTTCGGGCTTAAGCGTAAAAATTTACATTTTGGCACAAAAAAAGAAGAGGCGCTTGTTGCCTCTTCTTTTTGCATCCCGGAGCTCAAAAAACTAATTAAATACGACAGGCGGCATAATAATATCCGCAAGAATAGTTTTCAGTCCGGAAATCACAAGAGAAATAATATTTGAAATAATATTTATCAATACAGTTTTGATGTAAAACAGTTCTTTTAAAAGTGTGTTATTTTCGCCTTCACAATGAATCCGCGCATTTACCAGAGGTTCGTTGTCGCTTTTTATATTTATACTTTTCCAGTCTTCAACCGACCCGCCGTAATAAACGTCTGAAAGGCCTGAGCAGGCGCAAAACGCAAACTCGCCGACGCTCTCAATGCCTGTTCCCATTGTAATGGTTTCAAGATTGTAACACTGATAAAACGCCTCGGTTTCTATAGTTTTTACATTGTCGGGCAAAGTGATTTCCTTAAGTGCTAAACAACCTGTAAAAGCATCTCTCCCAATGCTTTCAACACTGTTCCCGATTGTAACAGACGACAGATTGGGATTTCTGAAAAACGCGGCTTCCGGAATATTTTTTACACCATTGCCGATTACAACCGATTCCAGTTTGCTGAAATAAAACGCATAACCCATTATTTCGGTTACACAATCGGGTATTGTAAGGGTTTTGAAGCCACAGAAATCAAATGCGTATTGGCCGATTGCCGTAACACTTCCGTCGGCAGGAATTTTGCTGTTTACGCAACCTCTGACAAGTGTTTTGCTGCTTGTTTCAATAAGGCAGTTGTTTTCAGCGTGGTAAAATTTATTGTTTTCTGAAACTGTTATTCTTTCAATGCCGCAGCCGGAGAACGCCCAGCAGCCGATGCTTTTAACTCCGCTTCCGATTCTGACATCCGAAAGATCATTACAGTCGTCAAAAGCCCCTTCGCCTATACTTTCAACGCTGTCGGGTATAACAATGCCCGTCAGGTCAGAACACAATCTGAAAGCACGGTCACCTATGGTTTTAACGCTGTCGGGAATAGTAATATTTTTCAATTCCATACAAGAAATAAACGCAGCTTCCTCTATCGTCTCAATGCAGTCGGGTATTTCTATTTCCGTAAATCTACATTGGGTAAAAACTCCTGCTCCTATGGTTGTCACTGAACCGTCGGAGGGAATTACGCTTGAATCGATGCCGGCAACGAGTGTCTTTGCTTTTGTTTCAATAACGCAGTTGCCGTCCGAATGGTATACAGGATTGTTTTCATCTACGGTAATGCTCGTCATCCTCGAACCGTAAAAAACCATTTTTCCGATGTTTGTAACACTTGCGGGGATTGTTATGCTTTTCAGACCGGTATTTGAAAACGCTGCAAACTCTATTGTTGTTACTGTGTTCGGGATTGTCACTTCACTGATATCGGACATAGCGAACGCACTGCTGCCGATTTTTGTAACAGGAACGCCTTCAATTTCAGAAGGGATAATCACCCTGCCGTCATCGCTCCCTCTATAACCGATTATTGTTACTTCGCCATCTAAAACCGAGTAATAAAAGCTGTCATTCTCGCTGTGTGGCTCAGTAAAAATTGTATAATTCTCTGAGGTTGCGAACGCAACGCTTTCTATTGAAAGCAGGCATGTCAGAATCAGCGCGAAGGACAAAACCCTTTTCATAATCTGCCTGGTTTTGCGCGTGTCTGTGCTGCGCTGTGCTGTCTTTTTCATAACGAAACTCCTTTGTGATGTTTTTGATTGTATGCTGACAGAATCGTAACATATAAATATACATTTTTCAGAAAGTGTGCATAAGCGGTACTTTTTCCGGCACGAGCGGGAAATAAGGTTATTCAAAAAGTATAGTTTATTCTGACATAAACAGAGCTTTCTTTTTGTTGCAATTGTTTATTGTAATTAAACAGAAATATATGATAATATATAATTTATATGGGATTAATATTATAAAAGAACAATCAAGTAACATTAGTTAATATAAAGAAGGCATTTTATGAAAAACACAAAAAGAATAATTTCACTTTTACTGTGCCTTGTTATGCTTATTGGCACTCTCGCCGCCGGAAGCGAAGGTGTTGCGGATGTGCTTGAAGCGTTGAGCGTAAAGGCGTCGGCGGACGATGCTCCCACAAGCGGCACCTGTGGAAATAATCTGACATGGGTTTTTGACCCCGAAACTTCCGAACTCAGAATAAGCGGCAACGGTGATTTGTATATTGAAGTGGGGCTTAATATAATTGACGAAGAGAATGAACAGATAGTGTATGACATTCCATGGAGTTCTTTTTGCTCTTTAATTAGAACTGTAACTATTGAAAACGGTGTAACGAGTATTGGCAGCGAAGTATTTTTGTATTGCTACAAACTTGAAAAAATAACCATTCCAGACAGTGTTACAAACATAGACCGTTCTGCGTTCAGTGGTTGCAAAGGTCTTACAAACATAACCATTCACGACAACGTTACAGGCATTGGTTACAAATGTTTTAAAGACACCGCTTTATACAATAAAGAATCTAATTGGGAAAATGATGTTTTGTACATAAGCAATCATTTGATAGAAGCACGAACTAAAATAAGCGGAAAATATGAAATCAGGCGAAGCACAAAACATATTGCCAATAGTGCATTTTCCGGTTGCAGAGAACTTACAAACATAACCATCCCCGACAGTGTTACAGGCATAGGAAGCTCTGCATTCAGCGGTTGCACCGGTCTTACAAGCATAACCATTCCCGACAGTGTTACAAACATAGGACAAGCTGCATTCTCCGGTTGCACCGGAATTGAAAACATTACCGTTTCGGAAGAAAACTCTGTTTATCACAGTTCCGGAAACTGCATAGTAGAAAATGATAATAAAACGCTTGTTATCGGCTGTAAAAACAGCACTATTCCAAATGACGGCTCTGTCACAAGCATAGGCAGTTCTGCATTCAGCGGTTGCACCGGGCTTACAAGCATAACCATTCCTGACAGTGTCACAAGCATAGGCGGTTCTGCGTTCAGCGGTTGCACCGGTCTTACAAACATAACCATTCCTGACAGTGTCACAAGCATAGGAAGTTACGCATTCAGCGGCTGCACCGGTCTTACAAGCATAACAATCCCCGACAGTGTCACGAGCATAAACAACTATGCATTTGAAAATTGCACTGGTCTTACAAGCATAACCATTCCTGACAGTATCACAAGCATAGGCAGTTACGCATTTTCAGGGGTTCCCAATATTTCATATTCGGAAAATATTACGGCAACAGGTTCACCGTGGGGCGCAAAATGTGTCAATGGTTATGTCAGCGGCTGGCTTGTATATTCAGACAGCACTGAAACAAACTTGGTTGCTTGTTCTTCAAAAGCAAACGGTGAGGTTATAATTCCCGACAGCGTTACAAGCATAGGCAAATCCGCATTCCAATATTGCACCGGGCTTACAAGCATAACCATTCCTGACAATGTTACAAACATAGGCGATTCCGCATTCAGTGGCTGCACAGGGCTGAAAACCGCAGGTCCGATCGGCGGAGACTATGATTATCAATTCGGATGGACGGAGTCCATACCTGCGAACGCATTCCGCGGTTGCACCGGGCTTACAAGCATAACCATTCCCGATAGCGTCACAAGCATAGGCAGTTCTGCATTCGAGTATTGCACCGGTATTACAAGCGTAACTATCCCCGACAGTGTCACAAGCATAGCTAATTCCGCGTTCTGGAGGTGCACCGGGCTTACAAGCATAATCATTGGTAATGGTGTCAAAACAATAGGCCTTCAGATGTTCGAAGATTTAACCGGACTTACAAGTGTAACACTCGGTAACAGTGTCACGAGCATAGGCAACTATGCATTTGAAAATTGCACCGGTCTTACAAACATAACCATCCCCGAAAGCGTTACAAGCATAGGTCATCGTGCGTTTTTCGGCTGCACCGACCTTGCAAACATTACAATTCCCGACAGTGTTAAAGCCATTGGCGAATCGTGTTTTTATAACACCGCTTTATACAACAAAGAATCTAATTGGGAAAATGATGTTTTGTACATAAGCAATCATTTGATAAAAGCACGAACTAAAATAAGCGGAAAATATGAAATCAGGCAAAATACAAAATGTATTGCCTATAGTGCATTTTCCGGATGCGGAGAGCTTACAAGCATAACCATTCCCGACAGTGTTACAGGCATAGGAAATCAGGCATTTTATAACTGCAGCGGACTTGAAAGTATAAGTGTTTCAGATGGAAACACGGTTTATCACAGTTCCGGCAACTGCATAATATTAACCGAAAGCAAAAAGTTGTGCCTGGGTTGCAAAAACAGCATAATTCCGAATGATGGTTCTGTTACAAGTATAGCAGGTGCTGCATTTCGCAATTGCACAGGTCTTACAAGCGTAACTATCCCCGACAGTGTCACAAGCATAGGCGATTCTGCATTCGAAAAATGCACCGGACTAACAAGCATAACCATTCCCAATAGTGTTACAAGCATAGGATCTGATGCATTCGAAGGTTGCACAGGTCTTACAAGCGTAACTATCCCCGACAGTGTCACAAGAATAGGGAGTTCCGCATTTTATATGGTTCCAAATATTTCATATTCAGAAAATATGACGGCAACCGGTTCGCCGTGGGGTGCAAAATGTACCAATGGTTATGTCAGCGGGTGGCTTGTATATTCAGACAGCACTGAAACAAATCTGGTCGTTTGTTCTTCAAAAGCAATCGGTGAGGTTATAATTCCAGGCAGCGTCACAAACATAGGCAATTCCGTGTTCAGCGGTTGCACAGATCTTACAAATATAATAATCCCCGACAGTGTCACAAGCATAGGCAATTATGCGTTCAGCGGTTGCACAGATCTTACAAATATAACAATCCCCGACAGTGTCACAAGCATAGGCAGTTACGCATTCAGCAATTGCAGCGGACTTGAAAGTATAAGTGTTTCAAATGGAAACACAGTTTATCACAGTTCCGGCAACTGTATAATATTAACCGAAAGCAACACATTATTTTTGGGGTGTAAAAACAGTATAATTCCGAGCGATGGTTCTGTTACAAGCATAGGCAACTATGCATTTGAAAATTGCACCGGTCTTACAAGCGTAACTATCCCCGACAGCGTTACAAACATAGGTTATCGTGCATTTTCCGGCTGTACCAACCTTGCAAACATTACAATTCCCGGAAGCGTTACAAGCATAGGCAATTATGCATTCGAGTATTGCAACGGTCTTACAAGCGTAACTATCCCCGACAGCGTTAAAAACATAGGCCAGGGTGCGTTCTCTAATTGCGTTGAGCTTACAAGTGCAACTATCCAGGGCAATGTTACTATCATAGCCCAATCTACATTCTACGGTTGCACCGGGCTTACAAGCGTAACTATCCCCGACAGTGTAACAATCATATACGATTATGCATTTAAAAATTGCACCGGTCTTACAAACATAACCATCCCCGAAAGCGTTACAAGCATAGGCAGTTACGCATTCGACGATTGCACCGGTCTTTTTGATGTTTATTACACCGGTACGCAAGAACAGTGGAGTATAATTACAATAGGTAGTAATAACGAACCGCTGTTTAATTCAAATATCCAGTTTAACTATAAAACAGAATCCTTCGACGAATTCTGCCGCTACAGTTTCGACAATACACATTATTCGTTTTTCGGACATAAAGAAGTTGACCGCAATCGCGATAATTGGTGCGATATTTGTCACGGCTCATATCCGATAACGGATTCCGACAAAGAAAAACTCTTTAATTATATCAAAAACAACTCCTCCCATCCGGATGCTGATAAAAGCGATGTTCAAGTATTAATGAACGGTCCTTGGGACGGCTCGTGTTACGGTATGGCTGCAACCGCCGTGCTTGATTACCAGAACAGAATCGCGTTTAATGAGAATTTCGGAACAAACGCTGCCGCCATGTCATATGTTGAAGCGCCTGCAAACAATGAAAATGTTATGAGCGCCATCAATTACTACCATGTTTCACAGAAGATATATTCCATAAGGAACGGCGGGAATTCGTATGGTTTATATAATGCAGACTACTGGAACGCAGGTCTGAGAGAACTTGTGGAATTTGCTCAGAACGGTGAACCCTTCCTGTTCTGTTTCTTTATGCGTGGAGGGGGACAAAATGGAGGTCACGCTATAGTAGCTCTTGATTGCGAAACAGGTGAAGACGGCAACTATTATATAAGAGCATATGACAATAAATACCCCGATGAAAATGTACATATTGTTGTATCATCCGATTTTAAAAAATGTTATGTTGACAAGTATGTTAGCAAACATGCGGAATGCTACGCAATAAAATTCTATAAGGATATGTCTGTTTTTGACGTAATTGACATTGACGGCCCTGACAATGATATGAACATTACATTCAACGGCGGCACGTACAGCAGCAACAACACAGAAATCAGTATTGATGCCTCGGATGATATAACCATAAGGAATGATGCAGGCGAGACAATAACTTACAGCAACGGACAATTATCCGGAACGATGAATATTATAAGCGAAAACTTTATTGTGTGCGACTCAGAAGACGAATTACTCGGTCCGGTAAAACTGATTTTGGAAGTTGCGCCGAGTGAGAGTTTTACTTTTGAATCAGCATCTGAAAACATGGATGTTTCGGTTAAATCAAACGGAATGTATGCGGCGGCATCTTCAGAAAACGCCGATTCCATTGTTGTAGACGATGGTGAAGGTGTTTATGTTCTGGGCGATAATATAAAGTATTCTGCTGCGCTCAGTTCCAAAAGCAGCGCATACGATACAGTTATACTTGAAGGTGACGCAAAGCGGAATTTTTCACTTACATATCTGGATAACGATATTCTTGCAAACGGCGTTAACGGAAAAGATGAAACTATATCCGTTTTTGCCAGCGATGCCTTAAAAGCGGATGATTATGAAATAAAAGAAGGTTATAATGATGTTTTGATAACATCAGATGAGTCAGATAAAATAGACATAAAAGGTTCATCGAAAAACGACGGCAATTACGATGTGAGCGTTATCAAAAACGAACAGGAAGAGCCCGTTAACCCCACCGCATCCGCTGAACTCAATGTCAAATCATCAGCAACTGTGGAATACCGCGCAAAAGTCAACATAACAGCAACGGCAGGCGGTATTCCCGATGGATATGTACTTGCAATCTATGAAGGCAACACTTTAAAAGAAAAAGGTACAAATGAAAAGATTACTTATACACCGAAAGACGGTGACGGCAATCTTATTGAGCTTAAAGCAGACAAAAATTACACGTTAAAAGTTATTGACGCAGAAGAAAATGTTCAGAAAGACGCAAACGGCAAGGACCTGACCGCAAAGATTGAAATAAAGGTCAAGCAGGGCTTCTTTGATAAACTGATTGCATTTTTCAAAGGTCTGTTCGGATTGCTTCCCATTGTTGAAATTGAACCGTAACCGGCACAATTCAACACCGTATAACTATTAATAATAACATTTAAAGTTAGGAGAGGATTTGTTTGAAAAAAGCGGTTAAAATCATTTCACTTCTGCTGGTTGTCACAATTGCAATGAGCGTTTTCCTGACAATTGTATTTGCAGACGCGCAGCCTTCCGTTTTCAGTTTCCAAATAATTTCCGGGAAAGCTCATATTATCGGTTATTCTGGAACAGAAGACAATCTTGTTATTCCCGGGCAGATCAAGGCAACAAATTCCGACACATATTATACCGTATCCGGCATTTCATTCAATTCATTTGACTCGGAAACGGAGTTTTCATCAATAACCATTCCTGCAACCGTTAAGGAAATTTCTTTTAATCAGGATATTCTTTGCAAAAAATATATTGTGGATTCACAAAACACAGTTTACAAATCGGTTGACGGTGTTCTCTACAATAAAGATATGGCAAAGCTTATTAAATACCCGTGCTTGAACAGCAGAAAAACATTTACCGTACCCGCCGATGTTATTATGATTGCTCCGCGGGCGTTCAAGGGCTGTGTAAACCTTGAAACGGTTTCTTTTGAGGGAATTGTCAAAAGAATCGGGAAAGAAGCTTTTTCCGGCTGTGTTAACCTTGAAACAGTTGAAAACATTTATGTCGGTCTCGCTTCTGTAGGTTCGGGCTCGTTTGACGGCTGCGAAAAGCTCAATTCTTCAACTGCTGTTGTGCTGAGCAGCATATCTGAATGCTGCGAAGAATGGGATGAAATTGAAGATTATGAAATGGATTATAATATTTTTTACGGTGATGATGGTACTTTGGGCGGTGTATCACATGTTATTTACAGCATATTCAAAGCTGTTTTCGGGAGGAAAGGAAAATGAAAAAAACAATCTCTTTTTTCCTCGCTTCAATACTGATTCTTTCAGGAATCGGTGTTGCCGGAGCAAGCACTGAAAACAATGTTCTTAATCTGGATATTTCGGTAGATATTCCGATTGATGCAGATACATCCTCCGCAAATGTTCTGGTTAATGATGACCTGAACCTGGCACACAGCGCAAGTATTGAAAATATTTACGCATCTTTCGCTGAATTGCATTATGCACTTGGTAATGAATTGTATGGATATACACTGTATGATACCAATTTAGAATTGGGTTCAGAAGATGATATTAAAGATTATTTTGATTATTCCCATACTTTGGGTTCCGGTGTTGCAAACAAACTCTGGAATAATCCTGTTTGCTTTGCCGAAAAATCAGAAGGCAGATACACTCCCGTTACCAGACTTGAGCCCGATAAAACATATGCCGTTTTTGTGGTTGCCGTTGACTCGCTTCTGGAAATGCAAAACATGTATTTAAGCCTTATACGGGATTTTAAAACAGCAACCGACAACATTCCCTCATACAACGCTTACCGTAACGCATCCGATGATTATTATCTTTCATATGTAGATAATTGGCATACCGATACCGAAGTTGCCGAAGCAAAGCAGGCTCGGGATGAAGCTTACGCGGCATGGAAGGCAGACAGCGAGGGCCAGGCGAAATATGCCGCGCTTTACAGTGAATTTGACCGCAATATTAATGCGGTCGAAAAAGTGGTGTCGGCTTATTCCGGAATCAGATGTACAATAAACGGTCACGAAGCAGAATGCTACGGCTTTGTTTATTCTTATGAATTCACGCTTTGTAACGCAACCTTTGTTGCAGGCGACAACACAGTTAAAACCATACCGTTTATCTCCGGCGACGAAGAACTTGAAGGCATACCGGAAGTACCGCCCAAAACGGGCTATACCGGCTCGTGGGAAAGCTACTCTTTAAATGATGAAAGCATTACAATAAATGCGGTTTACACACCCATACAGTATAAAGCAACCTTTGTTGCGGACGGTAAAACGGTAGGCGAAATACCATACACTGTTGAAACAACAGCCATAAATCCGCCCGCTATTCCCACCAAAGCCGGTTACTCAGGCAGTTGGAATAATTACACTCTTAAAATCGGCGGAATAACCGTAAACGCACTTTACTCGCCATACCAATATAAAGCAACATTTGTTGCAGACGATAAAATAATCGAAGAGATTCCATATACCGTTGAAACAACAGCCATCACCCCGCCTGCTGTTCCCGTAAAAGCCGGCTATACAGGCAGTTGGAGTAATTACACTCTGAAAATCGGCGGAATAACCGTAAACGCTGATTATTCGGTTATTACAACTCTTTCGGGGCCCGGACCGGAGCATACTGTGGACTGCAAAAACCATGCCGAAATGACAGCATTGGCAAAAGATTTGCCGGACGGATATCACGTTGCGTGGTTTAAAGGCGGCACTAAAGTCTTGGACAGCGAAACATATACTTCAGATGAACTCAGAGAACAAACCGTATTCACCGCAAAAATTATTGATGATGACGGCAATGTTCTCAAGAATTCAGATGGCAGTGAAATAAGCAAAACTGTTAAAGTTAAAGTTGATAACGGTTTCTTTAAACGCATTGTTGCATTCTTCAGGCAATTGCTATCAATCGGTCAGCCGACAGTGACACTTCAATAAAATACACATAACGCATAAAGCACATCGGAATTGTTTATATTAAATGATTCCGGTGTGCTTATTTTAATTATATCCGTTTTAACTACGCTTATTGCAAAAAAACGCCCGTTCGTGTCGGCTTTTCAAGTTAAACGAACAAATATGATAAACTGAATATGCTGTTAAAGCCACTCATCCGGCTCATATCTTTTCTTATTTAATCAACGCCGTAAAGCGATAAAAGGGGGTTAACTTTGCTATGGAATTTCTTGTTTTGAAAATGATTAAAACTGTGTTGTTGCTGTTTATGTCATTATTTATGTTCTCAAAAAATTTCTGCTGTTTTTTATCTGACAAAAAAGCAAAAAAATAAGCACTTGAAAAACCACTGCTTTACATTGTATAATTCTTAATATAAAATCAATTTAAAACAAAGCCGTGGTGATTGTGTGAAAATAGCAATATGCGATGATGAAAAAAACTGCCTCGAAGCCGTGATAACCTGCATTGAAGACTATATGGCCGAACGAAGAACCGAAATTGATTATGAAGCATTCAGCCGATATCCGGATCTTGAACCGAGAATTGATGAATTCGACGTTTTTGTAATGGACTATATGACGCCTGAAATAGACGGTCTTTCTTTTGCGGCTAGAATCCGTGAAAAATACGGAGATAACAAGGCGATTATTTTTGTTACTTCTTTTCACGATATAGTTTATGACTCTTTTTCTGTGCGTACACACAGATTCCTTATAAAGCCTGTAAACAAAGAAAAATTCTTCGAAGCTCTTGACTCATATATAAAAACCAACACCATGACGCGTCATTTTACCATAACATCTGATGGTGAAACCGATATTGTCAACATAAATGACATTCTTTATATAGAAGTTGAGTTGAAAAATATTACCGTTTACACTTCAGAGGATCAATTCATTTGCCGACGTTCAATCACGTCAGTCGAAGAAGAATTGACACATCTGGGCTTTTTCAGGGTTCATCGTTCTTATCTTGTTAATATGCAAAACATTGCGCACTTCAGCAACGATACAATTGAATTGAACAACGGCGAAAAAATCCCTGTCAGCAAAAGAAGTTATAAAAGTTTTTGCAAAGAGTATTTAAAATTTATAAAAAAATAATCAGGCAATAATAAATCCTGATTAATATCCACAACAGCATAAAACTGACCTGGAGAACAAAAAACTATGTTTTATCCTATACCATATTATCTTGAAATCCCATTGTTGAGCTTAAGCCAGATTGTTCTTTGTTATTTTTTCCCGGGTTTTCTCGGATATCAGAAAAGAAAAAACGTAATCCCCTTTTTCACTGTCTCAACCGTCGTTTTCGCTTCGGTTCTGTGCATTCTGTTTATTTATAAAGGAACACCTGAGCAGTTGAGTGAATTGACAGACACCGTTATGGTACTGTATATGTTATCTTGTTTTTACCTGCTTTATAAGCCGGAACGAAAGATTACATTTTTCTTTATTGCGCTGGCTTTGTCTGCTTTGATTGATTATTTGGTTGCATTAATATTATCTTTTTTCGTACACCTCGGAGAATTGGATACTATTTTTATTTCTGCTACCCTTTACACTTTGTTGATCATAATTGTTTTAATTATACAAAAAATGGGAATAAGACCTGTTCCTGAAATAATAGAAGGTTCTCCTTTGGTTTATATAACTATATTTTTTGTAGCCTTCAATGGTTATTACAGCATCTTTTTGAATCTTGATGAAGACTCAAGCGAACAAGTTTCAAATGTCTTGCGGATAATTACAGCAGTTATGGTGACCGTTTGCATTTCGAATATCGCATATAAATATGTTAATCTTCAACGAAGTCGTAAGCAAGCTGAAGAACAACTGGAAATCGAATTGCGCCACTATGAAGAAATGATACAGAAAAACAGGGATGTGCGCTCATTCAGGCACGATATCAAAAACAATCTTATGTCAATGAATGCGCTTGCGGACTCTGAAAGATATGATGAATTAAAATCATATATTGACGATCTGTCCGACACTCTTGAATCTTCAAGCATCACATTTTCAACCGGCAATTATCTTGCTGATGCGATTCTTTCAGATAAATCAGCACTTGCAAAAAAGAATGGAACAGTTTTGACCTTTGACGGAACAATTCCCGCTCAAGGAATAAAAAACAGCGATTTGTGTACTATTCTCGCAAACTCGCTTGATAATGCAATCCGTGCTTGCGAAGGCGTTAACGACGCCGTTATTTCAGTGAAATCAATTGAAAATAAAAGCGGCGCGGTTATTACCATTTCAAACCCCACCAGTGAAAATGTAGTTATTAAAGGAAATAATATTAAAACAACGAAATCGGACAAATCCAATCACGGACTCGGCATCGCCAATATTCGTCGCACCGCTCAAAAATATAATGGTTATGCAGATATTTCATACAGTAACAATGTATTTACAATAGAAATCGGTCTTGTTCTTAAAACAATATAACAGAAAGCATTAAACAAGAAAAAGGCGGGAATTAATCCCGCCTGATGTTCGTGACTCATGTTGTTTTGCTAAAAAAAGTATTATAAGGAAAACGGCTTACCGGAGCACTTCCGATAAATCGTTTTCGTTTTTCATTCGGGGTCAACAAAGCAATATAAAACAATAGTCCGGTAACAAATCCCCTATGAAATTACACTGCTCTCAAACTGCGAGTGGTACTTCTACTCAAAGAGCCACGTTTGAGACCCCTATGGAATTACACTGTGAGTTCAAATAAAAGTTAACTCAAATCGTCGGCCTGACCGACTGCACAGCGTGTGCACCAAGGACTTCTTCAGTGAGGTCCTTATTTTTTTGTCTTACTCCCACTGAGCTTTGAATCAAGCGGACACAGTTTTATATTTCGATTATAAAGTATATGAAGATTATTTGTAAAGGTCTACAAACATTTATTCTTATAATCTTTCCAAATAATATTTTTAAAGCAGGTAATATTATAATAATGAGCCATCACCTGTACCGATTAACGTAAAGCATCAAGATTAGAATATTATTTTTACACTTGAAAGATGCCTGCAACACACGTCGCAGAGTAAGTCAAAAAAACGGAGCGAGGTCAACCGCCCCGGCAGCGCTGAAAATGTTTAATTCAATTACAGAGAGAAAAGCAACCGCCCGGAATAACCGGGCGGTCTTCAGATTGTTAATTAAGCAAGATATTAGGATGGTGTTATATTGATTCTACATACAGGCGGAACAATGTTTTCGCCGTCAGGAGACACTGCTGAAACAACTACTTTTTCTTTTGCCGGGATTTGAATTGTTGCCTTGCCGTTAGCATCGGTCCTGACACCTGTTTTTTCGCCGTTGATTGTTATTTCCGCGCCCTTGACGGGAACAATTTCCTGAGCGCTGTAGTCGGATTTCCAGGTAAGCATTGAGAGGGTGAGTTCCACCTCTGTGGCTTCTTCGGATTCAACAGTCTTCTTGTCAAAATATGCGTATGTGTCTGTATAATTAACAATATCGCTGTAAGTATACGCATAAATGCAGTCATTTTCTTTAACGACATCAGTCAATGACCACGCCATAGAGTCATTCAGATAGTATCCAAACGCACCATAGTTTGTTTCACCCCACAGTTTACTGGGACTTAAGCCGTCATAACCCTCAACTTTTTTAGATTCATATCCTGCTGCGGCGCCTCCGGGATAATATTGCTCGTGTGCGCAGTAAAGGGCATCGCTTATTGTGTATTTTCCATCCGAGTCGATATCGTAAACATTTATTGGTTCGTATGCTAACTGTATGGTCTTGCTGCTGTCTGCTATGGCAACATATACCGTGAAACTGTTCGGATCAATTTTTTTCCATACGGCATAAAGCGTTGTATCTGCCGTAAGATTAAACACTGCGCCGGGCTGATAATTTGCGGTTGTTGCGCCGGGATATGTTGACCAGCCGAGGAATGTGCAACCGACTTTTTTCGGTGCAGTGAAAGAAAGATTAATATCTCCGGTTCCAACTGAGGGAGACGGCGCGTTTGTGCCGCCGTTTGCATCATAAGTCAATTTGTAATCGGGATTTTCAACGCTCGGCTTTATTTCGACAGAGGGTAGTGAGCTGAATAGCCATCTGAAAAAGGCAATAAGTTTGCTGAAAAAACCTGTTTTTACTTTTATTTCAACCTTGGCCGACAGTTCTTTCCCGTTGCCGTCTTTCTGAACAGTGCCGTTTTCATCAACAACTTTGACAGTATATGTTTTGCCGTCCCGCATTTCACCTATTCTGAAACTGACTTTGTTATTTGTGCCCGTTTCTTTTAACGAATCGCCTTCATATACCGCAAGATAATAACCGTCGGGTATGTTGTTTGCAAAAGCAGTCAATGTGACATCAGTGCGGTAATCTACAGTAGTTGATTTGCCGACACTCAGCACAGCGTTGGCAATGCGGTTGATAAGGCCTGAGTTACCTTCGGCATAAAAACTTGTGTTGTAAACAGAAGTTGACGCGCCTGTGCCCGATGTGTTTGTTTCAATCGGTATAATAATATAGTCATATTCCACGCCGTCAGACACATTATAATCGTTATAAACCGTGCCTGAAACCGTGGCAACTTTTTTATAAAGCTTTCCGTAAGAAGCAAGACGGTAAACTTCATATTTTGTTGCATTGCCCATTGCCGGCCAGGATACCTGATAATATGTGCCTTTTGCGTCTTTTTCAGAAACGGCCTGAGGTTGAGGCCTGCCTGAATTGTTTGAGCCTGTGCCGCCGGTCATCAATCTTACAGACGCGGGTGCAAGGGCTGTTCCGGCTGATTTTGTAACGGCAAACACTTGCGATTCGGGTGAGCGCAAAGTTTTACCGTTTCCGAAATTAAAACTTGAAATAACCTTATAGCTGTATGTGTGACCTTCTGCAGCGCTTTCATCGCAGAAACCGGTTGAGGTTTTACCTGCAAAAAACCACGCACTGTCGGACTGTCTTGAAGAGGAGCCTATTTTTTGCCAGGATGAGCCGTCGGTTGACCTGTAAACGTCATATACAATGTTCTGGTATCTTGAGTTGCTCCTGTCAATAATCCAGAATGTAATCCCGTTGTTTTGCCAGACAGAACCCGACAACTGGTTCATGGGTATTTCTATTGTGACTTTTTTTATAGGGTTTTCCAGTGTTTCGTCAACCGGTGTTGTATAGACCTTTTCACCCGTTGATGTCGAATATGAGACAACCGAATATTTTTTCGGAAATGTGCTGAACTTTGACTGATTGCTGAAAACTATTGGGTTAGGTATATCACTGAAGTATTCGGGATTATAGTCTTTGACATCGGAAACACCATTGATTGTTTCGGTAGCGGTAATTCCGTTAATCAGCGTGCTTGCATACAAAATCTGAATGTTATCCTCTTCATCTCTGAAGCCCCAGGGTATTTCCCAGTTTAATTCGGTGTTACCGCTTGTTGCAATATAGGCGTCAACATATGTCGCATAATCTTCAGATGACAGTTCCTCAGAAAGATAAATCGGGAATATTTCGGGGTAGTCGGTTTTGAGATATGTTTCGTTGAACTTCCAGGAATTGTCAAGCCAGCGGAACTGGCTTTTAAGGATTCTTTCGGTTGACTCCTTAGACTCCATAAACTGCTGATAATTTGTTTTGTTGTTACTGCCTGTAATCAGATTTTCGGCATACATAAATGTCTTTCTGACCTGATTGACAGCACCTTCGTCATCGGCAGCTTTTATGAATGACGCAGCGGAATCCGTGTCAATAATATAGGCGTGGTGATAGGCCCTTGTGGCATATACATAGGCGCCGGCATCGGCTTCGGAGCCGCTCTGCCTGTATTTGGCAGCCAGAGATAGCACGGCTTTTTTGTTGGATTCAATAAACTCTGTTGAAGCTTTGATTAAATAATAATTATCCCTTATTTCGGATGTGTTAAAAACAAGGTTATCAAAAGCGACCGCGGCCTGGTATGCCTTCTGCAGCGCATAATATTCAGGGAAACACTTGGCAACCTCTTTAAAAACTTCATCTGCAACATCAACAATTATGTCTTTGCCGAGATCCATTGTCATAACAGCTGCAATGTAATCGGCGTTGCCTACGGCATTAAGAACATCACCTAATGCAGTGTACATATTTCCCGACGCATATTTTCGCATCTCCCTGAGCAGGGTCTGCATTTCCTCAGCCATATCCACCGCGTAAAGATAGCCGGTGAATTTGGCATAGAAATCGGAAACATCTTCTGCAATTTCCGCAATTTCTCCTATTCCCTTTATAAACTTGTTGTTATTCCAAATGCTGTAATCATCATTTATGTTGTTAAGGTTTGAATAGAAGTTTTGGAAAGACTGACAATCTGAACCTTTGAATTTCCATTCTTTCAGAACTTCAAGAAGGCCTTCGGCAGGGCTGTCAACTATACTGACAAAATTATCAATATACCCTTTATGCTTGGTTACTGTTTTACCTGCTGTGCCGGTGGTATCCATCGCGTCAAGCACAACATTGTTTATTTCTTCGTTGTTTTCTTCGGCAACGGCTCTCAGCAGGTCAAATATCAGCGTTGTATAAACTTCAGTTTCCGACATAACCTGATCCGCATACTCTACGGAGTCAAATACAGCTTTAAAACCGTCCCATCCGGCCAAGCCGGCCTGAAATCCCGGGTCATTCAGCAGTTCGTAGTACATAGTTCCCGACACGCTGTCAAACCCTAGCAGCATATCAAGGAATCTGGACTCGGGGGTGTCGGATTTACCGTTCTGATTAAGCCAGATATCGGCTATGTACTTTGGTTCGCTGAAAAATTTGCTTGCACCATAACCCGATAATAACTCATATGTACAGTTTTGAAGAACAATGTCTTCAACATCCACTTTCAGTTGTGCAAACGATATGATTCCGGTAACACTGACTCTTTTCCCAACATACGGTTCGGCGTTTGAATCAACCTGAACAGATTCGCAAAGATATTTATTTGAATCATATATCCAGGCACCATCATCAATTTTGAATTGAATTGGGTAATCAAGAATTAAAACATAACAAGTTATGGTGTTCCACGCTGTGATTTGGTTTTCTACAGTTGTTATTGTGCCTTCTAAAGTGATTGAATCATTTTTTTTGATTGATGCTGTTTCTGTAAGACTGGACAATCGCATAGCCGGACAAACGCCACCATGATATGTGCTGTAAACAGTCAAACCGCCGTCAGCTTTTCCTTCATATCCGACATTACACACATAAGACGGTGCGTCAGATGCAGTCCGAAGCCACCAGCAACAAGCTAATCCGGAATAGGGATTAAAACTATTATCACTTACCATAAGTCCTTGACATTTGGCATAGTCAGAACTAAAAAGAATTCTTGTGTCAGTATTGTTAGGCGTAGGATCAAAACCATAATTATTGTTTGTTATTTCATCATATGAAAGAAGAAAAATTTTGTCTTGAGTATCATTGCTGTCATAATCTTCATATCCGACAGTACCGTTTATAGTTGCTCTGCATTTATTACTGTTATTGGAAACTTTAATATTTGACTGCTGTGCTTCGGAAAAAGCTGTATCAGAAAAATCATTGTTCAGCCACTCTCTAAGTGAAGATGTTTCCCAATCGGATGCATTTTTGTTGCTACTATTAAAATGATGATAAACATAATTAGAAAAAGCCTGACAATCAATAACAGAATCGCACATAATAAATCCGGTTGAAGGGTCGAGGATTCGCCATTTTAAAGGATTAAATTCAAACCAGTGTATTAGTTGGAAGGCATAACCGTTATTATTTTGAATACTAGTAGAAGAGACTGAGAGTTTTTCACCTGTAGCAGATGGTCTATATGAATCAAAAGTTACAGCGCGGTATTTTTTTCCATTGTAATAAATGTCTTTATATCTCATAAAGTTTGAAGGGGCCATATTCCCATCATCACGAGACCCTGTGCCACTATAGTAATTATAAGAAATCCACTGCCCGTTTTGTTTGTTTAATTCAGCGATGAGTTCGCTGTCAGAAACTTTATTTTGAGGATAGGAGCCATAATAAATTGTATCGCCGACAGAATAATCTTCCGCTGATGCTTTTATACTTATCGCGTTAAGCCAATCGGCAAATCCGTTGCCACCCGCAACGACCGAACCAAACACCATAATCAGGCAAAGTATAACTGATAATAGTTTTTTGCTTAATTTCATCATATATCCCTCCAAATCTCATATAGGATAATAATATCATACAAAATAGAGTAAATACAATTATTTTTAAAAATAAACCAATTAAGTTTCCTAATCCTTAAGACTGAATCTGCAGTTTTGTTTCGCATGACAACAACCGCCCGGAATGACCGGGCGGCGTATAAGATTATTTAGGCTCTACTGTTACAGCGGGCAATGCTTTGAAAAGTCTCTTGAAGAAAGCTATAAGTTTTGCGAAGAATCCTGATTTCGCTTTAACCTCAAAATCTGCAGTCAGATCTTTGCCGCTGCCGTCTTTCTGAACATTTTCATCATCATCAATTATTTTAACAGTTAAGGTCTTTGTTTCCCTATACTCGTCCGAGAAGGTATAACTGACTTCTGTGTTGCTGCCTTTTTCAAGCAGCGTTTTGCCGTCATAAAGAGCGACATAGTATCCTTCCGGAACACCGGTTGCTTTGGCTTTTACAGTTACCGTCGCGGCGTATTCAACTTCGGTGTTTGCGGGGATTTTGATTTTAGCATTGGCTATGGGATTGGGTATCTCAGTATAAACCGCTTCAATTGTAATATCACTTGCTGTAAGGGTGTATGCACTCCATTTTCCTGTGTAGCCGTCTTTTTGAGGAACAGCAGGCGCTGCAACTGACATATTATCAACCGTAAACGGGAGTTTTGCTATTTGTCTTCCGTCTGCTATGAAGGTTGCATAATAAGTTATTAAAGAATATTCTGCTGTTACAGTAATATCTTTTGCCGAAAGAGTATATGTATTCCAACTGCCTGTATAACCTGCCTTTGAGGGAACCGCAGGCGCTGTGATTGATGTGGACTCAACTGTAAACGGAACCTTGTCGCCAACCTGGTTGCCATCTGCAATAAAGGTTGCATAATAAACGATTGCTGTATATTTCGGGTGTATTTCCAGTTCACTGCCTGTAATTGTATATTCCCACTCACCTGTGTAACCTGTTTTTTCAGGAACATCGGGCAGATCGGTGAGTTCCGTATCACCATAGGTAAATGTAACTTCGCCTATCTTGTCACCGTCAACTATAATATCTTTGATATAAGTCATAGGTTCACCGCAACTGTCACAGCTGCCGTCTCCGTTTTCATCAATATGATTTCCGGTGACTGAGCACGCATATGTTGCTACAAATTCATAAGTGCTGAAGTGACCTGTTATAAAAGAAATTACACCGAAATGGTATTCCGATTCACACTGTGTGCGGTTGCCATCTTCATCAACGCGGTAAACATCAACATTTTCCGCATCTCCGAAATAATCGCTTACCGGGACAACTATGTTGACATTGCCGTCAGGTTGAGTGTTGTTGCCGTTTGCATCAACATAATTGAGTTCAGCAGTAAATGAACTGTAAGAGCCGTTTGAATTTTCGTGTGTATCTGTCAGTGTGTATTCAAGTGTTCTCTGGCAGTGCTCACCACAAGTCTCACATTCAAACTCTTCATAACCTGTTTCCTCGCCTGCGGAACCTGCAACAGCCACCCATTTGTGTTCGCCGGGGCAGACAACCGTCTCAGTATAAGTATGACCGCAGATTGAGCAGGTATATCTTACAGTGCCGTCAGCAAGGCAGGTAACAGGAGTGACTATTTCGGCATCGTAGTTATGCTCGTGATCACCATAAACAGCGGTGAATTCTATGCTGTGGTCGGGCATTGTTACAGGGATTTCGCCGTTCCATCTCCTGAAAGCGTTACCGACAGAATCGAATCCGACATTGGGCTCATCAATAATTTGACCGGGATTGTATACAACTCTCTTTGAACCATCGTCGGTATTCCATACAACAACATAGTTTTGCTTGCAAACATAGGTTGCGTTGTATTCCGTTACTCCCTCTGAGGTCTCTGTGCCTGTGTCAGTATTCCAACCGGTAAATTCATAATCGCCTGTAAAATCGGTTTCAGGAATACTTGAATAATCCTTATTCAAAATTGCGAATGTTTCTCCGTTGATCTTGTAAATTGCCATTTCTCTGTCTTCGGGAATGGTGATTTTCGGAGCGTTGAGAACACATTCGTAATTTTCGCTTTCACCGATAAGTATGCCGGCATCCTCCGTATTGGTCTTGTATGTGCCTGCTTTAAGCGCGTTTTCATTAGCAGAAACATTAAAGCTGATATTTACGGCAAATTGTGTTCCGTCATCAACAGGATGAAGATTTTTTATAATTACTGTTGTTGTTCCGTCTTCGTTGCGTGTTACTGTTATATCGGAATTCTTTACGCCGTAGGTTTCGATTGCCGTAATTCTCAGTTCTTTTTCCTGCTTTTCAGTGAGAGTGAAGTATTTTGAAATTGTATCAATAACTGTGAGATTGTCAAAATCGGTTGTTCTTGTTATGTTTTCAACTACTATTTCGGTAAATACTCCGCTCAGAGCATCGGTGTTGTTAACAGAAATATAGTAAGCATCATTTTTCTTCGTATAAGTTTCTTTCAGATATTTTGAATCTTCATAATTTGAAGAAACATAATTCATAAAGGTCTTTATATTTTTGTTTGATGCTTCCTGTGTAGTCATAACGCCTACGCTATAAACGATTGCGCCATATGTGTTTTTAAGCTGATATGCCTGCATAATTGCAGAGTCTGCAACGCTCTGACTGAATTCGCTCTTATATGTAGGAGCGCCGTCAGTCATAAAGACGACTATTCTCTGTCTGCCTTCGCCGTCAGTGTTTGCAAAAATGCTGTTGGCCATTGAAAGGCCATAATTTGCGGCGGTTGCGCCATCTGCATCAATGTTATTGATTGCCGTTGTAATCACAGGATTGATATTTCCGCCATTGTTTACATTGACGAGAGCATTTGCATAGTTCTGCGCCGTTGCGCTATCATACTGAATCGGTGCTCCGCCTGTGGTAAGAATCTCAGTATTCTGATATGCGCCGTAGCCCTGTGCGGACTGACTGCCCATGCCGAAACCTACAATAGCTATTCTGTGATCTACATCATTTTCAATCGCATCTGTATATACTGAATTAACAAAATCGGTTGAAGCGGTTTTAAGAGCCTGCTGCTTTGTCTTGCTTCCTCCGAGTTTATCAGTCATGCTGCCGCTCTGGTCAACTACAAGAATGATATCAAGCGGTATTTTTTCGCTTGTAGTTGAAACAACAGTCTTGCCTTCGCTCGCGGCATAGATATTGATTGTCGCTACGCCAGTAGAAGTGTTATATGTTGCTATCTTGCCGGATTCAATTCCGCTGATTGTGTCAAGGTCAATAAGTGTATATTCGGCATATACAGTTATGTCAGTATCGTTAAGCGTATAATCGCCCCATTTACCTTCATACCTGTCTTTATGCGGAACAACCGGCTCATCTATGACTGTTGATCCTTTGAGATATTCGACTGTGGCAACAGTTCTGCCGTCTGCAACGAAGGTAACAAAGAAAGTTGTTCTCTCAAGCATCGGAATAATTCTGTCTTCTGTATATCCGCATGTAGAGCAACGTCTCTGTGAAAGCCCTTCCCTGTTTTCTGTAGCATCTCTGACGGTTACCCAGTTGCCGAAACTGTGTCCGGTTGCAGGAACAGTTTCAGATTTAATCGCTCTGCCGCAGTGTGAGCATATACTGATTGTACAGCCATCCTGAATGCAGGTAGTCTGAACTTCAAACGCTTCGTAATTATGTTCAAGGGCGGGTGTTACATCATCGACATAGTTATTACCGCATCTTGAGCAAGTATATGTTGTATATCCGTCAACTCCGCAGGTCGCGGGAGTGACTTTCGCAACATAGTTATGACCGAGTGCAGATGTTTTGTTATCTATTTTTGCAAAGCCGCAGACTTTGCAGGCGTAAACCGTGCCGCCTTCCTGTGTGCAGGTAGCCTGCTGAACAAGTGTATCAAAATCGTGACCGTTTGCAGGAGTTTCGTCCGTTCTGTACGAGTCACCGCAGCCTTCGCATTCATGCAGAGTATAGCCACCTTCTGTGCAAGTGGGCTCAATTACGGTTACTTTGTCATAATGATGACCGTTTGCGGGGATAAAGGTATCATTATATGAGTCATTACAATAAATACATTTATGCTCCGTATAGCCTTGCTCATCACATGTCGGCTCTACAACTGTCGATTTATATGTGTGTCCGTTTGCGGGAGTTTCATGAGAAATGTAGCTGTATCCGCATTCCACGCATATATGAAGTATATATCCGCCTTCCGTGCAGGTCGGTTCAATTATTTCATTTCTGAAGGTATGTCCGTTTGCAGGTGATGTATTGTCAGTATATTCGTGACCGCATCTCTGGCAAACATACTTTGTATATCCGCCGCCCGTACAGGATGATTCAACAGTTTCTTCTCTGTAATCGTGGCCGAGGGCATCGGTGTAATTATCTTTATACTCGTCGCCGCAAACAGAACAGGTATGCTTATCGTAACCGTCTTCCGTACAGGTCGGATCTACAGTTTCGTCAACATATTTATGGTTGATAATAATGGTAACACTTGCGCTGTCACCGTCATCCGTTGTGACTGTTACGGTTGTTTCACCGCAGGAAACACCCGTTACTGTTCCGTCTTCGTCAACCGTCGCTACATCTTCATCACTCGAGGTCCAATTGAAACCAATCGGCTCGTCCGGTTCGGGTTCAACTGAAATATCAAGCTGTTTTTCTTCTCCCGCTTCTATCTCAACAGTTTCTTCACCTGAACCGATGGTTATTGTATAAACAGGAGTAAGAATCGCGGTTATTGTCATGTCATTCGCCGGCATTGTATCGGGGATAACAGTATCCCATCCCTTAAATCTGAAACCGTCAACCGAAGGATCTTCAGGTCTTTCAATTTCAGAACCGTAGGTAATCATTTCACTTGACTCAACGCCGTTTACAACATATGTAAGTCTGTATGATTTTTCGACAAACAATGCGTAGAATGTCAAATCGCTCGGCGGCATTGTCGCGGGTACAGAGGGATTCCATCCCGAGAATATATATCCTTCTTTTTCCGGGTTTTTGGGCTGAGGAATAACCGAACCACAGTCAACCTGTTCAGTTGTTTCCACTCCGTCAACAACCCATTTCACCGTAAATGATCCGGCAGCCCAGGTCGCGGTAAATAACAGATCGGCATCGGGCACGGTAACAGGAACTTCCGGGCTCCACCCCGTAAACACAAATCCGATTTTTTCGGGATTGCTCGGTGCAATAATTGTATCCCCGAAATTCACATTTTGAACCGTGTATGTTCCGTCAACATTCCAATAGATTTTATGCGCCCTGGGAGAATATGCGCCTGTAACATTGACATTTGTTGAAGGCATTGTTTCGGGAACATTGCTCCAACTGAATGTATATCCGTCTCTGTCGGGCGCTTCGGGAGCGTTTATTGCTTCACCGAATTCATATTCCTGAGAATCAAAGACTTCGCCTTCAATGTAATATGTTATGGTGTATTTATCGGATTGATTTGCCGCAAACGAACCTGTTACAGTTATATCGCTGTCAGGCATTGTTGAGGGTATCTGAGACCAACCGCTGAATGTAAATCCTTCTTTTTCAGGTGCGTCAATCGGTGTTATAACACTGCCGAATTCAACATTTTCAATCACCCGGTATTCTTCGCCGTCAACAATATATGTTATGGAATGCTTGTTCGGTTCGTAGTTCGCAATTGCTTTAAGCGATGCAGATGGCATAGTTTCGGGCAATGAAGAAATGGTTATAAAGAGCAGAGTTTTCTTTTGATATTTCCATTTGGTGAATGTGTGGCCGGTTTTTTCGGCGGGAACAGGTTCGGAAAGCGGCGCGCCGTATTTAACGCTCAGCGTTTTTGTCCCTGACGCGTCTTCAATAATAAAATCATATTCTCTGCGGTTGAGAACAATTATGAGTTTTGCATTGCCGTCTTCGGTAACCGTTGTTTCAAGAACAGAAACATTTTCATCCAGTTTGAAGCCGGTTCTCGTTTTTTGAGAACTGGTTGCTTCAACCAAAGTGCCAATGACCTCTTCATGAGTCTCGATGGTTATTTCATAAGTCCCGTCAAGGTTTTCGACTCTTGTCTCTGTAGTGTATTCGGCATAAATAGATTTGTATTCTCCGTAAACTGTGATATCATTGGCCGGCATAGTTTCGGGAAGATCATTCCAATTGAAAGAGTACCCTTCCCTTTCATCAACTTCAGGCGCAGTTATTGTTTCGCCAAATGCATGCTCTTGTGTTGTTAATATTTCATTATCAACAACATATGTAATGGTATATTTAGGACCATCTACAATTGATGAAAGAATAATAGCTGGTCTAATGCCTTTATCTGTTCTATCAACATCGCGACTAATTGTGACTGCGCCGGACGCATTAACCTGATACGCTTCCATATATACATTTGCATTGCCTGCATCTCTAAGACGCCATTCCGAATATCCGTACGATTCTTCATCTTCGTTATTATTAACCAACAAACCCTGGCATTTTGCATAATCTGTTCCACATGCTCTGCGCAATGAATCTTCTGAAACAGATGAAGAGAAACCATACGAACTGTTTACAACATCTGTTTTTGAAAGAAGGAACACTTTCCCCTTATATCCGTTATTTAAAAGCAACGACTTCTGCTCATCGGTAAAAGCTAAATTAATAAAATTGTCATTTAACCAATTTTTAAGAGAACAGTTATTATAGTTATTTGGGTAACAATCAACAGAATGAGCGCCATCACCATAGAACTCATTATCATCCTGAATTCCATTGAAGTTGTAATCCATGAACTCAATCCAATTGTGAAATGCCTGTGAATCAACAATGCTCTCACAAACGACAAGGCCTGTATCGGGGTCAAGAACCCGCCATTTTAAAGGTTCATATTTAAACCAATATGTTTGATAGCCATTATAGCCATTGATTGGCTGATTTGAGTTATCGGCATTTGCTTTGCTTGCATCCATACTGGTTGAAACCGGGCGGTAATAATAGAAATTAACTGCACGATATTTTTCTCCCGAAATTGTCCGGTCAATATATCTCATATAGTTGCTCGACTCCATTTTGCCGTCATATTCACCGGTTCCAGAAAAATACTTATACGATTTCCAAGTAATGGAAGTGTTGTTATTAAAAATATTATTTAGTTGCTCTAAGAGTTCGGGGTCTGTTACCAAAGATTGAGGATAGTAACCAAATTCTATTATGTCTCCGACTTTGTATCCTGTGCTTATTTCGGTATATGTTCCGATAACAGTAACATCCTCAGCGGGCATTGTTGCGGGAATCTCACCCCAACTGAAAGTATAACCATTTCTTTCGGGTGCTTCCGGAGCGGTTATTGCTTCTCCGAATTCGTGCTCTTGTGTGGTGAAGATTTCGCCGTCAATAATATATGTAACCGTGTAAGTGTCTGCAGCAAAAAGAGTAGTGTCACTTTTTAATTGAGACAGACACATTGCGGGACATATTCCGTTAAATGTATTATAACAAAACTCCGTTCTGTTAATTCTTCCTATTTCATCAACTACGTAAACTTGATTTGTACTACTATTACTTTTTGTTCTTAAATACCAAGGAGAGCCTCCTTCGGAAGAAACTCTACCGTCAGTAACGCAACGCAGTCCTTGACATCTGGAATAATCACTGCCTTTGGGTTGGCGGTTTAAATCTTCCACATCGCGGTCGGGATCAAATCCGTAATCACTGTTTATAGTTTCATTTTTTGAAAGCAGAAATACCTTATCATACAAAACTTGAGACTCAAGTGAATCAACTTTTATAACACTATCGCCTAAACAGTCAACAGAAGATATATTAGCTGCTTGTTCCTGATTAAAAATAGTATTAAAGAATGTATTATTCAGCCACTTTCTTATACTGCTTTTTTCATAATTGTTTGCATAAAATGATTGTTCAGCATCGCCATACCACTCGTCGTTATTTTTTATGCAATAGTTATTAAAAGGCTGACTGTCTAAAATAGTGTTACATATTACCAAACCGATTGTTGGATCGAGGACTCTCCATTTAACAGGCTCATATTTAAACCAATAAACTTGGTTAATATCAAAGCCATATGAGTTTTGATAAAACCCATCATAAGTGGTTGCGTTTGTATAATAAGGTCTGAACTTATCCATAACTACAGCTCGATATTTATAACCGTCGAGTTCGACATCAGCATATCGCATATAGTCTGAAATTGTCCAATTCCCCAAAGCCACATGATCTGTGGTATAATAATAATTATAACTATTCCAACTATTATCACTAAGCAATGAATTCAACTCGGTCAAAGTTGCTTCATCCGTAACTTGACTCTGCGGATAATTTCCGTATTCAATTATGTCGCCTACGTTACAAACTCTTTGTAATAATATTGCTACCGGCGCTCCGAACTGTTCAGAAGGTTCCAATTTTTCAAGTGTGAATTGCCTTGTAATGAATTCAATCAAACGATAGTGTGTGATTCCGTTCTCTTCTGTGTCCCAATTCGGTGTGCCGCAGCGAATAACATCGCGATTCCCGTCGCTGTTTATGTAGGTTATGTAGTTGTAGCCCCTGCCGTTTACGCCGTAATTCCATGCGAAAACCTCACTGCCATCTTTTCCGCTGAGGCAGCCGTCGTCCTCGCCCTCTTTAACATAGTCGGAGTATTTATAGTGAGTGTCATTTGCATCCTTTATCTCATAGGCAACTCCGCCAAAGCCCCGGTAATGCCAGAGATTATCTACGGGAATAACAGTTCTGTTTGCGTTGGTTCTTTCCGGATCGGTGAAATATTTTACTGTATAGAACCAGTCGGTTCCCGATTCTCCTGCAGGCAGGTAAAAACTAAAAGGATCATCCGTAACATCGTCCGGCCGTTTTTCACGAAGCATTCTCTGACCTGCGTCGTTAATTATTTCTGTTCCTTTGACACGGTCGCAGCGCGCATAGATGGTTAACAGGTCAATCTGAGCCCTGACTTTGTTTGATAAGCATACCAAACCGTCAAGAACATCGTATCCGGTGTTACAGACCGTAATCCTTGCATAAAAAGTGCCTTGCCAGTTTTCAATATCATCATAATTTATGCAGTAGCCGACGCCGTCAATATATTTACCGCTGCCTCCCGTAGATCCGAGTTCAAATGTTGAAGCCAAAACAACTAAGCCCTGTTCGGAAGAATAGACTTCAAAACTGTCGGTACCGGCATTCCCCAACATAAAACTGCCGCCTGTAGTGCGTGAATAAAACCAACTGACAGAGGTAACCTCGGCTAAATTCAAATCAGAAGGCAATCCTTCCAGCCAGGCGTAAAGCTTGACATGATAATACGGTTGCCTTTTTGTTACGAGATCCCACCATTGATTTGATTCGTAATTAAAAACCAATTCACTCTTGACCTCACATTTTGCGGTTAAAACATACTGCTCTTCAATATAGTTTTCCGCAGATGCCTTGACACTGAAAGTGTCAAGCAGCTGAGCAAATCCCTCACCGCCGATGGCAACAGAGCCGAATGCCATAATGACACACAGCAGAACAGCCAGCATCTTTTTGAAAGTTTTCATAAACCATACCCCCGTCAATTTGTTTGATGAGTGTTGCTTAATAGTATTATTATACCATAAATAACTGTTATAAACAATAATAAAGAAAATATATTTTTTATTGTTTGTGCCAGTTCGATAAGGTCAGGCGATGAGTTGACTCGATAATTATGCGGACGGCACAGAATTCTAAGACTATCGTAAGAAAAAGAAAGCCCGTATCGTGATGATACGGGCATTTGTAATTATTTAGGTTCTACTGTTACAGCCGGGAGTGCTTTGAACAATCGCTTGAAGAATGCTATCAATTTCGCAAAGAATCCTGAATTGACTTTGAGTTCAAACGAACCGCTCAGGTCGTTGCCGTTGCTGTCTTTCTGAACATTCTTGTTGGAATCAATTATTTTAACAGTAAGCTTTTTAGTGGCGGTAAACTCTTTGGGGAATGTGTAACTGACTTCTGTATTGTCACCTTTCGCAAGCAGTGTGCCGCCGTCATAGAGTGCAACATAGTATCCGTTCGGAACTCCGGTTGCTTTCGCGATTACCGTTACGCTTGAGCCGTACTCAACATCGGTTGCTGCAGGAATCTTGAGTTTTGCCTTGCCGATAAGGTATTTATTGTGTTTTGCTTCATCTGTGATAGTTCCGCACACATCGCACGCACCGTCGTTGTCGGTATCTTTATGATCCAAAGGTGCTATCTCCACAGAAGAAAAGCCCAAAAAAGTTCCGCAAACACCGCATTCGACTAAATTATCGTAGTGCCCGCCTGAAGTGCAGGTTGCTTCGGTCTCATTTATTCTGGTTATTTTTATAGTATGTTCCCCAAGCGGCAGTTCACTGTAAGTAGTGTAATCACAGCGAGAACAGGTGTCATACTCCGCATAACCGTGTTCTTTACAGGTTGACGCTTTGCCTTCGTGATGGATGATATCGTGACCGAGTGCAGAACCTTCATCGGTAACGGTATCTGTTTCATCACAATTATCACACTTTGCCGTCTTTGTGCCGTCTTTAAGGCAGGTGGCATTGTTGCCGGAAATATAGTTTGTAAAACTGTGTCCTGTGGCAGGAATCACGGCACTACATATTGAACAAATTGCAGATTCTGTGCAAGTGGGTTTGTTTTCACTGTTATCGTGCAGACATTCATTCCATTTCGCATAAACAGTAATGTCGGACCTGACAACATAGCAATCGCCCGCGTTATAGGATTTTCCGCTTCCGTCAGCATTTACGGTCCATTTATCAAATGTAAATCCCGTTCTGCTTGCTACAGGCAGGATGAAAGCATAGCCATCCTTCGTGAGGACTTCTGTTTGCGAAACGGTTCCTCCGTTTGCGTTAAATGTTGTTTTATAAAAAGATATTGAAGCAGTTGTGGAAATATTGTCTAATGTGTCTTTTACGGTTAAATAATATGTTCCTGTTGATGAAATGGGTTTTTCAACAACCTGGTTTGTGCCGCTTATTTCAGTAAATGTGTTATCCAGATACGATGCCGATGTTCCCCAGTAGTAACCGGCCAAACCCACCATATCGCTCATTGAAAGATATGCAGTTTGTGTGTCGGAAACATCGTTTGTAGATGATAACCCACAAGTCGGCTTTGCGGTATCGGAATGTGTTTTAACATCGAATTCAGTATAAACCGTTTTAGACTCATAACAACTGTCACCGGAGTAAACCGCAATTACAGTATAGCTGTCAACTGCAAGATTATCTACTTCAAATAATGCAATCCCATTAATAACGGAAACAGTAACTCCTGTTTCTGATGCATCAATGTAAAACTCAACTGTGCCTGTGGCATTATCAGGGAGAACAACAGTAATAGTTTCGGTTTCTCCAAAGAAAATATCTGATGATTCAATTTCCAGATCAACAGAAGAAACAAAATGTAAAGCTGCATTAAAAAGAGGTGTATTATAGGGGTCTGTGGATATTTGTTCCCATTCGCGTCTTGCCCCAGTGTAGTATACATCAGCAAGTTTTCTGCAACCATCGAATGCCCTTTCACCTATTTTTGTCACTGAGTTTGGTAAGTTTATACTTTCAAGAGTACTGCAGCCTCCAAAAGCATATTTGCCAATTCTGGTCACACTGTTCGGAATAATAATGCTTTTGAGATTAGTACAAACATAAAAAGAATAGTCTCCTATTGTCTTTACAGAACCATCAGAAGGGATAATGCTGTTTTTACAACCCAAAATTAGAGTTTTACTGTCTGTTTCTATTATACAATTTCCAAAAGAATGAAAAACACTGTTATTTTTATCAACTGTAATATTTGAAAGAGAGAGACATCCATAAAAGGCTTTGTCCCCTATGCTTGAAACAAAACGAGGAATTGATATATTTGTGAGCTTATTGCGTCCCAAAAACGCACGGGCACTTATACTGGTTACAGAACCGTCAGAAGGAATAACACTATTATTACTACCAATAACAAGTGTCTTTGTTGCTGTTTCAACAACACAATTATTGGATGAATGAAAAACAGTGTTGTTACTGTCTACAGACAGATTTGTAAGAGCTCTTAAATCTTCAAATGCATAGTCACCTATACTAGTAACGCCGCTCCCAATCAATACGCTTTCAACGGACATACAAAACGCAAAGCAATATTTGCCTATCGTTGTTACACTATCAGGAATGTTTAAACTAGTTAAATTCGTACAGCCATAAAATGCGTTATCACCTATGCTGCTTGTTTTATTTCCTAAAAATACACTCTCAAGTTCTGTACACCCCTCAAATGCGTAATCACCTATACTTGTAACATTATTTGGAATAGTGATATTCAATAAACCTGTACAATTTGAAAATGCATAATCACATATGCTTTCAATATTATCCGGTATGGTTATGCTTGCAATCTGTTCACAACCTGCAAAAGCACCATAACTTATACTTGAAATACTGTTGGGGATACTAACACTCGATAATGAAGTACATCCGCAAAATGCATATTCTCCTATAGTCGTTACTGAATTTGGTATTTCTATATTTGTCAATCCTGTGCACTCTCTGAAAGCATCGTCGTCAATAATCGTAATGCTATTTGGTATGGAATAAGATGTAAATCCTGAGCATCCCCAAAAATCTCCGTGGTTTATTTTGTAAATGTTATTTGATAGAGATATTTGAGAAAGAGAGGTGCAGCAATAAAACACCATTTCTCCAAGTTCCATAACAGAATTAGGAATAATAATGCTTGTAATCAGCGAGCACCCACTAAAAGCGCTATCGCCAATCTTTGTAATAGGATGTCCTTCTATATCACTCGGTAACTCTATAACGCCATTTGCGCTATCATCACACCTGGTAATGGTAACCTCGCCATCTTTAACAGTGTAAGTGTAAATATCATATATCTTTGCACTCGCTTTTACGCTTAACAAATCAAGTAATTCAGCAAACCCGTCTCCGCCTATGGCAACTGTGCCAATCAGCATAATAAAGCAAAGCACTAATGATATTACTCTTTTATCGGTTTTCATCTGACAATTCCTCCGAACAATTTTGTTAAACGCTTTGACAACTTTTATAGATATTTTATTATACTATATTTCTCATTAATTTGTAAATAAAATATATTTTTATAATTTTGTTTTTCTTATTACCTTGAAAGGATTATACGCCCGCCCCTGTCCGTTTTTTGGTACTTTTTCGCACGCTTGCTTCAGAAAACACCGTTTCACGCCCGCTTCCCGCAGATCAGGCATCTTTACATCTCAAAAAAACAGCCCGTATCATACGATACGGGCTTTTGAGTATTTTGTTTATTTCTTTTTAAAATCTTCGTATGTGGGAAGTGACTTGAACAGGCCTCTGAAGAAAGCGATTATCCTGGCAAAGAAGCCGGTGTTGACGCTTACGGTTACTTCTTCGGTAACTGCCTCGGTTTCGCCGGTGGTCTTGTTTACCATCTTTGCAGATATCTTGTATTCTTTTTCTGTTACACTGCTCAGCTCGCATTCGGAGCCCTTCGCGTCATTGCTCCACACAATTTCATAGCCGTCGGGCGCTTCCATAGTTGTGTGGAAAATGACTGTTGACTTGTAATCAACCGAAAGAGTGGAATCATAGTCTTTTATTTTGAAATCGCTGAAATCAGGACTGACGGCGCGTATTTCCGCGAGCCTGTTTGCGAGAGCGGCGATTATTCCGTCCGCCGCCGCAATGTTTTCCCCATATGATTTATTTTCGTTATATTCGAGCGCGTCAAGCTGAGCCTGAGCATCCGCAATCGCCTGCGCGCAGAGCAGACCGTCCGTTTCAAGCGCAAGGGCGGCGGCTTCCTGCTTTTTGCCGTTTATATATGAATTAAACGCCATTTTCCTTGCCGTAATCACAGAGCCCTCAAACACACGGTGATAAGACCCTTCATAGGTTTCAGAGCCGAGCGTAACAACGGCATAATAATCGATATAGGCGTCGCTTTCAAGCGTAACGGCGTGCGGATCGAACCAGGCATTGTCCGCCTTGCCGCTCTTTTCCGCCCCGCAAACCGGGCAGGATGTTGAATATGTCGGTTTCTCCGGATCGGTCCAGTTCCATTCGGGTGCGTTCCAGGTATGAGGAGCAATTACAACATCACCGCAGTTTTGGCATACGGCTTTATGGCTGTCCGCGTCATAATATGTAAAAGCGCCGGTAATATGGGCATTGGTACCGCAGGAGACATCTGTGTCGTTTTTGATTGTGCTGAGTTTCATTGCCGGGCAGACTCCGATGCAGGTATAGTTTGCCGAATCGGCAGTGATAAATCCGCCGGCATCGGAAACGGAATACGGAAATTCGGAAACAGCGGTGGGAGTTCTTGTCCAGCGGAAGACGCCGCCGTGGCTTGGGTAATTATGAAGACCCTGACACTCGGCGTATGCCGTGCCGGATGGCGCCGAAAATACAGAAGCGTAATTGGTGTTTTCATCTTTGGACAACAGAAAAACGCTGCCGAGAGACCCGTCCGGGGCAATATTTTCCTTCTGATCCTTCGTAAACGCGGTGTTATAAAAATCCGCATTGAGCCAGGTTTTTATACTGCTTGTATCATAATCGTTGGCAAGATTCTCAAAGCCGCTGTCGCCGTAAAAATCAGACCCGGATTTCGTAAGATAATTGTTGAATGCCTGGCTGTCAATATGTTTCGCGCTGACTACAAGGCCGGCGTCGGGGTCAAGCACCTTCCATTGAATGGGATCGAATCTGAAGAAATAAACTGTGTTGAGCTCATAGCCGTTGTCATCAACATAGGAATTCACTTCAAATTTACCAAAGCCGGTCATATACGGACGGTAGGCGGAGAAACGCACGGCGCGGTATTTGACGCCGTCAAGAACGAAATCGGCGTATTCCGCAAAATCGCCGGCGCTCATATTGCCGTCATAATAAACTCCCGTGCCGCTGTAATAGCCGTAGCTCTCCCAGACCGCGTTTTCCGCGGCAGAACTGAGAGCAGCCGTCTGTTCAACTCTGCTCTGAGGATAGGTGCCGTATTCAATGACAGCCCCTGCGGAATAAGAGCCGCCCTCATCTGCCGGAGCAGCATATCCGCCGGCGGCGAACGCGCCCGTAAGCATCAGCAGAGCAAGCAGGATTGATAAACTCTTTTTAAAGAATCTCATAATAATTCTCCCGTCCGTTTCATTGAAAAATATTGTAACATACTTATATACCCGATTACAACATTTTTATGATTGTTTTTATGCTTTCATTCAATTGAAACCGGTTTAATATCATTAAACAATCTGAACCCTTTTGAAGATTTCTGTCACAAACCACCCCTCCGTAAACAGTATGCGCCAATTCCGACTGAAATGTTAATTGTGGTTTACGAAACAAGCGACCATAATTACTATTATGAGAGTTTATATTCCGCCAACTATACAAAACGCCCGTATCAGACGATACGGGCTGAATTATTAATCACTATTACTTTTTTAATCGTTTCTCGTTGACTGTTACTCGTCCGCGTCGCTTTTCGCATTTTTTCTGTAAACATCAATTGACTGCCCGTCTTTATTCTTCCAGTCATCCCATCCATTGTTTGACTGATTCATAACAACTGTTCCGGCGTGCGACGGTGAACAAACACCCAACTCAAAATCTTCCTGCAATTTCCCATTATCATCCATCGGTGCCAAAGTTCTTGCTATTTTTGCTTTAACTGATACACCTTTATCTTCGGTTATACCTAAAACACTGTTTTTGATAAGAGTCCAGTAACCATTTTCTACAACAGCAGTCGCTTTAACTACCTTGTTACCGTCTGATTTTTTCTTTCTCTCAAATGTATATTTGCCGTTGGGAATAAGCGCCGCTGTTCTGTTTTCGGCGGCTTCCTCAAATACAGCGTCTTTTCTTTCATCCTTCGGATAAATCATTTTGCCTTCAAACGATGAAAGCAACTGAATGACGATGTTCTTGTCAACGGCAAACAGTTCGGTATCGCTGACACGGCTCTTTTCAAAAATCGTATCCAGCAGACCTTCTTTGTCTTTATACTCCTCAACTTCAATAGCAAACTCTCTCTTAAGCCCGGTGACATTTCTGTAGCCGTTCTGCTCAAGATTATACATTCTCTGCTCAAAGTTTTCCGTCCCTGTTCTGCCTATTTTGATAAGACCGGGAACGGCGGTAGTCATTACATATATGATACCCTTTCCCATATCGCTGCACCCCTTTCTTGTTGTCTGCCTCTTTCTTATAATAACGTTTTTTATTATATCCCATATTGAAAATTATTTCAACATAGCAAATCACATTATAACTTAAATTCCCGATTGAAAACACATACCCGAAAGTGATATAATATACAGTTGTGGCAATAAAAAGATATTGCGAACGAAAACATCCGTTTGACGCGGGAGGAAAGGTTTTGAAACAGGCAGCAGGAATGAAGCGCAGACCGCTGATGGTTAAAAAATTTGATACTATGCTGCTGGGCGGGACGCTTACCATGATGGTGGTGTCTGTTCTTCTTATGTCTGACTCGGTAATAGCGGGCATATTCCTCGGCTCGGACGCAGTCGAAGGCGTCAATCTCGTAACTCCGATTTACTCGGTGTCCGCGTTTTTCGGCTCCGTGTTCTCGCTCGGCGTACCCATTCGATATTCGCTGAATATGGGTGAATTCAACAAAAAGGAAGCCGACAGAATTTTCGGAACGGGGCTGCTGATGTCGGTTGTCGCGGGCATTGCGCTCTTCCTTTTCGCGAGTTTATTCGGCGGGGCGTTTATAAAAAGCTGCCACCCGTCCGAAGAAGCGCTCGGGCAGGCGCTCGGCTATCTTAAATGGATGCGCTTTACCGTTCTTTTTCTGCCGCTCGATATGCTGATGGCGGAGATGGTGTATAACGACGGCGACACGGGCGTTACCGTTCTCGCCAACTGTGTTCAGGGCTTCGGAAATGTAGCGGCGTCGCTGATTCTCAGCAGAATAATGGGCATAAGCGGAATAGCTCTCGCCTCCTGCCTTTTCACATTTCTGTCGCTGGCGGTTCTGTTTATACACCTGCTCAAAAAGAACAACTCGCTTAAACTCAACTTTTATTTTTCGTTCGATATACTCAAAAGCGTTGTGCGCTACAGCGCGATTGACGCGAGCACCTATCTGTGGCTCGGTGCGGGCAACGCAGCCCTCAATTGGTTTGTGTGCACGCGGTTCGGCGCGGAATATCTCATTCTTGTTTCGGTTATCACCTTCTGCCGCGAGTTCCAGCTTGTTTTTGACGGCATAGGCGAGGCAATAACGCCGATTGTCAGCGTATATCTCGGCGAGGACTGCTTCCCCGGCGTGCGGATGATCTGCCGGCGGGCAAGGAACTGCGCGGTTCTCGAGGGAATCATAATCACGGTGCTGATGTTTATCACCGCTCCGCTTGTGCCCTCACTGCTCGGAATAACCGGGGCGGGACTTGCCGGGCTTGCCGTGACGGGGTTGAGAACGGTATCGCTCGGCTCGGTGTTTGTGAGTTTACTGTACCTTTCAACCTCGTATTACCTGCTTATTGACAGGATAGGGCTCGGCCTTTGCATAAGCGCCCTTCGCGATGTGATTGTAACGGCTCCCGCCGCGGTTTTGCTCGGGCTGATGTTCGGCATAAACGGTATGTTCGCGGGCTTTGCCGCCGCTTCGCTTATCGCCTGGCTTGCTTCGTTACTGCTTCTGCGATTTCGTTACGGCGCGGACGCTCCCCTGCTTCTCGGCGACAGAGAGCGGGAAAAGGACGCTCTGCTCTACTGCTTCGACGCGGTGACGGATTCGGTTATGAGCACGCGTGACACACTCGCAGGCAACCTGCAGGAGCGCGGGTTTGACGGCAGAACGGTAAACCGCGCGATGCTCTTTTTTGAGGAACTGTTCATGCTTATATGCGAAAAGAATCCCGGTGTGAGAGTTCAGGCGGAGTGCACCGTGATAATTGAGGGCGAAAAAATAAGAATGATTACCCGCGACACGGGCGCGAAACTTGATTTAGCCGACCCGGATATGGAAATAGACTCGCTGAGAAGCTATGTTATTTCGAACCTTACAAACCGCATAAGTCTGCAGAAGCAGCATCTTGTTACGATGAGTTTCAACAGGAATATGATTGAGTTTGAGGGGAAAAGGGATTAACCCGCAAAGCAGCCCTTTATTCCCGTTAAATAAATTGACACCGCCCCTCCGCGGTGATACAATTAATCTGTAATTCAGGAAAGGTGTTTATAAAGAATGCAGGAGATTATTATAGGCGCGGTTGCCGGCGCGTTGATTGCTTCCGTGCCCGCACTTGTGTCGAAGAGAAGATACAATATCAATCTGAAAAAATGTATTGCCGACGACACGGTGACGGACACATTCACATACAAGGGCAAAAAGTATGACAGGGAAAAGTATATCAATATGCGCGTGGTGGAACTGAGCAGCGTGCAGAAAAACAACTACAAGGCGTTTGTAAACGGCAGAAAGAAAAAGATTGAAAAGGGCAAGGATGTTGAACTCAACCAGGCGGAGCTTGAAGCGCTCAGCAGGGCTTTTGAGCACTACTTTCCCGAGGACAGTCTGGAGAAGTATATCTGACGGAGGATAATATGAAAGGCAGTAAATCGGTATGGGAGCGCAGGCAGACCGGTGTTTTTCTTATGATTCTCGGCTGTCTGCTTATTCTTTCGGTTATTCTGCGGGTAAGTTTTTACCGTTTTGAGTACGACCCGAAATTCGCGACAACCGACTACGGGCGCTTCAATTATTTTTCCTACTTTACGGTGCAGTCCAATCTCGCGGCGGCAATCTACTGCGTGCTCGCGGCGCTCTCCGTTTTCGGCGTAAAGAAGCTTAAATTCATCCAGCACCCGAAGGTGGAGCTTTTCATTACAACCTATGTGCTGATTGCCGGAATAGTCTATTGCAGCGGCTTCCCGATGAAGCTGACCCCTCCTCTTGTGTGGGACACCGCCTATCACCGACTTTTGAATTCCACGCAGGTTCTGCACCATATGATTAATCCCGTTGCCCTGCTGATATTCTGGTTCAGGCAGGGAAACGAGCCGGTGATTGAGAAAAGCGTGCTGCCGAAAACCGGGATATATCCGCTGGTTTACTCGCTTTTCTGCATATTCAGAGGCGCGTTTTTAAAGCCGACCTTTTACGCCTATCCCTTTTATAACCCGTATTTCATAACGGGCGTGATATCAAAAAACAGGGAAATAAGTTTTATTTGGGGCTATGTTGTTATGCTCCCGCTTCTTGTTTTCGGAATCGGAGTTTTTATCGCCGTGGCGGCTGTGCTTTTTGCCGTTCACAACAGACAGAACAAGAAAAGAGGCGGAATATGAAAAGCGCTTTTCTGAAAATCACCTCCGCTCTCGCGGCAGTCTGCCTTTTTGCTTCAATCATAACTCTGGGCGGATGCTCAAAATATGTGTCAAAATACAAGGCGGTGGCTTTTGTGCATACGAACACCGCAAAAACCGCGAGTATGAGTTTTTCGGATTTTGAGGGCACGATGGTTTTTAACCTCAAATGCGGCAGCGACGGCGGCAAAATTAAATATACCGCTACCCTCGAAGAGGGCGACATAAAAGTCTATTACGATTGTGACGGAGTGAAAACGCCCCTTTTCGGCATAGGCACGGGCGGCGAGACCTTCTCCGTGGGCGGTCAACTTAAAAACGGCAGAGTATATCTGATTGTTGAGACCGACGGAAAGTGCCGTAACGGAAAACTGAATTTTGAAATAGTATAAAAAATACGGACCGATGCGTTGCACCGGTCCGGTTTTGTTTTTTTACTGTTCTTTTTTCTCCTCGGGTTTGCGGAATTTTTTGACGATTGCCCTGATTATCAGGAAAACGACAATTAAAATTGTCGCGTACATAAGCAGTGTTTTGGCGACTGTCACAGCCGAGGCGGCGCTTACAACGGAGGGTGGGAGTGTTGAACTTCTGAGCATTATTTCCGTTAAAATATTTTCCGTGTAATCCGTAAGCGCGAGGGCGCAGGGCAGAACAATGAGCGGTGATTTTTTCTTTGTCAGAATCACGATAAGCGAAATGAACAGTAGCGTGTAGGCAACGGGATAAATAAAATCGAGGGGCAGCTGATAACCGAGATAAATCCGCCTGCCCTCCTCGCCTGTAAGACGCAGGAACTCCGATGCCGTTTCGTAATCGTAGCCGAAGTTCATATCAAAGCAACGGATACCGCCCGTATTCATCTCGATTTTCGGAATAAGAAAGGCGTTCATCACAACGCCGATTACTGCCGTTACCGCGCCCGACAAGACGGCGGAACAAACGGGGAAAAACTTTTTCATATCTCTCATCTCCGCTTTAAGTTATATCATAAATCAGTGCCGTTTACAAGCGGGATATTCCCGCGCGATACGGACAATTATTTATTGAATTGTAAAGAAATGCGTGGTAAAATAAGGGTACAGTCATATTATTTATCAGAGGTAAAAAATATGAAAACGGATTTTGAGAAAAAGGCGGCAATGGACCCTTCGGGTTTTGTGATTCTCGCGGATTTCGTGCCCGGCATAGTGCAGGAAATACGCTACTATTCAACCTACAATTTCATCGGCGACCGCATTGACGGCTATGAGGAGCCCTGCGCCCTGCTCACTATTGAGGCGGCGAGAGCGCTCAAATCCGCCGCTAATGAACTCAATGTTCAGGGCTATCGTCTCAAGGTGTTTGACGCCTACCGCCCCGCGACCGCGGTTAAGCATTTCGCGCTGTGGGGGATAGAGGACACGGATATTAGAATGAAGCCGTATTTTTACCCGGAGCTTGAAAAGCAGGAGCTTTTCATGCGGGGCTACATAGCCAAGCAGTCGAGCCACAGCAGAGGCAGCGCGGTTGACCTGACGCTTCTCGATATGAAAACCGGCAAGGAACTCGACATGGGAAGCCCCTACGACTTTTTCGGCGAGATTTCCCACCCCGATTATATGGGCATAACCGACGACCAGTACAGAAACAGGTCGATTCTGAGAAAGGTGATGCTGCGAAACGGCTTTGTGCCCATAGACTGTGAGTGGTGGCATTTCGCGCTGAAAAACGAGCCCTACCCCGACACTTATTTTGAATTCCCCGTGTCATCGCAATATCTGAAAAAATAAATAAAACCGGCGGATTGAAATCAATCCTCCGGTTTTGCTTTTTATCAGCCGTGAACGGCTCTGTCTTGTGTTCTGCCGCCCGGAATCAAAACAAGCGACACGCCCGAGTCAATCATTCTGCTTTTTCCGTTCGCGAAGCGGTAAAAATCGCCGCTGCCGTCGTTTTCGGAACAGTTTTTGAAATAATAAATATTCCCCGCCGAATCGGCGCCCGCGCAGAAGCAGACATCATCGTCCGCTTTTTCTTTTTTGCCGTTTTCACAGACATACATCGTGCCGCTCTGCTTTTCGTCATCATAACCCGTGAAGAACACGACCGAATCCCCGGAGCCGGGAAGGCAGGAGGAAACGTTCTGCGCCACCGGTTCCTTGTTGATGTAAAGCGAGAACGCGCTGTCCGTTGCGTCCTTTTTATAACAGATGTTTTCGCCTGTGACTTCAACGCCGTCGTCTGCGACATCCGTGTCGTAAAGTTCGGTTTTCACAACAAGGTTGTCCTCAAGATACACGCAGTAAAGATCACCCCCGGGTCTGCTTTTGCCCGCGGTGTCAACAAAGAAAACTCTGTCGCCTTTTTCCGTGAGAACATAGTTCTTCGCCGGGACATCGCCGATTCTTGTCTGTATTCCGCTTTCCACAACATAGGCGACCGCGCCCGATTGATAGGCGCCGAATGTCTCGGAAGCGAAGCGTTCAAAGTATTCATTCGAGTTGAATTCGCTCTGATAGATGTTTTTTCCGCTGTTGTACGCCTCGCGGTATTTTCCCGCTTTATCGACGGCGTCAACAACCTCCTTTATTGTGTACTGCCCCGTTTCGGACTTGTCGTAACTCTTTATGATGACCGACTTGTCGGAGCAGGTGTAATACTGAATAAACTCGCGGGTGACGGGCTCGGCGCCGCTGTCCCTGCCCTTGCCGCTGTAGCAGTAGAGGGTGCGCGCGTCGAGGGTATAAACCATACTCTCCAGCTTGTCGCGAGTGAATATTCTGAGATACGCCTCAAGCACATCGGGGCCCTTCGCCTCGGGGTCGGACACAAGTTTTTCATCGGCTTCCCTGGTTTTGCTGTCATAGACAACAAAATCCATCATTGTAAGCACCGCGCTTTCGCCTTTCTTAGTGAAATAGGCGTCGCCGTTTTCGAGAATCTTTATTATTTCGTCAACATTATCCTCAACGAGAACGGGCTTTTCGCCATCCTTCACATAGTAAAGGGAATCACCTTTACAGTAGTAGATATATTCAAGATTCTTTTCCGCTTTCTGTACCGCTGTAACACCCGAATCGATTTTCTCCTTTTCCCCGTCGGTGTTCTGCCTGTAAAAATCGCCGTCGGCTGTCAGGCATACAGCGGCTGTCAGATCCGTGTTAACATAAAAATCGATTACGCCCGCCATAATCTGAAGTGTTTCGCCGTTTTCTCTTAAAAACAGCCTGCCGCGGGTATCAAGATAAAAAAGAGTTTTTCCGCTGCCCGAAACGGCGTATGAAGTGATATTTTCGGCAACGGTTTCCGATATCGCTTCGGGCGATTTGAGACCGGAACGGCAGAGGCAAAACGCGCCGTCGGCAATATTTTCGGGGTAGAAAACCTCACTGCCGTCCGTTGTGACCTCGCAGAAATCAAGCCAGTAGGTGTAAATGCGCTCACCGTTGTCATCGGGGTTTTCAAAGACGGTGTCCGCAAGTTTTTTTGATTTTTCATTTTTGCCGTCAAGGATATAGAGGGCGTTTTCCTTTGTATAGAAAACATATTTCCCCGCCGGGGAGGACTTTGCAAAAAGGATAAAGCAGACCGCGGCAGCGGCAGCGGCCGCGACAAGGCACGCGGCGGCGATTATGACCGCCTTTTTGTGTTTCTGAAAAACAGACATGCTTTTACTCCTTTAAATAATACTGTTGAGATAATCCCGCAGTTCCGTCAGTTTTTCGGGCGAAAGAGGCGGAGTGCCCTCAAGCGGGTTCTCTATACCGAGGTTTTCATACTTGAAAAAGCCCATTGTGTGAAACGGCAGAAGTTCGTATTTTTCGAAGTTAAACCGTTTCGCAAGGAGTGCGTACCGATCAATGTCCTCTTTCGTGTCGTTTATACCGGGCACAATCACGGTGCGAAGCCAGAGCCGTTTGCCGGTTTTTGTGCAGTAATCGCCGGTTTCAATGAAATTTTCAAATTCACCGCCGGTGTATTTTTTATAAGATTCGGGATTATGAAATTTCAGATCGAGAATCACCATATCGGCGCCGTCTATCGCCTTTTTGACACTGTCATTGAGTTTGACGCTGCCCGAGGTGTCGATGCAGCAGCCGATATTTTCGCTTTCCAGCATCGGGGCAAGCTCGTTTATAAACTCCGCGTTGAGAAGCGGTTCGCCGCCCGAAAAGGTGACTCCGCCGCCGTTTCTGAAATACGGCTTGAACCGTTTCGCTTTGTTGAAAACTTCCTCCGCCGTGTAATCCTTTCCCGATCCGAACCGGGTGTCCGGATTGTGGCAGTAAACGCATTTCAGAGGGCAGCCCGTGAAAAAAATATCAAATCTTATGCCCTCGCCGTCAACGGCGGCAAGGGACTCGAACGAATGGATATCCGCCATATCACATCGCCTTGTGGAAGGTGCGGGCGATTACCTCCTCCTGCTTGTCGCGGGTGAGCTTGTTGAAGTTGACGGCGTAACCCGAAACACGGATTGTAAGCGAGGGATAGAGAGTCGGGTCGTTCATGGCGGCAATCAGTTTTTCGCGGTTGAGAACATTCACATTGAGGTGGTGGGCGTCCTGCTCAAAGTAGCCGTCAAGCATTGAAACAAGGTTGTCAACCCTGTTGTCGTCATCCCTGCCGAGGGCGTCGGGAGTTATTGAGAAGGTGTTTGAAATGCCGTCGCGGCAGCAGTCATAGTTCAACTTGGCAACGGAGTTGAGTGAGGCGAGAGCGCCTTCGGAATCCCTGCCGTGCATCGGGTTCGCGCCCGGGGCAAAGGGCTCGCCCGCCTTTCTGCCGTCCGGAGTTGAGCCGGTTTTTCTGCCGTACATTACATTGGATGTGATTGTGAGAATGGAGAGGGTGTGCTTCGCTCCTCTGTAGGCGGGAGTTTTGCACAGTTCTTTATAGAAATACTCAACAAGATCCTTGCCTATAAGGTCAACCCTGTCGTCGTCGTTGCCGTATTTCGGGAAATCGCCCTTCACATCGAATTCGGTTATGATTCCCTTTTCATTTTTCTTGGGTGTGACCTTCGCGTATTTTATAGCCGAAAGCGAATCCACAGCCACGGAGAAACCCGATACGCCGAACGCCATAAGGCGCTCAACATCCGTGTCGTGGAGCGACATCATAAGGCGCTCGTAGGCGTATTTGTCGTGCATATAGTGGATTATGTTCATTGTGTTGACATAGAGGCGCGCAAGCCATCTGAGGTATTTTTTGTAGGCGGTATAAACCTCGTCGTAGTCGAGCACCTTTTCCTCAAACACGGGGCCTTCGGGGGCAATCTGCTCGCCCGCGATTTCATCCTTGCCGCCGTTCAGAGCCATAAGCAGGATTTTGGCTAAATTGCATCTCGCGCCGAAGAACTGCATCTGCTTGCCCATCTTCATTGCCGAAACGCAACAGGCAATGGCGTAGTCGTCGCCGTACATTCTTCTCATAACATCGTCATTTTCATACTGAATGGAGTCGGTGTCGATGCTGACCTTGGCGCAGAATTTTTTGAACGGCTCGGGCAGTTTTTCAGACCAGAGAACGGTGATGTTCGGTTCGGCGGACGAGCCGAGGTTGTAGAGGGTCTGAAGCACACGGTAACTTGTTTTTGAAACCATATGCTTGCCCTCGCCCGTGATGCCCGCGAGCGCGAGAGTAACCCACACGGGGTCGCCCGCGAAAAGGTCGTTGTATTCGGGAGTTCTCAGGTGGCGCACAAGACGGAGTTTTATGACGAGGTCGTCAATGAGTTCCTGCGCCTGCTCCTCGGTGAGAGTACCCGCCTTTAAATCTCTTTCAATATATATATCCATAAATTCGGCTATTCTGCCGATTGAGTTCGCCGCGCCGTTTTGCTCCTTTACCGCTCCGAGATAGCCGAAATAGAGCCACTGAATCGCCTCAAAGGCGTTTGTCGCGGGCTTTGAGATATCATAGCCGTATGAGAGGGCGAGACCTTTGAGCTGGTTCATGAACTCAATCTGCTTTGCGAGGTCCTCAAGCAGGTGGATTGTCTCCTCATCGAGATATTCCTTCTGGCTCAGCTCGTCCTTGTCCTTCTGCTTCTGCTCAATGAGAAAATCCATGCCGTAGAGGGCTATGCGCCTGTAATCGCCGATTATTCTGCCCCTCGCGTAGGCATCCGGCAGACCTGTGAGAATGCCCGCGTGGCGCGCCTTGCGCATGGTGTCGGTATAGGCGCGGAAAACGCCTGTGTTGTGGGTTGTTCTGTAAATGAACTCGTCCTTGATTTTGTCGGAGAGCTCGTAGCCGTAAGCGTTGCACGCCTGAATTGAACTGCGTATGCCCGCGAAGGGGGAAACGCCTCTCTTGAGCGGCTCGTCCGTCTGCAAGCCGACAATAATATCGGTATCCTTATCGACAACATAGCCGGGGCCGTGCGAGAGAATCGTGAGCACGCGGGAGGTGTCAACATCGAGCACTCCGCCCTTCTTCTGCTCCTCAACAAGAAGCGAATTGACACGCGCCATCTCTCTCTGAGTGCGCAGGGTCGGACCCTTCAGGAACGAAGAGTCGCCGTCATAGGCGGTGTAGTTGAGTTTGATGAAATTGGAAACGTTGATGTCGTCGCACCATACGCCCTCTTTGAAATTTTTCCATGCCTCTTTCATGCTGTCTCCTCCTTATCGCATTTACTGCACTGTCCGCAGTTTTCCTTTCCGCACTGTCCGCAGCACACCGAACGGTATCTGCACAGTTCCACATCGCCGCCGTGAATGTTTATGGCTTTTCCGCTCACCACGGCGTCCGCTATTTTCGCCCTCGCGCTCTCGTAAATCGCCGTTACCGTTGAGCGGGCGACATTCATCTGCTTCGCGCATTCCTCCTGGGTGTACTGCATTTTGTCAATCAGGCGGAACGCCTCGTACTCGTCAAAACTTATGTCAACCGAACCCGCCGAATCACCGTAGGGCGTAAAGCCCATAATCCCGGGATAGGCGCAGATAATTCTTCTCTTTTTGGGGCGCGCCACTATATATTCCCCCTTCATCCTTATTATCTACAATATCTATTATACATAGTTTCTGACATAAGTCAATAACTCTTTTCAAACTTTGTCGATAGTTATTATTCATCCCCCGAAAAGCGTGATTTTTATGTGGAAAATAACGGGGAAAATATGACGGTATTCGCCACACCCGCCCCTTCGGGGCGCCTTCCCCTCGCAAACAAATGTCGCCTTGCTCGCTTCGGCGCTTCGCCCCCGTTCCCGGAGAGGGCTAAAACGTTTAAATAATTGTTTTACCGTAGGGCGGGATAGTCTCGCCTGCCGGCTCGTTCGGTGCTTCTGCCTGCGGCAGAGGTATCCACCGGAGACCCGCACCCTCATCCCGCCGTTGACTGCATATTCAGTTTACGCCGTAGGGGCGACAACCTGTCGCCCGCTAAGTCACCGCAAACTACACATAGAATGCAGGGCACGGATTCTTCCGTGCCGCCGTAGGGAACGCCGTCCGGCGTTCTGCACAATAAAAAAACACCACGGGTCTGCCGTCCGGCAGACCCGTGAATAATGGTAATGGTCGTCATTGTTTTACTCCGCCTTTTCGAACGGGAAGGTGCTGTAAACCTCGATGCGTCGGTCGGTCATCCACATTCTCGTGTCCACTCTCAGGGCGAAGCCGCAGCCGCACTCGCTGCGCCATTTGTGCGCGGGAAGTTCGGGGATGCCGTACGCCTCAAGTATCGCCATAATCACGCCGCCGTGGGTCACAACAGCCGTGCTCTGCGTTCCGGTTTTCAGAATGCCGTCAACGATTTTCTCAAACGCAAGGCAGACTCTCGCCGCGAATCTGTCACCGCTCTCGCCGTATTCCGGCACGGTTTCGGGATCGCCCGCGAGCCATTTAGCGAAGGTTTCGTTATCCTTGAGATCCTCGGCGGTTTTGTTTTCAAACTCGCCGAAATTGCACTCGATAAGCCCGTCGATAATAAGCGGCTCCTTTTCGGGGAAAAGCATCTTTGCCGTTTCGGTGCATCTTTTGAGCGGGCTTGACAAAACGGCGTCAACCCACGGATAGACCTTATCCTCATAAAGGCGACCGATTTCGCTTTTGCCCTCATCGCTCAGCGGAAGGTCGGTGTGCCCGATGTATCTGCCGTCCTCATTGCCCTTTGTCATGCCGTGGCGGATTAAATAAATGTCGAAACTTCTCATAAAATCACCATATTAACTGAAAAATTTTTGTTTCTTTGTGCGAAATAACTATATACAAATTGTATTATCTGCTGTATAATTACCATTCCAAGGTTATACAAAAAGTATAATCATCTTTTTCGGAGGTCCTGAAATTGGAAAAATCATTTTCCGTGACTCTCAGCGAGTTGCGTAAGGAAAAACATATAACCCAGAAAAACGCCGCGAAGAGTCTGGGCATTTCACAGGCGCTGCTCTCGCACTATGAAAAGGGTATTCGCGAGTGCAACAGGGAATTTCTCGTTAAGGCGGCGGATTTTTACGGCGTTTCGTGCGACTATCTTCTCGGCCGCACAGAGGAGCGCACGGGCGAGGTAGGTCTTGACATCCATAAGGCGGTGTCGGGCGACAGCGAGCTTTCAACCGAGACTCTCGAACGCGCCTGCATAGCCATCAAGGAGATGCTTGACGGCGGGGCGGACGAACGCCTCAACCTTGTTATTGCCGCCGAAATTTACAGATGCATTCTGCTCGGGATAAAAGCGGGCGCTCTGCCCGAAAAATGGGCTTGCGCGGGGTCAAAGCCGTATTCGGAGTTTTATCTTGACTCCGTTGCCGCCGCTTCGGCGCAGTACGCCGCGGGAATAAAAGGCGGCTCACCCGCCAAAAAGTGGAAGGATGTTCCCCCCTGCATAGAGACAATCGCGCAGGCGGTCAGGGAACTGCTCAGAAGCAGTTTTTCCTCACTGCCGTTTAATGAAGATTGACAACAGTCAAAAATCAAGAGCTGCCCGCGGGCAGCTCTTTTTTGCTGCGTTCAGGAAAGGATTACCGTAGTGTAATACTCGCCTTTGTATTTTATAATGCCCACGCCTATGCTCGAGTAATCGCCCGATGTAGCCGAGGTGTTGGAAATAACCCCGTTGTAAATGGTCGAGCCGCCGCCGGAGGTTTTCGCGTAATATGTGGCGCCCGAGGTGGGATTTGTGTGCATCGCTTTGGCAAGACTGTACGCTCTCGCCATAGTGTTGAGGGAACCGTCGTTTGAAAGCGGCGAAAGCCCGTTTTCGGTTCTCTCCCTGTTTATTTCGCTGACCACGGTTGAAGCCGTGCCCGTCTCGCTCGTGTAATCGCCGGGGATGTTTATTCTTTTTGTTGTGGATTCCTCGCTCCAGATATCCTTTGTGGTTGTTTCGGTTGTTGTTTCGGTAACCGTGACCGCTTCGGTGGCGGGAAGACCGTCCGGTGTGGTTACAATCTTGCCGTTTTCATCCGTTACGGGAACAATCCTCGTTGCGGGAGGGGCTGTTGTTTCTATAACCGTTACGGGCTGACCGTTTTCATCCGTTACGCCCTCGCCGTTTTCATCCGTTACGAAAACCACAGTGCCGTCAATTTCGCCTGATGTTTCCTCGGTTGAGGGAGCGGTTGTTGTCCTGGGCTTGTAGCTGACGCTCGCGTGAAGACCCGAGTCGGTATATTCCTCAATCATTGTGTAAAACACGATTTCGCCTGCCTCGTTCACCTCACTGTAAACGTGAACCGTGGTTCTGATGGCTTCGCTTTCGAGTTTTGAGTTCCTGCCGGTGAACATTTTGATAAAGGCGAAAACAACAAGGGCAAGCGCCACAGACGCGACAATAATCGTGCCTATGTCTTTTTTGTCTATGCCTAACTTGTTTTTACTCACTTTGTTCACCGCCTTTTTCAATCAAAGTAATTATATCATTTAATTTTGAGTTTTCAAGTCAAAATCACAACATTTAAATATATTGTAACAATTTTGACACAAAATATAGTATTTGTATAATTCTGAGGCGGAAAAATCGGGGTAGGATCTTCAGGGCTGAAAACGGTATAAATGTTTATAATAATTAACCATATTCAATTTGTCAAGATTTTTTTCAAAAAAATACTTGAAAAATCATTTTTTTGAGTTTATAATGTGTTTATGCTTATCATTGGGGGATAATGGTCTATGAGCGCAGATCTTCACTGCCACACTAAATTATCAAACAGTTCAATGGGTATTGACGACCTTCTCGTGCTTGCCTCAAAGCGCGGGGTTGACACCATTGCAATAACGGATCAGGACTGTCAGGCCGGCACCGTTCGCGCGAAAATTATCGGCGAGCGCAAAGGCATTACGGTCATTCCCGGCGTTGAACTTTCAAGCACCCATCCCAAAACGGGCAGAACGATAAGCATACTTTGCTATCTCAGCGACAGCCCCGACCGCCTTGAAGGCCTCTGCCGCAGGAATATGCTCGCGCGCAAAAAAGCGTCGCAGTTCATGGTGCTCAAGGCAGCCCAGAAATTCCCCATCACCACCGAACTCGTGGTGAAATGCGCCACCGGCGCCACGGCTATTTTCGAGGCGCACATTATGCACGCCCTTATGGAATGCGGCATAGCGGACGGCATTCACGGCGAGGTTTACAATGAACTTTTCAATCCCGAAAGCAAGTCGAATATAATCGTCACGCCTAAGTTCGACGACCCCGCTTCGGTTATAGCCGCTGTTCACGAGGCGGGCGGCATTGCCGTTCTCGCGAAGCCCGGCGACGATTACGAGCTTATAGACGACCTTTGCAAGGCGGGGCTTGACGGCATTGAGGTAAGGCATCCGTCCCACACCGAGGAGCAGGTTGAAGCCCTTGCCGAAATAGCGAAAAAGAAGAAGCTGCTTTCAATAAGCGGCACGGAATTCAGGGGAATGTATTCCGACACGCCCATAAGCATAGGCGATATACAGACCTCCGACGCCGACCTGAAAGCGCTTATGAGTTACAAATCAAAAATGAAGAAGAAAGCCGCGGCAGCGGCGAAGAAATAAAAGAACGCTCTCCGCAGGGAGAGCGTTTTGTTTTATTCAAATGAAACCACGCGGTTTTCCTTTGCGGAGAGGAAGAGGGCGTCAATGAGTCTGAGAAGGCGTCTCTGCTGGTCGTGCGTTACAATCTGCTGCGCCTTGCCCTCGAGCGTATCAAAGATGTTCGCGTAGTATTCCTCCCACTTGCCCTGCGCTTCGGGCAGAGGATAGCGCTTTATTGTTTCATCCGTGCGGGGAGCCATTGTTTTTGTAATGCCCACGCCCGCCTGAATCGGAACGGCGTCGCGGTTCTCCCAGTCGGATACCTTGACAACCTCGCCTTCATTATCCCAGTTTCTGATAACAGCCGTGCCGTTTTCGCCCAGCACATACCAGAGAGGCAGTTCAATGAAATTGCTTGTTGTGACCTCAACATAGAACGAAAGGCCGTTGTCAAAAATCACGGTGGCTCTGAAGCCGTCATCGCAGTTTTCGTTCGTTACATAGGTCAGTTCGTTATAGACCGAAACTATTTTGTGCGGATAAGTCATCTGAAGCATCTGGTCCAGAAGATGCACGCCCCAGTCCAGCACCATTCCGCCGCCGTGCTCCTTCTGGTTGCGCCAGTCGCCCGGCACTCCCCTTGAGCCCTGAACGCGGTGCTCAATGCGGAAAACGCTGCCGAGAGTGTTGTCGTCAATCAGTTTGCGCACTATGAGATAATCCGGATCCCATCGCCTGTTCTGATGGGTTGTGAACAGTTTTCCGTTCCTTTTCGCCGCGGCGACCATCTCCTCATAGTCGGGGATGCTCAATGTCACGGGCTTTTCCGAAATGACATTTTTGCCCGCGTCGAGGGCGGCAATCGCGATCTCCTTGTGAACATCGTTGGGAGTCGCTATTGTAACAAGGTCAATGCGTTCGTCTGCAAGGAGTTCCTCCCTGCTTGAAAACGCCTTTATACCGTCCTCCTCAGCCCTTCTGCGCGCTTCGGGGTCAATGTCGTAAATGCCGATTATTTCGGCTCTGTCGGGAAAGTGCTCCTTTACGTTTCTTATATGCCAACTTCCCATTCCGCCGTAGCCGATCACGGCGAATCCGTGTTTACCGTTAACCATAATTCCGCCTTAACGGCACCGCCTTGTGACGGTGCCGCCCTTTTTATTATTGATAATAATTGTTTGTGTTTATGCCCACCACATTTCGGCGGGACTTTCTCTTATAATGACATCCTTTAGGAATTTGACCGCTGTTTCAAGGCCCTCGCCCTGGCTCATAAGCGAATCCTCGTGCTCGATGCTCAGAGCGTAGTCGTAGCCGACGAGGCGGAGATTCGAAATCATATCCTTCCAGTATGAATAGTCGTTGCCGTAGCCGAGCGAACGGAAAATCCAGGAACGGTTGATTTCGTCCGAATAGGGTTTTACATCCAGCACGCCGTTAACCGCGGTGTTGTATTTGTCAACCTTGGTGTCTTTCGCGTGGAAGTGGAAAATCGCGTCGCCGAGAGCGCGGATAACCGCTACGGGCTCCATACCCTGCCAGATAAGGTGGCTCGGGTCGAAGTTCGCGCCGATTTCGGGGCCGACCGCGTTGCGGATTTTAAGAAGACTGTCTGTGTTATAGACGCAGAAGCCCGGGTGAAGCTCGAAGGCGATTTTGTCAACGCCGTGATCCTTCGCGAATTTGACGGTATCCTTCCAGTAGGGAATAAGAACCTCGTTCCACTGCCAGTCGAGTATTTTGCCGAAATCGTCCGGCCAGGGGCAGGTTACCCAGTTGGGATATTTCGCGCCCTCATAATCGCCGGGGCAGCCCGAGAAGGTGTTTATCTGATGAATGCCGAGTTTTTCGGCAAGCAGTATTGTGTTGCGTATTACGGTGTCGAATTCCTTTGCCGTATCCTTCTGCGGATGCACGGGATTGCCGTGGCAGGAGAGAGCGCTTATTTCAACATCGTAGTTTTTGATGAGCGATTTGAAGTTCTCGAGCTCGCCCGAGTCCGAGAGCAGTCTTTCCGGGTCGGCGTGGGCGTTGCCGGGGTAGCCGCCGCAGCCGATTTCAACCATTTCGATATCGAGCGACTTGAAGTATTTGAGCGCTTCCTCAAAGGGAAGATTTGAGAGAAGAGTTGTAAAAACGCCTATTTTCATTTTCTTTCCTCCTCAGATAATTGATTTGAGATATTTTATGCTTCTGCCGATGTCGGAGATGCCGTCCGGCACGGGGTCGTCGTTCTCAACAACCACCCAATCAATGCCGCAGTCCTTAACGGCGCGGATAACCTCGGGTATGTTGTTCTGCCCCTCGCCGAGGGCGCAGGGAGTGCCGTCAACGCCGTCTTTGAGGTGAATGGAGACGATTCTGTCTTTGTTCTCGGTGATGAGCTTGTAATTGTCCATACCGGCGTGGAAACTCCAGTAGGTGTCTATCTGCAGGTGGCAGTAGCCCTTGATTATGTCGGTGGCTGTTCTGCCGTCCTCAAGCGGGGTGAACTCGCCCGAGTGGTTGTGATAATAGACATTCATGCCTCTTTCGGCGAGAACCTTTTCCGCCGCTCCGAGCACGGAACCTGTCGCTTCACATTCCTCAACCGTGTCGTGAGCCGCTCCGCCCACGCCTATCTGAGGAGTGCCGAGAGTTTTGGCGAACTCATAGGTTTTTTCAAGATTTTCCGGTTTGTAATCGTCAAGCCCGAGATGGCTGCCCACGCACTTGAGACCGAGCTCGTCGAGGCGTGCCCTGAGCGTTTCGGCCGAAAGCCCGAAATAGCCCGCGAACTCAACGCCGTCGTAGCCGAGGGCTTTTACCTTGCCGAGGGCTTCGAGCATATCCTCGCCGCTGTTTATTCCGTCACGGATTGAATAGAGCTGAACTGCAATTTTCATACTGTCACTCCCCCGCTGTCAGTTTTCATTGAAATATACGGGAGCGCCCGTTTCGGCGGATTTGTAAATCGCCTCAAGAATCTGAGTGACTACCATTGCCTGTTCGGGCTTTGTCTTTACGGGAGTGTCGTTTATAACCGCGTCGTAGAATGCGTGGCACTCGAGGTCCGAGGGATCGTCGCTCGAGCCCTCATAGAAGGCGACTCCGCCCGCGTCAAAACTCGGTGTTTCAATAACCTGTCTGCCGTTCTTTACATAGTTGAGACGGAGACCCTTGAGCATATCCGCGCCGCCGTTTACGCCCGCTATGAGCGTTGACGCCTCGCAGGGGTCGGCAATGTTGATAGCCCAGCTGCTCTCAACGCTGACGGTGGCTCCGTTTTCCATAATGACGAAACCGAAAGCCGAATCCTCAACCGTGTATTTTTCGGGGTCCCAGTCGCCCCAGGCATTGCCCGCGTTTTTCTGGTCGCCGAGTTTTTTGTATTTTGTGCCTACAACCATCTTCGGCTTGTAGTTGTCCATAAGCCAGAGAGTGAGGTCGAGAGCGTGTGTGCCTATATCGATAAGCGGGCCGCCGCCCTGCTCGTATTCATTGAGGAAAACGCCCCAGGTGGGAACGGCTCTGCGGCGGATGGCGAGCGCTCTTGCGTAATAGATCTCGCCGAACATTCCGTTGTCGCAGCACTCCTTGAGATAGAGGGAATCGCCTCTCCATCTGGACTGGTAGCCGATTGTGAGTTTTTTGCCCGTTCTCACGGATGCCTCGTACATCGCCTTTGCCTCGGCGTAGGTTTTAGCCATCGGCTTTTCGCACATTACGTGCTTGCCCGCTTCGAGGGCGTCGATTGTGATAAAGCTGTGAGAGCGGTTCGGTGTGCACACGTGCACGGTGGCTATGCTCTCATCCTTGAGGAGTTCCTTGTAATCCGTGTAAACCTTCGCGTCGGGGGTGCCGTATTTCTTTGCCGCTTCGATCGCTCTCTCCTCGATAATGTCGCAGAAAGCAACCATTTCAACTTCCTTGATTTTTGCGATGGCGGGCATGTGCTTGCCGTTTGCAATTCCGCCGCAACCGATAATGCCGACTTTGAGTTTATCCATAGTTATCTCCTTATTATTCAGGAGGGCGCTGCCCTCCGGTTATACTGATTTGTTTACCGTGATATTGCCCGATTCCGAGGTGATTTTGTATGTCGCTCCCCTGCCTTCCTCAAACTCGTTTGCGATGATTCCTTCTGTTACGGCTTTGAGCTTGAACTGAGCGTCCGCGGGAAGGGTGAGCGCAACACTGCCTTTTACGCTCTGAACCGTCAGTTCGGCGGGCGCTTCCGGGGCTTTGATTTTCACGCCGCCGTTTAAGGTCTGTATGTCGTAATCCTTTATCTTGCCGGAAACATCGATATTGCCGTCATCCGTGCCGATTTCGGCTTCATCCGTCACCGTGCACGAAACGAGTTTTACATCGCCGCCCGATGTGAGAATATCGGCTCGCTTTGCAGTGACATTTACAAAAGTGACCTGCGCGGTTTCGCAGCGGAGTTCTATTTCGTTGAGTTTTATGCCGGTGGGAATTTGCACGGTGAGATCGCCCGTGTGAGCCTCTTTGCCGGGCACTGCCGCTTTGATATAGAGCGTTGAGCCGAGCAGCCGGTAAGCGGGGCCGTCGCCGGAATCCCTGCCCTGTTTTATGCTCACGCCGCCCTTTCCGCCGCCCGTGACAATAACATTTCCCGAGGGCCAGTCGATATCGATTTTATGTATTTCATCCTCCAGGGTAACACTGCCCGTCTTATAGGCGCCGGCGTTCAGTCTGTCAACCGCGCACCCGCTTAATATAAGGCAAAGGGCTATAACGGGGATGAGTATTTTCAATGTTCTTTTCATTTTTGCTCCTTTTATTGAGAAAGCATTTCACTGAATTTCGCGAGCGCCTCCGGAATTTTTATCTGCTGGGGGCAGACCGCCTCGCAGCTTCCGCAGCCGATGCAGGCGGAGGGCTGTTTGTCATCCGTCAGCGACATAAGCGCCATAGGAGCTATGAAGCCGCCGTCGGAGAAATAGTGCTCGTTGTAAAGAGAGATGAGAAACGGAATGTCAAGTTCCATCGGGCAGTGCGTTGTGCAATAGCGGCACGCCGTGCAGGGAAGGGTTTTCGGGTTTACCATATCGTCGGCGATTTTGAGAATAACCGACATCTCCTCATCACTCAGCGGCTTGTTTTCGCTGAAAATATCAATGTTCTGCTTTAACTGCTCCATATTTGACATACCCGACAGCACCGTGGTCGCTCCGATTGACTGGAGGAAGCGGAACGCCCAGCCGACGGTTGTTTCATCGGGGCGCAGGTTTCTGAGCGCCGTTTCGTATTTCGGCTCAAGAGAAGCAAGCTTGCCGCCGCGCACGGGCTCCATAACCCACACGGGCAGGCCGTAGCTTTTTACGAGTTCAACTTTTTTGCGCGCGTCCTGGAACTCCCAGTCAAGATAATTAATCTGCAGCTGGCAGAATTCCATTGCGCTGCCGTAGGCGTCGAGAAAGCGTTTTATAACCTCACAGCTTCCGTGTGATGAAAAACCGAGATGTTTTATTCTGCCGTTTTTCTTCTGTTCGGTGAGATAATCGAAAATGCCGTACTGCTCGTCGAGATACTGCTCGATATTCATTTCGCACACATTGTGGAAAAGATAAAAATCGAAATAATCCACCTTGCATTTTTCAAGCTGCTTTTCGAATATTTCCTTTACCTTCGGCATGTTTGAAAGATCATAGCCGGGGAATTTGGAGGCGAGATAAAAACTGTTTCTCGGGTATTCCGAAAGGGCGTTTCCTATGGCGATTTCACTGTTGCCCGCGTGATATCCCCAGGCGGTGTCGTAGTAATTGACGCCGTTTTCCATGGCGTAAGCGACCATTTCATTTACCGCGTTCTGATCGGGCTTTGAGTCGTCGCCGTCAATCACGGGCAGGCGCATACAGCCGAGGGCGAGAGCGGAAATTTTCATTTCGCCGAAGTCGTTATAAGTCATCGTCATCCGTTCCCTTTCTTTTGATTTCGTTATAATTTATTCCCATTATAAATTATTTTCAGTATAGCATATATTTATGAAAAATCAATAATCAAAACACAAGATTTAGTGGTTTTTTAAAAGAAAAATCCGCTTCGGGAGAAGCGGATTTTTGATTCCGATTATTGATTCTTAAGTTTTTCAGTTTTCTTCTTTATTTACAACCGCGATACCGAGGTCGTCGAGCTGAGCGGTGTCAACAACGGAGGGGCACTCCGTCATCGGCTCGCTGGCGTTCTGAACCTTCGGGAAGGCGATTACATCGCGAAGGGAGTCGCACTCGAGCATCTGCATAACGAGGCGGTCGAGACCGATGCCCATACCGCCGTGGGGAGGAGCGCCGTATCTGAACGCGTTTGTAAGGAAGCCGAACTTGAGATTCGCCTCCTCATCGCTGAGGCCGAGCAGGGCAAACATACGCTTCTGCAGGTCGGGATTGGTGATTCTTATTGAACCGCTGCAAAGCTCGATGCCGTTGAGCACAAGGTCATACGCCTTGGCTCTGACACGCGCTTTATCGGTTTCGAGATATTCGAGGCATTCGTCCATGGGCGAGGTGAAGGGATGGTGCATAGCGACGAACGCGCCGAGGTCCTCGTCCCAGTCAAAGAACGGGAATTCGGTAATCCAGAGGAGATTGAACTGCCCCTTGGGGATAATGTCGAGTTTTTTGGCGACTTCCTGACGCAGAGCGCCGAGCACGGGCAGAACAACGGAATTCTTGGTGTCGCCGATAATGAGGATGACATCGCCGTTCTCAGCGCCGGTTTTTTCCTTGATTGCCTGCATTTCGTCCTCGGTCATAAACTTGGCGAAGGACGATGCGACCGTGCCGTCGGGGGCGATTCTCGCCCAGGCGAGACCTTTCGCGCCTATGCCGCGCACAGTTTCGGTGAGTTTGTCAACCTCTTTGCGGGTGAGAATATCATAGGCGTTTTTCGCCGTGATTGCCCTGACGCTGCCGCCGCCTTCGATAGCGGAGGTGAACACGCCGAAACCGCATTTCGCGACAATATCGCTCAAATCGCAGATTTCCATTTCATAGCGGGTGTCGGGCTTGTCGCTGCCGTAGCGCTCCATGGCGTCCTTGTATGTGAGTCTCGGAAGCGGAAGCGGAATATCGATTCCGAGCGCCTCTTTGAAGACTCTCTGCATATATCCCTCGCCGATTTCGAGCACGTCCTCAACATCGACAAAACTCATTTCAATATCAACCTGAGTGAATTCGGGCTGGCGGTCCGCTCTTAAATCCTCGTCGCGGAAGCAGCGGGCTATCTGCATATATCTGTCAAAACCCGCAACCATTGAAAGCTGTTTGTAAAGCTGGGGCGATTGGGGAAGGGCGTAGAATGTGCCCTGATGGATGCGTGAGGGCACGAGGAAGTCTCTGGCTCCCTCGGGGGTGGATTTTATAAGCATCGGCGTTTCAAGCTCGATAAAGCCGTTCTCGTCGAAATAATCGCGGGTAATCTTTGTGATTTTGTGGCGCATAAAAATATTCTTCTGAAGTTCGGGGCGCCTTAAATCGAGATATCGGTATTTGAGACGGGTAAGCTCCGAGGTCTGGCAGCCGTCCACAATCTCAAACGGAGTTGTCTCGCTCTTTGAAATAACCCTGAGGTCGGTTACGGTGATTTCGATATCGCCCGTGGGGATGTCGGCGTTTTTGGCGCTTCTTTCGCGCACGGTGCCCTGCGCCATAAGCACATATTCGCTCCTTACGGAGTTGGCTTTTTCGAAGATGCCTTTTTCGGTGTCCTCGTCAAAAGCGAGCTGAACAATGCCGCTTCTGTCACGCAGGTCGATGAATATTAGCGAGCCGAGATCGCGCCTGCGCTGAACCCAGCCGGCTACCGTTACCTGCCTGCCCGTGTCGGCTGCTCTGAGAGTGCCGCAGTAATCTGTTCTTTTGAGACCGTTCATTGTGTCCATAGCAATCATCCTTTCAGAAGAGCGGAGAGATCGATATCTCCGAGATCTTCGCCCAGACCGAGCTGCTCGCCGAGCAGTTTAGTCTGTTCCTTAATCATAACATCGGAAAATGTTTCCGCGAAATCCGCGGCGGGTATTTCGAATGTGCCGCCGTCAGCCATATTCTTGACTTTGTAAACGCCCGCCGAAAGCTCATCATCACCTATAACGCAGGTGTATCTCGCTCCGGTTTTGTCGGCGTATTTCATCTGCGCCTTTACGCTTCTGCCCACAATATCCGTCTGCGCGCTAATGCCTTCCGAGCGCAGGTCGGATGTGAGGCGTACGGCTTCAACGAGCGCCTTTTCGCCCATCGGGGCTATGTAGATGTCGCAGCCGGAATCGTCGGGAATCTCAATGCCCTGGCTCTCGAGCAGGAGCAGAAGGCGTCCGATTCCGAGACCGAAGCCGAGCGACGGGGTGTGCTGGCCGCCGAGTTCCTCAACCAGACCGTCATATCTTCCGCCGCCGCAGACCGTGCCCTGAGCGCCGATTGATTTTGAAACGAACTCGAACACCGTTCTCGTGTAATAGTCGAGGCCGCGCACGATTTTCGGGTTGACGGTGTACTCTATATTCATTGCCTCAAGAAGCTTTTTAACACTTTCAAAATGCTCCCTGCAGTCGTCGCAGAGGTAGTCGAGCATAACGGGGGCGTCCGCCGCTATAGCCGAGCAGATGGGGCTTTTGCAGTCGAGAATGCGCATCGGGTTTCTGTCAAGACGGTCGCGGCAGGTCTCGCACAGTTCATCCTTTTTAGCGCTGAAATACTCCTTAAGCGCCTGAGAATACTTCTGACGGCATTCTTTGCACCCGATTGAGTTTAGCTGCAATTCGAGCCCTTCAACGCCGAAAAACGCGAAAATCTCGTTCGCGAGCGAGATAACCTCCGCGTCCGCGGCGGGTGAAGCGGTGCCGAGCACCTCAACGCCGAACTGGTCAAACTCCCTCCACCTGCCCGCCTGGGGCTTCTCGTAGCGGTAGCAGTTGACATGATAGAAAAATTTCTGCGGGAGCGCCTCGTTGAAAAGACCGTGCTCGAGAAAAGCCCTCACGGCGCCCGCAGTGCCCTCGGGGCGCAGAGTTATTGAACGGCCGCCCTTGTCGTCGAAGGTGTACATCTCCTTCTGCACGACATCCGTTGTGCCGCCCACTCCCCTCTGAAAGAGCTCAGTGTGCTCAAACACGGGGGTTCTTATCTCCCTGAAGCCGAATTTTCCGGCTATGTCGAAAAGCGTATTTTCAACAAAACGACGCCTGCCGCTTATCTCGGGAAGAATATCCTGAGTGCCTTTTATTGCTTTTGTAATCAGTGCCATAACAATTTATCCTTTATACACTTAAAGGGACGCCGTGAGGCGCCCCGGTTTTAAAGACGGAACCTGCTTAAAGATTTTCCGCGACGCTGCTGTCAATGTCGAGCCAGTCGAGATCGCCCCTTGAAAGAGCGTGGATAAGCGCCTCGGCTGTGGCGATATTGGTGGCTACGGGAATTGTGTGAACATCGCACAGGCGAAGGAGGTTGTCTTCGCTTTCCTCGTCGCGCTTCTGGGTGTAGGGATCGCGGAAAAAGATGAGGAGGTCAATCTCGTTGCAGGCAATGCCGGAGCCGATCTGCTCCGCGCCGCCCTGTGAACCGCTCAGATAGCATTTTATGTCAAGCCCGGTTGCCTCCGACACGATTTTGCCGGTTGTGCCGGTCGCAAAGAGTTTGTGCCTGCTGAGAACGCCGCAGTAAGCGAAACAGAATTCGGTCATAAGTTCTTTCTTTGCGTCGTGCGCGATGAGAGCAATATTCATGCGATAACCTCCGTTTATTTTTTCGGCACCGTCCGGCCGTATAAAGCCGACCGGAACGGTGTTTTTCTTATAATATCAAACAAAGTGAGTCAATACAAGAGTTTTTTGATTATTCTTCGGTTTTATTTTCGCCTTCCGCCTGCGGATTTTCCGAAGCGGGTTCCTGCGGCTGTTCCTCATCATCGGCGGGAGCGGACTCCTCTTCCTCCATCTTCGGAACGGCGACGGTCATGATGATTCGCTCGTCCTCGCCTATCGACATAACCTTTACGCCCTTGGAATCCCTGCCGCTTGTTTCCCTGATTGTTTCAATGGGGATGCGGATGGTGATGCCGCCGGAGGAGATGAGAATGAGGTCATCCTCCTCGTTGACGACTTCAATTGAGCAGACCTTGCCGTATTTGGCGATATCGTAGTTCTTGAGGCCCTGACCGCCGCGGTGCTGAACGGTGTATTTGTCAACCGAGCAGCGCTTGCCGTTGCCGATTTCGCTGATGGTGAGCACGGTTTTGCCCTCGCGCAGAACATCCATGCCGATAACCTCGTCGCCGCCTTTGAGGGTGATCGCCTTCACGCCTCTCGCGGTTCTGCCTATCGGGCGGGCGTCGTTTTCGTTGAATCTTATGCTCTTGCCGTTTCTCGTGGCTATGAGAAGATCCTCGTCGCCCGTGGTGTATTTGACGCAGATGAGGTCGTCGTCATCGTCGAGATTGATGGCGAAAACGCCTGTTTTGCGTATGTTTTTGTAAACCGAGGCGAGAGTGCGCTTGATAACGCCGTTGCGTGTGACCATGCAGAGATAGCCCTCGCCCTCAACATCGGGCACCTGAATCATAGCCGAAACCCTCTCGCCCTGCTCGATGGGAAGGATATTGATAATATTCATACCCTTGCCGGTCATTGAGCCCTCGGGAATTTCGTAGCCCTTGATTCTGTAGGTTCTGCCCCTCGTTGTGAAGAACATAAGGTAATCGTGGGTGGAGCAGGTGAACATTGTTTTTACTGCGTCCTCCTCGCGGTGCTTTACGCCGATTCTGCCCTTGCCGCCGCGGTTCTGAACCTTGTATTCCGTAACGGGGATGCGCTTGATGTAGCCGAGGTCGGTCAGTGTATAGACACAGTCCTCAACGGGGATGAGATCCTCAAAGTCAACCTCGCCGCTGACATCCTGAATCTCGGTGCGGCGCTCGTCGCCGAATTTATCCTTGATTTCGGTGAGTTCGTCCTTGAGAACGCCCTTGAGCATATCCTCATTTGAAAGAAGCTCATTGAAATATTCAATCTTCTTGAGAAGGGCTTCGTGCTCGTCCACGAGTTTTTCCCTGTCAAGGCCCTGAAGGGCTTTGAGACGCATATCGAGAATCGCCTGCGCCTGAACATCGTCGAGGTCGAAGCGCTGCATAAGGCGTTCCTTCGCGTCATCGTAACTCTCGCGGATAATCTTTATGACTTCATCAATATTGTCCTGAGCGACTATAAGGCCCTGAAGAAGGTGATCCCTCTCCTGCGCTTTTCTGCGGTCGAATTCCGTTCTTCTGCGGATTACCTCCTCCTGGAAGGCGAGATATTCGTCTATGACCTCGCGCAGAGTGAGGATTTTCGGCTGCTTCTGGTCGTCCACAAGGGCGCGCATAATGATACCGAAGGATGACTGGAGTTCGGTCTGCGCGTAAAGTTTGTTGAGCACCACCTGGGCGTTGGCATCGCGCTTTAACTCGATGACTATGCGCATGCCGTTGCGGTCGGTTTCATCGCGCAGGTCGGAGATGCCGTCAAGGCGTTTCTCCTTGACCTGGTCGGCAATCTTCTTGAGAAGAGCGCGCTTTTTGACCATATAGGGAAGTTCGGTGACGATGATTCTTGTGCGGTTGTCCCTGCCGTATTCCTCAAATTCGGTTCTGGCGCGAACAACGACCTTGCCCCTGCCGGTGGCGTATGCCTGGCGGATGCCCGCCCTGCCCATAATGATACCCTTCGTGGGGAAATCGGGGCCCTGAATGAACTGCATCATATCCTCGAGAGTCGCCTCGGGGTTGTCTATAACGCAGATGCAGGCGTCAATAACCTCTTTGAGGTTGTGGGGAGGGATGTTCGTCGTCATACCGACGGCTATACCCTGTGAGCCGTTTACAAGCAGGTTCGGAAATCTTGAGGGAAGAACTCTCGGCTCCTTCAGACTTTCATCGAAGTTCGGGTTCCAGTCGATGGTCTCCTTGTCGATATCCCTTATCATCTCGTTGCTGATTTTGCTCAGACGCGCCTCCGTGTATCGGTAGGCGGCGGGCGGGTCGCCGTCAACGGAACCGAAGTTGCCGTGACCTTCAACGAGCATATATCTCATCGAGAAATCCTGAGCCAGACGAACCATCGCGTCATAGACCGAGGCGTCGCCGTGGGGATGATATCTGCCGAGCACATCGCCCACGCAGGTGGCTGATTTCTTGAAGGGCTTGTCGTAATAGAGGCGATCCTCGTGAAGAGTGTAGAGGATTCGTCTGTGAACGGGTTTGAGACCGTCGCGCACATCGGGCAGCGCGCGGTCAACTATGACGGACATGGCGTAGTCAAGCATTGCCGATTTCATCTCGGGGACTATGTCAAACTCCGTGATTACCTGATCGGGGAAAAGAATGTCTTCGGGTTTGTAATCTCTGTTATGTGCCATCTGCGCCACCTCCTTATATATCGAGATTTATAACATATTTCGCGTTGTCCTCAATCCACTCGCGGCGGGGGTCAACCTCCTCGCCCATAAGCAGATTGAACACGGCGTCCGCCGCCACCGCGTCCGAAAGGGTTACGCGGCGCAGGGTGCGCGTTTCGGGATCCATGGTGGTATCCCAGAGTTCGTGGGCGTCCATTTCACCGAGACCTTTGAAGCGGTTAATCGTAATTTCCGCCTTCTGGTTCTCGCCTCTCATTTCGGCGCTTATGGCGTCGCGCTCGTCATCGGAATAGGCGACTCTCGTTGTTTTGCCCCTTGTGAGTTTGTAAAGCGGGGGCACCGCGCAGTAGATATAGCCGTTTTCGATAAGCGGACGCATATAGCGGAAGAAGAAGGTGAGAAGAAGGGTGCGGATATGGGCGCCGTCAACGTCGGCATCCGACATGATGATTATTTTGTGATAGCGGAGTTTTTCAAGGTTGAACTCGTCGCCTATGCCCGCTCCGAGAGCGACAATGAGGGGCGAGAGTTTTTCGTTTGAATAGATTTTATCCGCTCTGGCTTTTTCGACATTGAGCATTTTGCCCCACATCGGAAGAATCGCCTGGAAGCGGGAATCCCTGCCCTGGATGGCGGAGCCGGCAGCCGAGTCGCCCTCGACGATATAGACTTCGCACAAGCTCGGGTCGCGCTCGTTGCAGTCCTGAAGTTTGTCGGGCATCTGACCGGATTCGAGAGCGGTGCTTCTGCGCACGTTTTCACGCGCTTTTCTCGCCGCTTCCCTCGCGCGGTTGGCGGTGAGCGCCTTGTCGAGTATCGCCTTCGCCGCGGCGGGGTTTTCCTCGAGATAACTCTCGAGCGCCTCGTTTACAAGGGCGTTTACAAGGGTCCTGACCTCGGAGTTGCCGAGTTTCGCCTTTGTCTGACCCTCGAACTGCGCGTCAAGGAGTTTTACGGAGATAACGCAGGTCAGACCCTCACGGCAGTCCTCGCCGGAGACCTTGTCATCTCCCTTGAGAATGTTCATTTTTTTGCCGTATTTGTTTATGGCGTTTGTAAGGGCGCGCTTGAAACCGTCCTCGTGCATACCGCCCTCGGGAGTGTGAACATTGTTCGCGAACGAGACAATCACTTCGCTGTAGGTGTCGGTGTACTGCATGGCGAGTTCAGCCATGGCGTCGTCCTTCTTGCCGGACATATAGATAACATCCTCGTGGATGGGGTTCTTGTTGTTGTTGAGGAAGGTGACGAACTCGCGGATGCCGCCCTCGTAGCAGAGAATATCCTTGCGGTCGCTCTCATCGAGATGGGCGGATTCCGGTCTGCGGTCCTCAATCGTAATGGTGAGACCCGCGTTGAGGAACGCCTCCTCCTGCATACGCTTGTGAAGAACGGAGTAATCGTAAACCGTGGTGTCTGTGAACATCTCCGGGTCGGGCTTGAAGCGCACGAAGGTTCCGCTTATATCGGTGTCGCCGATTATCTTCATCTCCTGCGTGATGAAGCCTCGGGAGAATTTCATCTGATGAATCTTGCCGTTTTTGTGAACCTCAACCTCGAGCCATTCGGAAAGGGCGTTTACAACGGAAGCGCCGACGCCGTGAAGGCCGCCGGAAACTTTGTATCCGCCGCCGCCGAATTTGCCGCCCGCGTGAAGCACGGTGAACACGACCTCGAGAGCGCTCTTGCCCGTCTGCTCCTGAATATCGACGGGAATGCCTCTGCCGTTGTCGCGAACGGAGATGATGTTGCCGGGCTCAATGGCGACTTCGATGTGCGTGCAGTAGCCGGCAAGCGCCTCGTCTATGGAGTTGTCAACTATTTCGTAAACAAGGTGGTGAAGACCCGACGCGCTTGTTGAGCCGATATACATACCGGGCCTTTTGCGCACGGCTTCAAGGCCTTCGAGGACCTGAATCTGACTCGCGTCATACTCCTCCGAAACGGCGGAGGTTATGTCGTCGTCAACTGCCTCTATTTCAAGGATTTCTTCGTTTTCTCTGTTTTCGTTTTCCATTTCTGAGTTCCTCACTTATTTTTCAATGCGGCTGCCGAGAAAGTTCTTTTTCTTTTTCGGTTTGTAAGCCGGCGGATTTTCAAGGCGGAGCTTCGCGTTTTTGCTGGTCGCGAGATATTTGTTGACCCTGACAACGGGCGAGAGCAGCTCGGGAGTCATATAGCCGGTGCAGTTCGCGAGAAGCTGCATATCGTTGTCAAGCGAACCGAGAATTGTTACGGCTATCAGACTCTGGGTGTTGTTTGTGCCGTCGAGATAGAGCTCGTTGAGAATGGCGAAAAGCTTTTTCATCTCGTTGGGATTGTTGCGCCTGATTGTATCGATGATAACGGCGTTGGCGTGCTCGGTGAAGAATTCGTCGGCGAGCAGCGTGCCGTAGGTTTCGTAATTCTTTTTGTATTCATCCTTGAGCCGGGGATAGATGCCCGCTATTCTGCTGGCGAGCGTTGTCTCATCGTAGGACATTCCGCCGTTCTCGACCTTGTTTTTCGATATGGTCTGAGGGGCTTTCTGCTTTCTGACTTTCTTCTCCGCGGCCGGGCTGAACCTTTCGGTTACGCTCTCGGCGATTTCGTTGGAGAAATATTTTATCTGCTTGTCGTCAACATCCTCGGGGTCGAGAATCGAGTTCGAGATAATCGCGAGGTCGCCGTCGGAAATTTCGCCGTCCTTGAGCGCTCCGGACACCGTCAGGCGTTTGTCGAAATACTCGATTTTGATTGCCTTGCCCTCGCCCCTGAACGAGATTATTTTTTTGTTGCCGTCGGTCACGATGGGCACGGCGCCGCGCTGTGTGCCTTCGGGGTATTCGGGCACGAAACCGCAGCCCGCAAGCGTGAGAGTGAGATTGTTGTAAATCCGCTCGAGAATTAAATTGATGTCGTCCATTTTTTCGCTCCTTATATTCTTTTATATATAGAGATAACATATAGATTATACTACTACTATATTAATTTGTAAAGTATTATTTATATAAAAGGGAGCGATTTTTTCGATTTTTCGGGTTTTCACGGGCACGGCGGAAAAACAAGGGGCAAACTTCCGTGAATATTCATTGTATTTGACTAATTTTTATATATGTGGTAATATATGTAAACTTGTAAAAAATTACCCCTGCGAGGTGTTTATATGAAAAAAGTACTGGTTCTTTTCGGCGGCGTTTCAAGCGAGCACGACGTGTCGCTCATCTCCGCCAAATCCGTTATTGAAAACATTCCCGCCGACAAATACGAGGTGACAAAACTCGGCATAACTAAGGACGGGAAATGGTATATCTACAAGGGCGACACGGCGAACCTGCCCGGTGACAAATGGCTTGAGGACAAGTCGATGCTCGTTCGCGCGGTGCTCTCGCCCGACAGAAGCCATCACGGCGTTATCACGGAGCGCGGCTCGGTGATTTCGTTTGATATCTGCTTCCCCGTACTTCACGGCAGAAACGGCGAGGACGGCTCGGTTCAGGGGCTTCTCGCCCTTTCGGGAATACCGTTTGTGGGCTGCGATATGCTCTCCTCGGCGGTTTGTATGGACAAGGCGATGACCAACGCCATAGCCGATTACTCACACATTCCGCAGGCGAAATGGCTCGCGTTCACAATCGGCTCATACCGTAAGAATCACGAGTCTGCCATAAGGCAGGCAAAGGAGTATCTCGGCTTTCCGCTGTTCGTAAAGCCCGCCAACGCAGGCTCGTCCGTAGGCATTACCAAGGTTGACTCGGAGGAGGATCTCCCCGCCGCGTTTGAGACCGCTTTCCGGCACGACAGAAAGGTTGTTCTCGAAGAGGCGATAGTCGGCCATGAGGTTGAGTGCGCGGTTATGGGCAATGATAATCCCGTTGCCTCGACCGTGGGCGAAATAGTGCCCTGCAACGAATTTTATGACTACGACGCGAAATATCTCGCAAACAGAACGGAACTCAATATACCCGCGAAACTGCCTGAAGAAACAATTGAGGCGGTGCGCAAAGCCGCCTGCAGGGCATACACCGCCCTTGGCTGCTCGGGACTCGCGAGAGTGGATTTCTTTGTGCGCAAGAGCGACGGCGCCATACTTCTAAACGAGCCGAACACAATTCCGGGCTTCACATCAATCAGTATGTATCCGAAACTTTTCGAGGCGTCGGGTGTCCCCTACTCCGAACTGCTTGACAAACTGCTCACCCTGGCGCTCGAAAGACAATGAAAAATTTTATTCTTACCCTTAAAGATATGCACGAGCAGGACGGCGAAAAATCGGAATCCGAGTTCAGCGCCGTGTGCTCATACGAAGGCGATGAAAACTCCTATTCGCTCAGTTACAACGAGAGCGGATTTGACCCGGCAAGTTCTCAGATAAAGATAAAAGTCACGGATAAAAAGCGGGTTGAGGTGCTGCGCGAGGGCGCGTTCAACACCCAGCTTATAATCGAGGAAGGCGTGCGCCACACCTGCTTTTACGAGACGCCCTACGGCGAGTTCACAATAGGAGTTTACGCCGAAAGCGTGCGTTCGCAAATCGGCGAAAACGGCGGCACTCTGGAACTCAGTTACTCGCTCGATTTCAACTCGGGGCTCGCCTCGAAAAACAAAATGACAATTACCCTTAAGGAGGCGGCAGACAATGTCACTGCTTGTTAAAAAATCGCATACATCCGTTCGCACCGCAATAACGGAGGCGGCGGGCGCAGCCGTGGCTCAGGGGCTCTTCCCCGAAACCGCCCTGCCCGGCTTCAACACCGAGGTTCCCGCCGACAGAAAGAACGGCGATATCTCCTCAAACGCGGCTATGGTATGGGCTCGCGAGCTGCATATGGCTCCGCGCAAAATAGCCGAGATTCTTGTTGATAATATGCGGCTTGAGGACACTTTTTTCGATAAGGTCGAGGTCGCGGGACCGGGCTTTATCAACTTCTTTTACGGCAGCTCGTTCTACGGCGCGGTAATTGAGGACATACTCGAAAAAGGCAACGATTACGGCCGCTCCGATTACGGAAAAGGCAGAAAAATAAATGTTGAATTTGTCTCCGCCAACCCCACGGGACCTATGCACATGGGCAACGCGAGAGGCGGTGCTCTGGGCGACTGCCTTGCAGCCGTGCTCGATTTCGCGGGCTACGATGTGAGCCGTGAGTTTTACATCAACGACGCGGGCAATCAGATTGACAAATTCGCTCTTTCGCTCGATATAAGATACCGTCAGCTGTACGAGGGTGAGAACGCCCCCGAACTGCCCGAGGATTCCTACCACGGCGCGGATATAACCGAGAGAGCCAAGGAATTCGCCTCGGTTTACGGCGACTCATACATCGCGAAATCCGAGGAGGAGCGCAGAAAGGCGCTTGTTGATTTCGCCCTGCCCAAAAATATTGCCGCGATGAGGGAAAACCTCACGAAATACCGCATTGAGTACGACACCTGGTTCCACGAGAGCACCCTGCACGAAAGCGGCGAAATAAGCGAAACAGTCGAGATTCTCAAAAGTAAAGACCTCGCCTACGAAAAGGACGGCGCGCTCTGGTACAAAAATTCGCAGATACTCGCGGAGCGCCTCGCCAAAGAGGGCAAAAGCCCCGAGGATATTGAAAAACTCGGTCTTAAGGACGAGGTTCTTATACGCCGGAACGGCAACCCGACCTATTTCGCGGCGGATATCGCCTATCACCGCAACAAATTCGCAAGGGGCTTCGACAGAGCCATAGATATATGGGGCGCGGACCATCACGGCCATGTGGCGCGTATGAAAGGCGCTCTTGACGCCGTCGGCCTTGACGGCGACAAACTCGACATAGTGCTTATGCAGCTTGTCAACCTTACAAGGGACGGTCAGGTTGTGAAGATGAGCAAGAGAACGGGCAAGGCGATTACGCTCACCGACCTGCTTGAGGAGATTCCGATTGACGCGGTAAGGTTCCTTTTCAATATGAGAGAACCCGGCTCGCAGATGGATTTCGACCTCGATTTAGCAGTTGAGCAGAGTTCGCAGAACCCTGTCTATTACTGCCAGAACGCCCACGCGAGAATCTGCAGCATCATAAAGAAGCTTGAGGCAAACGGAACTGTCAGCCGTCCGTGTTCGCCGGATGAACTCGCCCTGCTCGAGGCAAAAGAGGAAAAGGAGCTTATACTCCACCTCGCCGCTCTTACGGACGAAATCATCTCATCGGCGGCAAATTACGACCCGGCGAAAATTACCCGCTACGCCATCGACCTCGCGACGCTTTTCCACAAATTCTACAACGCCTGCCATGTCGATTGCGGCGAAGAGCGTCTCACTCAGGCGCGGCTTTCGCTGTGCCTCTGCGTAAAAACGGTGCTCGCGAACATTCTTTCAATGTTCAAAATCACGGTTCCCGAATCAATGTAAAAAGCAAAAAAAGGCGTTTCCTCTCGGATAACGCCTTTTTTGATTGAAATGTAAGTTTACTCCCGTTTTATCATATTCCGCGTGAAATCGGCGCTCAGAGGGCAAAAAACGGGTGTTTTAAAGAGGAGAAGCGATGAAACAGGGCTTTTTCAAAAAACTGAAAAGCAACAGACTGCAGCTGCTTGCGGTTATTGTCGCCGCGCTCCTCATACTGGACACCCTCACTCTCGCGCTGATTTACGCCTTCAAAAGCAAGGATAAAGTCAGCGCCCCGAAAGCGGACACCGAGGTTCAGAAAATACTGCTCGGCGATGTAGAGGCTTCCGATGTGGTTATAACTCAGTTTTATATTTACGGCAGTCACCTCCACCTTGAAGGAGAGGTTGACGAAGCCCTTTACCCCGGCTTTGTGAGGATGGGGCTTGTTCTGCGAAACAGCAGTGAGAAGGATACCGAAATAGTGCTTGAATGCACCCGTGAGGGCGGCAAAATCAGGTTTCAGTCCTCGCGGTATATAAACTCGGGCATCTGCCTTGATGAGCTCGCGCAGGGCGATTACTGCGTGCTTTTCAGAATTGTGACCGACAGCAAGAAAGTGTTTGTTTCGGCTAAGGAGGAGAGCGACTATCCCGCGGTCAACTATTACACCGTGACGAAAAACGGCAGAAACAACCTTGTGAACATCGGCTTTACAAGATACAGTACGGGCAAAAAGACGCTCAACTGCCTTGCTATGAGAATTGAGGAGGCGGCGCTTCCCGATGATGTTTACGATGTTGTGATTGACGCGGGCCACGGCGGGGCGGACTCGGGCGCGGTCTATAAGGGCTACAGGGAATGCGATTTTACCATTGAGTACGCGAAGGCGCTTAAAAAATCGCTTGAGGGGCTCGGGCTTAAAGTGAAGATGACGCGAAACGGCGACGAAAAGCCCGACAAAATGACCTCAGCCGCCTCATACTGCAAGGACGGCAGAGTGGAAAGGGCGAATCTCTCGGGCGCTAAATACTGCTTCTGCGTGCATTTCAACGCCACCGCCGGCAGCAAAACAACCTCCGCCCACGGTCTTCAGATCTACTGCGCTTACGGCGACGACACGGCTTTCGCGGATTCCATGGTCAAAAGTATTACGCAATCCGCCGGTATTCAGCCCTCAGCGCAGGAATTCTGCCGTGTGGGCACGGGGGTATATATCCGCACCTTCGGCAAGACGGAAATCGCCAGATCGAAGGAAATAGCGAAAAAATACGGCTATGAGCCGTATAACATACCGGTTGACCGCATAACCTATTATTTTATGCTCAGGGAGACCGGAGGAGTCGCGACCGGCGCGTATATTGACGGGCGCAGCGCCGAGTTCAATCACGACGAAAACGAGAGCAGAAACTCCGTGACGGGGCTTGAGACCTATCTTCTCGAGCTCGGGTATATAAACAACGACGGCGACCTCGCTTTGATAATAAACAACCGCGATGCCTATATAAAAGGGCTCACGCAGGCGATAGCGAAGGAACTCGGAATAAAAACCGACGCATAAAATAACCGCTCATCACACGATGAGCGGTTTTGTTATTGATGTTATCAACCGTTCTTGATTCTGTCGATTATAAGCTGAACGAGAACAGCGAATCTTGTTGAGAACAGACGGTAGAAGAAGTGGTCAACCTTCGCGGAGGACGAAGTGTCCGGTTCGTATTTGAGCGGCTCGCTGCCGTCGTCAAGCACGAGCGCCTGGGTAACCGTGCAGCCGCCCTTGCCGTAAATCTGCGCGCGCACATAGAGGAAGTTCTCCGCGCCTTCTATTGTGTCAAGGTCGAGAGTGAACTCCGCTTCCTCGGCGGACTCGTCAACCGCGCTCCCGGCGATTACCTTACCGTTCGCGACCCAGTTGAGGGTGTTGCAGTTTCTCACCTTCACGGTGACGGTGTGGCCGTCAACGGATACCTCTGTGAATTCGGGGTAATCAAGGCCCTGATTTCTTACATTGAAGCCCTCTTCGGGCCCTATATCCTCATCGGCGGGCAGGTTCCTTGTGGTGCAGAAGAACACGCCGTTGAGAACCGCCTCCTTGACATTTTCTTCGGTGTTTTCGGGCATAACGAAAATCTCGAAGGAGGAGTCAACCATATCGAGGGAGTGGGCGTCGCTGTTGGAGTAGGCGATTACATTCTTGCCGTAGGGAAGGCACTCCATAAGCACATTGTCCCAGAGGACTCTGTCATATGGGGTGACGGAGTTTTTCTCGTTGAATATCTCCATGCCGCGGCAGGAATCGTATTTGAGAATAATATCGGAGAAATAGTGAACATTTTCGGGGTCGGAGACCACGGACCTGTCTCTGTTGGAATGGAGCCAGTCGCCGGGATGGTTGATAAACGAGTAGGCGCCCGCCTCGTCGGCGAGTTTCACAGCGCCCTCATGGTCGTTTTCATAGCCGAGATAATTGTCGCCCGCGTGAGGGGGAAGATAGATGCCGTTTACATGGCACTTTGTAATTGTAAGGGCGTTGAGCTCATTGCCGCCGGTTACGCAGGTCATACCGTAGCCCCTGGGCTGACCGTCAACGGGATATGTGCCGCTTGTTACACCCTCATATTCCTCATCGGTAAGAGGAGTGACCTTGTTGCCGATGATGTACTGATAGAGGTAGAGGGGCAGCTGCGTGGGCTGTTCATTCCACGCCTTGCCGGTAACGCCGTGGTCGGTTATACAGAGCACATCAAAGCCCTGCTTATAATATTCCATAACCATTTCATTGAGGTCGACATTCGCGTCGCTCGCGGTGGTGTGGGTGTGGAAATTCGTTTTGTAAAAGTTCCAGGTGCTCCAGTCAACATCCGCGTAGGGGCTGACTATTGTGTAATCCTTGCTTCTGCCCGTTGCGGAAAACGCGGGCAGGCAGAGCGAACTGAAAACAAGAACGCAGGCAAGCGCGAGACTTATTACTTTTTTCATTGAAGAACCTCCCTTAAACTGATGAGTCAATATTATCACAAAGGTAAAACGGTGTCAACGAAACAAAAAAATCACGCTCCCGAAAGGGCGCACAGCTAAGGGATTTAATAGATTTTGAAACGCTCTTTTCCGCCATAACGGCTTCAAAAAAAGGGATAGGCATGAGCCTTATCCCTTTTTTGTTTATTGTTCTGACGAAAAATTTCTGTTTCAAAATTGCTTCGCACCTCAAAAAATCAGATTTCGGTGTTAAAACAAGGCAAAAAGCGCAGGAATACTTTGTGTATTCCGAGCATTTTTAACGCAGTTTTACGCCGAAGGATGTTTTTTGAGGCTGTTAAATCCCTAAGTTGCGCGCCCGAAAGGGAACGTGATTCATCGATTTAAGGGTTAAATTATTTAAGTTCAACCTTTGCGCCGACTTCTTCAAGTTTTGCCTTCGCAGCTTCAGCGTCTTCCTTGGAAACCGCTTCCTTGACAGCCTTGGGAGCGCCGTCAACAACTGCTTTTGCTTCTGCAAGGCCGAGACCGGTAAGTTCACGGACAACCTTGATAACCTTGATCTTTTCTGCGCCGACTTCTGCAAGGATAACGTCGAACTCAGTCTTTTCTTCTTCTGCTGCTGCCGCGCCTGCCGCTACGGGGCCTGCTACTGCAACTGCTGCTGCGGCGGATACGCCGAATTCTTCTTCTACTGCATGAACAAGCTCTGAGAGCTCAAGAACTGAAAGAGTCTTTATTTCTTCAATCATAGCAGCGATTTTCTCTGATGCCATTTTAATTTCCTCCTGAATTTAATAATGTAAATAAATTATTCTGCGGGTGTTTCTGCCGGAGCTTCTTCAGCTGCGGGTGCTTCCTCTGCGGGAGCTGCGGGTTCTTCGGCGGGAGCCGCCTCTTCAGCGGGGGCTGCGGGAGCTTCCTCAACGGGGGCTGTCTCTGCGGGAGCCGCCTCTTCTGCTGCGGGAGCCGCTTCCTCTGCGGGAGCTTCTTCTGCGGGTGCGCCGCCCTTGTCAACTATAGCCTGAATTACACGGGCAAAAGCCGAAATGGGAGCGTTGAACGCGTTGCATACCGTTGCAAGAAGTATATCTCTCGAGGGAAGTTTCGCAAGGGATTCTATCATATCGGTACCGATAACTTTACCGTCAAGGTAACCGCTCTTGATAGTGAATTTGCCCTTGGATGCGTCTGCGTACTTCTGAAGAATTCTTGCTGCGGCTGTCTGATCCTCGGGGCTGACGGCGATAGCCGTTGTGCCTTCGAGCACGTTTGTCAACTCGTCAAGTCCTGCACCTTTGGCAGCGAGACCTAAGAGAGTGTTCTTGACTACGGTGTATTTGACGCCTGCTTCACGGAGCTCTTTGCGGAGCTTGGTGTCGTCAGCGACGGTGATGCCCTTGTAGTCAACAATAACACCTGCTGCGGAGTTGGTCAAAGAATCAGTGAGTTCAGCAACTGCCTTCTTCTTGAGTTCCAATACCTTTTCGCTTGGCAATTTGATTTCACCTCCAAAATTGACAGTTAAAAAGCCCTTTCCGACTGCGCGGAAAGGGCGTAATACACTTAAGAATATTTCTCTTTGTGTATTCCCTTCTCGGCAGGCGGTAAAAACCTTATGCATAATGCACCTGCTGTCTTCGAAAAGAACAGCTTGTGTATATTAACACAATTTTTTTGCTGTGTCAAGCACCTTGTTGAAAATTATTCAGTGCCTAACTTAAGGGGATTGATTTTGATGCCGGGGCCCATTGTTGTTGCGACAACGCAGGAGCGGATGTACTGACCCTTGCTGGCCGCGGGCTTTGCCTTGATGATGGCGTCGAGAAGGGTGTTGAAGTTTTCGCTGAGCTTCTCTGTGCCAAAGGACGCCTTGCCGATGGGGCAGTGAATGATGTTGGTTTTGTCGAGTCTGTACTCGATTTTACCGGCTTTCGCTTCTGTTACGGCTTTGGCAACATCGGGAGTAACAGTGCCTGCCTTCGGGCTGGGCATAAGTCCGCGGGGACCGAGCACCTTACCGAGACGGCCTACGAGACCCATCATGTTGGGAGCGGCGATAGCAACGTCGAAATCCATAAAGCCTTCGCCCTGGATTTTCGCAACGAGGTCTTCAGCGCCTACAACTTCCGCGCCTGCCGCTGCGGCGGCGTCGGCGTCGGGGCCTTTCGCGAATACGGCTACTCTTACATTTTTACCTGTTCCGTTGGGAAGAACAACCGCGCCGCGGACCTGCTGGTCTGCGTGACGGGAGTCAACACCGAGACGAACGTGAACTTCGACGGTTTCGTCGAACTTCGCAGTCGCTGTTTTGATTGCGAGGTCGAGAGCGTCGTTGGGATCATAGAGATTGAGTTTTTCGACAAGCTTTGCGCTGTCTACATATTTTTTACCGTGTTTCATCTGTTGTTACCTCCCTCAGTCTGCAACTACAACGCCCATGCTGCGCGCTGTACCTGCTATCATGCTCATCGCGGTTTCGATTGTTGCCGCGTTGAGGTCGGGCATCTTCTGCTCGGCGATTTTTCTTATCTGATCCTGAGTGATGGTGGCAACCTTTGTTTTGTTGGGAACGCCCGAGCCGCTCTCAATGCCGCATGCCTTCTTGATAAGAACAGCCGCGGGGGGAGTCTTTGTGATGAATGAGAAGGTGTGATCCGCGAAAACGGTGATAACCACGGGGATTATAAGACCCATATCATTCTTTGTGCGCTCGTTGAATTCCTTTGTGAATGCCATAATGTTTACGCCGTGCTGACCGAGTGCGGGGCCAACCGGGGGTGCAGGAGTTGCTTTACCTGCGGGGATCTGAAGTTTGATTAAGCCAACAACTTTCTGTGCCATAATTTGTTAACCTCCAATAAAATGTGGTAGATTGCGGAGCGTTTTGCGCTCCTCCCACGAAGCCGCACAAAGTGCAGCCGCGCAGAAACTGCGCTTAATTTGAAAAGGATAAACCTTCAAATTACCGTGATTAATCCTCGGCGAGCTCAACTTCATCAAGTTCAAGTTCAGCTATTGTTTCTTTGCCGAAGAGTGCTGAAATGCGAACGCGGACAATGTTGTTTTCCGTGTCGATTTCGTCAACAACGCCCTGGAAGCCCTCGAACATCTCGTTGACAATGTCAACCGTGTCGCCGACATTGTAGGAAACTTCGACAGTCTTCTTCTCAACTCCGAGGCGGTAAACCTCCTCTTCGGTGAGAGGCATTGCCTTTCCTTCCGGGCCTACGAAGCCCGTAACGCCTCTGGTATTACGAATAACAACCCAGGTGTCGTCGCTCATAACCGGCCTGTTGTCCTTATCGGGCGATACGGCGACCTTTACGAGAACATAGCCGGGGAAGAGTTTGCGCTCAACCTCCTTGCCCTTTTCGTTGGTGACCGTTTCGGTGGGGACTTTGATGTCGAGTATGGCGTCCTGCATTTTACGGTTTTCAACAATCTTCTCGAGATTGCCGGCAACCTTGTTTTCGTAACCCGAGTAGGTATGAACAACATACCATCTTGCGTCAATTGCCATTGTGATTCCCCCTGATTAAAGTGTGAAGAATCTGCTGACAGCCGACATTAAACCTGCTGTAGTCGTTTCTTCGGCGGCTGTAGATTGACTTATGTGCTCCGCCGCTCTCTTGAGAAGAGAAAGCAGGAACGAAAGCAGCTCGTCAATACCGAAAATAACAACACCACAGATGACAACCACGACAAGAACTACGCCGCTGGACTTGAGGACGGTTTTCGCGTCCGGCCATACAATCTTCTTGACCTCGCCTCTGAGATCCTTGAAGAACTTTTTAATGGCTTTGCCTGCGCGCTGGAAGATGTTGCCTTCGGAATGAGTCTGCTTGCCCGCTTTTTTGGCTTCTTTTTCAGCCTGTGCGACTTTTTCAGCAGCTGCGGATACTTCCTTTTTTGCCATCGGTTCTCCTCCTGTGTTATTTGGTTTCTTTGTGGAGAGTATGTTTCCTGCAGAAGCGGCAGTACTTGTTCATCTCCAGCCTGTCGGGTGAGTTTTGCTTGTTTTTCATTGTGTTGTAGTTGCGCTGTTTGCATTCGGTGCAAGAAAGTGTAATTTTTACTCTTTTACCGTTAGCAGCCATTTGCGGCACCTCCGTTTTTTGGATTTTTCAGCCTCCCTCTGTGACTTCCGGAAAAAGGGCACAAAAATAAAGCCCTCCCGCAGAGGTAGAGATATAATATCATAAGAAGGGCGCAGAGTCAAGTGTTTTTTTCGGGTATTTTTTTACCCGTTTTCACTTCCCCGCGCCCGTCACAATATATTGATTTTTCAGCCGTGAAAAGACATATATAATGTATATTATATAAATATCATTATTTTCCGTCTTTCCCGCTGTCCGCTTTCCTGATCGGCAGCCACCAGGTAAAGCCGAAGGCGAGACATTTCGCGAGCCCCTCGCCCGCACCGACGCCGTATTCCTTCGCGGTTTTTCTGCCGATTATGAAATACTCGCTTAAATGCATCGCGAAAAGCGAGATGAGCGGTATGAATTTCTTTTTGAACGCCAGCACCGCGCAGACAATATAGAGAACAATGCAGACGGGTTTGCCGATTTTGGAAACAAGATTCATCATAACGGTTTCTCCTTAATTTGCTCTGCCGCCTGAAACAACACGGCGTGCATTCTGTCAGTTTATAATATTAATAAAGAACATTACGACGAAGAACATAAATGTCATAATGAAGAACGCCACCGGCATAAACAGAAGGGCAAACCCGCCCGATAAAATGAGGGCGTTTACTGTGGATTTCTGAACCTCTGTGTTCTGCGCCTCGGAAATATCGCGCCAGCTGAATGTAATGCGGTTGCCCTCGAGGAAGAAGGAATCCGGTTCAAGCTTGCTGTTTGCCGCGGCCTGAGTGAAGCCGCAGTCAACAAGTCCCTGCGCAACTGCCGCCGCCTCCTCTTCATCGTGCAAATCGATAAAGCCTTCAAGTCTCAGTTCATCGCAGGGATCCGTGTTCCACAGATGGCCCGCCTTGAAGCCGGTGCACCACCAGTACTGGTCATAGGGCACCGTAAACTGGAGCCTGTATTTGCCGTCCCTGTTCTTATCCCAGTAAAGGGAGGTCTGCATTCCGAGTTTATCCTCTGAAGCGCACTCAAAATGGGTATAGGAGTCAATCTTTTCGTCCTCGCCCATTTCCTCATCGCGATAGTAATAGCCGATTTCGCTGCCGTAAAAGACGACGCCGTACTGCCCTTTCCAGAACTGAAGCATACGCGCCTTGCCGCCGTAGTTATAGTTCACGCGCACATAGTCATAAACAAGGGTAAGATAGGTTGAGATATCGTCAAAGGCGTTCATAAAGCCCATTTTCTTCTGCCAGGTATTATCCTGATCATAGTAATAGTAGCCGTTTTCCTTGTTGTAGCGGTAGCCCATAACCGTGTGGTCCACAAGATAATCGTTTGTGTCGTCAAGTATGGTAGTGTTGCGGATTTTAACCGATGCCGTGATTTTTTCGCCGCTCTCCGGGTCGGTCACGGTCGCCTTTACCTCTACATTGCCGGGCGCTACGGCGTAATACAAGCCGGTTTCGTCCACATTGCATCTGTAGCTTTCACAGCTCCATTCTGTAACAAGGCGGTCCGGGTCTATATCGCTGCCCTCGGGAACGGTTATTTCCGCTTTCAGCTGCTGAAAGTCGCCTATGGGTATTTCGGTGCGTTCGGCGATTATTTTAACCGTTGCTCCTCCGATTTCGCCCGCGGCGCTGACATTTACACTCAGGAACAGTGTGAGCAGTGTAAGAAAAACCGCCGTAACGGCGGTGAGTTTTGTTTTTTTCATAACGAGACCTCCGTATCTGCCAAATCCATACAATAACAGCATATTTATCTGACAATATAATATTATCATATTGTCTGTGACCGTGTCAATCAAAACGGAGAAAAGGGGCTGCGTTGCAGCCCCTTTTTAAGAAATAATTAATAATCAATAGCCGAATCCGTAGTTGTAGCCGTAATTTCCGAACGGATTTGCGTTCTCGTTTGTGTTGGATTCGGTCGCGACATTGCCCCTGTCTTCCACAAGGGTTATTTCAACGTTGAACTTGCTGACGCTGTAGTCGCTGTTGATTCTCGCTATTGTGAGCGTCATCTTGTCGCCCACCTTGCCTTTTTCAATTTTACTCAGCAGAACATCCGCGGTGTCGAGATCCTGTCCGTCAACCGCGACAATAAGGTCGTACTGTTTGACATCGGTGCCGCTCAGACTTGAATCGGCTGAAATCGAGTGAATGATAAGCGAGCCCGCGGGCAGGTTGTTGGCGCGAGCGATAATGCTGTACTGCGTGCTGGCGCTCAGCGAATAATATGTTACGCCGAGTTTCGCTCTGTCTTTGACATAACCGTAGGAGATTAAGTCCTCGGCGATTTTGACCGCGGAATCTATCGGGATGGCGAAGCCCATACCCTCATATTCGGTGGAGGCGATTTTCTGTGAATTGATGCCGACCACCTGACCGTAAACATTCACAAGCGCGCCGCCCGAGTTGCCGGGGTTTATTGCCGCGGTGTGCTGAATGCAGTTTGTGGAATAGCCGATATCGCTCGAAATGGGTCTGTCAATGGCGGAGACTATGCCGTCCGTAAACGAGCCGAAGAACTCCACGCCGCCGGGGTTGCCGACCGCATATACGGCGGAGCCGACCTGAAGGTCCGAGGATTTGCCGATTTCGCACACATCGAGACCGGTCGCCTCAATTCTCAGCATACCTACATCGGTGCGTACATCGTAGCCGACTATTTCGGCGTCATACATCGTGCCGTCATCAAGCTGGATTTTAACTGTGACATTCTTTTCGTCAATAACATGGGCGCAGGTCAGAACATAGGTGTATTTGCCGCTGTCGCTCGACGAGGAAGTGAGGGGCGTGAGAATGCCGCTGCCCTCACCCGCCGCTTCGCTTGAAAGCGAGGATTTTGAATATACAAGCACGCCTACCGAACTCTTTCTCGCCTTTTCGGCAATCTTTTCGGTTGTGAGCGCGTCCGTTGCCGACGGTGTCGGGCTTATGGCGATTTTATTGTCCTGTGTTCTTTCAATATCGGAGGCGTCGGTCTCATTTTCCGCCGCGGTATCGCCCGCGGGGGTTGTTATGGCGGGAAGCGTTATTCCCGTGCCGTTCTTTCTGAGGATTCTGCCGCAGAAGAACGCGCCGATAACGAGCAGGGCAACCGCGAGAATTATAAACACCGTTTTACCCTTGCTCTTTTTCTTTTCCGGCTTCTGCTGAGGGGCGGGAGCGGTGTAGACGGGATATGAGCCGGGCTGCTGATAGTAGCCGTAGGCGTTTCTGTTGCTGTAGGGGTTTACGCTGCCGTCGGGCTGTCTGCCGTAGGGATTCGTTCCCTGCTGATAGTTCTCCTGAGCGGGGGCGCCGTCGGGCTGAGCCGCCTGCTCCGACACCTGTCTGCGGTATTCTTCCGCCTGCGAGGCATAGGGGTTTGTGTCGGGTTCCGCTGCGGGTTCGTTTTCGGGGATGTTGTCGTTTACGGTGATATCCGCGTCATCAGGAATGTCCGCAGGTGACGCATCTGTCTGATTGTTCAGGAATTCGTTGTTTTCATCCATATTATTATCCTCCTATTCAATTTACGGGCTTATTGTAGCACATCATTGTTAACAAATCGTTAAGCGCCGTAAAACTGTTTTTAAACTGTTGCCTTATTTTTCAAACCGGGCGAACAGCCCGTAAAAGCCGTTCGCCCGTAAAGTTTATGTTCTGTTTGTGAGATTAATCTTTCCCGATACCTTTACCTCTCTGGGCAGGCGGAAAATGAAATCGGTGTGGTCGTCAACCACGCTTGAAGCCCTGATTCTGCCGTTATGGAGTTCCACAATCGTTTTCACGAGGAAAAGCCCCATGCCCGCGCTCTTCGCGTCGTAGCTTCTCGACTTGTCAACCTTGTAGAATCGCTCGAAAACCTTGTTGATTTCCTCGGATTCAATGCCCTTGCCGCTGTTCGTTATCCTGACTGTTACATTCTCGTCATCGCCCGAGGCGGCAACCTCGATATAGCCTCCGTCGGGAGTGTATTTGACGGCGTTGTCAACAAGATTATAGATGACCTGATAAATCATATCGTGGTCGGCGTATATATTGTTTTTACCTATATTTTCAATTCCGCGGATTTCGATATTCCTGCTTTCGATAATCTGCTCAAAACTCAGAAGAGTTGTGACAATCATTTCCGAAATATCAAAATCGCTCGGGTTTAACGTGACCTCGCCCGATTCTATGCGGCTTAAATTGAGCATCTGCTCAACAAGTCTGCGAAGGCGCTTTATCTCGCCCGATACAATTGAGAGATAGTGCCCGTGTTTATCCTCGCTTATGGTTCCGTCAAGTATGCCGTCTATGAACCCGCCGATTGTGGTCATCGGTGTTTTGAGCTCGTGCGAGACGTTGGCTATAAAGCTTCTGCGCGAGGATTCGAGAGTAGCGAGCGCCTGAGCCATCGAGTTGAACGCGGTAATCAGCGTGTCGATTTCGTCATCCTTTTTGCGTCTGCGCTTGCGCTCGGGAATACGGGCGGAGAAGTCGCCGTTTGCGTACTGCCTGACCGCTGCCGACATAAGGCGAAGGGGTCTGGTTGTTTTGGCGGTTAAACCGTAGGAGAATATGCTCGCTACGATTATTCCTATGACCGCGCCGAATACGAACATTCTGAAAATCGCCACAAGATAGGGCGCGAGACCTTTTACAAAGGACTGGGTGACGAACACCACAAGGGTTGTTTCGCCGTCCACCACAACGGGTGAGCTGACTATGAAACTCGGGTCGGTGAGAGCGCCGTCGAGATCGCCCGTGCCCCTGTAATTCGTTACGAGGGCGGTTTTGAGAATATCCTCGCCCACAACATAACCGCTGTGGGTGCGGCAGTTGCCCGGTCTGAGCAGGAAGCCGGAACTGAGGGTTTCCTTGCAGTAAAGCACCTTGCCCTGTGTGTTCACAATGAACACATCGGCGTCAATCGCCGAGGATATCTGATTTAAGTTGTTGCATATCATTATTATCGGCGCTTCGCGGTCCTCGTCGCTCGAGTAGGCGGTGTAAAGCACCTCGCTCGTGTTCTGTGCCACCGACATCGCGCTCTCCTGAAGAAGCACCGTTTTCTCGTTCATCCAGTAGTTGGTAACGAGAATGAGAAGTGATGAGCCCGCTATAACAAGACTGACAAGCAGGGGTATGACCGAGGTGAAAAAGAACTTGCGGAAAAGCGAGGACTTTCTCACCTTCACCTTTACGCCGGGCTCCCTGAACTTTTCTGCCATAGGTATCAGTCCTTGGTCGCGAATTTATATCCTACGCTCCAGACGGTTTTGAGTTCCCATTTGTCCGACACGCCCTCAAGTTTTTCGCGAAGGCGCTTTACATGCACGTCAACAGTTCTCGAGTCGCCGTAGTAGTCGAAGCCCCAGACCTCGTCAAGAAGCTGGTCGCGGGTGAAAACCCTGTTGGGATTGCTCGCGAGGTGGTAAATGAGTTCCATCTCTTTCGGAGGCGTGTCTATCTTTTCGCCGTTTACCATAAGCTCGTAGTTTGTGAGGTTGATAACGAGTTTGTCGTATCTGACTTCCTTGATTTCCGACTGTGCCGCGGGAGCCGTTCTGCGAAGCACGGCGCGGATTCTCGCCAGAATCTCCTTGGCGTCGAAGGGCTTTACAACATAGTCGTCCGCTCCGAGCTCGAAGCCGAGAACCTTGTCGAAGGTCTCGCCCTTGGCGGTGAGCATGATTATCGGCTTGTCGGAGGATTTGCGAACCTCCCTGCACACCTGCCAGCCGTCAAGGCCGGGGAGCATTATATCGAGAATCATAAGATCGGGATTTTCTTCCTCGAATTTTTTGACCGCCGTGTTGCCGTCGTTGGCTATTACAACGCTGTAGCCGTCCTTTTCAAGATAGAGTCTGAGCAGCTCGCATATATTGGTATCGTCATCAACAACAAGGATTTTTTCTGCTGCCATATTGCATTCCTCCTCAATAATTTGTTTACATTGATATTACATTGCGATTTTTAATGGAGTGTGAATATCAATGCTACAAATTGTAAACAATGTTCCGTTATTTTTTGAACACCGCGATTTATTTCTTGGTGTCGAAAAGTCCTCTGATAACCGCGGAAACGCCGCTTCTCATAACGGAGCTGAGAGCGTTTGTGGCGGCGCGTTTCGCCATGGTCTGCGCCGAAGTCTTCTTGCCGCCGAGCACGGAATTGATAACATTAGTGCTGACGGATCTCGCGACGGACGAGGTGGCGCTGGTGACCGCCTTCTGCGCGGCTTTTGAAACCTTATCCTTCTTTTTATCTTTTTCTTTCTGCGCCTTCTTTGCCGCTTTTTCCTCCTCGGCAAGGCGTTTCTTTTCTTCTCTTTCCTCGGCGGCTGTTCTCTTCTTCTCCTCCGCCTCGGCTTTTTTGGCTTCGGCTTCGGCTTTCTTCGCCTCCTCCTCGGCTTTTCTCGCTTCTTCCTCGGCGGCTCTTTCCTCTTCAAGCTTCTGCCTTGCCGCCATGATTATTTCGTAAGCGGACTCTCTGTCCACATCCTCGTTGTATTTGATTGAGAACTCGTCGCTGTTTATTACATTTGTAACAACAGACGGGTCGGAAGCGCCCATAAGACTCTGAGGGGGCAGAATCTTCGCGTATTCGACGATTGAGGGAATGCCCTTTTCATCGAGGAAGCTGACAAGCGCCTCGCCTGTTCCGAGAGCCATAAGCACCTCTTCGGTTTTGAAGCCGAGGTTCTCGCGGAAGGCGTCCGCCGCCGCCTTGACGGCTCTCTGCTCGGAGGGGGTGTAAGCCCTGAGGCCGTGCTGAACCCTGTTGGAAAGCTGGGCGAGCACTTCGTTGGGAATATCGGAGGGCGACTGTGTTACGAAATAGACGCCCACGCCCTTTGAACGCACGAGTTTTACTACCTGAACTATCTTCGCGATAAGCGATTTCGAGCAGTCGCTGAACAAAAGATGCGCTTCATCGAAGAAGAAGACGAATCTCGGCTTTTCGAGGTCGCCCACCTCGGGAAGACGCTCAAACAGCTCGGTGAGGAGCCAGAGCAGGAAGGTTGAATATACGAGCGGGCTCTGAATAAGGCGGTTACTTGAAAGGATGTTGATATATCCCCTGCCGTCAATGTCCGTGCGGATGAAATCGCGGATGTCGAGCATCGGCTCGCCGAAGAGCGCCGCTCCGCCTTCATCCTCAAAAGCGAGAAGAGCGCGCTGGATTGCGCCCACGCTCTGCACGGTGACATTGCCGTACATTGAGGAGTACTCCGTTCTGTTGTCGCTTACATACTGAAGCATAGCGCGAAGGTCCTTGAGATCGAGAAGCAGAAGCCCCTGGTCGTCCGCCGCGCGGAACACAACATTGAGAACGCCCGCCTGAACCTCGGTCAAGCCGAAAAGCTTAGCGAGAAGTGTCGGACCCATATCCGAAACGGTCACTCTGATGTTCGTGCCCGCCTCGCCGAAAATATCCCAGAATCTTGTGGGATAGCTCTTATACTGAAAATCCTCGATGCCGAAGAAGTTTATGCGCTTCTGCATATCCTCGGTATCTCTGCCGGGGGTGCACATACCCGAAAGGTCGCCCTTGACATCGCTGAAGAATACGGGCACGCCCATATCGCTGAATGACTCGGCGAGAACCTTCATCGTGATTGTTTTACCTGTGCCTGTCGCGCCCGCTATAATGCCGTGGCGGTTTGCCATTGCGGGATTGAGATATATTCTGTTGCTGCCGTCCTGGGAGCTTGCCGCCCATATTTTTTTCTCGCTGTACATAGTGTTACCTCCGCTTTATTTCAATTATTTTTTTACATAGAATTTGAACATCGTTGACGATGTGAATTTTTCGCCCGCGTCAAAAGTGCACTGCGGGAACGAGGGAGTGTTCGGTGTGTTGGGATAATACTGCGTTTCAAGGCAGAAGCCCGCGTGCTGTATAATCGGCCTGCCGCCCTTGCCCGCTCTTGAACCGTCAAGGAAATTGCCGGTGTAAAGCTGAACGCCGCAAAGGTCGGTGTAAACATCCATCGCCCTGCCGCTTGACGGGTCGTATGCCGTAACCGCGGGGCCGTCGCCGCTGTTGAGGCAGAAATTGTGGTCATATCCCTTACACATGGCAAGCTGCTCGTCGTCGGCGTGAATATCCCTGCCGATGGGTTTCGGCTCACGGAAATCAAACGCCGTGCCCGTAACATCGCGGAGCTCACCCGTGGGGATGCTGTCCGCGTCCGTGGGGGTGAAGCGGTCCGCGTCGATTTTAAGAACCGTCGCGAGTATGTCGCCGCTGCCCTCGCCCGCCAGATTAAAATAGGCGTGATTTGTAAGATTGATAACTGTTTTTTTGTCGCTTACGGCGCTGTAGTCGATTTTCAGTTCGTTTTTATCGCTGAAAGTGAAAACCACTTTGAAATCGACCTTGCCGGGGAAGCCCTCAGCTCCGTCGGGGCTTGTATAAGTCATTTCAACGGCGTTGTCGTCAATGATAATGGCGTTCCACACATTGTGCGAAAGCTCGCCGCCGCCGTGAAGGCAGGTTTTGCCCTTTTCGTTCTGAGTAAGTTTGTATTCAGTTCCGTCAATGGAAAACACGCCGTTCTCGATTCTGTTGGCGTATCTTCCGACGGTCTGACCCTGATAATTCGAGCGGGTTTCGTGCCCCTCGATGTCGTCAAATCCGATGAGCACGTCGGCGAGAACGCCCTCTTTGTCGGGAACGCAGATTCTGTCAACCGTTGCGCCGTAGGTCAGCAGGTCAACATAGGAGCCGGGGTTGTTGGTGATTCTGAAAAGATGAACATCTTTTCCGCCGGATGTTTTGCCGTAAAGACTTTTTTCAATCATGTCGAACACTCCAATAATAATATTTATGTGATTTAATAATTATATAATAGAATATATTGTGTTGTCAATAAACGAGCGGGCAAAATATTGTATTTAAGCGGCAATAAATCAAACAAAAACAAGCACTCCCCCGCCCGCGCAAAGGCAGAGGAGCTGTCGAAAACAATACGGACGATGTTGTTTATTGTTTACATATAAAAGCGTATAACGGAAAAGAGTTTAACAATTATACTTAGTAAATCCAGTAATGTTTCCGAAAAGAATTTTTGAATAAGTGTTTCAAGCGTTGATTGTGTATCGGAATAATCTTCAACTGGGCGTGAAACATTGACTGTCACAGATGTTGTTGCCTCAATATCATTGCCGAAACTGTCTTTACCTTTGCAGGTAACTTTGATAAAACACGAACCCGTACCTATTGCTGTAATCACTCCGTTGTCATCGACCGTGGCAACCGACTTGTCGGATGAAACATATTTCGTTTCAGACACTGCATAGTTTCCGGTAATATTAATTTGGTTTTTCTCATTGATATTCAGTCTTCTCTGATCCCTTGTTGATATTTTCGGGGTTTCATAAACTGCGTTTATTTCAAGATTTCCGCCATTTTCAAGACTGTATGCTTGCCAATGAGCTGAGGGATAATAAGGCTTAGCGGGTATTTCAGGTTCATCAAGAGAATCAGTGCCGATGCTGTAAGTCTGTCTTGAAACAACAACGCCGTCAGCATAAAACACCGCCTCATAATCTGCCGGCAGCCATTTGGCGATCAATGTTATGTCGTGTGCAGGCATTGTTCCTTCAAAGTTTATATTTCTGCCGGTTTTTTTATCATAAATCAACCAACCGGCAAATTTGCAATCCTGCTTTTGAGGAATATCATCCGGTATTGGGTCTCCGCAATTGACTTTGGCGCTTGTTTTCCCGGTCTCAAATGAACCGCCTTTCAAATCATATGTAACTGTATATTCTATAGGTTTCCACTGCGCGTAAAGAATGATGTCACTGTTGAAGCGATAGCAGCTGTAAAGACTGTAACTTGTACCGGTGCCGTCGGGCTCTGTGTTCCATTCAAAACAAAGGTATCCTTCTCGGGTCGGTGCAATCAAATACATATATTCACCCATAGTTTCCACACTTGACGGGTTTACGAAGCCGCCGTTGGCATTATATGTTATTGTATATGCCATGTTTTTCCACTGTGCATAAAGTGTTATATCTGAATTGAGTGAATATACTTCTCCGCTTTTGTAAACGGTACCGGTTCCGTCAGCTTTTGTGTTCCAGTTCTGCAGTTTATGCCCGTATAATGTTGGGCTGTCGGTTGTAAGAGTCAGGTCGATATTATATATCTTTGTTTGGGGTGAAGGTGCGTTTTCGCCGCCGTTTGCGTCAAATGTTACTTTATATGTAGCTCTTGTCCACTGTGCATAAAGTGTTGTTTTTTTCTTGAATGTATACGGTTTGCCGGCTTCATAAGCGGTGCCGTTCCCGTTAGAACTGGTATTCCAGTTGATAAGAGCATATCCTTCACGGGTGGGAACAGGAAGAGAAACCGGTTCTTCTATGGTTGCTGTTATGCTTGAAGGAGCTCCCGTGCCTCCGCCGGAATTCAGTGTGATATTAAACTCGACAGCTTCCCACTGGGCATAAAGGGTTATGTCATTGCCAAAGGAGCAAATCTCATCCAGCGCATATGCCTGACCGGTTCCATCAGGTTCAGTGTTCCAGTTTATGCAGGTGTATCCTTCACGGTTAGGGGTAGGTAAATAATAGTGGGTTGTTCCGGACATGGTAACTTCCGATGAACTGTCTGTACCGTCGTTGTTGATATATGTTACTGTATACACTTTCACTGCCCACTGTGCATAAAGTATCATATCGGCATTTTCTGTGTATTCGGCACCCGGTTCGTAGCTTGTGCCCGTTCCATTGGGTTCAGTGTTCCAGTTTACCAGTTCATAACCCTTTCTTGTCGGGCGCTGTGAAGTGATTGTCAAAGTTTTATCAAACTCTTTTATTTGATTGTCAGGTGCGTTTTCTCCGCCATTTGCGTCATAAGTAACAGTGTGTGTAATACTCGCCCACTGCGCATAAAGAGTTACATCGGCGTTTTCTGAGTATTCGGCACCGGGTTCATAACTTGTGCCCGTCCCATCGGGTTCGGTGTTCCAGTTTATGAAAAGATAATTATCACGTGTCGGAGTTTTTGAACTGAGAACTCTCTCATATCCCTGCGCCTTGTATTGCATTTCCGGAGCGTTTTCACCGCCGTTTGCATTATAGTTGACGGAATATGCTTTCAACAACTTGAACTGAAGATTATTATTATCTTCATATTTAAATGTTGCAATATTTGTTCCGTCAGTTGTTTCTCCTTTTGAAACATCAATAAAACTTCCACAGCCGGACATTATGTAGTAATATCCACCACCAGATGAGAAAAACTTCCATTTTTGATTTTTCTGTCCTTTGTATTCATATTGCGCTATATTAGCTCGGTTTGCTGATGATATACCTGCAACATCCAAGCCGGAATTATAGCCTGAGCATTCAGTTCTGATACTGTAAAATCCATCATTTTCATTTTTGATTTTGAAAACCTGGTTTCCACCTGCCCCTAAGGAAAACAGCTGAACATTTGTTGTGTTAGCTGCGGACCCGCCTTTTACATCCAATACTTTTTTCGGGGCAATTTTGGACTCAATAAAATATTCATCTTCAATAATAGTTGACGAGCTGGCAGATTTGATAGTAACCGTACCGCTTCCTATGCAAGGATTGTTCCCGCCCTGAGCATTTATCGCATAAACATAAACCGGCTGAGTTCCCGTTTTTGAAGTAATAATACTTGCATCAAATCCATGATTTCCCGGAATACCATACGCATTATTTACATCTTTTCTTTCTGTATTTGCAGCACCGATACCATGGCATTCGCCACTTCCGGCTGGTCCGCCTATATAGACATGAACATCCAGATTCTTTGAATTTTCGTCCGGGTCAAAAGCCCAACCGGATACATGTACTGTGTTTAGTCCACCATTAAAAGAATCAACATTACCTATTGGTAAATGGTTAGTAGGAGTTAAATAGATAAATCCCTGATCTGGCCAATATGTTCTGTTCCTTACAGTCCGGCTGCAAACACCATGATTATTTCCCGACCAGGCCGAGCCTCCTTCAACAATGTTAAAAGAGCCGTCGCTGTTTACACTTGTAACATATGCAACATGGCCATACGGAGGACTGTTGGTATATGAAAAGCATGCAATCGAGTTTTCTCTTGGTTCTGATCCTTTCGTATAACCGGCAGCCGAATACCAGTTCCCGGCATTCCTCCAATCCGGAAGTTCCAGGCCCAGGCGTTCTTTTGCCTGATTCCATGCATACCATGTGCAGGCTATCTGATAATCAGAAGCACTGTTATAGTAATTATATTGCGGATATGGATTTGATGCGGCATCTGCATTGATAACCGCAGCTCCGAAAAGCATTGCAGCACAAAGCGTCAGCGAAAGAATCCGTTTAAACATTTTTGACATAAAACCATTTTCCTCCCTAGAATAAGAATCTGTCTCCAACAGAATTTTATTATTCACTGCGCTCATACATAAATAAAAAGTGCACAGCCGGAGCTGCGCACGAAAAACGCAAACTCCTTTTGCTGCGACACAAATTTTCCTACAACCATCAGCCGGTATAAGAAATGAAGCCTGCATTTTTACCTTAGTAAAAATACGAACCGATGGTTGTAACCGTAGGATATTAATTTGTGTCGCAGAAACAGTTTACCATAATAACAGTTTTTTTTTGCAATATGTTATTATTTAACACCCCGCCGTGAGGACAGGATGTTTATACAAGATTTATCTTATGCGTTTTTGAATGTAACCGAATTCATCTGCGCGAGGGCTGCCGCCGCGCTGTCGGAATCCGAGGATGTGCAGATAACCGCACCTATTGCAAGAACCGCCGCCGCTGTAAGAATTGAACCGATAATCATTTTGTAATCCCCTTTCAGATTTGTTTTTTATCTTGGCTTTACAATATCACGAACAATCGCGTTTTTCCGTTTTACGGCACGAACGGAACATTTCAGGGCGCGAACGGCCGTTTCCCCGCCCTAAAGCATCTTTCCGAGCCGACTCAAAAGCGATTTCACAGATAAAACGCACAGTCGCGGCGCATTATTTCAAAACAGATTAACAATTAATGTTTTCTTAATCTTTACGGGATAACACTTCTCAAAAGGCGCAATAAAGCGGCGGAACACTCCCCTGCAAGGCGGTTTTTACATCCCGATTAAATCATCATCCTTTTTATTGACAAATAAAAAGTTATTTGCTAAAATGTAAAAGCTGTCCGCAAAAAGCAGACAGCCCGAGAACAATAAACTTACGGAGAGTTGTCCGAGTGGTCGAAGGTGCAGCACTCGAAATGCTGTGTTCAGAAATGAACCCAGGGTTCGAATCCCTGACTCTCCGCCAGAAAAGCCTTGATACGTAAGCGTTTCGGGGCTTTTTTCTTTTTAACTCTCCGCTTCAAAAAAGCGTCATTAATGGAAAATCCAGTACGTTTTATTGGACTTATGCAAAAAATCTTTATTTTTTTGCTCTGCGTCCTCAATTCGAATTTGCCCTTATAATTCAAGGGATTCAAAGACTGTTTGACTGAGATTTTGAGAAAAATGGCGAGAAAAATGAATTATTTCTGCCATTTGTCCTCATTTTTTTGCAATTATTCCTGCACTCCCCAGTCTTCTTTTATGACGGGTTCAGGCAAATTGAGAACACCATCCATCAGATAAGCTGACGAAATCTTTGACTTGAAGTCAAGATGACTGTATCGACTTCCAAAGATCACAAGGATATAAAGGTCCGCGTTTTGAACTGAAAGTGAATACTGTTAATCTTAACGAGGGAAAATTTAAAATGGTCGATAAATGCTATAACAAAACGTTTCATCGATATGTTCCTCTGCAGTG
>JAEERC010000062.1 GCA_016285645.1 Clostridiaceae bacterium | reverse complement strand
TCTTTCGGAAACCGACATTATCATAGTGTTCATAATGCCTATCGCCGCGACAATAAGGCTTACCGCGCCTATTCCGCCCAGGGCGAGCTGAATGGTGTTCATCTCCTCCTGCGTTGATTCGCGCATACTGTTCATGGAGCTTGTTTCGTAGCCGAGGTTTTTGATTCCTTCCTCAACATCGGAAACATTATCCAGACCGTCGCAAAACACCTTCAATTCGCTGTAAGAGGGCTTTGACCTTTTCATATTAAGCGCTTTTTCCGCCGCCGTTCTGAACGCGACAAGGTCGGAGGCCTGCATAATTACGCCTGAATCCGATTCATAGCAGATGTTATAGTCCTGCTTCACCCTGCCGACTACTCTGAATTCCTCTGAATATGCCGTTTTACCATCTTCATTGAGAACGCCGATTTCTATTTTGTCGCCTACCAGCTCAATGTAAGGGGCCGGTCTCTCTTCTTCGGGATAAGGCTCATAGTCCTCGTCATAAAGGGAAATCATATTCTTTCCTTCCGGGCGCCTGCTGTCTTTTAAAGAATATTCAAACAATTCTCCGATTACAACCGAGCCTCTGGTTTCCGGAAGAGAACCGTCTTTAATCTCAAGACCCAGTTTTTGCATGGTTTCGGAATCATACGCGGCAATACTTGCGTATTCGCTCATATATCTGCCGCCGCTGCCCGCGCTGATTACCGGAGCAAGCTGGTCGCCGGGGGTCTGCTTTGCGGCGACAAACTTTACGTGCGGTATTGATTCTATGTTGTCAATAAGGTCGTCGTCAAGCTTTTGTTCGGAGTTGTAATTTTCATAAACATCAATGGAAGTAAGGTCGCCCATTTCATCAAGCCACGCCTTCTGCGAGTTGTTTATTCCCACGCCGATTGACATCATGCACACAATGGAGGCGCAGCCGATTACAACGCCGAGAACAGAAAGAAAGGTTCTGCCCTTTCTCCGCATAAGATTTCCGAAACACATTGACAGTGTATCTCTAAAACTCATTTTCCGCTCTCCTGATTATCCCAGTCAAAATCGTCGGGAATATCATTGCTCTTTTTTCTGCTTCTCTTTTTCAGTATTACCGCGGCAACAACGCCTGCGATAACAAGAGCGGAAACTCCGCCGATTATCAGAATCTTTGCCCACAAAGGCAGTCCCGCTTCTTCTTCAAAACCTTCTTCGCCCGTAAAATCATCCTCGCCGAAATCCTCGAGGCCTTCGGCTATTTCCGTTTTGAACGGCAGTTCAACCGTCTTTTCAAACGACATGTCGTCTTCATAGGTAACAATAACCTTGTAAGAGAGCGTGCCTGCGATATTCGGGGTGAAGAAAAAGTCTATTGTTCCGTTTTTGCCAGGCTCAATATTGCCGAGATTCTGCGAGGGATTCTCAATAATCACATCGTCGGGGTTTTCAAAAACAAGTTCGGCGGTGACGTTGCTTGCCGGACCTTTGCCCTTGTTGATATAAGGAATTGAGAGATTGACCTCCTTGCCCTGCTCCGCTTCGATTTCTTCGGGCTTGAGTATTGAAAATCTGTCGGGCAGGTAAACGGGAATTGAAAGGCTCTCCGTTGCCTGTGATGACGCGCGCTCCGAACCGTTTACATATTCATAGGTGAAAGTCACGGTTGTTTTTGCCGAACCCGTTGCCGCATTGGCAAGCGCCTGCATTTCCATTGTCTTGCGCTGCGACGCTCCGGGCGCGATTTTTGAAATGTAAAACGCGTTTGAGCCTGATGTGATGGAGATATTTTCATCGGTCGAAACCGACATGACAATATTTTCAACCGCCGTTTTGGAACTGGTGTTTCTGAATGTTACGGAAAGGTCGAATTTTTCGCCTGCGGGAATACTCCGCCCTCCGTAGCTGTAGCCCGAAACAATAATATTCGGCGCTGCGGACAAACCGCCTTTCGCTCCGCCGCCTTTAAGGCAGGGAATAATCAGTTTCTCGCTCTCGGTTGCCTCCTGCTTTGCGCTGCCGTCGTCATATTTGTATTTAAATGAAACCGAAAGTTCGAGAGCGTTTGACGAAAAGGAGGACGCGGCTTTTAAATCAACCTTGATTCTCGCCGTCGCCCCAGGTTTTATTGTGCCGATTGTTTTCGAAATCTTTTTCTCGTTGAGAATAAGGCCTTCGCCCGGCTCAAGCACGGCAACGCCGTCGAGCGCGGTATTGGCGGATTTATTCGCAAAGGTAATTTCAACGGAAAAATCCTGACCCGCCTTTACGGGCTCCGTCTGCGAGCGGTCAATAAGAATGAACGGAGCATCTTTTGACGCCTCTGATTTGTCCGTTCCGGTTACGGACTCGGAGCCCCCGTTGTTTTCGGGTTCGGGTTCGGTCTCGCCGTCACTACCCGATGAGTCTTCTCGGCATTCGTCAATAATCACGCTGAGATTCTCGGGGTCATTGCCCGCCTCATTGTAAAAAACGGCAAAATTCAGTTCGCGCCCTTTGCCCGAATAGACTATATTTTCAAACTTTACGGTGTATTTCAGAAGCTCGTTCGCGGATGAAAGAACCCTGTATGAAACGCCGGACCCTCTGAAAGAATCCTTGGTTTTGGCGACATCTATTGCCGAGCAGCGGGATGTTAGAAGCTTGTAATTCCTTACGGTGACGGTAATA
>JAEERC010000061.1 GCA_016285645.1 Clostridiaceae bacterium | reverse complement strand
TATTACCGTCACCGTAAGGAATTACAAGCTTCTAACATCCCGCTGCTCGGCAATAGATGTCGCCAAAACCAAGGATTCTTTCAGAGGGTCCGGCGTTTCATACAGGGTTCTTTCATCCGCGAACGAGCTTCTGAAATACACTGTAAAGTTTGAAAATATAGTCTATTCGGGCAAAGGGCGCGAACTGAATTTTGCCGTTTTTTACAATGAGGCGGGCAACGACCCCGAGAATCTCAGCGTAATTATTGACGAATGCCGGGAAGACTCATCCGTAAGTGACGCCGAACCCGGGACCGAAACCGAAAAAAAACCGGTTTCCGAGCCGGAAACCGAGCGCGACAACACGGACAAATCCGCGACATCAAAAGAAACCCCGTTTATTCTTATTGACCGTTCGCCGACAGAGCCCGTAAAAGCAGGCGGAAATTTTTCGGTTGACATCAGCTTTACAAATAAATCCGCAAACACGGTGTTCAACGGCGTTGCGGTGCTTGAACCGGGCGAGGGGCTTGTGCTCAATGAGAACAAAGCCTCAAAAACAATCGGCACAATAAAGCCGGGTGCGACAACGGCAGTAACCGTTCACCTTAAAGCCGCCTCGTCTGTTTCATCGGCAAATCTCGAACTTTCCGTGTCGTTTAAATACAGCTATGATGACGGCGGCACAAGGCAGGAGGCGACCGAGAGCGAGAAGCTGATTATTCCCTGTTCAAAAAGCGGCGGCAGCGCGAAAAGCGATTCGCCTGCGACGCCGAATATTATTGTTTCCGGCTACAGCTACGGCGGCAAAAGCGTTTCGGCGGGTGAAAAATTCAACCTTTCAATAACATTCAAAAACACCAGTTCCGAAACGGCGGTTGAAAACATTGTTATGTCGGTCGCGACTGATGAAAACATCTCCATCACATCCGGCTCAAACGCGTTTTATATTGCAAAAATCGCGCCCGGGGCGTCGCAGCGGCAGACGATGGAAATGCAGGCTCTTGCCAACGCCGTAACAGGTTCCGCGAAAACGACGGTAACCTTTGCCTATGAATATGTAAAAGGCTCGGAGCGCGTGTCATTCCAGGCAAGCGAGAGCCTTTCGATTCCCGTATATCTGCCTGACAGATTTTCAATACTCAAGCCCGAAGAAATTGAGGCGGAGCAGGGCAAAGAGATAAACCTGTCAATTCCTTATATCAACAAAGGCAAGGGCTCGGCAAGCAATGTCAGCGCCGAACTTGTTTTTGAAAACCCCGATGATGTGCTTATTGAGAATTCGTCGCAAAATCTCGGAAATATTGAGCCGGGCAAAAGCGGAACAATTGACTTTTTCTTCACACCGAACATCACGGGCACGCTCTCTTACAAGGTCATCGTAACCTACGAAGACGATATGTCATTTGAAAAAACCGTTGAACTGCCGTTTGAAACGGAAATAGCCGAAAGCGCCGAGGATTTCGGCGAAGGCGAGTTTATGGGCGAAGAGGATTTTGAGGAAGAGGCGGGGCTGCCTTTGTGGGCAAAGATTCTGATAATTGCCGGAGCGTCAGCCCTTGTTATTTCCGGTGCTGTTGCCGCGGTTGTGTTAAAAAAGAAAAGCAAAAAAAAGAGCAACGACATTCCCGATGACTTTGACTGGGATAACCGGGAGAACTGAAAATGAGTATAAGAGATACACTGTCAATGTGTTTCGGCAATCTTATGCGCAGAAAGGGCAGAACTTTTCTTTCTGTTCTCGGCGTTGTAATCGGCTGCGCCTCCATTGTGTGTATGATGTCAATCGGCGTGGGAATAAACAACTCACAGCAGGCATGGCTTGATGAAATGGGCGACCTTACCTCCATTGATGTTTTGGAGAATTACAATACCGGCCAAAAACTTGATGATGATCTTATTGACAGCATAAAATCAATTCCGCATGTCAAGTTTATTGCCGCAAAGCAAACTCTCGGCGATCAGCTTTCTCCGACAGTCAGCGCGGGCAGCGGCGGCAGATATATAAGTGAGTACGCGAGCGTTGCCGCTTATGATTCCGAAACACTGCAAAATCTGGGCCTACAGCTTAAAGACGGCTCTCTTCCCGAAACCAAAGGCTCGGTTGCGATAGGCGAAATGTTTGAATATTCGCTCAAAGACAGCAGGCGCCCCGAAGGGAAGAATATGATTTCTTACTATGACGAGAGCACCTATGAGCCTTATCCGGAAGAAGAGAGACCGGACCCGTATGTTAAGCTTACAGGTGACAAAATAGAAATCGGCGTTCTCGATGAATACGGTAAAACGGCTTATTCGGAGGAATTCAGAGTGACAGGCAGGGTCAAGCAGGATTATAACATCTGCTATGAATCGGATTCGGGCGTAATTATGCAGTCTTCCGACCTTGCCGCGTTCAGAACGGCGGCGGAAAAAGCGCTTAACCTGAAAAGGTCGAAGCCTTCTTACAGTGAATTGAAGGTGTTTTGCGACGGCCTGGATAATGTTTCCGGCGTTGAAGAAGAAATCAAAACCCTCGGCTATGAAACAAACTCCATGAACAGTATGCGCGAATCAACGCAGGAAGAGATGAACACCATTCAGCTCGCTTTGGGCGGAATAGGAGCGGTAAGCCTTATTGTTGCGGCAATAGGCATTATGAACACTATGATAATGTCTGTTTCTGAAAGAACAAAAGAGATAGGCATAATGAAGGCTCTCGGCTGCTATGTTGCCGATATAAGAAAGCTGTTTTTGCTTGAAGCCGCGTCTATAGGTATGATTGGCGGTATATTGGGTTCTGTTTTCAGCCTGGCGGTGTCGGTGCTGATAAATATTATTTATATGTTTTCTCAGAACGGTGGCGGGGAGACCGAGCCGCTGCTGCAATATATTACATCGTCACCCGAAAGAATATCGGTAATACCGGTGTGGCTTTTTCTGCTCGGAATGATTTTCTCAATGCTCATCGGTCTTGTATCGGGCGCGTATCCCGCGATGAAAGCGGTCAAAATCTCACCGCTTGAAGCCATGAAAAACGAGTGACGGATTCCGACAAATACAGTAAAAGAGGCAGGCAGAGGAAAAAATGAGCATAACAATCAACATTTATTATACGGGAATAGAAAACGGCGACGCCGCCGCGTTTGCGGAGGAAATGGAGCAAAGCGGCATTGCGGACAGAATCAGAGCCGAGGAAGGCAATCTGAGGTATGAATACTTTGCGCCGCTTTACGACAAAAAGACGGTTTTGCTGATTGACAGCTGGAAAAATCAGGAGGCGCTTGACATTCATCACGCCTCGCCCATGATGAGCGAAATCGCCGCGCTTCGCGAAAAATACGATTTGCATATGAGAGTCGAAAGATATACGGGCGATGATTCTCAGCCGGACGACAGAAAGTTTGTCAGAGAATGACGAAGCGGAAGCACGAAGAATAATCTTTAACGAGGGAATACCCGATAATATTAAAACCGGACCGAAGTTAATCGGTCCGGTTCTTTACTTTCGGAAGGCTGTAAAACATACAATAATATAAACGATGCATATGCAGATGTTTAAACTGAGGTATAAAAATGACCGATAAATTCAACAATATCTCTATGAACGTCAGAAGGATGATATCTTTCAATTATCCTAAGAACATAATATGGAGTGATTACCGTAAAAGTAAAATGTTCAAAAAACCGCGTGCTCGGGTCAGAAAGTGTCTAACACTTGTGTCTAACGATTGTCTAACACTTTTTTGGGGGTTGTCTAACACTTGTCTACGGAAACAGTTGATTTTCAGTATCAAATAGAGTATCATTAATACATAAAGTCAATATAAGGAGACAAAAAATATGAAGAAAATTCTCGCTGTTATTCTTTCGGCAATATTTGTTATGGCTATGGCTGTTCCCGCGT
>JAEERC010000060.1 GCA_016285645.1 Clostridiaceae bacterium | reverse complement strand
CTTCGCACCTCAAAAATTCAGATTTCGGTGTTAAAACAAGGCAAAAAGCGCAGGAATACTTTGTGTATTCCGAGCATTTTTAACGAAGTTTTACGCCGAAGGATGTTTTTTGAGGCTGTTAAATCCCTAAGTTGCGCGCCCGAAGGACGGTCCTTAATTAACGATTAACCGAAAAGCTGCGAAATCTTTGCGAAGAGACGGGTGAAGAACATTATAAAAGCGTTCTTCTCGGTGGCGCTGATTTCGGGGCTTGCGTTTTTGGTGGAGGCGTTTACCTTTGCGGTGACCTCCTGAGTTTTGCCTAAGAATTCATAGGTGTAATATTCAACATAATCCTCAACAACGAATTTGGTGCTTGTGAAGATGGCGTCAGAGGAGCTTACGCCCGCGGCGTTAAGCGCCTTTGCCCTGGCTTCGGATTCGTTGATAAGTCCGCTTTCGCCCTTGGGGATGAGGAGTTTCTTTGACTCATAGCTGTAGTTTCTGATAAGTCCCGCGCTGTCAACGCTGATTTTGTAGGAGATGCCGTTAAATCTGAAAGTGATTTCATACTGGTCGGCGGTAAGGGTTAATCCGCCGAGGCTGACGACAGTGACCTTAACAACTTCGCATTTGTAGTTGCTCAGACTGTCGGCTGAGGTGCCGATATAATCGGCGGCAATCTTCTTAACCTCTGCGTCGGTGTAAGCCGAAGCGGGAGCGGACATGCACATCATAACCGAAAAGACGGTTACAAGCGCGAGAATGAGTGATAATGTTTTTTTCATTTTCTTGAAATTCCTTTCTTTTTTATGATTCCATTATAGAACAAAAATAAATTTTGTCAAATCACCTGAATATTTCGCCGCTTTCATTATAAAGGCAGGCCCTTGAAACAAGGCGGCTTTCGGGCGATAATCCCGTCTTTTCATAAAGAGCGTCAAGGAGCAGATCCGGGTTTAAATTGAGGGTGCTGCCCGTGGGCAGAACGGTTTTTATTCCCGCTTTTTCGCTCTGCTGTTCAATCTCAAACGAGTTTATCATTTCGCACAGATTGACGGTTTTCATACCCTTTTTGCTGCGCTTTTCGGCGGTAAGCTCACCGCTTTCGATTGCGGCTTTCGCCTGTTCGCAGAAAACTCCCGCTTCTTTTTCGTTTTCAAATTCCAGAGTGATATTGTAAAGCGCACAGGCGATTTCGGCGCTCTTCATTACAGGGTCGTAAACCTCGGTGACCTCAATGCCCTGCGGCATTACATTTGAAAGCGATTCCTTTATTTCATCGTTTGATATTTCGCCCTCTATACGCAGGTCAAGCGGCTCGGCGAGCCCCTCCTGCCCCAGCGCCAGCGGACACAGGAAATTCAGATAGGGCTTGGGATTGAAGCCCTCCGTGTACCAGAGCGGAATCTTAGCCCTTATAACCGCGCGGGAGAGGCAGCGGTTCATATCGAGGTGAGAGATGTAGATGGCGAGCCCTGTTTTTTTAAGCAGTATTCTTACGGGTTTCACTGCACTCACCTCCGTTTATTGCCGCCGCTCCGCAGCCGGCGCATTTTTCACGGCACGACGGGGTTGTTACTCCCTCGTGCGCCTTTTTGTTTTCACGCATAAGGAATGCTTTTGTAACGCCGAAATCCATATGCTCCCACGGCAGAACCTCATCGAAGGAACGGGTGCGGGCAGTATAGAAATACGGGTCAATACCGAACTCCTCAAAGGTTTCAATCCAGGTGTCGAACTTCAGCATATCGTCCCAACTGTCAAATTTACAGCCTTTTTCCCAAGCCCTTTCAACAACTTTGCAAAGGCGTCTGTCTCCGCGCGAAAACACGCCCTCGAGAAAACTTGTTTTTGGGTTGTGTTTTGAGAGAGTTATCTTTCTTGAGCGGATATATCCGAGAAGCTTCTGCTGCTTTTCGAGCGTGATATCGGGAGTTATCATCGGCTCCCACTGGAAGGGAGTAAAGGGTTTGGGCACGAGGGTTGAAAGCGAGACGGATACATTTACGCCCTTGCCCTTCGGCTTGTCGGGATTGTTGTAAAACTCGTCCACAACCGCCTGGGCGAGGTTGGCTATGCCCTCTAAATCCTCATCCGTTTCGGTGGGCAGACCTATCATAAAATAAAGTTTAACCGCCGTCCAGCCGCCTCTGAAGGCGAGCGCCGCGGTGGAGAGCACCTCTTCCTCGGTTATGTTTTTGTTTATTACATCGCGAAGCCGCTGTGTGCCCGCCTCGGGAGCGAAGGTAAGTCCGCTTTTGCGCACGGCGGAAAGCTTTTTCATAAGTTCCTCGGGGAAATTGTCGGCTCTGAGTGAAGGCAGGGCGACATTCACCTTTTCGGGAATCGTCCACTCCAGCATTGAATTGAGCAGTTTTTCAAGCCCTTTGTAATCGCTTGTTGAAAGGGAGCACAGCGATATTTCATCATAGCCCGTGTTCTCATAGATTGCCCTGCACTGCTTTTCAACGGTTTCGGGCGATTTTTCCCTTATAGGGCGGTAGAGGAAGCACGCCTGGCAGAACCTGCACCCGCGGATGCATCCCCTGAAGGTTTCTACCGTTGTTCTGTCGTGAACAACCTCTATAAAAGGAACAACGAAGCTTGTGGGGGCAAACATTGTGTCGAGGTTTTTTACGGTTCTTTTGGTTACTTTTGCGGGAGCGCCGCAGGTGGGAGTAATGCTTTTTACGGTGCTGTCCTCATTGTATTCGACATTGTAGAGAGACGGCACATAAACGCCGGGTATTTTAGCCGCCTCAATGAGAAATTCTTTCCTTGTCGAGCCCTTCGCCTTGTGGATTTTAAAGAGGTCTATAATCTCGTTTGTGACCTCCTCGCCGTCACCGAGCGAGACGAGATCAAAGAAATCCGCCATCGGCTCAATATTGCAGGCGCAGGCGCCGCCGCCGACAACAAGCGGAGTGAGCCCTTCGCGGTCCGCCGAGCGCAGAGGCACACCGGCGAGAGAGAGCATATTGAGAATGTTCGTGTAGCACAGCTCATACATCATGGTAAAGCCGATAAAATCGAAATCACGGACGGCGTCTCCGCTTTCCAGGGCATAGAGAGGCACGCCGAGCGCCTTCATCTGCTCCTCCATATCCTGAGCGGGAGCGAAAACGCGCTCGCACCAGGCATCCTCACGCTCGTTTATGAGGGAGTAAAGAATCTTCATTCCGAGGTGGGACATACCTATTTCATAGGTGTCGGGAAAGCAGAAGGCGTAGCGTACATCGACTTTGTTTTTATCTTTTATTACGCTGTTGAGCTCGCCGCCCGTGTATCTTCCGGGCTTCTGCACCTTGAGCAGAACGGGCTCGAGTTTTTTCGGAAACATATAACCATACCTTTTAAAGTCATTTACCGAAAAGATATTTTACTATATTTTTCCCCATTAATCAATAATCAGGGGCATTCCCGATTCTTATATTTCTATTAAGAATTGCAATTTTTACTGCATTTTTGTTCGGTTTTGCATAATTTCTGTTAAAATTCTTTTAAATTAGTATAAAAAAGGTTGTTTATTTAAAAATAATGTGTTAAACTACAATCCCATTAAATATGGAACGAGGAACAAAAAAATGAAAAAACTGAAAAAGGCACTCGCGTGCGTACTGGCGCTCTGCATAGCGGCATCGGCGGCTTCGGCTTTTTCGTTTGCCGTGTCGGCGGCTCAGAGTGTGGGCAGTCTGTTTATTTCCGAGGTCTGCTTCAACCCAAATTATGAGGCGCTGAGCAGCAAGGTTGTGAGCAACAACGACTATTTTGAGTTTGTTGAAATTAAAAATGTCGGTTCGTCCGCGATTGATATGAGCGACCTTACCCTCAACTACAGCAAGGAGGGCGCGTCATCATCAACCTGGTATAAGGACAGCGTTGTGTTTGACAGCGAAAACACAAAAACGATGAACCCCGGCGATGTGTGGGTAATCGGCGTTTATACAATAGCCACTCCCGTGCTCGGGCTCGGCTATTCGACCGACAGCGAGCTGAAAAACTACTGGAACGCTTTCAATAAATACTACGGCGTTACCACCTACGCTTCAAAGCGCGCTCTCGCGGTCGCTTCACCGAGCAAACAGGAAAGCTGGCTTTCCGGCTCCACAAGTCTCCCGAATTCGGGCACGAACGGCGCCCTGAGGTTTGTAAGCGCGGCGGGCACTCTCGCAACGGTCTCCTACGCTCCGGACACCTATTCGCAGGACGGCTACGCGCTGCAGAATGAATACACCGGTTCATCGCTCAACATTCTCGGCATATCCGGACCTACTCCGGGAACGGTCAATTACAGCCAGCTGCCGTCAAGCCGACCGGCTGCGTCGGGCACTTCCGTAAACCTTGTTTCGCTCAATGTATGCTACGACATAAACGGCGTAACACCCGCAAACGGCTCGGCGTCGGACTACTCGGTTGAGAAGCGCGAAAAGCGTGTTACCGACTGGCTTTCGAGAACCTCCGCGGATATTATCTGCCTCTCCGAAATAAGCGCCCCGTGGTGGAGCAGCATTAACTCGGTGCTCACATCCCGCGGCTTCGCGTTGAGCGGTAACTACAGTTGTTACGGTATGACGGACGGCGCGGCTCACGAAAGGGCTACAGACTCATACAATCCCGTTTTCTACAACAGAGAGAAATACACAAAGATTGACGAAGGTCATTTCTGGCTGCTGGAATCCACACCCTCCGTAGGCAACAAAATATGCAACTGGGTGCTTCTGAAAAACAACTCGGATTCAACCGTGTTCTGCCTGTTCAACACCCACCTTTCGGCTAACGACAGCGGCAGCAGCACAAACTTCACAGCCAGATACAACGAAACCGAACGGCTCGGTTCACAGATAAGCAGTACGCTTTCGGGATTAGGAAGCAAATATAAATCGGTTCCCTACATAGTAAGCGGCGATTTCAATATCAACGAACAGAGCCCCCTTTACAGGGAACTTCTCAAGGTTACAAAAACAAGCGACCAGAAATTCATTGCCCGAAATTCAGCCACGAAGGCGACCTTCAACAACTGGGGCAACTACACCGAATCAAACGGCACGGTTATTGACTTTGTGCTCGGCAGCAACGGCGTTGACTGTTCAACATACAACACGGTGAATGTTACGGGCAGCGACGGTTATCTCGCCTCGGACCACGCGGCTGTGATAGTAAATCTCGCGGTAAACGCGAGTTCAAGCGGCGGTTCAAACAGCGGATTTGAAATACCCGATTTTGATTTCAGTTCCATTCTCGGCTGGATAAAGACTATAATAAACATTATAAAAGCGATTATCACCTTTGTACGCGAAATAACATCTTCAACACAGGGTTAAACAAAATCAATTAAAGCGCAAATGCCCCATGCCAACCGGCGTGGGGCATTGTTTTTGTTATTGAACGATTCTTCATCTGCAACTCGTAATATAGCGAGCGGCTTGGTTCTATGCTTTGATTTAAGGTCTGCGCGTTTTACAATAAAACATAAGAGCCCTTCCCGTTAAGGAAGGGCTCGTTATTATTTTGCGGGGTCAGTTTACGCTGAGGTTATACAAGTTCAACTCTGGAGCCCTGAACGCCGGACGCCTGGTTGATTGTTGCCTCGTAGTTGACAACCATGTTGACATACTGTGCGTCGGTTGCGGTTATTTCGCCGTCGCCGTCGATGTCAGCCGCCTCAACATAGGAACCGCCGTAGTAGTCGGCTGAAAGGTTACCTGTGTTGGCTGCGTTGATTGCCTTGGCTTCGATGTAAAGTTTGTCGGTACCGTCGATACGAGCGTCGCCGTTTACATCGCCGAATACAACCGCGTAGAACTCGAACTTGTTGATACCGCCGTCGTTAGCAGCGATCTTGGTGCCTGTGCCGTTGCCGTATGAAGTGTTTGTGATATCCGCGTTAGCGCGGTTGATACCTACAACTTCAAATACCGCATCGTCGAATGTAAGACCTACGCCTACGGGAAGACCGTAGATGTAACCCTTGTTGGCGCCCTGCTGTACCCATCTGTCAGCGATTGCGATTGAGCCGCTGTAGTTCGAGAGAATCTGAAGGTCGGGAGCAAGGAGATATACAAGGTTCATGGCACCGATAAGTCTCGATGTCTGAAGGTCAACTCTCTGCTGTTCGTCAAGAGTAACAACTTCATCGAAGAGGTTGGATGCGCTTGCAAGAACTGTTACGAGGTTCTGGATTGAAGCGGCTGTGAATGTATCGTTAAGTGCGGGATCGTTCATGATTCTTCTTGCTGCGACAATCGCGTTGTAAAGAGCGAGTTTGTCGGCAAGAGCGCCTGCTTCGATAAGATTATAGAACGCTTCGATAAGACCGGTACGGGCCTTTGTAATCATGGACTGAGTTGTCTTTGCGCTTGCCATGGGCTGTTTTGCCTGAGCGATAAGGTCAACGGCGCATTCATAAGCAGCCTTGAACGCTCTGTAGGTCTTCTCTGTGTAAGCGGGAGTGATAACGCCTGTTACGGGATCGGTTGTGCCGTTCTGACCGTTGTTGTAAGCGTCATCGCAAAGGGTGTGGATAACCCACTCAAGAGCGTCCGTGGTTGTTGCGGTGTAGCTCTTTCTGCCCTGTTCAGCTGTTGACAGGTAGTAGTTGATGCCGTCGTAGTAGTTGTTGAGGTTGTTGGAGTATTTAACAACTTCCTGGCAGTATTTATTCCATGCCTTGTAGATTTCTTTCTGGGTATCTGTTGTGCCTGCGTTGTCCGCTGTGGGAAGAGTTGCAAGAGGAGTTGCGTTGCCGTCACCGTGAGTGTTGGTTGTTGAGGAGGTGATGAACGCGCTTGCGCCGTATTCAGCCTTGAAGTCAACAATTGCCTGAAGGCTGTTGAACTGTGCGTTTGTAACGCCCTGTTCACCTACGCGGCGGTCATACACATCGGAGTTGGATGAATAGAAGGGATAGAAGTCGCTCGGTGTGCTCTCGCCGCCTGCGAAGTATGCCTTCCAGGCGTCGGCCGCATCCTTCATATCCTCGATGAAGCTCTTGTATTCGCCGATGAAGTCCTGAGCATCCTCAATGAAATCGTTGAAGTTGTTGTAGTCGAACATCGCGGTGGGGAAGTCCTCCTGCTCGCGGTAAACATAGAAGTCCTGACCGCTGATGGAGGTTGAGTATGTGCCTACACCGTTCTGTGCGCCTGCAGCGCTGTAGATACCCATTGCAAGCTTATGAGTTTCGGGATTGTAGGTGTCCATGTAACCGAAGGAGACATCGGAAACAGCCTTCTTATAATAATCCTTATTCTCATTGAAGTTTGTGCCGGTGCCGTTGAGAGTTACGGGTGAGTAGGAAACTGTCTTGATAAGGTAGGTACCTGTGCCCGATGCGCCGGGAAGAGCTTCCGGATGGGTGTAATATGTTGCGCTTGCGCTGTACTGATCAGGAAGTGTTACGCCTGACGAAGCACTCTGCGAAGTGAAGAACTTACCGTTTGTGGAAGGTGTAACTGTTGCGGCGATGAAGTCTGTTGAATAGTAGGTCTGGTTGGGATCGTAGTTTGAGCCGTCAAGAACTACCGATTCATAATTCTCGGTCGCGACATATACACCGTAGCCGTTGTTGTATTTTGCGGAGTTTGTGTATCTGTCAATATCCTGAGCGCGTACATACTGCTCTTTGTAGTAGGTCTTGGTCGGGTCGAAGTTGTTGCCGTCAAGAACTACGGTCTGAACAGTGTTGGTGCTGTCAACATAGTAGTAGGTGCCGGTTGTGGTTTCATCAACATCAGCCTGAGCGTAGGGGATGATTATTGAACCCTGCTGGTTGATTTTGTTGATAAGAGCCTCAAGGTCGGCTACTGTGATCTGACCGCTCGAAAGGATGTTTGTACGGTAGGGTTTTACATAATCGCTCGAAAGGAGCAGAGGAAGTACGGTTTTAAGAAGGGGAACAGTCTTTGTGTTGATATTGAATGATGAGCTGCTTCCGCCGCCGAGACCGTAAATAAGGTATTTAACAAGATTTGTGAAGTTCGTCTTGTTGGTAAGGCCGTTGGAGCCGCTGCCTAAGGAGGTGATGGATGTTGCCGTGCCGTAGGGGTTTCTGGAGCCCGCATTTGCGGGAAGAATTGCGTATTTGCTGAGGGCTATGTAAAGAACACGGTCAACAACTCTGAGAAGAACTGTGAGGGTCGGGTTGTTGAGCTCAGCGCCCGAGGATGTGTTCCTGCGGAAGATTGAAACAAGTTCTCTCAAGTCGAAGTCCATTACGGAGCCGAGGAGCCAGCCGCAGACAAGGTCGCCTGAGGACTTGATCTGGAATGTTGCTGCGCCGTTTCTGCCCTTGGTGTCATATTCAGCGTCCATGGTGTAGTCAGTGATTGACGCGGGAAGCCATGAGGTGGGAAGAAGGCCGAAGAGAACTTCATCGAGTAACTTCCAGACATCTGTGTAACTGGAATACTTCAGAGGATTGCCGTTGGAATCCTTGATGCCGTAAGCGTTGTTGAACAGAGGAACATATTTGTCGATAACCCAGTCAACAAGAACCTTGAAGAATTTCTCGAAACGAACTGTGGCTGTTGCGGCGCCGGTGTCGGGAACCGCGTCGAAGTTTGCGGTGGTAAGACCGTCAAGGAAGTACTTACCGACTGTAACGCCCATATCAACAGCGGCGTAGGGGATAGCGTAAGTTGCGGTGTAGTCAACCCATGTTGAGCCGTTGAGATACTGACCTGTGAAGGTGTAGTTCGAAACGAAGGGAAGAGGAGTTACGGCGTTGCCTTCCCAGTCGTAGTAGGTCTCGCCGTCTTCAGCGGCGTAGTTAGCGTCAAGCTGGTCAATGTAGTTGATGTCGGGGCAGATACGCGCGCAGAGTGAAGCGAGGCAGTAAGCGCCGACTTCAGCGATGGAATCCGCTCTGGGGTTGCAGTAGTAGCCCTGAACAAGGTTGGAAAGAAGAATGTTGACAAGCTGAGCGTAGCACGCTTTGTTGGTGATGTAGCCTTCCTGGCCCTCTTCGATTGCGAGATCGTCCGAAGAGTAGATAAGGCTGGGAGGAAGGTAATCCATACCTAAACCGTAAACCAGCGGAATAGCAAGACGGATGATGCTGTCAAGAAGGTCGATAAGACCCTGCTGGATTGTGATACCCTGCTGGTCGATTGTGATGAACTCGTTCATACCGCCTTCAAGGAAGAACCATGTAAGAAGGGTTTCAATCTTTTCACCGGGGTAACGGCAGCCGGAGTAATCGGGATGAGTCTGGGCGTTCTGAAGAAGATCTTCAACAATGCCGAGAACCATTACCATTGTGGAGTTGTTCATTTCAGCTTCCGTGCCGTTCGGGTAGGCGTCGGAGGTTTCAATGTTGAACGCGTTAAGAAGAACTTTCTTGAGCAGCGGAACAACCATGTTGTGAAGAGCCGATTCAATAACATTGTTGACCATATCATAAAGTGAAACGGTCTTGATGTCGATGTCGGCAAGGGTAAGGTTGAGACCGCCTTCGAAGTCGAGGAGGTCGGCAAGCTTGTCGTTGAAGAGCCAGAGGAGAAGATCGTTGAGAGCGGCGTCAAGGTCTACTGTGTAGCTTTCGCCCTCTGCGAATTCTCTGCCCGTCAGTTCCTCAAGTTTTACATAGAGAAGGTCTGAAAGCCAGCCGGTAAGGTTCGTGATAAGGGGCGGGAAGTCAACGAAATTGTCAATAAGACCCCAACCGAAAGAACCGTCAACTATTTTGCAGAGAACTTTCTCGTTGTTGTCCCAGAGGAAGCCTACAACGTTGTAAATGCAGTTGTAGTCGTAATTCGTGGTGTCTGTTCTTCTGATGTAACCGCTGAGACGGTTGACGTTAAGATCGTCAAGGTCGCCGGCAACACCGAGTGTGATAGCCAGACTGATAAGACCGGAGTTTCTGAAGTCATAAACCGACTGCAGAGCAATGTCATAATTCTGAAGTGTAAGTGTGTAGGATTTGAGCTTAAGGTCAATCTTGAGGTTTTTACCGTTGTTGACCGTAGAAAGAAGCTCGTCGATGAGGTCCATAACATAAGTTGCGGACTGCTCGTAGGTAAAATAGAATTTACCATTTTCGTCGATGTTGGGCGTTTTGTAGTCAGCCTTCTTCGCGAATGCCGTTACGCAGGAAGCGGAAACGAGCATTACGAAAGCGAGTACAAGCGCCAAAACACGCATGGACTTTCTTTTCATAGTTTGCACCTCCATAAAATAGCCCTTTCGGGCAGTTGACCGGTGAGTGGATACACCGATCCCCTTTTGATACACTTATACTATAAAGAGCGCTTGTTGTGACAAGGATGCAGAAATGTAAATGATTTGTAAATTAAATGTTAACATTTTGTGAACGCTGGCAAAATTATATAAATCGGTTCTGTTTTATTTTATTTTGAATCGTTTGTAAATTTTTCGGGAAAAATCTGTTGTGCGGTTTTACCGGTGTCACTCTCATAAAAAACGGGGGAAACCGCCCTGTTTTATTTATAAAATCTATAAATAAAACGGCGGAAAACGGCAGTGATTCATCATATTTCGCTTTACTTTTTCGGTTCAATAAAAATTATTTGAAAGGAAAACGGGCGCCCGAAGGCACCCGTTATATATGTAATAAATTATTGCGCGTATTATATTACTGCGCGGACTTTTCGAGCGCCTGAGCCACATCGGCGAGGATGTCGTCTATATCCTCAATACCGACGGAGAATCTGATGAGATCCTCATAAACTCCGCACGCCTCAAGTTCCTCGTTTGTAAGCTGGCGGTGGGTTGTGCTGGCGGGATGCAGGCAGCAGGTTCGGCAGTCGGCAACGTGAGTTACTATGGAGGCGAGTTCGAGCGAATCCATGAACTTTGTAGCCGCTTCCCTTCCGCCCTTGATTCTGAACGAGATTACGCCGCTTGAGCCGTTGGGAAGATACTTCTGCGCCAGTTCGTAATCCCTGTTGCCGGGAAGACCGGGGAAGGTGACCTCTTTGACATACTCGCTGCCCTGAAGGAACTCGGCAACCTTCTGCGCGTTCTTGCAGTGGCGGTCAACACGCAGAAAGAGCGTTTCAAGACCCAGATTGAGAAGGAAGGCGTTCTGGGGCGAGGGAATGGAACCGAGGTCTCTCATAAGCTGGCTGAGCGACTTTGTTATATAAGCGGCTTTTCCGAATTTTTCGGTGTATGTGATGCCGTGGTAGGATTCGTCGGGAGTGGTGAGACCCGGGAACTTGTCGTTCTGAGTCCAGTCGAAGTTGCCGCTGTCAACAAGCACTCCGCCTACACTTGTGGCGTGGCCGTCCATATATTTTGTGGTTGAGTGAACGACTATATCCGCGCCGAACTCAAAGGGGCGGCAGTTAATCGGAGTGGGGAAGGTGTTGTCAACAATCAGCGGAACGCCGTGCGCGTGGGCGCATTTCGCGTAAAGCTCAATGTCAAGCACATTGAGCGAGGGGTTTGAGAGAGTCTCGGCGAAAACCGCCTTTGTGTTCTCTTTGAACGCGGCGTTTAACTCCTCCTCGGTTGAGCCGGGGCGTACGAATGTGAAATCAATACCGAGTTTACGCATTGTGACATTGAAAAGGTTGAAGGTTCCGCCGTAAATAGCGGAGGAGGCGATTACATGATCGCCCGCGCCCGCGATATTGAAAACGGAATAGAAGGAAGCCGCCTGACCCGAGGAAGTGAGCATAGCCCCTACACCGCCCTCGAGAGCCGCTATTTTGGCGGCAACGGCATCGTTGGTGGGGTTCGCGAGACGGGTGTAGAAATAGCCGCTCTTCTCAAGGTCGAAAAGCTGACCCATCTCAACGCTCGAATCGTATTTGTATGTTGTGCTCTGATAGATGGGGAGCACTCTCGGCTCGCCGTTTTTCGGGCTGTAGCCCGCGTGAAGACATTTTGTATTTATTTTCATTATAATACCTCCTCAGCATTCGCCGAAAAATTTTCTTATAAGATTGTGACCCGGCTCAATGAATATGCCGGTAGTCTGAGCGGAGTTTTCGTTTATCGATTCAATTCCGCTGTCGGTCTCGCCGTTTTTGTGATAAATCATATAGGGCACGGGATCGCCCGCGTGAGTCATTGTTACAATCGGAGTGGGATGGTCGGGCAGAATCATAACCTTGTAGTCATCGCCGCAGTTGTCGAGATAACCGAGAACCACGGGCAGAACGACCTCGTCTATGATTTCAATTGAGCGCACCTTGTTTTCCGGCTCGTTGCGGTGCCCGCACTCGTCGGGCGCCTCAAAATGAACATAGACAAAATCCTTGCCTTTTTTAAACTCCTCAACGCACGCCTGCGCTTTGCCTTCGAAGTTTGTGTCGATATAACCCGTGGCGCCCTCCACTTCGGGGGTTGACATACCCGCCGAAATGCCGATGCCTTTGAGAAGGTCAACGGCTGAGATGACGCTGCCCCTGAGACCGTGCAGGTCATAGAAATTGTCAAGCTTCGGGCTTGTGCCCTCGCCCCAGAGCCAGATTGAGTTGCCCGGGCGCTTGCCCTCGGAAACCCTGCGTTTGTTTACGGGATGATCCTTTAAAAATTCATAGCTCTCGCGCATCATTGCCGTAAGTTTCGCGGCGTTGGGATGTGTTGAAATATATTCGCCGACAACCTTTCCGGATATGTCGTGAGGCGGAGTCATATTGCCGAGTTCGGTTGTGCCGCCGTGATGGATAAGGCAGTGGCGGTAGCTCACTCCGCTGTAAAAGTCGAACTCTCCGCCGCCGAAATGCTCCTGTACGGCTTTGATAAGCTCAGCCGCGTCCTCGCTTGTGATATCGCCCGCGGAATAGTCAACCATTGTTTTTTCGTCGTAGTTTTCCTCGTCACTGAGCGTTACGAGATTGCACCTCATCGCTATATCGTCATCCGCCATTTTAACGCCGATGCTGACCGCTTCAAGGGGCGAACGCCCTGTGTAGTATTTTTGGGGATCGTAGCCCATGACGCTGAGATTCGCAACATCGCTTCCGGGCTTGAGACCCTTGGCGACTGTGCGCACCATCCCGACCTCCCCTTTTGAGGCAAGGCGGTCGAATATCGGCTTTTTCGCAACCTCCATAGGAGTTTTGCCGTTCAGGGCGGGCACGGGGTAGTCCGCCATTCCGTCATAGAGCAGAACAAGGTATTTCATAAATATCACCTCTGATACAGAGAATTAATAACCGTTTATGTTTTTGCGCTGCATGGCGCCGAGAATTTTGTTCCTGACATCGCCGTATTTTCTTTCATACGACGAGAGAAGTTCTTTTATTTCCTGCCGTTCGGTGTTGCCGTCGGCGGGGCATTTATTTTTTACAACAGGCAGATTGCCGCGCCTGACAACCCTCGCGCAGTCGCTCTCACGAGCGAAAATCATAGGTCTTATCATATAGATTTCTTTACGCGAGAGGTAAGTTACGGGGCTGAAGCAGTCGAGCGTACCGCCGTTCAGTAAATTCATCATAAAGGTTTCGGCGACATCGTCGAGATGATGGCCGAGAGCGATTTTGTTGCAGCCGTTTTCCTTTGCCGTGTTGTGAAGGATTCCCCTTCTCATTCGCGCGCAGAGGCTGCAGGGTCCGCCGTTTTCGCCGGATTCAAACACGATTTTCGCAAGCTGAGTGCGCTTTATGACATAGGGCACATCAAGTTCTTTGCAGAGTTCCTCAAGAGCCGAATAATCCGTATCCTTATCGTCAAATCGCATATCGAGAGTTATGGCGACAAGGTCGATTTTTTTCGGGTAGAACGAGCGCAGTCTGGCAAGAGCCGCGAGCATCGCCACGGAATCCTTGCCGCCCGAAAGCCCTACGGCTATGCGGTCGCCCTCTTCAATCATATTGTACTGCTGCACGGCGGAGCGCATATAACTTAAAAGCTTCTGCATATCAGCCCTGCTGCTTTCTTCTGTCCTTAACGGCGGTTTTGTTGCCGTTTTCGTCAACTATGTATGTGTTGTCAAGCTGTGAAACGAGGTTTGCCCTGAACGCTTCAACATATTCCCTGCGAAGGCGCGCCTGCTCCTCCTTCTCTTCGGCGGTGAGTTCGCGCTCCCGGGAAAGATGATAAAGCTCGTTTATTCTCTCAATTCGTTTTTTCATAATTACTCCACGCAGACCGCCTCGGCAGAGAGCGTTCTGCCTGTTTTTTCGTCAACCTCGAATATACACCCGCACATAAAGCAGCGCCCCTTCGCGGGCATAAATCTCACGGGCATACCCGTTTTAAGCCTGCCGGCGGCTATGTCGTAATCAATGCCGAGCACGGAGTCGGCAGGGCCCGTCATTCCGAGGTCGGTGATGTAGCCCGTTGATTTCGGCAGAACCTGGGCGTCCGAGGTCTGCACGTGGGTGTGCGTGCCGAACAGGGCGGTGACTTTTCCGTCAAGATAAAATCCCATGGCGCGCTTTTCGGCTGTCGCCTCGGCGTGAAAATCCACAAGTATTATTTTACAGGCGGAAAGTTCGGGCAGAATCCCGTCAACACAGGAAAAAGCGTTGTCCGCGAAATCCATAAACGCGTTGCCCGAAAGGTTTACAATGCCTATCTGCACGCTGCCCTTGTCAAACACGGTGTATCCCCTGCCGGGGTTGCCGCCGTGATAGTTCGCGGGGCGGACTATATCGCCGCGGCTGTCGAGAAACTCATAAATCTCCCTGCGCTTGTAAACGTGATTGCCCGTTGTTATCACATCGACTCCGCTTGAAAAAAGATGCTCGGCGGAAAAGGGCGTAATACCGTTGCCCGCGGCGGAGTTTTCGCCGTTTGCAACAGTAAAATCAATTCCTTTGAGTTTTTTGAAAGCGGGCAGAGAGCGCCTTAAAAATTCGCACCCCTCCTGCCCCACAACATCGCCGATGGCAAGAATATTCAAAGGTATTCTCCTTCAAGAAAAAGGGCTGCCCGGGGGCAGCCCTGATGGATTATTTTGCGAAATCAACCGCTCTGCTTTCCCTGATAATATTGACCTTTATCTGACCGGGATATTCAAGCTCTTCCTCAATCTTCTGCGCCACATTGCGGGCAAGAAGAACCATATCGTCGTCGCTGATTTTTTCGGGTTTGACCATAAGACGGATTTCACGGCCCGCCTGAATGGCGAAGGTGCGTTCAACGCCGTCAAAGCCGGAACCGATTTCCTCAAGTTTTTCAAGACGCTTGATGTAGTTCTGTACATTCTCGCGTCTGGCGCCGGGTCTTGCCGCCGAGATGGCATCCGCCGCCTGAACGAGGCACGCGGTGATAGTTTTTGCCTCAACATCGCCGTGGTGCGCCTGAATGGCGTGGATGACCTGTTCGTTCTCTTTGTATTTTCTCGCGTATTCAACGCCGAGCTGAACATGCGAGCCGTCAATTTCGTGGTCGAGCGCCTTGCCTATGTCGTGAAGAAGGCCTGCGCGTTTTGCAAGTTTCGGGTCAATGCCGAGTTCCGACGCGAGAAGACCCGCGATATAGGAGACCTCAAGCGAGTGGTTGAGCACGTTCTGACCGTAGCTTGTGCGGTATCTGAGTTTACCGAGCAGTTTGACGAGTTCGGGGTGGATTCCGTTTACGCCTGCGTCGACAACGGCGCGCTCGCCGGTCTGCCTGATTGTCTGCTCGACTTCCTTCTTGGATTTTTCGAACATCTCCTCAATTCTGGTGGGATGAATTCTGCCGTCCGCTATGAGTTTTTCAATGGTGAGTCTCGCCACTTCGCGGCGCACCGGGTCAAAGCTCGAAACGGTGATGGCTTCGGGAGTGTCGTCAATTATAAGGTCAACGCCCGTGATAGTCTCAAGAGTGCGGACGTTTCTGCCCTCTCTGCCGATTATGCGGCCCTTCATTTCATCGTTGGGAAGGGGCACAACCGAAACGGTCGCCTCCGCGGCGTGGTCCGCGGCGCAGCGCTGGATGGCTGTTGAAATGATATCCCTTGCAATCGCTTCGGATTCGTCCTTGGTCTTCTGCTCGAATTCCTGAATGCGAAGGGCTTTTTCGTGGCCTAAGCTCTGCTCAAGAGCGGTGAGAAGATATTCCTTCGCCTGCTCCTTTGTGTAGCCGGAGATTTTTTCAAGCTGCTGGAACTCGCTGCGTTTTACCGCCTCGACCTCCTCGAGTTTTATCTCCGCCTGTTTGATTTTTTCGTTGAGAATTTCGTCTTTCTTTTCAAGATTTTCGCTCTTTTTGTCAAGTGATTCCTCTTTCTGAATCAGCCTGTTTTCGGTTCTCTGAACCTCTTTGCGCCTTTCGCGGAGTTCCTTTTCCGCTTCGGTGCGCTGCCTGTGAATCTCATCCTTCGCTTCAAGGATGGATTCCTTCTTTGTTTCTTCAGCGGTTTTGACGGCGTCGTTTACTATACGCGCGGCTTCTTTTTCAGCCGAGCCGATCGCCTGCTCCGCAACCTTCTTTCTATGTGACTGACCTGCGCTGTAGCCGATTATCAGAAATACAACGGCAGCAACAACAGCGATTATTGCAGCTACAAGAATTGAAACCTGAGGCATCTGAAAGCATTCCTCCTTCATTAAAATTTTTTCAAAAGTAAAAGGCCTATTGCAAATTCAATAGCACTTATTGTATATTTCAGGCCGGAATCCACCATCCCGGCACAAAATAGCACTATTAGGATAAATATATAGCATTTAGATAAATATGTCAAGTTTTTTGTTTATTTTAATATAAATTAAATGTTGACAATTATGTGCCGCGGTGTTAATATTATAGCAATCTTTTCAAAACGATGATGCAGACAGTTTTACTGCACACGCTTTTTCCAGAGAATCCGCGCCGTGGCTGTGAGCGCGGGTAAAAGAGCGGTAAAACCACCTTCTGCGGAGTGCGCGGCGAGAAAGCAAGCCGTGCCGGCGGGCACCGTTAAAAGCCGAATGAGAGGCGGATTTTTTTCCGCAATTACGGGTGGAACCGTGGAGCGTTCAAAGCTTCATCCTGTTATTCGGGATGGAGTTTTTTTATTTTTTAAATTAACCACAGGAGGTAAAAATATGATTAATGTTACTCTCAAAGACGGAATCGTAAAGGAATACGAAAACGGCACAACCGCGATGGACATTGCGAAGTCGCTCGGCATGGGGCTTTACAAAGCCGCGTGTGTCGCTAAAATCAACGGCGAGGTAAAGGATCTTCGCACTCCCCTCAACGAGGACTGCGAACTGCAGATTCTCACCTTTGACGACGAGGACGGCAAGCGCACATACCGCCACACCGCTTCGCATGTTATGGCTCAGGCGGTCAAGCGCCTTTATCCCGAGGCGAAACTCGCCATAGGTCCCTCAATTGAAAACGGTTTTTACTATGACTTTGATGTTGACAGCCCCTTCACTCCCGAAGACCTCGAAAAAATCGAGGAGGAGATGAAGAAAATCATCAAGGAGGACCTTCCCCTTGAGCATTTTGAGATGTCTCCCGAGGACGCGATAAATCACTATAAGGAACTCGGCGAAATCTATAAAGTTGAACTTGTTGAGGAGCACGCCGACAAGGGCGAGAACATAAGCTTCTACAAGCAGGGCGAATTCACCGAACTCTGCGCCGGCCCTCACATTGCGTCAACGGGCAGAATAAAGGCGTTCAAACTTCTCAGCGCGACAGGCGCTTACTGGCGCGGCAGCGAGAAGAACAAGATGCTTCAGCGCATTTACGCCACGGCGTTCACAAAGAAAGAGGAACTCGACGCCTATCTTGAGGCGATTGAGGAAGCAAAAAAGCGCGACCACAGAAAACTCGGCAGAGACCTCGACCTCTTCGCCTTCCGCGATGAGGCGCCCGGTATGCCCTTCTTCCTTCCCAACGGTATGGTTCTGCGCAACACTCTCATAGATTATTGGCACGAGGTTCACAAGAAATGGGATTATCTTGAAATCTCGACTCCGCAGATTATGAAGCGCTCGCTCTGGGAGACTTCGGGCCACTGGGAGCACTATCACGACGATATGTACACCACGGTTATCGATGACGAGGATTTCGCGATAAAACCGATGAACTGCCCCGGCAGCATTCTTGTTTACGACCTTGAGCCGCACTCATACAAGGAGCTTCCGCTGCGCTACGGCGAGCTCGGCAAAGTTCACAGAAACGAGCTTTCCGGCGCCCTTCACGGCATGTTCCGCGTGCGCTGCTTCACTCAGGATGACGCGCATATCCTTCTCGCTCCCGAAATGATACGCGACGAGGTTATCCGCATTGCGAAGCTCTTCGACGAGGTCTATTCGGTATTCCAACTCCCCTACACCATTGAACTTTCCACAATGCCCGAGGATCACATCGGCAGCGTTGAGGACTGGGAAATCGCCACAAAGAACCTCGCCGACGCCATAACAAGCATAGGCAAAACATATATAATCAACGAGGGTGACGGCGCCTTCTACGGCCCGAAACTCGACTTCCATATTGAGGACTCCCTCGGCAGAACCTGGCAGTGCGGCACGATTCAGCTCGACTATCAGCTGCCCGGCAGATTCAACCTCGAATACACGGGCGCGGACGGCGAAAAGCATACTCCCGTTATGATTCACAGGGTTGTTTTCGGCTCCGTTGAGCGCTTTATCGGCGTTATCACCGAGCATTTCGCGGGCGCTTTCCCGCTGTGGCTCGCGCCCGAACAGATAAGAATTCTTCCGATAGCCGACCGCCATCACGAGGCGTCCGCCGAACTTCTCAAAAAGCTTGAGGCACAGGGCTTCAGAGGTACGGTTGACACAAGAAGCGAAAAGACGGGCTACAAAATCCGCGAGGCGCTTCTCAAGAAGATTCCGTACATCATCGTTCTCGGCGACAAGGACATTGAAAACGGCACGGTCTCCGTTCGCAGAAGAGGCGAAGAGGGCACAACCGCAATGAAGCTTGAGGATTTCATCGCCCTGGCGAAGGAACAGGTTGAAAGCAAAGAAATATTCTGATTTGAATTTCCGTTTCTGTAAAATAAAAGGTGAGGAGGTAAAGCCGTGAAAAAAGCACTGTTCGCGCTTGCGCTGCTTCTGATATTCTTTCTGCCGCTTACAATTTCATATCACGCGATGACGGCAAAGCAGAACGCCGCGGCCGAAAACGGCGCCGCCTCATCCGCCCCCTATGATTATTCAACCGCCTCCACCGTTCTGAGTGAGGCGACGGGCAGAATCATTCCCGCGCAGTTTCTTGAATCGCTCCCGACCGAGGAGATAGACGGAATGCTCTCCCAGGTTGAGTCGGGAAGCGGAATCATAAAGGGCGCAAACGGCGAATCGATAAATGTTATGCTCTCGCGCTTCGGCAACGAGATTGACGGCAAAACGGTTATCGACCTCGGCTCAAACGGAAAGAATTATTTTGAGCTCGGCTTTACCGGCGATATGAATTTCACCGAAGAGGGCTACATTATGCCTCACGCCAGGGAGCTTGCCAACGGGGTGCTCGACTGCATTGACAGCGCGTTCAAAAATGTTATGAAATCGGTTGACATTATGCTGGTCAACAACGAATTCACATATTCAGAACGCGGAACGCCGATGGCGAACAAACAGTATACTTTCCGCGCGGATCCCGACAGTGTAAAGTATTTGACCTTGCTGGGTGTTGACATTGTTTCGCTCGCTAACAACCACACCTACGACTACGGTCACGACGCCTTCGTTGACACGCTTGAAACCCTTGATAACGCGGGGATTGCGAGAGTCGGCGCGGGTGAGAATCTGAATGAGGCGTCAAAGGAAATCAGTTATATAATCAACGGGTGTAAAGTAGCATACCTTGCCGCCTCAAGAGCGGAGAGCATCCGTTTCACCCCGGTTGCGACGAAGGATTCCGAAGGCGTTTTCGGCTGCTATGAGGGCAGCGAGGAACTGATAAACAGAGTAGCCGAAGCGAAAGCCAAAAACGATTATGTAATTGTTTATGTGCACTGGGGAGCGGAGTATTCCACGGAGCTTACCGACCCGCAGAAGGAGCTTGCGAAAAAATATATCGACGCGGGCGCGGACGCGGTAATCGGCGCTCACCCGCATATCCTGCAGGGTATGGAAATCTACAACGGAAAGCCCGTTGTTTACAGCCTGGGCAACTTCCTTTTCGGCACAAAGACACTCGACTCGGGGCTTGCCGTGCTGAGGATTGAAAACGGCAATATATCGCTCAAATTCATGCCCGGCAGGCAGGAAAACTCCGAAGTCAAATACCTCGGGCTTGACTCCGAACGCGACAGAATTTTCAGTAAAATAATCGACATTTCCCCGTCAAAAATAAAAATCGACAGCGAGGGAAATGTTACGGCAGGGTAAAAGATTAACGGCTTGCAGATGTGACTGCAAGCCGTTGTTTTTTTATTGATTAATAGAACTCATTTTCCAAGCAATCCATACAATACATTGCGTCTTCATCTATATAGCATCCGCATTCACGACATCTTTTTGAATGGACAACACAACAATTTGTATCTCCGGATGAAGCAATATAATTTGAACATCCGGGATGCGCACATCGTGTTGAAGCGTTTCCGTATTTATTGCTGAAATATGAGTAGTTCTTTGTGTATTCTCTACTTTCATTGTAATTGTTGAATGAATTGTAGGTTGTTGTATTTACAGTTCTAACAGTTGTTTTTTCAATTATTCTATTATGGTTGTTATAACCGCTTGCCACTAAAAAAATAATTATAATTACAACAATGCAAACAATTGAAACCATTCCTAAAATCAATAAACGTTTATCTTTAAACTTATTCATATTTTTTCCTTTTAATTCATTGCTTCTGCTACTCGATTAATCTTGTCATTTACAACATCGGGATCTTCGCCATATGCACCTGCAATATCATAGACATTTCTATCATATTCATATCCTCTGCCATATCTTCCGCGATCGGAATATGAATTAGACGAATCATCATTATATAAAGAACCGAGAAACATTGCAATTAAAAGGAAAGCCCCAATTATAATTAAAATCATTTTTATATTTCCTTTTGTGGTATGTTTCATATTATCCCCCTTTTTTCTTTATACGAATTAATATACTCTATATACCGACAATTGTCAAGTTATTGAGTATTGCTTATCGTTTAATCAGGTGATGAGAATGATAAGCTATGAACCGTTTTATGAAACACTTAAAAAAGAAAAACATAACCACATATAAATTGATAAAGGATTTCGGCGTAAGCCGCAGTCTGATTGACCGCCTCAAGCTTAATAAACCGCTCAGCACGGTAACCCTTAATGACCTGTGCAATTATCTCGGTTGCAGAATTGAAGATATTGTTGTATTTATACCCGACGAATAAACGGCTTACGGAAAGAATCCGCAAGCCGTTGTTTTTATATTCTGTTAAATCATCATCCGCCGAAAAACACGTTTTTGATGAATATTTCAAGACCTATGCCTATTAGGATTATTCCGCCGAGAATGCCGGCTTTCCCTGCGAGTTTCGTGCCCGCCTTTTTGCCGATCGCGAGCCCTGCAAAGCAGATTATGAAAGTGACTGTTCCTATAACAGCGCAGGAGACAAGCGCCTCGCCGACGGTGTAGTCCGATATTGTGAAGCCGACCGAGAGGGCGTCAATCGAGGTTGCAACGCCCTGAAGCATAAGCCCTCCGAGACCGACGGCGGGTTTTTCATCCTCCGCTTTTTTACTCACGCTTTCATAAATCATCTTTCCGCCAATGAGGGAAAGCAGAATGAGGGCAATCCACGGTATAAACTTCTGAAAAGCAACGAAAATGTGGGCTACCGCCGACACGCAGAACCAACCGATAAGCGGCATAACAAACTGGAACCCGGCGAACACGCCCGCGATACCGCACATTTTGGCACCCTTCATTTCCGGCTCATTGAGACCGTTGGCGAGCGAGACGGAAAAGGCGTCCATCGCGAGACCGACACCGAGCATTACGCCTGTTATGAAAAATGATACCGTCAGATTCATTTCAATACCGCCTTTGGTTTGATAAAGTGGATTGTGTTGTAAATGCAGGGCACGGATTCTTCCGTGCCGCTTATGTTAATGAGCAATGAGAAAGGAGAAATGAGCAATTAAAGGAGGGCTTCGCCCTCACCCTTTTATCAGTCCTCACGGACATCCTTGTTGCGGGCGGATGATATCCGCCCCTACGGTTACACTGTAATTCATATGCATGCAGGGCACGGATTATTCCGTGCCGCTTATATTAATGAGCAATGAACAATTAAGGAAGCCGCGACGAACGGAAGTCTTGTTTTAACAAACGGCGGGATGAGAACATCCCGCCATACTGTTGAATTTTAAAATTTCGGCTGTGACACCGTGTTTTACTGCTGGTGATAATCCTTCAGGAAATCGCCGAGGTCGCGCATCGCCTTCGCGAGCACCTCCGGCTCGGGGAGCATAACGATGCGGAAGTGGTCGGGTTTGTCCCAGCTGAAGCCCCTGCCCGGGATAATCATAACATTTTTGCTGTGGAGATAGTCCATCGCGAACTGCTGGTCGTCGTGGATGTTGAACTTTTCAATGTCAAGTTTCGGGAAGAGGTAGAAAGCCGCCTTGTTCTTTACGAAGGTGAGGCCTTCGATTTTTTCAAGCTCGCGGCAGGTCGCCTCACGCTGCTCGTAAATTCTGCCGCCCGGCACCATCATTGCCCTTGTGCTTTCGGGGTCGGCAAGAGCCGCGGGAATTACAAGCTGAGTGAGGGCGTTGGCGCAAAGACGCATTGCGCACAGACCGTTTACGCCCGCGATGAAATCCTTTGCCGCCTCCTTGGCGCCGCTGAATACCATCCAGCCGCAGCGGAAACCGCAGATTATGTGGGATTTTGAAAGACCGTTCATTGTAACAACAAGGAGGTCGGGGGCGAGAGTTGCGGTTGAAACATGCTCGAGGTCGTCCATAACAAGACGGTCGTAAATTTCATCCGAGAAGATTATAAGCTTGTTTTCCCTCGCTATCTGCACGAGTTTCTCAAGGAAATCCTTTGAATAGAGAGCACCGGTCGGGTTGTTGGGGTTTATGATGACAATCGCCCTTGTTTTGGGGGTGATTTTCTTTTTGATGTCGTCGAGGTCGGGATACCAGTCGGACTGCTCGTCGCAGATATAGTGCACGGGTTTTGCGCCCGCGAGCCAGACCGAGTTGGTCCAGAGCGAGTAGTCGGGAGCGGGAACGAGAATCTCGTCGCCGTAGTTGAGAAGCGCGGTGAGCGACATTGTAACAAGTTCGCTTACACCGTTGCCGATGAAAACATCGTCGGGGGTGATACCCTCAATGCCCTTGCTTTTGTGGTAGTTGCAGATTGCCTCGCGCGCCTCGGGCATACCCTTGAGGTCACAGTAGGCAACCGCTTTGTCGGCGTTGTTGAGAAGGGCGTTCTTTACGCTGTCGGGCATACCGAAGCCGAAGGTCGCGGGGTTGCCCGTGTTGAGACGGAGAACATCAATGCCCTCCTTGCGCATACGCATTGCCTCGACAAATACGGGGCCTCTGATGTCGGAATGGACATTTGCCAGTTTGTCACTTCGCATAATGGGTTCCATTTAAAGCGCCTCCTTGTTTATTATTCGATAATTATTTAATCATACCCTCAAGCCAGCTGCCGTACGGCTCAATGCCGAATATCTGCGCCACGGTGGGTGCGACATTGGCGAGGCCGAAGCTGCCGTCCTTGATTTCGTAGGTGTTCTTCGAACAGATGATAAACGGAACGGGATTTAACGAGTGGGCGGTTCTTACCTGAAGTTCGCCCTTCTTGTTCTTTTCGAGCATTTCGTCCGCGTTGCCGTGGTCGGCGGTGATAAGCACGGTTATTCCGAGCTCGTCGGCGACTTTGAGCACTCTGGCAATGCCGAGGTCAACGGCGGCAACCGCCGTGATTGTGGCGTCCAGGCTGCCGGTGTGGCCGACCATATCGCCGTTGGGATAGTTGCAGCGGATAAAGTCGTATTCGCCGCTCTTCATCGCCTCGATTACGGCGTCGGTTACCTCTGCGCTCTTCATCCACGGGCGCTCGTCAAACGAGACCTTGTCCGAGGGAATTTCAAGGTAAGTTTCAAGTTCCTCGCTGAATTTTCCGCTCTTGTTGCCGTTCCAGAAATAGGTTACATGGCCGTATTTCTGCGTTTCGGAAACGGCGTACTGCTTCATTCCCTTTGAAACGAGGAGTTCCGAGAGGGTATCCTTTATTTCGGGAGGATTTACAAGATATTTTTCGGGAAGCTTCAGGTCGCCGTCGTACTGGAGCATACCGGCATAGACCACATCGGGCTTAGCGCCTCTGTCGAACTTGTCAAAATCGTCGTAGTCAAACGCCATACTGAGTTCAAGGGCTCTGTCGCCTCTGAAGTTGTAGAGAATGACGCTGTCGCCGTCGTTGATTGTTCCGAGGGGCTTGCCGTCCTTCGCGATTACGAAGGGGGGTAAATCCTGGTCAATTACTCCGGGGATTTCGGCGCGGTAGGTTTCAATCGCCTGCTTCGCCGAGTCAAACTGCCTGCCGAGACCTTTTACATGGGTGTCCCAGCCGAGCTTAACCATATTCCAGTCCGCCTGGTAGCGGTCCATTGTGATTTTCATTCTGCCGCCGCCCGAAGCGATATCCGCGGTGAAACCGCCGTCGTTGAGTTCGGCTATCTTCTGCTCGAGCATATCGATATAGACAAGACCCGAGGTGGCGGGAACATCCCTGCCGTCAAGAAGAGCGTGAACATGGGCTTTCTTAATGCCGCACTGCTTTGCCTTTTCGAGCATCGCGAAGAGGTGGCTTATGTTTGAATGGACATTGCCGTCCGAGAGAAGGCCTATGAAATGAAGCGCGGAATTCTTGGAAACGCAGTTGCCCGCGAGTTCCTTCCAGGCGTCGCTTTCATAGATTTTGCCCGATTCTATGGATTCGTTTACAAGTTTCGCGCCCTGCGAATAAATCTGACCGCAGCCAAGCGCGTTGTGACCTACTTCGCTGTTGCCCATATCGTCATCCGAGGGAAGACCCACGGCGTCGCCGTGCGCTTTGAGGCGGGTGTTGGGGCACTCTTTGAGAAGTCTGTCAAGCGTGGGGGTATTCGCGAGAGTTACGGCGTCACCGAGCCCGGTTTTTGAGAAGCCGACGCCGTCCATAACAATTAAAACAACTTTTTCTGACATATCCGTTACCTTTCAAAAATGCGGACAAATAAACTTTGCCCGCATTGTGTTTTTATTATTTGCCCGCCGCTTCGACTATTACGGCGAATTTTTCCGCAACAAGGGACGCGCCGCCGATAAGGCCGCCGTCGATGTCGGGCTTCGCGAGAAGCTCGGCAGCGTTCTTTTCGTTCATTGAGCCGCCGTACTGAATTACAGTAGCGTCCGCAACTTCGCTGTTGTAGAGTCTCGCAATAAGAGCGCGGATCATACCGCAGACCTCCTGAGCCTGCTCGGGAGTGGCTGTTTCGCCCGTGCCGATTGCCCATACGGGTTCGTAGGCGATGATGATGTTTTTCATTTCCTCGGCGGTTACACCCGAAAGAGCGACCTCTGTCTGCGCGCTGACGATTTCAGCGGTCATGTCCGCTTTTCTCTCGGCGAGCATTTCGCCCACGCAGAGGATTATTTTAAGACCTTCGTTGAGAGCGGCTCTGACTCTGTTGCGAACGGTGATGTCCGTTTCACCGAAATACTGCCTGCGCTCGCTGTGGCCGATGATAACATAGGGAACGCCCGCCGCCTTGAGCATTTTGGCGGAAACTTCGCCCGTGAAAGCGCCTTTTTCTGCCCAGTGGCAGTTCTCGGCACCGATTTCGATGTCGGAGCCCGCCGCCGCTTCAAGAGCCGCGTAGAGGTCGATGTAGGGCACGCAGAGAACCACTTTGCAGTCCGCGCCCGCAACAAGGGGCTTCATTTCGGCTATGAGTGCCTTTGTCTCATCGGGAGTGTTGTTCATTTTCCAGTTGCCCGCGATAACGGGGGTACGAAGAGCTTTATTCATAATTGTACTCCTTTAAATAATTTATCTGTCGTTGACTGCTTCGATGCCGGGAAGGGCTTTGCCCTCAAGGAATTCGAGGGAGGCGCCGCCGCCGGTGGAGATGTGGGTCATCTTGCTGCCGAAGCCGAGGGTGTTGACTGCCGCCGCGGAATCGCCGCCGCCGATGATTGTGACAGCGTCGGTTTCAGCCATTGCCTTGGCAACTTCAATTGTTCCCTTGTTGAGATTCGGATTTTCGAAAACGCCCATGGGGCCGTTCCATACAACGGTCTTGGCGCTCTTGACAGCGTCGGCGTAAATCTTAGCGGTTTTGGGGCCGATGTCAAGACCTTCGAGATTGTCGGGGATGTCGTCGGAATCGATAAGGATTGTTTCAATATCTTCATCGATGGGGTTCGGGAAGTGGTCAGCCGCGATTGTGTCAACGGGGAGAAGAATCTGAACGCCCTTTTCCTCCGCCTTTTTGAGCATATCTTTGCAATAGTCAATCTTTGTTTCGTCAAGGATTGAAAGACCGGTTGTGTAGCCCTGCGCCTTGAGGAAGGTGAAAGCCATACCGCCGCCGATGATGAGGGTGTCGGCTTTGTTGAGGAGGTTTTCGATAACATTTAACTTATCGGCAACCTTGGCGCCGCCGAGGATGGTAACGAAAGGTCTTTCGGGGTCTTCAACCGCGTTGCCGAGATATTTGAGTTCCTTGCCCATAAGGTAGCCGACAGCCGCCTCTTCAACGAAGGAGGCAACGCCTACGGTTGAGCAGTGCGCTCTGTGAGCCGCGCCGAAAGCGTCGTTTACGAATATGTCGCAGATGCTCGCGAGATCCTTTGAGAACTCTTCGCCGTTCTTGGTCTCCTCGGGGCGGAATCTTGTGTTCTGAAGAAGAACAACATCGCCGTCCTTCATAGCGGCAACAGCGGCCTTCGCGTTTTCGCCCACAACATTGTCGTCAGCCGCAAAAACAACTTCCTTGCCGAGTTTTTCGGTAAGGCGCGCAGCCACAGGAGCAAGTGAGAACTTTTCTTCGGGGCCGTTCTTCGGCTTGCCGAGATGGGAGCAGAGGATAACCTTGGCGCCGTCATCGATAAGCTTTTTGATAGTGGGAAGTGCCGCGTTTATTCTGTTTTCATCCGTGATGACTCCGTCCTTGAGAGGAACGTTGAAATCGCAGCGGACAAGCACTCTTTTGCCTTTTGCGTTGATGTCGTCAACTGTCTTTTTGTGAAGTAAGCTCATAATGGGTTTTCATCCTTTCAATTATATGTAATTTCATTACTAACCAACAATAGATTATATTATATATACAGCCGTTTTGCAAGAGTGAAATTATCGGCGAAAACAACCAACTATTGAAAAAGCATCGCAAAATTATGGTTAAATTAACAATTCGGGGTGCTCAAAAACTATATTCTTGAAATATGAGAATTAAAGTGATATAATACACATTCCAATCATCACTTTAAAGGCGGCGATTTATTGAACATTATCATAGTCGGTATCGGCAAGGTCGGTTACGCGGTTGCCGAGCAGCTTTCAACAGAAGAGCACAGTGTTACGATTGTTGACATAAACGACGCCCCTCTCGCCGACGCGGAGGGCGAACTTGACGTTATCTGCGTAAAGGGCAACGGCGCCACATCCAAAACCCTTCTCGACGCGGGCGTTGACGACTGCGACCTTCTGATTGCCCTGACCGGCAGCGACGAATTAAACCTTATGTGCTGCCTTATCGCGCGCAACCACGGCGTAAACGAAACAATAGCCCGTGTGCGCAATCCCGAGTATCACGAGGAAATAGGCATACTTCAGGAGAGCCTCGGTCTTACCATGGCGGTAAACCCCGAATATGAGGCGGCAACGGAGATTCTGCGCATTCTCACCTTCCCCGCCGCCAAGAACATAGATGTTTTTTCACGCGGCAAGATTGACCTTGTAAGCTTTATCGCCGGCAGGAACTGCGCGCTTATAAACAAGCCCCTCAGGGAATCGCTCGCGAAGCTCGGCAACAGGGCTCTCGCCTGCGCGGTTGAGCGCGACAACAAGGCGTTTATCCCCTACGGCGATTCGGTAATCAAGGAGGGCGACACCGTCGCTTTTCTCGCGGCTCCCGGCGACATCAATCCGTTTTTCAAGAATATAGGTATGCCCGTTACGGGAATAAAGAATGTTATGATTATCGGCGGCGGACGCCTCGCGAGATATCTTGTGGGCAGACTCTGCGCGCTGAATATGAATGTAACGGTTATTGAACTCAACAGGGAAACGGCCGAAAACTTAAGTTACGCCTTCCCGAACGCGAACATCATCTGCGGCGACGGCACAAACCGTTCGCTGCTTCTCGAAGAGGGACTTCGCGAATCCGACGCGCTCTGCTCGCTGACGGGCTTTGACGAGGAAAACATACTGCTCTCCCTCTACGCAAAAAGTATGGCTCCGAAAATCAAAACGATAACGAAGGTCAACCGCACGAACTTCTTAAGCGTTCTCACAACGCTCGATGTGGGCAGCGTTATATATCCCAAGCACACAACGGCAAACCTTATTCTCCAGCACGTTCGCGCAAGGCAGAACAAGATAGGCAGCAACATAGAAACCCTCTACAAGACCTTTGACAACAAGGTCGAGGCGCTCTCGTTCCGCGTGGGCGAGAACAGTTCGCTCAGGGATAAAACCCTCGAGGAACTGCGCATTCGCAAAAATGTAATTATCGGCTGTATCAACCGCGACGGCAAGGTCTTTATTCCCCACGGTAAAGACGACCTGCGCGCGGGCGATTCGGTAGTGGTTGTAACAACTATTCAGGGGCTTGACGACCTCGACGATATCAAGGGATAATTTATGAACAGACGGTTTATACTGAATATTCTCGGCAAGATAATGCTCATTGAAGCGGGGCTTATGCTTCTGCCGATGCTGGTGGCGGCGATATACCGCGAAAAGCACGTGTATTTCGCTTTCGGCATTCCGATTGCGATGCTTGCCGTGTTGGGCGCTCTGTTTGTGAGCGTAAAGGTCTATTCGAGAACGATTTTCGCCCGTGACGGTTATGTTATGGTGGCGGCGGCGTGGATAGTGCTCAGTTTTTTCGGCGCTCTCCCCTTCACCTTCAGCAATCAGATCCCGCACCTTGTGGATTCGTTTTTTGAGACGGTTTCCGGCTTTACCACAACGGGCGCTTCCATACTCACAAATGTTGAGGCACTGAGCAAGTCTATGCTTTTCTGGCGCAGTTTCACGCACTGGATAGGCGGCATGGGCGTGCTTGTATTTATGCTGGCGATTATTCCGCTTACAAACGGAAGCGGCAGCCTTCAGCTTGTGAGAGCCGAGAGCACAGGCCCCGATGTGGGCAAGCTTGTTCCCAAAACCACGCAGTCGGCGAGAATACTTTATATGATTTACGGCGCTTTGACCGTTATTGAGTTTGTTCTTCTGATTGCCGGAAAAATGCCCGTGTTTGACGCCGTTTGCGTAACCTTCGGCACGGCGGGCACCGGCGGCTTCGGAGTGCTCAATTCAAGCGTTGCCTCCTACGGCGTTTTCTGCCAGATTGTAATAACCGTGTTTATGCTGCTCTTCGGCGTAAACTTCAGCATTTTCTATCTCATTCTCTGCGGAAGAGTTAAGGACGCCCTCAAAAGTGAGGAACTTCGCGTTTATCTCGCGGTATATTTTGCCGCTGCGCTGATAATCACCATTAATATAAGGAATATGTACGAGTCTTTTTCACAGTCGGCTCTCGCGGGCTTTTTCCAGACAAGCTCGATTATGACAACAACGGGCTTTTCAACCGTTGATTTTGACGCCTGGCCGGAGCTGAGCCGCTATGTGCTGCTGCTTATAATGTGCATAGGCAGCTGCGCGGGAAGCACGGGCGGCGGCATAAAGATTTCGCGGCTTTGCATTCTGGTAAAATCCGCGCAGAAGGAAATAAGGTGCCTTCTTCACCCGAGAAGCGTAAATGTTGTGAGATTTGAAAAAAGGCGCATTTCCGACAAAATCGTCAATACAACGCACGTTTATCTCATACTCTATGTGCTGATTATAGGCGTTTCTGTTTTCATCGTATCGTTTGACAATTTTGATTTTACCACAACATTCTCGGGCGTTCTGGCAACGTTCAACAACATAGGGCCCGGTCTCGGCAAGGTCGGTCCCACGGCGAACTACAGCGGATTCTCGAACCTCTCAAAACTTGTTTTCTCGCTCGATATGCTGCTCGGAAGGCTGGAGATTTTCCCGATTATAATGCTGTTCAACCCCGCCCTTCTTAAAAATTACAGAATAAGAAAAACAAAAATCAGCGTAACCGATTAAAAAATATGACGGATGGCTTAAATGTCATCCGTCTTTTTCTTTTCTCTTAAATTTTTAAAAAACTCCGTGAGAAGCCCCGCGCACTCATCTTCCATAAAGCCGCCCTCGAGCGCGGGAAAATGGTTGTACGGCAGTTCAAAAAGGTTCACGACACTCCCGCAGGAGCCCGCCTTTTTGTCATAAGCGCCGAACACCACTCTTTTGATTCTTGAGTTTATTACAGCGCCGGCGCACATCGGGCACGGCTCGAGAGTCACAAACATTTCGCATTCGAAAAGCCGCCAGCCGCCGAGGGCCCTGCACGCCCTGTCAATCGCCTGTATTTCGGCGTGAGAAAGGGCGTTTTTGCCTGTTTCGCGCCTGTTTCTGCCCGTCGCGACAATCTCGCCGTTTCTGACAATCACCGCTCCTACGGGTACCTCGCCCTCAAGGGCGCTCTGCCTCGCGAGTTCAATCGCGGCGCTCATAAACACACGGTCATTATTCATAAAACCACCGCCTAAAATGAAACATATTTGCTTGTAATATAGAACATCGCGGCTATCGCAAGAAGCATCGGAATTGTAATGATATACGCCCGCACCTTGCTGCCCGCGGTGAGAGTGTTCAGTTTGTTCGTTTTGATTTTAAGCGAGCTGCCGTATGTTTTTACGAGTATTACGGCTGAGATGACCGCGCAGATGATTATTGCCGCGAGCACACCGTAATATATTATATTCTGATAGAGCGGCGTTGTGACATATTTGAGCAGAAATTCAATTCCGACCGAAAACCCGTTGTTGAGCAGATGAATCACAATGCCCGGCCAGAGCGAATTTGTTTTGCACATCACATAGCCGATTGCCGCGCCCGCCATAAAGGCGAACGGAGTCTGAATGAGATTGCCGTGCATAATGCCGAAGACGAAGGATGAAATGACTATCGCGAATACATCGCCGTATTTGCGAAGCGGCTGCATAACAACTCCCCTCACTGCAAATTCCTCCGTTACGGGGGGCACAACCGCTATGGCGATAAAATAGATAACCCAGCCGATACGGCTGCCGGGAACGCTCGTTTCGGGTTCTATGAGTTCAATACCGGTTCTTTCGATGAGATCCGTAAGAAAGCCCGAAATATAACTTGCCGCCACGCACAGCGCGAAGCCGACCGGTATAAGCAGAAGGGCAAGTTTTTTATCCGCCGGAGGGTCGAGCACGGGAGTTAAATCGGTGCCCTGTTTGCCTTTGAGATACAAGGCGCCGAAAACGAACGGCAGAAGCACGCCGCACACGGAAAAGATTATTCCGACAGCGTTCTGAAAATCCACATTGGCGAAATACACATTGCGAAACGGAGGGTAAAGCCCTATCACAAAGCCGATAAACGCCTGGATGAGCACAAAGGCGAGCACACAGATACCCGCGACATTGCTCAGTGTTTTGAGTTCCTTTCTCTCGGCGTAATAGCGTTCGAGCGGGCCTCCCGGCTGAGCGCCGTATTGCGCGGGCGGATAATAAGGCTGTTCGTTATAGTATTGCTGACGATAATCGTACGCGGGGTATTCGCCGCGGTAATCATACGGAGAGTAACCCTGCTGAGGCGGGTTCTGCCCCGGGTTTACCTGTGGATTGCCGCCGCTGTTGTAATTGTTGAAATTGTTATTGTTGTTATACATAATCAGTTTCACTCTTTCGGTTTCTTGACGGCTATATTATACAGCATATAAAAAAACTATACAATAAACTAATTGTAAATAATTTGCTCATTCGCGGGCTTTTGTATTGAAAAATGATTATATATATTGTAAAATCATATTATCATTTTTGAAAGGAATTATGATTATGACAAACATTCCTCAGGTTAAAGCCGGCATTATCGCGGTAAGCCGCGACTGCTTCCCGATTACGCTCTCCGAGAGCAGAAGAGCGGCGGTTGTTGCCGCCTGCAAAGCGCAGGGCACGGATATTTACGAATGCCCCAAGGCGGTTGAAAACGAGAAAGACGCCCTCGAGGCGCTTGAAGGCGTAAAGAAAGCGGGCTGCAACGCCCTTGTGGTATATCTCGGCAATTTCGGCCCCGAAACCTCCGAGACAATGCTCGCGAAATATTTCGACGGACCCGTTATGTTCATAGCGGCGGCTGAGGATTCGCAGAGCGATCTGCTCGACGGCAGAGGCGACGCCTACTGCGGAATGCTCAACTGCAGCTACAATTTAAAACTCCGCGAAATAAAGGCGTATATCCCCGAATATCCCGTGGGCACGCCCTCACAACTCGCGGAAAAAATCAAGGATTTCATCCCGATTGCGAGAACGATTATCGCGCTCTCAAATCTCAAAATCATATCCTTCGGCCCCAGGCCTCAGGACTTCCTCGCCTGCAACGCGCCCATAAAAGCGCTCTACGGCATAGATGTTGAAATTGAGGAAAACTCGGAGCTCGACCTGTTCGAGGCGTTCAACAATCACGAGGGCGATGAGAGAATACCCGCCGTTGTCTCCGACATGGAAAAGGAACTCGGCGTCGGCAACCTCAAGGCGGAAATTCTGCCGAAGCTCGCGCAGTATGAACTGACTCTTCTCGACTGGGCGGACGCTCACAAGGGCGGACGCGAATATGTGTGCTTTGCCAACAAGTGCTGGCCCGCTTTCCAAACTCAGTTCAAATTCGTTCCCTGCTATGTCAACAGCCGTCTCGCTTCAAGGGGCATTCCCGTATCCTGCGAGGTGGACATCTACGGGGCGCTCAGCGAATACATCGGCGCCTGCCTGAGTATGGATGCCGTGACGCTTCTCGACATAAACAACTCCGTTCCCGAGGATATGTTTGAAGCGGGCATAAAGGGCAAATACAATTATAAACACACCGATACATTCATGGGATTCCACTGCGGCAACACCCCCTCCTGCAAACTCTGCTCGGGCGCGATGAAGTTCCAGAAGATTATGGCGAGAACCCTTCCCAGGGAATTCACAAACGGCACACTCGAGGGCAACATCGCTCCCGGCGACATCACCTTCTTCCGCCTTCAGAGCACGGCGGACACCAAACTGCGCGCATATGTGGCAGAGGGCGAGGTGCTTCCCGTTGACTGCCTCTCGTTTGGCTCAATCGGCGTTTTCGCCATCCCCGAAATGGCGAGATTCTACCGCCATGTGCTCATTGAGAAAAACTTCCCGCACCACGGCGCCGTTGTTTTCGGCCACTACGGAAAACTGCTTTTCGAGGTGTTCAAATATCTCGGAGCCGAAAGCGTGGATTTCAACCGCCCCGCCGGTTACAGATACCGCACGGAAAACCCGTTTGATTGATTTGATTTAATAAAAGATACGCCGCGACCGGTTTTCGGTCGCGGCGGTTTTCTTTCATTGTTTCATTGAGAAAATCATTTTCACTAAGAAAACAATTATCGCAAAAACGGCAAAAAGCACGGCGGGAAAAACGGAATCGCTGCAAAGTGAAAATACAAAAACAGACAGGGAAATAAAAACCATTCCGGAAAACACAAAACCCATTCCGGCCGTTTTCATGTCGGGGTCCGCGCAGAATCTTTTAATAAACAATCCCACAGCAATCATAAGAAAAGCAAGGCAGAGAATGATTATTCCCAAAACAAACATTTTCCTACCCCTCTCATATCGCAGTATGAGTCGAATTTTTTTATAGCCGCTGTTTTTCTTCTTACACTTACCGGAAGAACTGAACCGTCCGTCAGCACCGCTCCCCTGCCGTCAATCTCGGTAATATATTTCATATTCACAACAAAACTCTTATGTATGCACAAAAAATCGGTTTCGGGCAGATGTTCTGCCATTTCGCTCAATTTCCCGACCACTTCGGTTTTTCCGTTCAGTGTAAAAACACTCAGATGTCTGTTATAACTTTCAATATAAAGGATGTCGTCTATACGCACCGCTGTTCGTCTGTTTCTCCACCTGAGTGTTATTGTGCCGCTCATAATAATCCCTCCTTCAAAAAAATAAAGGCATCTCCGAAACCGGAGATGCCGAAAATATTCCCTGCCCTAAGATAAAAAGACACCATACGGGCAGGCAAAATCACTCCTCCGATAAACAATCATATAGTAATTGCGCTCCTGCGCGGGTCGATTGTGCTTATCAGAATACTGTCTCACTTTGCTCACCTGCCTTTTTGAATTAGTGTGTTATGAATATAGCAGTATTGCACAAAAAAGTCAAACGGTTTTTTGACAAAATGCAAAAGTGTTGACTTAAAGTGCAAAAACGGATAAAAGCCCTGTTGTTCAGGCTGTCCAACACTTAAAAACAAAAAAGAAAAAGCCGTCTTGACGACGGCTTTTCGGAAGAAAGGTAAGTATGAAAAAGGAAATAGTCAACTGTTACGCGATGTGATACATCACAGGTTCCGCGGCAAGTACTGTTACCGCGATTTTCTCCTCGGGTAAAGCTTCGGGCGCCCTTGTCTGGGCGGCGGTGGCTGCGAGCTTCTTCTCAAGCGCTTTGCGGCGGCGGTGATTGCGGATGTGAATCGCAACCGCCCTCATGAGTTTATTTTCAAAAGCGATGAGTTTCTTTTCGTTTACAAGACCGGCAATGAAGAGAATGATTGCCGCAAGCTCGAGCACAGACCTGATTAACAATGCGAGTGTCATTTTGTGCCTCCTTTTCATTCGTTCAAAAAGCGTGAACATTTGTTCCTTACAAGTGCTATTATAGCACTCGAACAATTGTTTGTCAATACAAATGTTCGATTTTTTTGATACTTTTTTCATTCCACTTCTACTGTTACATATTACCACAAGATATATGCGCGGTCAAAGTTTTGAACCACAATAAGTGGGATTTTCGGAATTTTAAGAAAAACACAAAAATCTTTTTTGTCAGGGTTTATCTAAGAAAAATTTATTTCAGGGAATATTAAATCATTCAAATCCGCCTGCGGCTCGATTTCGATTGTCACGAACGAATAAGGCGGCAGTGTAATTGCTTTCGTCGTCTTTGCGAACATCTCCGAATATCATTTTACTTTCTTTCGGCTCTGTATTCGCCCGCTTTCAGCACGGTATAAGCCGAGCCGTGAAGAGCGCGCTGTGTTTCATCAATAACGAAGGTCCAGCCGAGAGGCAGGCGTATTGCGCCCTTCGCCTCCTCCGGGCACTCAATTTTAAGCACCGCCTTATCGCCCTCTTTGTTCCACTCGACCTTAACCGTTCCGCAGGGAGCGTCGTAATACGCTTTGGCAAAGCTGAGCGATTCGATAAAATCGGGAGTTATTTCAAATTCGTTGCAGTCGCGGTTTTTCGGGTTTACCCTTATGCCGGCGACTCTCTGGATAAACCAGCTGACTATATCGCCGAAGAAGTGGTGGTTGAGCGACGCGGGGAAATCGATTTCGTTTTCCGGTCTGAAATCCTCGGGCAGAGCCGTGTAGCCGTAATCGATAAAGCAGCCGTAGGACGGGTAATCCTTTCGTGTTATCATTTTATACGCGAGCGCGCCCTCGCCGAGGTCGGAGAGCACGTGGAATATTACGCGCATGCCAATCATACCGCAGTCGAAGTGGTCGCCCTTTTCGTGAACAAGGTCAAGGAGCACCCTGCCCGCCTGCGGCTTTTCGCAGTCGTCAAACACACCGTAATAAATCGCGCACGCCTGGGCGGTCTGGCAGCGGCATTTGACGGTCATTGTGGCAAAATCAACAAGATTCTCCCTGATTGCAGTCCTGAACGAATCGCAGAGACCCGCGGCAAACACATAATGCGATTCAAGACCGAGCGCTTTAAACAGAGCGGCGGCTTTGCGGCAGATATACATTGAAATAACGCTGTCGGTAAACTCAAGCGGGGCTGTGGGATCGCCCGCGCCCTTCATCGGCTGAAGCCAGTCGCCGAGGCCTATGGCTATAAGCCCGTCGGGGCGGCGCTTCTGTGAGATATATGAGAGATAGCGCAGTATGCTTTCACTGCACTCCCGCGCGGGAGTAAGGTCGCCCCTCAGGCGGTAAATCTGCCAGCAAAGTTCGGTGAGCACATTGTCCCACGCGGGACCGTTGCCCCACCTGAAGCCCCAGCCGCCCGTGGGAATAATGCCCGGCAGAGCGCCGTCAATGCGCTGGGCTTTGCATATATTGCGAAGCCACTCCCTGTAGCTTTTTTCGGCGGTAAGGGTGAGAACAACTCTCTCACAGGAGACGGCGGCGTCGCCCGTCCAGCCGTTTTTCTCCCTGTGCGGGCAGTCGGTCGGGAAGTAATAGAAATTGGCTAAATCGCTGACTCTGCTCATATCGCGCAGGGCGTTCATAACAGGGTCGCTGCACTCGAAGTTTCCCCTCTCCCTGAGGTCGGAATTGGCGCGGAGCATAACGAGCGTTTCTTCCGTTATCTGCTCCTCATCGAGCCCGAACACCACGGCGTAGCGGCAGCCGTAATATGAGAAGGAGGGCTCAAATATTTCGTCTTTCTCTCCCCTGCATACATAATACATCGCCTGGCAGTAATCCGCGGGGTAGAAATTTGCTATGTTGTTGTTGGCGGGCTCGCCCTTTGAGTTTATGTATTCGCAGGTGGCTATATAGATTTTCTGACCTTTTCTGCCGTTTATTTTAAGGCGGAAAATGCCCGCCGTGTTTATGCCGAAATCAAAGACCTTTCCCGTTTTGCCCCTGAAATCGAATTTAAACGGCGTGTCAAACACCATTCTGCCGTTGCAGTGAAAATCCTCGCAGTAAACCGCGTCGAATATTTTTACGGGCTTTATCTCCTCCGTTATCACAATCGGATCCGCCTCGCAGAGTCTGCGCTCGCCGCGCGGGTTTTCCGCTTTTTTAACGGGCGCCCAGTCCGAGTCGTCAAAATCCGCTTCGAGCCAGCCGTCTGTTTCGAGGTTCGCGTCATAGAAGCAGCCGCTTCTTATATCGTCAAAAAGAATAGCCGAGGGCTTGCATTTAAAAGAGGTGTCCGCCTCATAAACCGTCTTTTCGCCGTTTTTATCCGTAACGGTGAGCGAAAAGGCGAAGCACGGGGCGTTTCTGAAAGAAGCGGAGTCAAAATCCCAGATTCTGCCGCCCGGAGCGTTCTGCATACCGTTGCCGAGAATGAGGCCGACGGTGTTCTTTCCGTTTATGAACAAATCCGTTACATCATAACTGTCAAAACAGACTATGTCATCGGGGTTGGAAATATAGGGCGCGAGAAGCCCCTTGGTGATTTTTTTGCCGTTTACGAAAAGATCGTAAAAGCCGAGACCGCTCACGAGAATCTCCGCCTTTTCGAAATCCCCCGTTTCGTAAACCTTGCGGATAAGCGGCGCGTTTACGTGCTTTTCATAGGTGTTGAACTCATCGGTTGCCTTGTAGAAAATCTGCGGAAAATCCATAATGACGCTCCTTTATATTTATTGATTGACTGTTCTTCTTCTGTCAACAACACGGTTGACCGTTTCCGTGAGAATGAGGGTTGCCGCGGCGAATAAAACTATCATAAACGGCAGAAGGCGTATGGTCGTTGCCTCGGCGATTTTGCCGAATATAATCGGGGTGAATGTAAAGCCCATATAGGCAAAAGCCATCTGCACGCCTATTACAGAACTTGAGTTTTCCTTGCCGAAATTGAAGGGCGCGGAGTGGACGATGCTCGGATATACCGGTCCGCAGCCGAAGCCGACAAGCACAAAGCCGATAACCGCGGGAATATAGCTCTTAAATGGAATTATGATAAGCAGGGCGGAGGCGATTACAGCCGCGCAGCCGTAACGGATAAGCTGCCTGTCGCCGAACCTGTTCGCGACTATTCCTATAAGCGCCCGGCATACGGTAATGCCGATATAAAAGAGCGACGCGAACCTTGCCGCCTTTTCGGGCGCGAGGGAGTAAACGCTTCTGAAATAGGTGCTCGCCCACACAATCGGGAGTGTTTCTATGGCGCAGTAACTCATAAAGCCGATGAACATAGGCAGAGTGCCCGGTATTTTAAGCACCTGCTTTGTCGAAAGGGTTTTCGTGTTCTCATAGCTTTCGCCGCCCGATTTTTCGTATTTTTTCCACAGCGGAACGGCTATGAACAACACCAGGGTCAGCGCCAGCTGAATGGCGGCGACAAAGCGGTAGCCGCCGTGCCAGCCCGAAGGTCTTGTGAGGGCAAAGCCCATAATATAAGGGCTGAATGTGGCACCTATTCCCCACGAGCAGTGCAGCCAGCTCATATGGCGGGAGGAGAGATTGAGCGCGACATAGTTGTTGAGGCAGGCGTCTATTGCGCCCGCTCCGAAGCCGTAAGGCAGGGCGAAAACGCACAGCTGCCGGAATGACGTTGAAAATGAAAAAGCCATCATTGCCGCCGCGGTGAGAAACACGCTCGAAGCGACAATGATACCCATACCGAATTTTTTGAGAAGACGCGCCGAAAGCAGAGCGGAAATAATTGTGCAGAATGAGATAATCATTGAGATTATACCCGCCGCGGACACCTGCGCGCCCACATCAATATGCATAACGGGCCACGCCGAGCCCAGAAGGGAATCGGGAAGCCCCAGACTTATGAATGAAAGATAGATTATAGCAATGAGAAGTGAAGCCATACCGTTCTCCGTCAATCTGTTTTATGTTATGATTATATCACGCCGTTACGGTCAATTCAATTACTTTATCTATTGACAATACATTTATAAATGATATAGTTAAAGTATATTAAAAGAAGGAGATGCTTTTATGAAAAAAGTATTAAGTCTTGTTCTCGCGGCTCTTATGCTGATGAGCGCTCTTCCGTTTTTCGCTTACGCGGACGACAAGCCCGTCAAGAATGTTATATATATGATAGGCGACGGCATGGGCGAAAACCACCTTGAGTGGACGAAAAAGGAACTCGGCGTAACGCTCACCATGGACTCAATGCCTTATAAGGGCTACCGCATTACCGACTCGCTCTCCGGCCTTACCGACTCGGCGGCGGGCGGCACGGCCCTTTCCTGCGGTCTGCTCGCCTTCAACAGCAATGTAGGCACCTGCTCAATTTCAATCGGCAGCGTAGGAGTTGTAATTGCCAACTATGTAAATCTCTGCGAAGTGTCACAGAAGATGGGCAAAAAGACCGGCGTTGTAACATCCGACTCAAACACCGGAGCAACTCCCGCCGCGTTCAGCGCGCACACGGCGGCACGCGGCGAGGCGGCAAAAATCTCCGCGCAGCAGCTTGAATGCGGGCTTGACCTTCTCTGGACGGCGGCCGACGGTATAATCACCGAAGAATCCGCAACAAAAGCGGGCTGGCAGTTTGTTGACAGCATGGATGAGATTTACGCTCTTGAGCCGGGCAGCAAATCGCTGGCTCAGTTCAGCGGCAAAATCCAGTATGAAACCGGCAGCGAAAACGACGCTCCCCTGAGCAAGCTGACAAACGAAGCAATAAAGCAGCTCGACAACGACGAAAACGGCTTCTTCCTTATGATTGAAGGCGCGCACATCGACAAATACAGCCACTCGAATATCAAAGAAGATATGATGAAGAGTCTTGTTGAGTTTGACAAGGCCGTTGAAAACGCCCTGGCCTTTGCCGAAGAGGACGGCGAAACAATAGTTGTTGTAACAGCCGACCACGAAACGGGCGGTATCACACCCGACGGCGATTCCTACAAATTCACAAGGGGCAGCCACTCCCGCGCGAATGTGCCGCTCAGAGTTTACGGCACCGATGTTATCGTGGGCAACGGCGAAACGGTCAAGAACGTTACAGTGGCGAGAAATGTTTCAAAGCTTATAGGCAATGAAAGCCCCTTCCCGAGCTACAGCTTCGCGCCCAACATTCTCGGCAGTATTTTCAAGGCGCTCTTCAGTCTTTTCAAAAAATAAGCAAAGCAATTAATAAGCCGGATTATATTGCTTTTTCGGAAAAATAATGTTATCATAACCTTATGAGGTAAGTATGGGTATTTCGGATTTTTTCTACGACAAAATGCTGAAAATGCTTGACGCGGTTGACAACAGCCGTTTCACCGGCGAGCCCGTTGAGCGCGGCGACGCCCCCTTCACCTTTGTTGTGTTCGGCGACCCTCAGGTTTCGAATTATATGTTCGCCAGGGAGAACTCGTTTTACAAGGGCTGCAGGGATCTTGCCCGCTCCGCTGTTATTGACGCCCTCGTGCTTGTGGGCGACATAACCGAAAACGGTATGAAATGCGAGTTCCGCACCGTGGCGAGAATGCTCAACGAGATTTCGGGAGTTGTAAACAACTTCTTTCTCATACCCGGCAATCACGATGTGCGCTTCCGCCCGTTTCACAAACAGTTGAACAGATTCCGCAAATTTGCCGAAAGCGTTGTAAACGGTCATGTCCCGGCAAAAGGCGGTTATTACCACTCCCACGATTTTCCGCTGTGCCGTTTTATTATGATGGGCACGGACCGCTCCACATTCGAGGCGGCATACATAAGCCCCGCCCAGCTTGACTGGCTTGACAGGGAGATAGGTATTGCCGAAAGCGAGAAAAAGCCCGCCTTTGTGTTTAACCACCAGACTCTCAAGGGCGCTAACGGTCTGCCCTATACCTGGATGGGCAAGGGCAAATGGCGCGGCTCAATCGGTATGGAAAGCAACGCCGTGAAATCGATTTTCGAAAAGCACAACAACGTGATTTTTGTCACCGGTCATCTGCATTTCGGAACAAGCAAGTATAATTACGAGGATTACGGCAGTTACAAATGCCTTTCGGTGCCCACTGTGGGCGCGGGAAATCACGGCGAATGCTCATACGACACACAGGGTTATGTGATAAATGTGTATGAGGATAAAATCATCGCTAAGGCAAGACGTTTCGGCGACGGTAAATACATAGACAAAACCGTTGACAACGCCGAAATCAGAATAGATCTACAGAAATAAGGAGAAAAAGTATGCAGGCAACACTAAATTTTATATTAAGCATCGTGGTAACCCTTACCTCGCTTTTCGGGCTTTTAGGCGAAAAGTATGAGGTGTTCAAGGATATCCGCTACGGCGAGGCGGAACGGGATCTTGTTAATATCTATGTGCCCGAAAACGCCTACGACAGGGATTATAACGGCTGTATTCTCTACATCCACGGCGGCTCCTGGCAGGGCGGTGAAAAAGAGCACATGTCTTCCCACTGCAAGAGGATGGCGATGAAGGGCTATGTAACCGCCACAATGAGCTATTCGCTTTGCAACGATGACAATTTCGGCGAGGTTACCGCCTACACAATGGTTGACGAGGTCGGCATGTGCATACAGGCGATAAAGGACTTCTCCGATGAGCACGAGCTCAATATAACAAAGGTGGCAACATCGGGCTATTCCGCGGGCGGACACATTTCAATGCTCTACGCCTATGCTCACGCCGATGAGTGCCCGCTTGAGCTTGCCTTCACCGCAAACAGAGTCGGCCCTTCCGACCTCAGCAAAGAAGTATGGGGCAGCTACGGTCTCGCCTCCAGACTTACGGGCGTGAGAATTACAGATGAGATGATTGAAAACGGCGAGGCGGCAAGGCTCGCTGCGGATATTTCTCCCGTGACCTATGTAACAAAGGATTCCGTGCCTTCGCTCTTCTGCTACGCGGGGCTTGATCCGCTCGTTATAGCGGGCAACAGAGAATCCCTGCTCAAGGTGATGAGGGAATCCGGAGCGGTTTACACCTATGTTTTCTATCCCCTCTCCGCCCACGGTCTTCTGCTTGACCCCTGGAGCGAGGTAATCTATTATCAGCACCTCTATGATTACTGTGAGACCTATTTCGGCTATTGATTATTCTCCCCGGTTTCAGAACCGGGGATTTTTCTTTTGAAAGACAAATTCAAAACAGATATTGAATATTGCACCGTAAATATGGTAAAATAAATATATAAAAACCATTCGGGGTGGTGTTTATGAAAAAAGCGAAACGGATAATTTCGGTTCTTCTCAGCCTGCTTCTGGCGTTTTCGGCGCTGTCGGCGGGCGGCGGAAGCGTGCTTTTTATTACCGCGTTCGGCGCGGATTTTTCGGGCGCCTGCGGTGAAAACGCGACCTGGGATTTAAGCCCCGACAGCGGACGGCTCACCATTTCCGGCGAGGGCGAAACGGAGGACTACACCCTGAATATAACCGCCCCGTGGGCTGTGTTCCGCTCACTTATAAAAAGCGTGAGCGTCGGTGAAGGCATAACCACCCTGGGCAATTTCGCCTTTTACAATCTCACCGCTCTCACCTCCGCCTCTCTCCCCTCCTCACTTCTGAAAATCGGCAATTACGCCTTTGCCGGCTGCAGCACATTAAGCGGTATCACCATCCCCGTAAATGTCGTTTCAATAGGCGAAAAGGCGTTTCAGAACTGCACGGCTCTCACATTGGTAAATTTCAACGCCGCTCAGTCAAACAATCTCACTGCAAACTCCGATGTTTTCTATAACGCGGGCAAGTCGGCAGGCGGAATAACCGTCAATTTCGGCAGCACGGTTACGAGAATACCCGCCAATATCTGCTATGTTTCGGGCTCGTCCTACCGCCCGAAAATCACACACATAAACATAAGCAACGGCGTTACGACTATAGGCGAGGGTGCCTTCCGCGCCTGCAACAATCTCACCTCAATCTCCATACCGGACAGCGTTAAAACAATCGGCAGTTCCGTATTTTATTACTGCTCACAGCTCGGCAGCGTAAACCTCGGAAACGGAGTTGAGTCAATCGGCTCAAACGCCTTTTATGACTGCGTTTCACTGAGTGAAATAACACTGCCCAAAAGCATAAAGACAATAGGCGGTATGGCATTTATAGAATGCACGGGACTCAGCCGCGTAAACTATAAGGGAAGCGTAAAAGAGTGGTGCGGCATAACCTTCGGCAGCAACTACGCGAACCCCGTTTCGTACGCGAACAATCTCTATATAAACGGCGCTCTGCTCACTCAGGTTACAGCGGATGATTTAAACACAATCACAAAAATCGGCGCCTATCAGTTCTATAACTGCAAATGCCTTGAAAGCGTAACGATTCCCGCGGCGGTCAAAACATTCGGCAATATGGCTTTCGCCGGCTGCACGGGACTTACGGAGGTAAACTACCTCGGCACGGTCGCAGGCTGGTGCGGCATAACATTCGCCAATAACTCCTCAAACCCCGTTTACACCGCCAAAACGCTCAGCATAAAAGGGAATCCGCTCACCGCTGTCACCGCTTCCGACCTCACGGGAGTTACCGACACGGGCGACTACCAGTTTATGAACTGCCTTTGCATTGAAACGGTGGATATTCCCGACTGTGTCAAAAAGATGTCGTTTTACGGCTGCAGCTCGATTACAAGAGTAAACTACGCGGGCACGGTCGCCGGGTGGTGCGGCATTCAGTTCGGCTCCGCTCAGGACAATCCCGTAAGCTGCTCGCATAATCTCTATATTAATGACGAACTCCTCACGGAAATCACCCTTGAAGATACTCAGGACCTTGAGAAAGTCGGAGATTTCGCTTTCTACTACGATTCCGCCCTCACAAGCGTTAATCTTTCGGAAAGCGTTACGCAGATAGGCGAATCGGCTTTCCAGCACTGCCACTATCTTTCATCCGTCACCCTGCCCGACACCGTAACGGATATGGGCAGTTACGCCTTCGGCTACTGCTACAGCATAAGAAGCATAAACATTCCGTCATCCCTCAGGGAAATAAAAGAGGGCACATTCAGTATGTGCGCTTCCCTGACCGAGCCGGATATTCCTCACGGCGTGAGAGTGATAGACGCGAACGCCTTCAGTCTCTGCTTCAATATGAGAATTGTTCATATACCCGAGAGCGTTGTTGAAATTGGCAGGGACGCCTTTGATATAACGCTTACGGACAGCAGGGTTACCCGTATGCAGAACCTCTACAATCAGGCGGTCTCGGAAGGGCTTGACGAAATTGAGGATATGCCTGTTGATATGCTCGGCAGATGGCTTCGCAACACCGGTTTCAAACTGACAGATGTGTATTACGCGGGCACATTCACGCGCTGGGACGAAATGACCATATTCGGCGGCAACGGCGACCTTGAAAAGGCTAATATTCATTTTCTCGGCTACCACACCCACGACTATTATGAAACCGTAACCGTCGCCCCGACCTGCACTCAGCCCGGTGTGGCGATGTATGTCTGCTACTGCGGTCAGGGAACATATACGCAGGAAATTCCCGCTCTCGGTCACGATTACCACGGCGTTGTAACCGATCCTACCTGCATGAGACCCGGCTACACAACATATTTCTGCTCGAGATGCACAAGCGTATATACGGACGATGAAACGCCCGCCCTGGGTCACGATTTCAGCGCGGGAGAGGTAACGGAGCCCACCTGCACACAGGGCGGCTACACAACATACAACTGCTCGAGATGCAGTGAATTCTACACGGGAGCAGAGACCGAGCCCCTCGGCCACCGCTACGCGACAATAACCGTGTCTGCCTCCTGCGAAAAGGGCGGCTATGTGGAACATAAATGTATAAGATGCCCCTACTATTACAGAACGGATCAGACAGCTCCGCTCGGTCACGACTATGACGAGGGCGTTGTAACCGCCCCCACCTGCACCGAGGACGGCTTCACAACGCACACCTGCTCGCGCTGCCACGGCACAATGACCGACAGTGAAGTGCCCGCATCGGGTCACAATTACACCTCGGCTGTCACAGCCCCCACCTGCACCGAAGGCGGATACACAAAGCACACCTGCACAAAATGCACACATTCCTATATTGACAACGAAAAGCCCGCTCTCGGTCATATCTACACGCACTATGAATACAACAACGACGCCACCACCGAAAGTGACGGCACGGAAACGGCGAAATGCGACCGCTGCGGCGAGCCGAATACAAGAAAAAAGCCGGGCACGAGAATCAACCCGACAAAGGACGCGTCAATAAAGGTTAAATCCGGTGATACCGTCGAATACAGGGCGAATGTGACGGTGACCGCCACAGCTCAGAATGTGCCGGACGGCTATGTGCTCGCCGTATATGACGGCCAGAAGGTCACAAAAGGAAACAACAAATCCGTTTCTTACAATGTCGGTGAAATGACAGGGAGCAATACTCTGTATGTCAAGGTCATCGACAAAAACGGCAATGTTCAGAAGGACGGGAACGGAAAAGACCTTTCCAAGGCGGTTAAAATCGAAGTAAAAGACGGCTTCTTTGACAAACTGATCGCCTTTTTCAAAGGTCTGTTCGGGCTTTTGCCTGAGATTAAAATATAAATAAAAATAAAATACATATTATTATTGATTTTGCGATAAAATATGATATAATGTTGCAGTATTTTAAAACTGAAGATGATTTTTAGATGACGCTTGCAGGAGATGCGCACTGCGCGACCGAAGGAAGAAAACTCTCAGGTGTCCCCCGCGGGATGAAGACTGTAAGCCGATAAAACTTTGGAGAAGCTCATTTGATTGAGTGCCGAAGGGGCAAGGCGATTGACGCTAATCTCTCAGGCAAAAGGACAAAGTCACACTCTTCCCCTGGCGGAAGAGGTATGTCTTGTTTTGCTTAAAAGATGACGGGTCAGAAAGCCCGTCATCTCTTTTTTTCAGGGAGGTTTTCAAATTGAACGGATTACTTGAAAAGATTACGCAGTGTAATGACGTGGTCAACGGCTTTATCTGGGGCGCGTTCGGTCTTGTGCTGCTTATAGGCACGGGCGTGCTTATGACGGTGCTTACCCGCTTTTTCCAGGTATCTCACCTCGCCCACTGGTGGAACCAGACCATAGGCAAGCTGTTCGCGAAGGATACTCATTCCGACGGCAAGCGCGCCATTTCGCCGTTTCAGGCGGTGTGCACAGCCCTCGCAGCCACAGTCGGCACGGGCAACATCGCGGGCGTTGCGGCGGCAATCTGCATAGGCGGACCCGGCGCGGTGTTCTGGATGTGGGTAGCGGCGTTTTTCGGTATGATGACCAACTATTCCGAGAATGTGCTCGGCATCTATTTCCGCCGCAGGAATATGAGAGGCGAATGGTCGGGCGGCGCGATGTACTACCTCGCTGACGGCGTAGGCAAGAAGAAAGGACTCAAGCCCTTCGGCAAGGCGCTCGCGGTGCTGTTTTCGGTTTTCGCCATTCTCGCCTCCTTCGGCATAGGCAGTATGGGTCAGGTAAACAAAATTGTATTGAACCTTGAAAGCGCCTTCCCCGTTGCGAAGCTTGAAAGCATTCAGGTTTTTGAGGGCGTGTCGCTCTATCCCGTTCTTCTCGGCGTAATCATTATGATTCTCGCCTCGCTCATAATCCTCGGCGGTCTCAAGCGCATCGCCTCTTTCGCGGAGCGCGTTGTTCCGTTTATGATTGTGGCGTTTATAATCGGCTCGATTATCATTATAGCGCTCCACTTCCGCAACATAATACCCGCCTTCCGCGAAATATTCGTAACCGCGTTCAGGCCGAAGGCGGCGGCAGGCGGAACAATCGGCTATCTCATAGGCACGGTTATAACTCAGGGCTTCAAGCGCGGCGTTTTCTCAAACGAGGCGGGCCTCGGCTCCTCGGTTATGGTTCACTCCAACACAACCGTGCGCGAGCCCGTTGTTCAGGGCATGTGGGGCATTTTCGAGGTTTTTGCCGACACAATGATTGTTTGCACAATGACGGCGCTCGTGGTGCTGACCTCGGGCGTTTACGACCTCGGCGCGGGCGCGATTGCGGAGGGCAGATCCGACGCTACCCTTGTTGCCGACGCCTTCAACAGCGTGTTCTCTTTCGGCAATATCGGCGGAAAATTCGTTGCCGTCGCAATGTTCCTGTTCGCGTTCACAACCGTTCTCGGCTGGTCGCATTACGGAGCGAAGGCGTGGGAATACCTTTTCGGCACAAAGAGCACAACCGTTTTCAAGGTGCTTCACATTATCACAATCTTCTTCGGCGCGGTGCTTACATCCTCGCTCGCCTGGGATATATCGGACACGTTCAACGGTCTTATGATGATTCCCAACCTCATAGGCGTTGTTATTCTCGCCCCGACGGTTGTTAAAATAACGAACAACTATGTAAACAGAATTCTCAAGAAGAAAGACATCGAACCCCTCCTCTCCGAATTCCCCGAATATCAGAATCCGGAGGAAGAAAACTGAAAGCGGAAACTCCCCGGTTGAATCAGTCAATCGGGGAGTTTTATTAATAAACGCGGTTTCAGATAGCATCATATCGCTATTGATATTAACTGCTGTTTGTATTATAATATGTTTATAAAATAAACGGAGTGATTGTTATGTCGCCTAAAGAACACGAATTGAATATGAGAATTCTTGAGGGCTCATTCAGGGTTGAGGGAATCACTCTGACCGATGACGCAAAAAAGAACATAGCTTTGCTGGCGGAAGGAAAAGCAAGCACTGAGCAAATAGTCCGGGATATTGTATCAAAATACAGCCGGAAAGGTGCGTAACCTATGTTTGGAAAATATGATGTCTATACTACGGTTGAATCCGTTTACTGTTATCGCGGCACCAAAATTCTGAGAAACAAACTCGGAATAAAAGACGAATCAACCTTGAAAGCTGCTGAAAATGAGATAGTTTCCGTCAAGCAGTATTCTCTGCTGATAAACCCGATTAAAGGCAGATTTACAAAAAACCACCTTTATTCAATACATCGATATTTGTTCGGTGACATTTATTCTTTTGCCGGGCACACCAGACTTGAACAGATATCAAAAGGCAACACAACTTTTTATCCTCCCGCTGTAATAGATAAGGAGCTTAAAAAAGCTTTTGACTATATAAAATCCTGCCATCGGTTAACCGATTTCAAAGATAAAGAATTCTTTGACGCGCTTGCCCGAGTAATGGCTGAACTGAATTTCACTCATCCTTTCAGAGAAGGAAACGGCAGGGCAATCCGTGAATTCATCCGTGTTCTGGCTTTGCATAACGGATATATGATTGACTGGAGCCTGGCAAACCATAATGATATTCTGGAAGCTTCTGTTCTTTCGGTAGATGATTACCGGGCTCTTATTCCGATTCTTGTCGAGGTATCAAAGAAAACAATCGACAAATAATTATTGTTTATTATCATTTTTTGCAGAAACATACACCCCAATCTCATACGGGATTGGGGTGTTGTTTTTAGATGCAATCTTTGCTTGCTTTTTTATTGCTTTATATTATAAGCTTCGGGATTAAATAAATGTTTAAAGAACCAAATAAGTTTATCAAAGAATCCGTTCTTGATAGTAACATATTCTTCATCCATAGTTTGGTTTCCATCTTTATCCATTGCTACAATCTGAACCAAATAGCTGCTTGTAGTATTCTTAACGGTCAATGTTTCAGCATTACCAGCTTTTTCTCCATTGACATACCACTGTACACTGCCACCATTGGGAATATTTGCAGAAAAAGTTACAGAAGATCCATAATCATAAGTCTTTCTATTACCCGCACTATTTCCCTTAATAATATCTTCTTCATCAAATTCATATATTTCACGCTTTGGAATTTCAACATTTCTTTTATATCCACATATAGTGCAGACAAAAGTATATGTTCCCGTTTCTTCAATTGTTGCTATTTTTGTAATTTTACCTTCATCAAAGGAGTGATTGGCAATATTTCTTTTTTCTCCACACTTGCAGGTGTTCCAGTGGCTTGTTTCATCGCTAATCCACTCTGTCCCATAATGCCCATTAGGATCTGTAACATTATAATGCCATGAACTGTTAAATAAATATGTGTTATTATTGCCGATTGATATTTTTTCTCTGTCACTCCTGTCACCATAGAAATAAACATCATGTAAACTGGTGTTATTTGAAAAAGCGTTATTATCTATTTGTGATAAACCATCTAATATTATTAAATTATTAAGATTTCTATGATAATAAAAAGTTTGATAACCTAGTTTTTTGACTGAGATACCGTCAATTGAAGAAGGAATTATTACAGTGTCATCCGAGCCTAAATACTTGAATAATTCAACACTTTTTTCGCCATCATTTATTACCTTTATTTTAAAATTGGGATTGCTCGGGCTAACAAAAAGTCCTGAATAGTTTTCTGCAGCTAAAGAATCTGCTCTGAAAACAGCATTTGTATTGGGCGAAAAAGCATCTTCGCCTATGCTTGTAACACTTTCAGGAATAATTATATTTTTAAGATTTGAGCAATACTTGAAAGACTGTGAACCTATTTTCGTTATACTTTCCGGTAAAGTTACATCTGTAATGAGTTCGATATAACCATAGAATGCATAATCTCCTATAATTTCAACTGGAATGCCATCAATGGAAGATGGAACAATCACAGAATTTTTCGTTCCTATATAACGAACTATTTCAATGCTTTTATTAGCATTATTAATTACCTTTATTTTGAAATCTGGATTGGTTGGGCTGACAAAAGCGCCATTATAGTTTTCTGCAATCACGGAATCCGCATTTAATAAAAGAATCGTATCATCTTGAAATGCATCAACACTAATCTCTTTAACAAGAATTCCATCAATAAAAGAGGGTATACTTACAGAACTGTCTGTGCCTATATATTTTACAATTACGATGTTCTTTTCACCGTTATCATCTATTGTTTTAATTTTGAAATTTAAATTGCTTGGGCTAACGAATGAGTCGGTATAGCTATCTGCAATAACGGAATCTGCATAAAAAATTACATTTGTTTCAGCTGAAAAAGCTTTGTTACCGACACTTATAATACTATTTGGGATGACTAAACTAATAAGCTTTTTGCAACCGTAGAATGCATAATTCCCAATAGATGCGACATTATCACCTATGGTTACATCTGTTAATTCTGAACAATAGGCAAATGCATAATCTTCTATACTTATAATGCTGTCTGGAATAACTAAATTTTTGAGTATCTTGTTACTTTTAAATGCATCGCCACTTATTTCTTTAACAGCAACTCCATCAATATAAGAAGGAATACTTACAAAACTATTAGATCCTATATAATTTATTATTTCAATACTTCTTTCGCCATCATTTATCACCTTTATTTTGAAATCGGGACTGCTCGGACTAACAAAAAGACCCGTGTAGTTCTCTGCAGCCAAAGAATCTGCTTTGAAAATAGCATTTGTATAAGATGAGAAAGCACTTTCACCTATGCTTGTAACACTTTCAGGGATAACAATACTATTTAATTTAGTGCAACCGTAAAATGCACCATAATCTATTTTAGTAATACTGTTAGGTAAAGCTATATGCGTAAGATCTTTACTATAACTAAATAAAAAAGCATTATTACCTATACTCGTGACGGGGAGACCATCAACGGATGCCATTATGCTTGCAGATGATCCTGTTCCTATATATCTTATTATCTCTACCTGTTGACCTGTATAATCAGAATACCCCCTGACTATAAAATCGGGTTCATTATTTAGAATCAGTCCAAAGCCATTATTTAATAAATACTTACTGGTTGTAGTGTTTTCATTGCAATAGTTATTCAAACCTTTAATAGCACCTGTGCCTATACTGTTTATATTGTCACCAAGAAATACATAATCGCAATAATTTAATGCAAGCGCTCCTATACTTGTTACGCTGTCCGGAACAATTGCTTTTATAAGTGCGTTACATCCCCAGAAAGCATATTTGCCTATATTTTTTACACCCTCTTCTATTATAACGGTTTCCATTACTCTGTAGTATGGTTTCCACGGAGCAGTGGTAACATTATAACCATTATAATCTTCAGAATTATAGTCGCGCATATTACCTGTTCCGCTAATTGTTAATGTATTTGTATCCAAATCATAGTTCCAAGTAAGATTTGTACCGCATGTTCCACTTGTTGGCGCATCTTCAGCAAAAGCTTTTACACTTATGACTTTTAAAAAAGCATTTGAACCGTTAATACCAACTGCAAAAGTGCTAAATAATAAAATCAAACTTAATACTATCGACATTGCTTTCTTGCCAATTATCATATTGTATTCCCTCCATAAAGAATAATAGTTCCGACAAAAACATTATAAAGCATTTGTATCAGTTTTTGCATATGATCCTAGTGTGTTGCACAAAGCCATTTGTTTTATTGTAACTTATAAAATGCAATGATGTAATAAAAAATATATTATCAAATGGATATTTTGATAAATCATCAAAAGCTAAAGAAAAACTGTATAAATCGAGCAGGCCACCGTCCATCACACAGATACACAAGTCAACCGAAAGAGGAACTTCCGTCAATCTTCTTTTAGTTTTTTCCGCCTTTTCATCAATCGCTTTTTTTAGATTCAATTTAATCTCTTTGATTGATCCACCTCGATTTGAAACAAGTTCTCCGTTTATATTAAAATAACTATCTTTTATTCTATCTTTTTTTAGATTATTCTTTCCTTTTATATATGCTTTTTCGTATTTATATGCTTCAATGGCATTTTTAGGAATTACACTTGTTATTTCTAAAGCGCTACTACCATCCGGTGATATATAATCATAATTATCTGTATCACAGGGATGATAATAATCTAAATATTTTTTGTTGAAAGATAATCCAGTTGTTTTTAATGCAAATGGCTCTAGCACATTTTTATCATACCTATTATAATACTCCATAATGATTCTCTAACTTTGTTTCTCCAATAAATATCTATATATTTATTATATCACTTTTTATTAATAATTGCAATGTGGGTTTCCCAAATTAACTGGTATTATTATTAATAACAAATCCCCCGACTGCCTGAACAGTCGGGGGATGTTTTACAGCAGATGCTGTTTATTATTTCTTGTCCGCAATGGCTGCCTGTGCTGCCGCAAGGCGGGCGATGGGAACGCGGAAGGGTGAGCAGGAAACATAGTCAAGGCCGATCTGGTGGCAGAACTCAACGGATGTCGGGTCGCCGCCGTGCTCGCCGCAGATGCCGCAGTGAAGCTTCGGGTTGACGGGTTTGCCGAGGTCAAGAGCCATCTTCATAAGTTTGCCTACGCCGGTCTGGTCAAGCTTCGCAAACGGATCGCTCTCGAAAATCTTGGTGTCATAGTAGGCGTCAAGGAACTTGCCCGCGTCGTCACGGCTGAAGCCGAAGGTCATCTGGGTAAGGTCGTTTGTGCCGAAGCAGAAGAAGTCCGCTTCTGTTGCGATCTCGTCGGCGGTAAGAGCCGCTCTGGGGATCTCAATCATTGTGCCTACTTCATATTCAAGGTTGCTGCCCGCAGCCGCGATTTCGGCGTCCGCTGTTTCAACAACAACTTTCTTTACGAACTTGAGCTCTTTGATTTCGCAAACAAGCGGAATCATGATTTCGGGCTTGACGTTCCAGTCGGGATGTGCCTTCTGGACGTTGATAGCCGCGCGGATAACCGCTTTGGTCTGCATAGCAGCGATTTCGGGATATGTAACCGCAAGACGGCAGCCGCGGTGACCCATCATCGGGTTGAACTCGTGGAGACCAGCGATGAGGTTCTTGATGTATTCAACGCTCTTGCCCTGTGCTTTCGCAAGCAGTTCGATGTCGGCTTCCTCTGTGGGAACGAACTCGTGAAGAGGAGGATCAAGGAATCTGATTGTTACGGGGCAGCCTTCAAGGGCTTCGTAGAGAGCTTCAAAGTCGCCCTGCTGATAGGGAAGAATCTTCTCAAGAGCGGCTTCTCTTTCTTCGACTGTGTCAGCGCAGATCATCTCGCGGAAAGCGGCGATTCTGTCTGCCTCGAAGAACATGTGCTCGGTGCGGCAGAGGCCGATGCCTTCGGCGCCGAGTTCGCGTGCCTTCTTCGCGTCGGCGGGAGTGTCGGCGTTTGTGCGGACCTTGAGCTTTCTGTATTTGTCGGCGAGAGCCATGATTCTGCCGAATGTGCCGGCTATCTGAGCGTCAACTGTGGGGATGATGCCCTCATAGATGTTGCCTGTTGAGCCGTCGATTGAAATATAGTCGCCCTCGTTGAAGGTTTTGCCGCCGAGAGTGAACTTTTTGTTTTCTTCATCCATAGCGATGTCGCCGCAACCGGATACGCAGCAGGTGCCCATACCGCGGGCAACAACAGCGGCGTGTGAGGTCATACCGCCGCGAACGGTGAGGATGCCCTGGGATGCCTTCATACCGGTGATGTCTTCAGGGGAGGTTTCAAGACGGACAAGGATAACCTTCTCGCCTCTTGCGTTCCACTCCGCGGCGTCTTCAGCCGTGAAGACTACCTTACCGCAGGCAGCGCCGGGTGACGCGCCGAGACCTTTGCCGAGAGGAGTCGCGGCTTTAAGCTCTTTAGCGTCGAACTGGGGGTGAAGGAGAGTGTCAAGGTTTCTGGGGTCGATCATCATGACAGCTTCTTCTTCGGTCTTGTGACCTTCGTCGATGAGGTCGCAGGCAATCTGAAGAGCGGCGGGCGCTGTTCTCTTGCCGTTGCGGCACTGAAGCATATAGAGTTTCTTGTTCTCAACGGTGAACTCCATATCCTGCATGTCGTGATAGTGGTTTTCAAGGATGTTGCAGACATCGATGAACTGTTTGTATGCCTCGGGGAACTCCTGCTCCATCTGAGCGATCGGCATGGGAGTACGGACACCGGCAACAACGTCTTCGCCCTGAGCGTTGATAAGGAACTCGCCCATAAGCTTCTTTTCGCCTGTGGCGGGGTCTCTTGTGAAAGCAACGCCTGTGCCTGACTGGTTGTTGAGGTTGCCGAATACCATGGGCATTACGTT
>JAEERC010000059.1 GCA_016285645.1 Clostridiaceae bacterium | reverse complement strand
CTTCGCACCTCAAAAATTCAGATTTCGGTGTTAAAACAAGGCAAAAAGCGCAGGAATACTTTGTGTATTCCGAGCATTTTTAACGAAGTTTTACGCCGAAGGATGTTTTTTGAGGCTGTTAAATCCCTAAGTTGCGCGCCCTAATGGCTCCGTTTTTTTGTTGTTTTTAAGCGTCTTTGAATTCATCCTTTACGCCTTCAAGGGCATCGGAGAAGTCTTCCTTTATTTCTTCGGCTTTTTCCTTGATTTCCTCTTTTATCTCTTCCGCTTTTTCCTTTACTTCCTCAACCGCCTCTTTGATTTCTTCCTTTACCTCTTCCTTTATTTCCTTCTTTTCGGGAGCGGGAACGGGTCCGGCGGCGGCTGTTTCGCGGGGCATAAGAGTTCTTATGAACGCTTCGCATTCGCCCTGATCCATAATCTTCGGAACGGGATAGAGCGGGTTGCCCTCCTGAAGGGCGCGCTTCGCGATGAGAGGAATATCCTCCTCCTTAATCTTGTCGACGCTTGTGGGGATGTTCATTCTGGCGTTTAACTCCTTGATTGCGGAGATGAACGCCTGCGCCTTTTCGGCGTTGTTCGCGCCCGCTATACCGACGGCGTCGGCGAGATCGGCAAGACGGTCATAAGCCGCTTCGCCGTAGAACTCGAGCACGTGGGGAAGAAGAATGGACATGGCAAGCCCGTGAGGCACTCCGTACAATCCGCCGAGGTTATGACCGATGGCGTGAACATAGCCGACATAAGCCCTTGTGAAGGCGATGCCCGCGTAGTGGGAGGCGAGAAGCATATTCTGGCGCGCCTCAATGTTTTTGCCGTCGCTGTAGGCGGTGTAGATATTGTCAAATATGAGTTTTGTCGCCTGAAGGGCGCGTGCGGCTGTGTCCTTTGTGTTGGAGCCGCCGATATACGCCTCAACCGCGTGGGTGAGGGCGTCCATACCCGTTGTTGAGGTGATGTGGGGAGGAAGGCCTACCGTAAGCTCCGGGTCAAGAATCGCGTATCCGGGGCGCAGGCAGAGGTCGTTGATTGCGTATTTTTCGTGGGTGTCGGGGTTTGAGACAACAGCGGCTATTGTGGTCTCCGAGCCGGTGCCGGCTGTTGTGGGAACGGCGAAGAAGGGCATAAGCTTTTTGCGGACCTTGAGAACGCCCTTCATCTGCGGAACGGACTGGTTGGGCTTTACGACCCTCGCGCCCGCCGCCTTGGCGCAGTCCATAGGTGAACCGCCGCCGAAAGCGATTATCGCCTCGCAGTTGTTTTCAATATAGAGATTTCTCGCGTCTTCAATGTTCTGAATTGTGGGATTGGGCTGAACGCCGTCAAAGACGGCATAGTTGATTCCCTTTTCTTTGAGCCCTTCAAAGAGTGAATCGAGAAGATTCAGGCTCATAAGTCCCTTATCTGTCACTATCAGAACATTTTTTATGCCCTTCTGCTTGATGAGATAGGGGAGTTTTTTGATGGAGCCGGGTCCCTTTGTGATTGCGGGTTCCTTCCAGGGAAGAACATCCGTTGCGAGTTTCATTACCTTCTGATAAGTTCTGCAATACGCGATGAGTGCCTGAGATGCCATTGTTCGTTTACTTCCTTTCGCTTATTTGAATATATTATTTTATTTCCTGAGGTGCTTCGGGATCTGTTCTGTCAATGCTGTATTCAACGGTATAGGTGTAGAGGAACGCTACGGGAACCTCGCCCACGGAGGCAAGTTTACCCTCGCCCTTAATGACGGTGTTGACATTAACGCCCTTTGTGTATCTGAGTGAAATTACATTGTCGGTTTCGAGGTCGGCGACTATTTCGATTTTGCAGTTGACATACTCGAACTTTGTTTTATCCTTTTCGATTGTCATATAGTCCTTCGCCTTTTCGAACTCGGCGTAGATATCGTCGATATTCTCCTTGTCGAAGTTCGCGTCGATTACCGCCTTGGGCACGGGGGATTTGAGAGTGAGCACTATTGTTCTGGTTGTGTCGCCGTCAACGCAGGTGGCGCTTTCAATGTCAGCCGCGGTGAGCGTGCTTACATATTCCGCTCCCGGGAAAACATCCTTGAGGTCGCTTGTGTATTCGGTGTCGGGATAATCCTCGGTTACAAGCATATACTTTTTGAGCGAGTCGATAGCGGCGTTCACCTGCTCGTTTTCGCTCATTTTTACACTGTTGCCCTCTGCGTCGGTCTGTTTGCCGATGCTCTTGCCGTCACGGCGGCTGACAATTGCCTTCTGCGTGCCGTCAACAAGGGCGTTTACATTTACATTGTAGTAATCGACAAGTCGGGTGTTTTTAGCGAGCACGCCCGCGTCGTCAAGCGTTGTGGTTTCGCTGAGAGTATTGCCCTCGGCGTCGATGAAATAGGTCTGATTGTCGCCCGCCACAACATAGAGCTGTTCCGTGGGCAGGTCGGAGGTGCGCTTTTTAATCGTTGTCTGTGTTTCCTCCTCGGTTGAGGTCAGACTGCAGGACGCGAAGGAAAAAAGCATCGCGAAAACGAGGAGCAGTGAAACGGCAACGGGAATCTTTTTAAACATAAAAGGTTCTCCTTTCAAGAATAATCGCGCGGAAAAATAAATTATATATCGAGTCCCTTTTCATCGAAAAGGAAAAGAGTTTCGAGAAGAATATCGACACCCGCCTCTATTGTTTTGAGGTCGAGATTGTCGGCTGTGTCAAGTCTGGTGTGATAGTAGCGCGCGGGTGCGGGATCCATTGCGGCGAAGCAGGTTGCCTTCATACCGCCCTGGGTGATGGCCGCGGCGTCGGACGAGCCGAAGAACACGCTCTTGTAGGGCAGGTCGTAGCCCGCTATGGCGGCGCCCTCTTTGAGAAGTTTTGAAACCTGCATATCGTTTTTGACCGTGCCGGTCATATCCCTTGAATAAGCCGCCATAAAGTCAAAATCACGCACGGTATCGCTGCCGATGAACACCGTTTCAACATCCTTTTCGGCGGCAAATTCGGCGGCGTGCGCCTTGGCAAACGCCTTGGCTCCCCTGAGCCCCGCTTCCTCACTGCCTGTGAGAACAACCATTACCTCGGTGTTTTCGAGTTTTATGTCGTGATCCTGCAAAAATCTGGGCACAGCCATTGAGCAAAGGCAGCCCGAAAGGTTGTCGTTGGCGCCGTCAACAGGTCTTTTGGGATTGTAATAGAGAAGGCACCAGAGGAAAAACGGAGTAAAGCAGATGCCGATTATTGAAAGAATGAAAAACAGTTTGCTCTGTGAAAGGTCGGTGCCGCCCGAGGCGGAAACGAAAGCGATTATGCTGACAATCGCGACATAGACAATGCCGCCGAGCCCCAGGCCGATTGAGGGAACAACAAGTTTGGGACCGCCCCAGTATGTGAACTGCCATTCGGGAGCGGAATCCGAGTGACCGGAGAAGATTATTCTTCTCTTTACCTCGCCCGTGGGCTTGCGAACGGCTATGACATTGTGGCTCTCCTTTTTCGGGAAGAAAATGTCGAGGGACTGTCTGTAAAGCAGAAATTCGGTGAATATGAAGAACAGGTCAATAAGAATCAGGACGGTGCCGACCGCGGTGAATATAAGACTCTGATTCGGGAAGAAATTCCAGTGTGTAAGGAAGAGCAGAACGGCGCTCGCCACTCCGCAGAAAACCGTGAGCTGAACCCACGCCATAAACGCCGCGGGGGCAAGTCTGAACGACTCGATTTTGACCTCGTCGCAGGAGGTTCTGAGGTCCTCCGCCATCATTTCCTGCGCCTGAAGCTCCTTTTCGGAGCCGGAGGGCCTGGGACCTATCTCCTTGCAGATTTTTTTGATGTTTTTGACAACATAATTCGCGTACATTCTGCGCTCAGAGGGATAATTTTTTACACTTTCTTTTGCTGTCATGGAAATCTCCTTTCACAAAGGTATTAATTAAAGGTATTAATTATTTATTATATTACACAAAAAACAGTTGACTTTTTAATTCAAGTTGACTAAAATTGGTTTAGTCTCATATAAGAGAGGAACAAAAAATGAATCTTAAAAACAAGATACTGGTAATTGCCGTGGCGATAGTACTCGCCGTGGGCAGCGGAAGCGCGATTGCCGTTATTACAACAAGGCGCACAACTCCGTCAAAGCAGAACACGGACAAGGAGCGCTCAACAATTCAGGCAGCCGGGGAGACCGAAACAACTCAGAAATCGTTCTACACAACTCCCGACGGCGAAACCGTAACTTTCCCGGTGCCGGACGGAACGCTGCAGTCAGCCGGGCAGACCACCGAGGGCAAACCCGGACTTTTCAGTTTCGGCGACAACACCGTAAAGGATGTTGTTACAACTGTTACCGCTGCCGCCACGACGAAGGCGACAAAGCCCTCGACAACCTCGGGCAAGGGCAACACCACCACGACTAAGCAGAACGAAAAGCCCTCGTCAACAACGGCCGCGCCCACTGTGACAACCACAGCGGCGGTCAATTCGGATTATGAATACGCCTACGCGGGGCTCAACCCCACCCGTATAGAAATCACCGACAGCAACTTCAATACGGTTCTCATAAACCGCGACTATATTCTTCCCGACGATTATGTTCCGCAGCTCGCGGACGCCGTTCGCGGAAGTTCGTTCGGTATAAAACTTGACTACCGTGTCGCCCCGCACTACGATGAGATGTATCAGGCGGCGAAGGCGGACGGCATTTATCTTACTCCCGTGTCGGGCTACCGTTCGCTTGAAAGGCAGCGCAATAATTTAAACAACAAGATTGATTTCTACAGAAATCAGGGCTACAACAAGGTTGACGCTACGCTCAAGGCGGTTGAGAGAATTCTTCCTCCCGGCTCAAGCGAGCACAACGCCGGCCTCGCGATGGATATTATAACCGCGGACTCAACCGCGGGCTTCCAGTACACAAAGGAATACAAATGGCTCGACGAGCACGCCGCGGATTACGGCTTCATACTGCGCTATCCCGAAAACAAGCAGGGAATAACAAAGGTTATATATGAGCCGTGGCACTGGAGATATGTGGGTGTCAAAGCCGCGAAGGAAATGAAGGCGAGCGGTCAGACACTCGAGGAATATCTCGGAAAGGTCAGCTGATTTTTTAAAGGTGGGTTTTTACTCACCTTTATTCTTTTCGCCGCCTTCGGTGATGTTTTCGCGTTTTAAAACAACGGCGACAGTTTTAAAAAGGATTTTTATATCAAAAGCGAGGGAGGCGTTTTCGACATATTCTATGTCGAACTTCGCCTTTTCCTCATCGTCAAGGTCATCCCTGCCGTTCACCTGCGCCCAGCCGGTAACGCCGGGGCGGGCTTTGTAAACGCCGTATTCCTTGCGCAGGGCGTGTATTTTCTCCTCCTCGGGGATGAGAGGTCTCGGCCCTACAATGCTCATTGTACCGTTTAAAACATTTATAAGCTGAAGCAGTTCGTCAAGACTTGTTTTTCGCAGGAACGCTCCGCTTTTGGTAATCTGAGCGCCCGATTCGGCAAGTTCGCCCTTTGCCGTGTTGCGGGTGTTCTTTTTCATTGTGCGGAATTTATAGATTGTAAAGGGCTTCGCGTCTTTTCCGATTCGGGTCTGGCGGAAAACCACGGGCGGACCGTCGTCAATGAAAATAATCAGTGACACGACAGCCAGAAGAGGCGACAGTATTATCAGCGCGAAAAGGCTGATAACAAAATCAAAAAATCTCTTCATCCGTTTTTACCACTCCAGAATATGTAATCCGCTATAAGTACCGCTCTTGCGGGAGCGCCTTCGGCGCCTCCGATTTTGACGGGCGGGGCGAAAAGAAAATATTCGCCGGGGTTTACATCGGTCAAATCCAGCCCTTCGAGAATGCAGATACCCTCGCGCAGGAAAGCCCTGTGGGGACCTATCTCGTTGCCCTCGCAGCCGACGGAGAGCGAGTCCGTTCCGATAAGTTTGAGATTGCTCTGGGCGAGATATTCCGCGGCGCTGTCCATAAAGAACGCCCTTCCGCCGCCCTTGATCAAAAGCCGCTCGCAGCCCTGAGGCAGAAGCGTCTCCGCGTCCTCGCCGGTTATTATGCCGGGGCGCATTTCGAGCACCGTGCACTGCCCGATAAACGCGTCGAGGGGGCAGTTCTCTATTGAAGCGCCCTGATAAATAAAATGCAGCGGCGCGTCAACATGTGTGCCCGTGTGAGTACACATTGAAATTTTTGTAAGATTGTAACAGCCGTCGCCGTCTATCGTCTCAAGAGCGGTAAGCTCGGGCAGAGGATCGCCCGGATAGACCTCGCACTGCATAAGATCGCGGGAAATGTCGATTATTCTCACATTATCACCTGACAATCAGTCTTTGTTTGCCTCCATCTGGAGATAGGCGTTGATGAAACCGTCTATATCGCCGTCCATAACGGCGTTGATGTTGCCCATTTCGAAATTCGTTCTGTGGTCCTTGGCAAGGGTGTATGGCATAAACACATAGGAGCGTATCTGGCTGCCCCAGGCGATTTCTCTCTGCTCGCCCTTGATATCCTCGATTTTGTCGAGGTGCTCGCGTTCCTTGATTTCTATGAGCTTGGATTTGAGCATTTTCATTGCCACATCGCGGTTCTGATACTGGCTGCGCTCAACCTGGCTCGCGCAGACAATGCCGGTGGGTATATGGGTAATGCGCACGGCGGAGGAGGTTTTGTTAACCTTCTGACCGCCCGCTCCGCTTGCGCGGTAATAGTCGATTTTTATGTCGTCGGGGTTTATCTCAACCTCAACGGTGTCGTCGATTTCGGGCATAACTTCAAGTGAAGCGAAGGATGTGTGACGCCTGCCCGAGGCGTCAAACGGGGAAATGCGCACAAGGCGGTGAACACCCATTTCGCTCTTCATATAGCCGTATGCGTTCTCGCCCTCGATTAACAGAACGGCGGATTTGAGACCCGCTTCCTCGCCGTCAAGGAAGTCAACAAGACTTACCTTGAAGCCGTGCTTTTCAGCCCAGTGCTCATACATGCGCACAAGCATCTGGTTCCAGTCCTGCGCCTCGGTTCCGCCCGCGCCCGCGTGGAAGGTGAGAATGGCGTTTTTGGAGTCATACTCGCCCGTGAGCAGGGTTGAGAGGGTCATCGCGTCGAGCTTTGTGACGAATGACACAACATTGTCGTTGCACTCGTCAAACAGCTCAAGATCCTCCTCCTCGTCGGCAAGCTCAATCATAGTGAGCGCGTCCTCGTATTCCGCCTTGAGGTCGTCATACGCTTTTATTTTATTTTTCAGCTGCGCGGTTCTCTGCACCACCTTCTGTGAATTCTGAATATCATCCCAGAAGCCCGCTTCCGCCTGCTGTTTTTCGAGCTCCTCAATCTCCTGCGCCGCCTTGTCAAGGCCGAGCGAAGTTCTGAGCTGGGTTAGTTTTTCCTCGTGGCTTAAAAGCGAGAGCCGTAATTCTTCATACTGAACCATAAACCAATCTCCTACTTGATTATTTCACAAATATATATTATATATAAAAATGCCTTTAATGTAAAGTATTAAAATATTTTTTACGGTAATTGCATTTTGTTCATATTTAGTATAAAATTATATGATACAGTTGCTTAAAGAGGTGAATGCCATGTATTACGAAAATCAGATATGCCCCGGCTGCGGCAAGCCGCTCTCCCCCGCCGATGATGTAATAGTCTGCCCGGACTGCGCCACTCCGCAGCACCGCGCCTGCTATGAGAAACTGGGGAGCTGTGTAAACGGCTATCTTCACGCTTCGGGCTATGTCTGGCGCCCGGACACGGCTGAGAACAACGCCGATGAAACCGCGGAGGCGGGCGAGTTTGAATATAACGACGAAGAGGGCGCAAACGAGTTTAAAATATGCTCAATGTGCGGTCAGAACAACGAACCCGACGCGCAGGTCTGCTCAAGATGCGGCTGCCCGATTCCCCTCAAAACAAGTTCGGGCACTCCGTTCCCGTTTGATTTCCGCGCGCCCGGAGCCGTCAGCCCCTATATTTTCGGCACAACGATTTTAAAGAGCGAGCCGATAAACAACGAGGCGGCGGGCGACATAGCGCTATATCTCAAAAAAGGGCAGTATAAATTCCTGCCGAAATTCAAAAGGTTCGCCGAAAGCGGAAAATCCGCTTCCTGGAACTGGGCGGCGTTTTTCCTTTCACCGTTCTATTTCTTCTACAGAAGAATGCTCAAAGTCGGCTTTTTGTTTATGGGCGTGTTCGTTGCCATTTCGCTGTTTTTCACGGCGGCTGTTGAAAAGGATATAGCCCCCTACTACGACTATGTCGCCTCCATAGCGGGCAATGAGCAGATGACTCAGGACGAGCTTCAGCGCTTTTATTCCGAGCACGCCGAGGAGATTACGGCGGTTACGATGAAATCGGCTTCCAATCTCGCGCACGACCCGATATTCATAGCGAGTATATGCGCGTTCATTACAGCGCATATTATCTCCGGCATTTTCGCCGACAGTCTCATTTACAGAAAGATATTCCGCGATATGGGAATAATACGCGAAAACTGCGACAACGAACTTTCCTTCAAGACGATGCTCGCGAGAATAGGCGGAACCTCGTTTATGAATCTTATATGCAGCTATTTCGGCTATTCGCTTATTTGCAACCTGCTTATGAAACTCGCTTACAATATTATCAGTTAAAGAGGTAATAAGAATGAAAATAACAAAGGCGATAATCCCCGCCGCGGGGCTCGGCACAAGGGTTCTGCCCGCTTCAAAATCCGTGCCGAAAGAGATGCTCAACATTGTTGACAAGCCCGCCATTCAATATCTTGTTGAGGAGGCGGCTGCCGCGGGAATAACCGACATTCTCGTTATAACGAACCGCGGAAAAGGCGTTATTGAGGACCATTTCGACCACTCGTTCGAGCTTGAGAAAAACCTTGAGGGCAACCCCTCAAAGGCGGCCCTGCTTGAGAGCGTGAAGCGCGTGGCGGACCTCGCTAACATAAGCTACATACGCCAGAAGGAGACGAAGGGGCTTGCCCACGCTCTCTACTGCGCGAGGGCTTTCGCGGGCAACGATCCCGTTGCGGTTCTATACGGCGACGATGTGGTTATAAATGAAAAGAATCCCGCCATAGGTCAGCTTTGCGAGGCATACGAAAAATACGGCAAAACGGTTGTGGGCGTGCAGAGCGTGACGGCTGACAAAATAGGGCTTTACTGCTCGCTCGGAGTTACACCGATTGAAGGTGAAAGCCGCGTTATGAACTGCCACAAGATAATCGAAAAGCCGAAGCCCGAGGAGGTTATGTCGCTTTTCGCCATACTCGGCAGGGTTGTTATGGGGCCCGAGATGTTCCCGCTTATTGAACAGGGGCTTGAAAACACGCCCGAAGGCAAGGAGCTTTATCTTACCGATATTTTCAGCGACCTTGGTAAGGAGGGCAGGCTGCTCGCCTACGATTTTGAGGGCAACCGCTACGATATGGGCAACAAGCTGGGCATTATGAAGGCAAACTGCGAGGTGGCGCTCAGTCATCCCGAAATCGGCGAGGATTTCAAGGCGTATCTCAAAGAACTGGTTAAGACATTTTAAAATACGGATGATATGAAAACAGACGCTCCCGAAAGGGCGCGTCTGTTTCTGTTTTATACTTTCCTGCGTTTTTTCTTTACGGTGAATATCACAACTCCGGCAACGAGTATTGCTGCGCAGGAGCAGGAAATGATGATTAAAGGTGTTTTTGCTTTGAGACTGTCGCTTTTTGCCTGAGTTTTTGCCTGAGTCTGCGCTACTGAACCGGAATAAATGAAGCAGTCGGAGAAAACTCCCGAGGCGGCAACACAGCGTATTGTTGCCGTACCTTCTTTGAGCACCGTTACCTTGCCGCTTTCGGTATCAACCGTCGCGACATCCTCGTTCAAAGAAACAAAGAAGGTTCTGTCATCAAAGGCATCGGCGGGGGCG